>JAYRRD010000092.1:0-2483 GCA_041910275.1 Rhodoferax sp.
CAAATCTTCAACGTTTACGCCTTTCGTGCTTGCTTTCCCGGTAGCGATATCTTTCGTATCCATCATTCAACTTTCGCATTCTGTGGTGATAGCCAGAATTTTCTCACCATCGGTATAAACGCTGCTGGAAATCGCCTAAGGGCGTATCCGACTTCTCACCGGCGTAGACGACAGGGTTATGGCTTTGGGCCTTGCCTGTCCCGCCCGCATCTACTGACGCGGGCACCGATGAGACCTCCCAGCTTCCGTGTAAATCGCTTCCCAACATGCTCAGGGTCTTTGACCGCGCAGGATCAGACCATGGCTCGCGCATAGCGCCATGGCCCGTGTTGCATTCCGTGACAGCTAACTCCGTCTGCATCCTGTATTCGCGTAATTTCGCGGCTCAATGGCTGGCCTGCTGGTCTCCCCTGTCAACGCTTCGATGTACACCTCGCGATGTGCAACGCATGACTCGGGGCCAGAGTGATTTCGCTATTTCTTCCCTGTATTGAACTTTCATCAACTACGATTTACCGGCTTTCGCTGGCGCACTAGCTGCTCCCGCTTGGTACATAAGGCGTACAGCCCGATTTACCGTGGATTTTGCCAAAGCGCTGCGGCATATCACATCCGGGTGTCTTGCTGGGCACCGCCGCTGAGGTCCACCATGTCACGGGTGATCTGCGCAAAACGTAGCACCTTGCCCCCGTGCTTGGCGGCAAAGGCTTGTGCGTCGGCTTCTTGTGTAAAACTGGCGATGGTTGGCCCCATGGAACCCTTGCGCTTGCTGCCCAGCACGTAAATGCCGGTGCGCGCATCGAACCAGTTGCCTTGCGGTCGATCCCAGTCGGCCTTGCCCATGTCCTGCACCAACACGGCCCGAACGACTTTGACCTGCTCGGGTTTGAGCAGGATGTTGAACATCTCCACCGTATCGCAGTAAAAGCTGGGCTTGGCTTCGTCTTTGAAATGGATCTGCGCCTTGGGACCCGGAAAATCGGCCAGCAACATGCCATCCAGATCACAGGTGGTGGCGGAATCGATTTCCACCGCAACCACAGGAGCGGGCGCCTTTTCGCCGCAGGCGACCAGCAGGGCTGCGGCACTCAGCAGACATGCCAGAAGGGGGGAGTGAAAGAATGTCATGTGCGAAATCTCCAGGTTGCAAGTGCCAGGGGGGCGGTAATCCAGGCCAGCATGGCTGTGCCCATCAGCCAGGGGTTGGCCAAAGCGGGGGGTACGATGCTGGTGAGGCCATACAAGCTACGCATCTGGTCGAGTGAAAAAACATTCAGGATGCGAAATACGTCTGCCGGGTTGAGCAACAGCACGTATGCCAGTGCCGCTCCGCCGAACTCGCCGCCACTGGCCACCAGCACACCCAGCAGCAACAAATCGAACACCAGCACAAAACCAAACCACAAGGCGATGGCCAGACCGGAGGCGCGCGTACGCTCACGCGCCAGTACGGACAACAGCAGCGCCAGACTTAAAAAAGCCAAGCCCAGCAGGACCGAGCTGATCATGAACCCGAGGTAGTGGTAAAGGCCCGGCCAGCCGAACTGCCGGTACAACAGGACCGCATCCAGGGCGAATCCGGCGACGGTTGACAAGGTCAGCGCCGCCGCCAGCCCCAGGTATTTGCCCAGCAACAACTCAAAGCGCGTAATCGGCAAGGCCAGCAACAGATCGAGTGAGCCGCGCTCGCGCTCGCCCACCACGGCATCAAAACCCAGCAGCAATGCAATCAGGGGAATCAGGTAGATCACCAGACTGACGAGGCTGGCAATGGTGAATTCAATCGAGCGCAGGCCAACCTGTCCCTGTTGCGCACCGCCAAAATAGGTGATCACCAGCGAGAACACGGCAAACACCAGGGCAACTGCCAACACCCAGCGGTTGCGTATGCGGTCACGAAATTCCTTGCCCGCCAGCGTGGCAACTTGGCGCCATTCAATAT
Source organism: Rhodoferax sp. (assembly GCA_041910275.1). Taxonomy (GTDB): domain Bacteria; phylum Pseudomonadota; class Gammaproteobacteria; order Burkholderiales; family Burkholderiaceae_C; genus Allorhodoferax. The sequence goes on from JAYRRD010000092.1 coordinate 1,943, forward strand.
TCAACATAGGCTAGTTCCTGAGTCCAAAGAACACATCTTCCAGGGAGGGTTCGTGGATGTGCAAATCCAGCAAACGCCCGCTCCAGGGGGCCAGCGCCGCCAATACCGCCATTTTGGCGGGACGGGGGCAACGGATGAGGACTTCATCGGACGCCATGTGTATGCTGATGCTGGAGATGGTACGCAAGTGGTTGTGTAGCTCGCTCACGAGCGCGGGCTCCACGCGCAAGGCAATCGACAAGGGGATGTCAAGCTGCTCACGCAGGGCATGCACACTGCCAATGGCCTGAATTTTCCCGCTCTCCATGATGGCCAGCCGGTCCACACGTTCCTGCAAGTCGGCCAGGATGTGTGAGGTGATCACGATGGTGACGCCTTGTGCGCGCAGTTCACGCAGTTGGGCATAAAAGTCACGGATGGCGCCGGGGTCCAGACCGCTGCTGGGTTCGTCCAGAAACAACACACTGGGTTTGCCCAACAAAGCCTGGGCAAAACCCAGACGCTGGCGCATGCCCTTGGAAAATTCATGCACCGCCCGCCC
>JAYRRD010000093.1:0-9013 GCA_041910275.1 Rhodoferax sp.
ACACCACGCGCCAGTGCGCCTTGAAGATGCCGGAGATACCATTCAAAAGGCTCTAACCGCCTGCCAATTTTCAGCCAATTTGGCTTATCATCCGCTCGCCCAAGCACCCTGTGACACCACCATCTATCTATAGATGCAACACGATTAGGGTCACCCATTCCGTAGCCGACATTTGCGATAGCCAATGCAAGAAGCTTGTGATAGACAAGGAGAATAGAGGAAGTATTATTTATTTTGCATTCAATTGAGCGTCGAATTGCTGCCGTTGTTTTGCCACTTCCAGGTGGCCCCTGAACCACCAAATGCCCAGGCCGTTGTAAATCCCAAAAGGGACCAAGTACATTTCTTTCCCTTATATTATCTTTGGTTGGAAGTCGAAACGGGAAAGGCATATTGTTTCCTTCGGAAATACTACATCAGTTATGATGCCAGCTTGCCTTGAGATTCTGTTGGGTTGTTATACACGACTTCATTATTGCAACTGCGTATCGCCGGTCACACTCGATACGATGGGAACGCCTTGTTCTACTTCGGCCTGAGTTGGCATTGGGTTTCTCAAAAAGGTCGAGAATGCCATTGTGTGTCTCCTGTGGGTTCCTATGTGGCCTGCGATAAACGTCAAAACGCTTGTACGCTGAAGGCTGTGTTGTCTTGGGCCAGTTTCAGTAGTTGACTGTCATTGGTCAGCAACGTTGCATTGTGCAAGACTGCTGATGCAAGCACTATGGCATCAGGCAATTTCACCGCCTTGCGCTTGCGTACATCGGCGATGCGTTGCATCAATGCTTGGTCACTGTGTCTGAGATCGACGGTGTGAATGCGCGCAACAAAGGCGGCCAGCAGGTCACGATCCGAATTGCCCAGTCCGTCAAACCCCAGGAATTCCAGCACATTGATCACCGATACGCCGAGCCACTCAACCTCTTGCGTCAAAGTCAGCAGCCCTTGATGCCCCTGCAGCAAAGCCACCAAGGCATTGGTATCGAGCAAATACCGTTTACCAGGCATCCCGTGATGCCCGTTGTGTGGCTACCGCATCGCCGCGCCATTGCAAACGACCTGCCAGATCGGAAAAATCGAACTGCATTGCAGCAGGAGCAGGTTTTCCCTCATTTTGTAATGCGTCTTCCACCACAATCAAAACGCGCTGGTGTCTCAACGGCACCGGCGGCGCATCAACCCAGACCAGCTCAGAGCCATCAATTTCGGCTACATAACTGTGCGACATAAAAAATCCTCGGCGTGTTGGAAATCAGTTCTTCTGCATCTTGGAAAACGCAGAAAGAATAACAGATTGCATTTTCGCCTTTTACCCCAGCGCTAACGCACCAGTCCGTCACGCTGCTCGAAGCCATCGAAGAATTCCGCTTCGACGCGCTGATTGGCGGCGGGCGACGCGACGAGGAAAAAGCCCGCGCCAAGGAACGCATCTTCAGCCACCGCGACAGCTTCGGCCAATGGCAGCCCAAGGCACAGCGGCCCGAGCTGTGGACGCTCTTCAATACCAGGCTGCACCCCGGTGAGCATTTCCGTGTCTTTCCCATCAGCAACTGGACCGAGCTGGACGTGTGGCAATACATCGACCGCGAAAATATCGGCCTGCCCTCCCTGTACTACACACACAAACGCCAGGTGGTCGAGCGCCGGGGTCTGCTGGTACCCGTCACCAACATAACCCCGCCAAAAGACGGCGAAACGGTCGAGGTGCGCGATGTGCGCTTTCGCACCGTGGGCGACATCACCTGCACCTGCCCCGTGGCCAGTCTGGCCGCCAACGCTGCGGATGTCGTCATGGAAACGCTGGAAGTCGAGGTCAGCGAGCGCGGTGCCACGCGCATGGACGACAAGACCTCCGAGGCCAGCATGGAAAAACGCAAAAAGGACGGATACTTCTGATGAATGCTGTAAATACTATAGCTGCACCCGCACGTTCTACGGGAGCTACAGCCGAAAATGGCACCGACATGGACACCCAATCGGCGCTGCGCTTCATCACCTGCGGCTCGGTTGACGACGGCAAGAGCACGCTGATTGGCCGCTTGCTGGTCGATAGCCGCTCGGTCATGCTGGACCAGCTCGCCAACGTCTCCAAAGGCGGCGAAGCCGATCTGGCGCTGTTCACCGATGGCTTATCTGCCGAGCGCGAACAAGGCATCACCATCGACGTGGCCTACCGCTACTTTGCCACGCCGAACCGCAAATTCATCATCGGCGACGCCCCCGGCCACGTGCAGTACACACGCAACATGGTCACCGCCGCCAGCAGCGCGCACGCCGCCGTGGTGCTGGTCGATGCCACCAAACTCCCCTGGCAAAACCCCGGCCCCCTGGAGCTGCTGCCACAGACCCGGCGCCATTCGCTGCTGGTGAACCTGCTGCGTGTGCCCAGCATCGTTTTTGCCGTCAACAAACTCGACGCGCTCGACGATCCTAGCGCCGGTTTTGCCAAGATTCGCACCGCACTCGAAACCTTTGCCACCGCTGCCAATATCCCGGTCACGGCCATCGTACCGATCTCGGCACTCAAGGGCCACAACGTGGTGCAAGCCGCTGAAGATGGCTGGTGCGGCTACGCTGGCCCCAGCCTTTTGAGCCTGCTGGAGCAATTGCCCGTCACGCCCGCCGAGCGCGATATTCCGTTTGCCTTCCCGGTGCAATGGGTTGAAAAGTTCTCCGACTCCAGCGACACCAGCCAGGGTCGGCGCGTCTTCTGGGGCCGCGTGGCCACCGGCAGCGTGCAGCCGGGCCAGACCATCTCCATCCTGCCCAGCGGCCAGTCCGCAGCCGTCGCCCAGGTGCTCAACCACATCCGCACGCCAGGCCAGGTCGGCGCAGGCCATGGCGCAGGCATCGTGCTGGACCGCGAAGTCGATGTCTCACGCGGCGACTGGCTGCTGGCGTCCAGTGATGCACCCAGCCACTTTGACACCACGCGCGAGATCAAGGCAACAGTCGCCTGGATGGACGACGAACCGCTGGTCGCCGGGCGCGTCTACTGGGCACTGCACGGCCACCGCTGGGTCAAGGCCCGCGTCAAGCGCATCGTGCACAACCTGGACATCAACACCCTGGAAGAACACGACGCCACGCAAATCGCCCCGAATGCCATCGGCCACATCGAAATCAGCCTGCAAGAGCCGATTGCGGTGCTGCCGTACCTGCAATCGCGCGTGCTGGGTGCCTTGATCCTGGTCGATACCGCAAGTCACAAGACTTCGGGGGCGCTGCTGGTGTTGTGAGGGGAAAATGCACGCTGATATGGAAACAACGCAAGGAACAAACTCCAATTGCGCGCTTGACGATAGTGGGTCTGGCACCATGCGACTCCAGTCGGTCAGGAGGCATCGTGCAGAACAGGAATACCGCCGAATTTTCGAAATGGAACCGTTGGCAGGAACCCTTTTATTTCTTGACCATTACACGCAATCGGAAATCCTGGAGCGGGCCATCGAAACAGGAGTGCCAATGACGCACTCTGCGCAAGGTTTGAAGTGGGATACCTTGTGTGTTTGTTTCGGCAACCTTGAGTATCGCCCAGTTCGGCCTATGTACCGTTACCAATCAGGCGAGGAAAATCCGGGTCGTGGCGGGCGACCATCCTCTTGACTGCCGCCCGGTTTGCATTGGCATAGCAGTAAGTGCATAGGTGCAAGCAGGTGTTGTAAGCGCCAATGTCTTTGCTCAAGATACAACCACAATCAAGGCGAGCAGCTTGTCCGGGGTCACGTAAAGGATGTTTGCTGAAGACGATGGGCGCTGACTGCGGGGCTGGCGCTGGTACTTCATCGAACATGGGCAAGGTTTGTGGTGCATCCTGGCGCGTACCGGAGCGCAGAAATGCCATCAAAGCCTGATCATGACTGAACAACCGGATCAACAGTTCATCATCGACGCAACGGTTGGGGCGAATACCGAATTGCCGAAAGTCACCTGCCTCGGCACAAGTGGCAACTTCCATGCCGGCAGCGACAATAGGCCTGAGTCCATCGGCCAAAGAGCGCATTTCTTCAGCATTGAATTCGCGGTATTTCGGGCCGAGATTGCGCTGCACCGCGCTGTAGCGGGCAATGTCGGCAAAGCTGATTACCAGTTTGCTGGTGGCGTCACGCAAGCGCTCGTACAGACGAAAAATGCGCCCCAGCAAAATGTCCAAAGTAAGGTGCGAGCCAAGCAGCAGCGGATCAAAGCGCCAAATGACCCGATCCTTCCCCACCCGATTGGCCAGAGTACAAAAGATGCGGATTCGGGCTTCCAGTTCGGGTACCCCAGGCTCCAGATTTTCCGCCTGGTAATCGTTGAGCGTAAATTGAAAATAGTAGTTCAGCTTTCTGGCATCCAGTTCATCGAGATGCTGTAACAGGGGCTCTGGGTTCTTGCTCCAGAACACCAATGCGCGGGTATTCTCAAACGACACAATCTGGGTCTGATTGGCATTGAAGGGATTAACCCATTCGCACCAACCAAGCCGAAGTCGGTTCATCAGCCAGTCGGAAAAATAGGCCGGTATATCGGTTGCCCGGCTCGCCGAAATGATTTCGGGCTTGACGGCAGTACGTTCTTGTCCATCGATCAAGATGGTGCCACGCTTCAGTTTTGCAGATGCCATGTTCAATGTACCAGTTGGGGAATATCAAAGCCGCTTGGGGCTTCAGACACATGGTGGATTATCCGGCCTTGGCGGCATGCTTCGTATGGTTTGCTGGCATTGATACGGTAGGTGGTCTGCGATTTATAGTTTTTGACCAATGTATTGGCATATTCTGGGTGCGCCAGCACTCGTGCCGTGATTTTGCTGATTTCACCATTTGGCTGCAAACTATGTCGTACCGTAATATGCCTCTGCGTGAAACAACCGCAACCGGTATTTGCCCACTGGGCACAGGACGCAGGTACGACCAAGGCCAGTCCTTGGCCGTCCACATGCTGATTCACTTCTTGTGCCAAAACCTTCGGCACCCATAAACGCCTCTCGTGAAACGGCAAAGTGATATCCGAAATCACACACAAGCCTTCTGGTTTTAAGCGACGCGCAACCAGATCGAGCCAAGTACGGATAATTCCTTGTGCTTGAAATGGCGTTGCCAAATAGTATTCACTGAGTGTTTTGGAGGCGAGGATGAGGTCGAACGATCCCCCAGTCTGGTTCAGCACCTCACGGCATTCAGCTTCAAATCCATCCAGATCGGTTGGCAATCGTCGGGCGTACTGCTCTCTGGCGCTAATTTCTCCTAGGTGGCCGCCCAGGTTCGACAATATGCGCTGCTGTAGAGCCAGTGCATCGGAGTTGCCATCTATTGCTACAACTTCCACCCTCTGCTGGATACCCGCAGCGCGAAGTGCCAGAACGGCACCAATCCAGGCAGCCCCCAAACCTGAACCAAAGTCCAAAACACGGATAGTGCCACACGCTTTCCAAGCGGCATGTACTTGGCGTAGCTGCGACAACTCACCAAGCAGGGTACGATATTCGATGACAGTACGGGGGAAATAGGTTCCAAGATAGCATTTCAATGCGGTCTCGTTCCATGCTACACCCTGACGAACTGCATCCGGACGTTGGTCGTATATGCCGCCAGCATTGGCAATTAAATGGTCCAGCCAAGCAGGTAACTCGCCCGTGTTCAACGGCAGTGCGGGCAGTTCAGTCTCTACCACGTCTTCAGGGTTTGCTGTCAACGACCACAAACCCTCAATCAGATCGGAGCGACCTTGCTCCCGCAAAGCAGACCAGCCGGTGTCATGGACATTGGGAGGTAGCTCAGTGAACACAGACTGCAAGGAATACGGAAAAGATGGTGGCGCATCCTGGCGTGAAGGCAGCCACTGCGGCGCGGCCCCTGCCTCCCGTGCGCGCAAGACGACATCCGCGAGGAAATCTTGCAACAGACCTTTGGCCAGCTTCTCGCCATTCAAGGTGTTGTCAATCAGGTTATTCAGCGTATCAACAAGCCTGAGCCATATAGGAGCAAAATCTCTGGATACATCGGCCAAATTCCATTTGTACAGCGCGGCTACGTCCAGAGCTTGGCGCACACCGCCTGTGGGAAGATGTCGTACACATTTTGCAAAGGAACTATTCAATTCCATTCGCAAAAAGAACGACGCAAAATGCAAGAGGAGCCTGGTGACAAATGGCGCATCATAGGCAGAATCACTGGCAATTTCCCGCCCTACGTTGGATGCTGCAACAGCATCGAAACAATCGTCAAAATCGAATCTGCGCTTTGTACGCTCTTCACGCTTCATTCCAATAAATATCGTGTTGATTTCGGTTTGATTGCTACCCAACCATGCATCAGCAACATCCAACCTAGAGAATGCACGAATTTGTTCTGCCAGCTTGTCAAGAGTCATGATGATTTTCCTTCATCATTGGCAGAGACTGGTTCACTTTCCGAAAGCGATTCCAATGGAATCTCAGTTTGAACGTATGCCGGCAATTCTGGTGAGGATTGCTTATCTGGTAATGGCTCTTCTCCGATTCGCTTCTTTCCCCTCTTCGTGGCTGCCTTCGGCTCTTTGGCTGATTTTTCGTTGACAGCCTTATCACCCCAGATAGTTAAAAGAATCTCCCGCAACTCTGCGTCAAAAAATGCCCTTATGCCTTTGTACCAAGCAGTTTTCAAAGGTTTTTTTACATTTGAACTCAACGCAGAATAATCGCTCACTGCATTCCAGAAATTTGTACTAAAAAATAATCTATGGGTGGATGGGACGATATCTGGCTTAACTTCTAGCAGCTCGGCAATTCTGATTTTCGGCTCCCACCGGAATATCTGGTAAGACCAACCAATGGCGGAAACACCCTTTTCACAGTACAGACCACCATTCCATGAACTGGTTTTTTCGGGTGCAGATTTTGCCGGTTGTAACGAGTCCAGCAACTTCAACACATCATCAGTGAGGTTCCTGTCATTAAAACAGCGTTGGTACACTGCTTCAATAAGGCGCCGTTCGGATTGGGATGAGAGATTGAATTTGATCGCAGGAAACGCCCATTGCGCAGCAGCATTTTTGGTGAAATGATGCTGCAACTCTGGGGAAACACCGTGTAAACGCTCTTCACAACGGTGCAAATGTCGATAGCCATAGAAATATCCCAGCGTTGCCAGAATGCCAGGTGCAAACTCTGCAGGCCAGTCCCGCGCCAGTTGTTGCTTCAAATTCAAATGACCAGGATGGTCCGTTCCCCGATTACCAAAGCGCATCAGCATCAATAAAGCAGCCCAGGCGGAACCATTTTCGCGAATACACTTGGCACTATCCCGTGCGCCCAGCCAGTCTTCAGCAAAAAACAAGTGCAATGAATTTGAGACATCTGGGGAAAACTTTTCCAGATTGCGCTGTTCGTTGAGTATTTCCTTGATGCGTGCGGGAGAAATCCACACATCATCTGTTCTGGCCAGTGTACAGATGATATGCACGGGGCGCGGAGGATTGGGCAAAGCACCCCAAAAAGCGGGTAACCAGGATAAGGAGGGCTGGAGCGGGCTACCGTCCAGGTACGCACCCACCACGGCCTGCCAGTCTGGATGGGCATTATCATAACTGCCCGTTGCAGAATACAGGCAACCGACCGTTCGCAAATATGCTATCAAACCAAGTTGCCGGTCAAATTCCCGGAAGGCACCAGGCGCTCCAACGGGTTGAGCCTTGAAAAGAGGCGCGTCCGTTGGCGAATTATCTGGTTGCCAGCGTGAAAATAGAATTTCCGGCGGTATTGGCATATTCGGATACGCTTTCCACGAACGTGCCCGATTCACCGGGTTGTCATCTGCAATATCGATTCGTACCACACGCGATAAGGGCAGCGGATCAGGTGGCAGGCCGTTGACCAATTCGCTTTGCAATAATCGAACACAAATGCGTGCATTCGTTCCCTTCGATGGTGCTACGTTTCCATCACGCGACCAGTTCCAGTTGTCTGGCATGATGTCCGAATGCAACATGCCACGACCGAAAGCCAGCCCTGCTGCATCGGAAGATGTGAGAAGAAAATAGTCAGTATGTGCTGCTTGGTTCATGACTGCCTCAGAACGGTATGTCGTCATCGAAATCATCGAAATGGTTAGCTACCGCAGGAGGTGCAACGCCAGCAACTCTGCGATCATAGGTATTTGCATCAAAGTCGCACAAAGGGTGTGGCAAGCTTCCACCTACCTCGTGGCAATAAATACTCAGCGTTGTCTGGGCACGAGTACAGGCAACAAACCATGCATTAATATCGAGCTGCTGTTGCCGACCACCGTCGGGAAAATTTGGAAGAATCACGTGATCAGCTTCCAGCCCTTTCATAGACTGATAAGTTGTGACCAAAATACCGCCACTATTCATCGGTGCTGGAACTTGAACTGCGCTACTGTTGTAGTAGTAAGCCAGCGTGTTGACAGTACTGATGTCAGCCGCCAGCAGAAAATTGTAAATTGACTCAACAGCTTGTTTCTCTTTCATGACAATGGCGACATTGCCGCTGGCACCGCGAACCTCTTTGAGTAGCTCCATATCCCGCTCATTAATATTCCGGTAGGTAAAAATGCGTGGCCTTGGACCACTGCGTTTCTGATTTTCTAATCGATCAACAATATTTTTATCCCACACATCTGTTCGAGTTCTTTTTTGAAACTGACGCGCAAACTTCCATATTTCTACAGTATTTCGCCAATTACTCCCTAATCGATCAAGGGCAACATGCAAGGAATTTGCAATTTCTCGCAAGAGATCAGCACGTGTTGCTCCAACAACCTGCTGGTTTTCGTCACCGAAAACAGCAATCCTGATTCGCCCTTCGTTTTTTGCGGATAAATGTGCAAGCGCTTGATAAAAAGGTAGTGGTAAATCCTGCCCCTCATCCACAATCAACTCGTCCGGTAAAACACCACGCGCCAGTGCGCCTTGAAGATGCCGGAGATACCATTCAAAAGGCTCTAACCGCCTGCCAATTTTCAGCCAATTTGGCTTATCATCCGCTCGCCCAAGCACCCTGTGACACCACCATCTATCTATAGATGCAACA
>JAYRRD010000094.1:0-24833 GCA_041910275.1 Rhodoferax sp.
TGAACACCTTGGCATCCGTCAGCTTTTCCAGCTCGACCCGGGTTTCCATGCCGATGCGTTTGATGCGCTCGCCCTTGTCGCCGATCACCATCGCCTTGTGGCTTTCGCGTTCGACCACGATGGTGGCGGCAATGCGCAGCAAGCGTTTCTGGCTTTTTTTCTGCGGCGCTTCTTCTGCAAATGTGTCAATCACCACGGTGGAGGTATACGGTAGCTCGTCGCCGGTCAGGCGAAAGAGTTTTTCGCGCACCAGCTCGCTGGCCAGGAACTTTTCGCTGCGATCCGTCAGCTCGTCCTCGGCGTACCACCAGGCCTGTTCGGGCAGATAAGGTTCACAGATGGCCAAAAGCCGCTCAACATCCTTCGGATTTTTGGCCGACATGGGAACAAACTCGGCAAACGTATGCTTATCCTGCATGCCCACAAGCCACGGCGCAATGTCGCTGCGGCGGTGTACGTGGTCGAGCTTGTTGGCAACCAGGAGTACCGGAATATGCTTGTCCAGCAAGGCCAGCACACGCGCGTCCGCCGGGGTGAAGCTGCCCGCTTCCACCACCAATAGGATCAGATCGACATCCGCCACCGCACCCTGGACGGTCTTGTTCAGCGAGCGGTTGAGCGCGTTGCTGTGCAGGGTCTGAAAACCGGGGGTATCGACAAATACGAACTGGGTCTGGTTCATGGTGCGCATGCCGGTGATGCGGTGGCGCGTGGTCTGCGCCTTGCGCGAGGTTATGCTGATTTTTTGCCCGACCAGCGCGTTGAGCAGCGTGGATTTACCCACATTGGGCTTGCCGACGATGGCCACCAACCCGCAGCGCTGCCCGGCCACGTTGGTCGGGTGCACCAGCATCGGTGGCTTCTTGAGCAGTCCCAAGAGCATGCCGTCGAGATTTTCCTGGTGCTTTTCGTCTGTATCGCCCGTGGAATGAGCGAGATGCGCTATTTTTTTATGAGCATTCATGCCGTGGGTGCCTTAGATACCTTGGATTTTTTCTTGATGGTCTGCAACATGGCCGCTGCTGCTGCTTGTTCCCCGGCGCGGCGCGAGGCACCTGTGCCGTGTTCCGTAAGGCCCAATTCCGCAATCTCGCAGGCGATGCGAAAACTTTGCTGGTGCGCCGCACCCTCGGTGGAGACCACCTTGTAAAGCGGCAGCTGCATCCTGCGCCCTTGCAGCCATTCCTGGAGTTCGGTTTTGGGGTCTTTGGCGATGGCATCCATCTGCGGGGTGATGGCCACGGTGTCAAAGAGGCGCAGCACCAGTGCCTTGGCCACCGCAAAACCCGCGTCCAGGTAGACCGCACCAATGATGGCTTCCAGTGCGTCGGCCAGAATGGAGGGGCGCTTGTGGCCGCCGGAGCGCATCTCGCCTTCGCCCAGGCGCAGGACTTCGTGCAGGTGCAAATCCAGGGCCAGGCGGTGCAGGGTGTCTTGTTTGACCAGATTGGCGCGTACCCGGGACAGGTCCCCCTCGGGCAGGGTATTCAGCCGTGCATAGAGCAAATCGGACACCGCCAGATTAAGCACCGAGTCGCCCAGAAACTCCAGCCGCTCGTAGTGGTCAACGGCAAAGCTGCGGTGCGTCAACGCCCTGGTCAGCAGGGATGCATCGGAAAACTGGTGTTGCAAACGCTGTTGCAACGCAGACAAGCCATGGGCCACCTTGGCCTTACTTCTTGGAGCGACCCGCGTATTTCATCGTCAGCCACGCCGGGCCGGCCAAGTGAATTTCGCGCTGGTACTCAAATTTGACCACGACCTTTTCACCCTCCTTGGTGACTTCCAGGTCTTTGCCGGAGATGGTGCGGATGTCGTCAATCTGTGCCATCTTGTCAAAGGTGACGCGCACCTGATTCACCGAGCCGCCCTCATTGGCTGCCTTGGTGACCGCCTTGGTGACTGCCATATATTCCAGGTAGGTGGGAAGTAACTGGGCGCCGATCAAACCGACGAACGCCAGCACCATACCGTTGTAAATCAGACCAAGCAGGGAAAGACCACGTTGCGTGGATTTGCGTTGCACTGCCATTTTGTATTTTCCTCCTATTCAAAAGAGCCGATTCTTTTCAGATTACCAAAATTCATCCAGACAAAAAAAGCTCTGCCCACAATATTTTCTTCCGGAACGAAACCCCAGTAGCGCGAATCGAGCGAATTGTCGCGGTTGTCGCCCATCATGAAGTAGTGGCCCTCGGGCACCTTGCATGTCACCCCTTCGACCGTGTAGTTGCAGTCCGTGCGACCAGGGAAATTGCTGGCACCCGGAATAAAGGCCGGACGTTTGTCGTCAATGAGCAGACGGTGTTTTTTATTCCCCAGCGATTCTTCGAACTGCTTGAAGTAGCGCATGACATCTTCGTCAAAGAATTCCGGTACCGCCTCGACCGCCAGGGTCTGGCCGTTGATGGTCAGGCGCTTGTTGAGGTAGGCGACCGTATCGCCGGGTATGCCGACCACGCGCTTGATGTAATCCAGGCTGGGTTTGGGCGGGTAGCGAAACACCATCACGTCGCCACGCTGGGGTTTGTTGCCTTCGGTGATTTTGGTGTTGAGCACCGGCAGGCGCAGGCCATAGGTAAATTTGTTGACCAGAATCAGATCCCCCACCAGCAAGGTAGGAATCATGGAGCCTGACGGTATCTTGAACGGCTCCACCAGAAACGAGCGCAGAAAAAAGACCGTGACGATCACCGGAAACAAGCCCGCAGTCCAGTCCAGCCACCAGGGCTGTGCCAGTATGCGCGCCTTGGCGGCGGCAACATCGCCATCAACTTGCTGGATGCCGAGTTTGTCAAGGTTCTGGCGGCGTCTGGCGTCTTCGGCTTCCAGGTCTGCCGCCGCTTTCTGGCGTTGCGGCAAGAAATAAAACCGCTCGGCCAGCCAGTACATACCCGTGACTACCGTGGCCAGGAAGAGTAATAGCGCGAAATTGCCTTCGACTGCGCCAAAATACCAGGATGATGCATACAGCACGAAGGCGCCAAGAATGGCGGAGGTCAGCGCCGACATCAGTCTTCCACCTGCAAGATAGCCAGGAATGCCTCTTGTGGAACTTCCACCGAACCGATTTGTTTCATGCGTTTTTTACCTGCTTTTTGTTTCTCAAGGAGTTTGCGTTTGCGCGAAATATCGCCGCCATAACATTTGGCGAGCACGTTCTTGCGCAGTGCCTTGATTGTCTCACGCGCAATGATGGCCCCGCCGATGGCCGCCTGGATGGCCACGTCGTACATCTGGCGGGAGATGATTTCGCGCATCTTGGAGACGACCGCACGGCCCCGGTACTGTGCCTGGCTGCGGTGCACGATGATCGACAGGGCGTCGACCCGCTCGCCGTTGAGCAAAATATCCACCTTGACCACGTCCGAGGCACGGTATTCCTTGAACGCATAGTCCATCGAGGCGTAGCCACGGCTGATGCTTTTGAGCTTGTCAAAAAAGTCCAGCACGATTTCGCCCAGCGGCATCTCATAGGTCAGGACAACCTGACGGTCCTTGTAGGCCATGTTGATCTGCACGCCGCGCTTTTGATTGGCCAGTGTCATGACCGGGCCGACGTATTCCTGCGGCATGTACAGATGCACCGTCACAATCGGTTCACGGATTTCCTCCATGCGGCTTTGATCGGGCATTTTGGCCGGGTTCTCCACCATCACGACCTCACCATCCGCTTTGACTACCTGGTAGACGACGCTGGGCGCCGTGGTGATCAGGTCCTGGTCGAATTCACGCTCCAGCCGTTCCTGCACGATTTCCATGTGCAGTAGGCCCAGAAAACCGCAGCGAAACCCGAAGCCCAGCGCCTGCGACACTTCGGGTTCGTAGTGCAGCGAGGCATCGTTGAGCTTGAGCTTTTCCAGGCTGTCGCGTAGCGAATCGTAGGCATTGGCTTCGGTCGGATACAAACCGGCAAACACCTGCGGTTGGATTTCCTTGAAGCCCGGCAGGGGTTCGGTTGCGGTAAACGCCGCGCCACCGCTGCCTGCCTTGACCAAGGTGACGGTATCGCCCACCTTGGCCGCCTGCAACTCCTTGATACCGGCAATCACGAAACCCACTTCACCGGCTTCCAGCGAATCCCTGGCTTGCGAAGCGGGCGTGAATACCCCCAGATTGTCGGCGTTATACGTGGCACCCGAGGCCATGAGCTTGATGCGCTCGCCCTTGGCCAATCGGCCATCAACCACGCGCACCAGCATCACCACTCCGACGTAGCTGTCAAACCAGCTGTCAATGATCATGGCGCGCAAGGCCCCATCGGCCTTGCCCCGTGGCGGCGGGATGCGTGCCACGATGGCTTCCAGAATGTCCTCAATCCCCATGCCGGTCTTGGCCGAGCAGGCAATGGCCTCGCTGGCGTCCAGGCCGATCACATCCTCGATTTCAGTTCTGGCAGCGTCCGGGTCGGCGTTGGGCAAATCCATCTTGTTGAGCACCGGAACAACCTCGACACCCAGGTCCAGTGCGGTATAGCAATTGGCCACCGTCTGCGCTTCAACGCCTTGTGAGGCATCAACGACCAGCAGCGCGCCTTCACACGCCGAGAGCGAGCGGCTGACCTCGTACGAAAAGTCCACATGGCCGGGGGTGTCGATCAGATTCAGGTTGTAGACCTTGCCATCCTTGGCCGTATAGCGCAAGGCAGCGGTCTGCGCCTTGATGGTGATGCCGCGCTCTTTTTCGATGTCCATCGAATCCAGCACTTGCGCTTCCATTTCCCGCGCCTCCAGTCCGCCGCAACGCTGGATCAGCCTATCGGCCAGCGTGGATTTTCCATGGTCAATGTGCGCGATGATCGAAAAATTTCTGATGTGTTGCATCCAGGGAAATGCTCAGGTGGTTAGGTGGTTGAAGGAATATGCAATGGTGTGACGGGTGACAAGGCTGAATTATCATCAGCCAGGGGCGCGGATTTTAACCAGATGACAAAAACCCGATTTATCCTGCTCAATACCAGCCACGCCGGCAATGTCGGCGCCGTCGCGCGGGCGATGAAAACCATGGGTTTTGATGACCTGGTACTGGTGGCGCCACGCTGGGCCAATGTGCTGCGGCGCGAAGAAACTATCCAGCGCGCCAGCGGAGCGCTCGATGTGCTGGAGCAATGCCGCATTGTCGCCACGCTGGACGAGGCGCTGGATGGCATCACGCACCTGTGCGCCACAGCCATGACGCCGCGTGACTTTGGTCCCCCCACCCGCACGCCACGGGAATATTTTGCGCAGCTATTAAATTCAGAGCTGTCCCCGCACGTTCCATACGCTATGCACATGGGTTTCCTGTTTGGCTCGGAGCGCTTTGGCATGCGCAACGAAGACGTGTACCGTTGCCATGTCTGCCTGAGCATTCCGACCAACCCCCGGTTTGGTTCGCTCAACATCAGCGCAGCACTGCAAGTCATTGCTTACGAATGGCGTTTGGCGCTGGGTGGCTTTGAAGGTGGTGACGGTGGTGGTGTGATCTCTGGTCCGGCAGATGCCCAGCAGGTGGCAGGCATGCTCAAGCACCTCGAGCAGGCATTGCTGGCCTTGGGTTTTCTGGATGCGACGGCACCAAAAAAGTTGATGCCCCGCCTGAACCAGCTATTCAACCGCGCAGCCGTCACGCAGGAGGAAATCCACATTCTGCGTGGCATTGCCAAGGCCATCCTGCAAAGAACCGCGTAGCGGGCGGACGCGCGTCATGGCAGGGAGATGTGGATGAGTCTATGCTTTCAGCAAGTGCGCATGCACGGCCCCGGCCTTGAGATGGCGGTATGGCACAAGGCCAAAAGGCGCCAGCATGGCCGCACTCCAGGCCTGGGGCGCTTCCAGATAGATAGCACCATGGGCGCACAGGGCAGGGCGGGCGGCACTTAAAACTGCTGCATAAGTGCCAGCGTCGAAGCCAAAGGGCGGGTCCAGAAATACCACATCCTGGCTGGCCGCAGGCAGCTGGCGCAATACGGCAAGTCCATCACCTTGCTGAATGCGCAAGCGCTGGGGCGTGGCACGCTGGGGAATCTGGAGTGCCTGGAGCTGGTTTTGCGTGCGTTGCAGCTGTTGTACCAGCGCGGCGTCCTGCTCGATCAGCAGCACATCGTCTGCACCGCGCGAGGCGGCCTCAAAACCAAGCGCGCCGGTGCCGGCAAAAACATCTACACAGCACAGGCCACGCATATCCTGTCCCAGCCAGTTGAACAATGTCTCACGCACCCGATCCGGGGTAGGGCGCAAACCGGGCTTGTGCATCACCTTGAGTTTGCTGCGCTTCCAGTGGCCGCCGATGATGCGGACTTCATGGGACTGCGCGCTTGTGTGGTTGTTGGACATTTTTCATAGGCAAGTTCAGATGCCCGGATCGTACTGTGATTTTTTAGTACAATCGCCGCTCATTTCGGTTCGCGGGCGGTTAGCTCAGGGGTAGAGCACCACATTCACACTGTGGGGGTCGCAGGTTCGAAACCTGCACCGCCCACCAATAAAATCAACAATTTACGTCATTTTTTGACAGTTGATTTTTTGGTAGTATGAAAAAGCGGGTTTTCAAACCTGCATTTTTTGCGCAAAAGCTACACATGCTTCATCATCAAGGTGGTGGTGAAACTGCACCCGTTTCTCGCTCAGGGCTGCGGCCTTGATAACCGCTTGGTGTGGCGCTGTGGCTGGCGCAGTCCGCCAGCTCACAGCATCAGGTGCCAGGCCTCGGGCACTTCGTGCCTGCACGGCGGCGAATGTCGTGCGCAGCCAGGGAAGTTACCGCCCTTCGACTTCGCTCAGGGGACGAGGCGCAAGCGCTGGCTGAGAGGAGTCGAAGCCAGCGGCTTTTGCCGGAATGTTTTGGGATTACACTTGCCCGGCAATCACGCTCACATACCCAAGCACCGAAAGGAAAGATATGAGTTTTCTAGACAAAGCCAAAGAGGTGGCAACATCCATCGCCGATAAAGCCGCCGAAGCAGGCCACAGCGTCGCAACGACTGCCGATGCAGCAGCCACCAAGGTGGGCGAGACGGCACATCAGGTGGGTGCTTCCATCGCTGGTGGTGCCAGCACCCTGGCTGGTCAGGCTTCATCGCTGGCCCACAGTGCGGTGGATGCTACCAAAAGTGCAGGAGCCGCCGGCCTGAGCGCCCTGGAAAAAGCAACCGGCATCGACATCAACAAAGACGGAAAAATCGGTTAACCACTGACCGTTAAATGCTCTTCAGCGTGTCACATACCCCATGGTATGTGGCAGCCATAGCACGATCTGCGGGAACAGCGTGATGGCCAGCAGCAACAGCAGCAGCATGACAAGAAACGGCCAGCCCTCGCGCACCATCTCGCCAATAGGAATGCCGGTCAGCGCCTTGGTCACGAACAGCAGCATGCCAAAGGGCGGGTGAATCAGGCCGATCATCATATTCAGCACGACCAGCACGCCAAAGTGCACCAGGTCCACCCCCAGCAGTTTCGCCGCCGGTAGCAGCATGGGAACAAACACCAGCAGCAGCACCGAGACATCCAGAAAGCACCCCAACACCAGGAACATGGCGTTGACCAGCAGCAAAAATTGCAGCTGTGACAAATGCAGGCCGTCCACCCACTGCGCCATGGCCTGCGGCACGCCCTCGGCGGTGAACGCATAGTTGAGCATGAAGGAGCCCGCCAGAATCAGCGTGATGACCGCGCTGCCCCTGGTGGACTCCAGCACCACGCCCCAGAAGCTGCGCCAGCTCAGGGCGCGGTACACCACACCGGCCAGAACCAGCGCATGCAAGGCGGCCACCGCAGCCGCCTCGGTGGGGGTGAAGGCACCGGAATAGATGCCGCCCAGCAGCACGATGGGCATGGACAAGGGCAGGGCACCCCGGTACAGGATGGCAGGCCACGCGCGCAGCGGGATTTTTTCTTCCCGTGGCATGTTGCGCCGCTTGGCGATGTAATGCACCACCACCATCATCAGGAACGCCATGAAAAAGCCCGGCAGGACACCGCCTAAAAACAGCGCTCCCACCGAAGCACCCGACACCAGGGCGTAAATCACCATCGGTATGCTGGGTGGGATGATAGGCCCCAGCGTGGCGCTGGCCACCACCACCGCACCGGCAAAACCGCGCGTGTATTCAGGCTTTTTGAGCATCTGGCGGATGGTGACCAGGCCAGGACCGGCGGCATCGGCAATCGCGCTGCCGCTCATGCCGGAAAAAACCACGCTCACCAGAATGTCCACCTGCGCCAGGCCGCCGCGCATGCGCCCGACCAGGATGCGGCAAAAGTCAAAAATGCGCTCGCTCACGGTGCCCGCGTTCATGATGTTGGCGGCAAACACAAACATCGGCACGGCCAGCAACACATAGCTGTTGTACAGGCCATTGCACACCTGCTCGGCCACCAGTCCCATGTCCTGGCGCTTGACCAGCAAGTAGGCGATGCCCGCAGCGAGCATGGAAAATCCCACCGGCATGCGCAGCAGCATGCCCGCAGCCAGCACACAAACAAGTACGGTCATACCAAAGTTACCAAAGCCCATGGATGCGTCATCCTGTGCTCAGATGGGCGTGCAGGCCGATGCCACGCACGGCGTCCACAATGCCCCAGGCGCAGCGCAGCACCAGGGCGACCAGCAGCAGCACAAACGGCAGATACACCCACATCAAGGGCACGCCCAGCACCGGAGTTCCCTCGCGCGCCATGAAGTGCACATAGTCCCAACTGGCGGGCAGGGCGACCAGCGCCAGCGCGCCGACCAGCAGGTTGCCAACGATCTTCATCGCCTGGCGGGTGCGCCGTCCCACGCTGTTCCACACCAGATCAAACACCACATGCTCGCGCTCGGGTACCACGGCAGCAGCGGCCCACAAAATGGCCCAGATGTAGAGAATGACCGCCGCCTCGTCGGTCCAGGGCAGCGGCTTTTGCAAGCCAAAGCGTGCCATGATCTGAACGATAAAGACCAGAAACAGCGCCAGGAACAGGCCGCCACCCAGGGCGTTGGCGGCGCTTTTCAGCCAGCGTTGCATGTTCAACATGTTCAACGTGTAGCGTTGATGCGCTCAAGCAAGCCCTTGGGCCAGACCTTGGCGTAATCGGAGTTCTGGTAGGCGGCTTGGACCGATTTGTGAAACGCCTCGACATCGGGCACAGTCACTTGCAGCCCCTCTTTTTTGAAAAATTCCACCAGCTGGGCTTCTTCCTTGACGCGGTTGTCGTTGTTGAAGACGGCGGCGGCCTGTGCAGCGGCGCTTACCTGTTGTTTTTGTGTGGCACTCAGGGCGTTGAAGCTCTTGTTGGCAATCGCAATGAACAAACCGTCCACCAGATGGTTGGTCAGCACAATCTGTTTGGTGACCTCGTGAAACTTGGCGGCGCGCACCGATGGCAGGGGGTTGTCCTGGCCGTCAATGGTGCCGGTTTTCAATCCCATGTACACCTCGCCAAATGCCAGCGGCGTGGCGGTGGCGCCCAGTGCCTCGCCCAGGAACAGCCAATCCTTGGAGCCGGGCATGCGCAGCTTGACGCCCTTGAGGTCAGCAGGTGTCCTGACCTGGCGCGGCTCGCGCAAATTGACCTGGCGGGTGCCCAGGTAGACGGTCGCCAGTGGCGTGATGTCCATCTTGTCGGATACCGCCTTGAATAGCTCTGCCCCTATGGGACCGTTGAAGATTTTTTGTTGCTGCGCCGGGTCGCGCACGACGTAGCCAGCGGTGAAGATGGAAAACTCGGGTACCAGCTTGGCAATGTCCGCCGCCGACACAGTGGCCAGCTCCAGGTTGCCTCGCGCCATGGCCGCCGGCTCGGCACCTTGCTTGAAGAGCGAAGCATTGAGGTTGATCTGCACATCAAACGCACCCGGCGCACTTTTTTCCAGGTTTTCCTTGAAGACGGTCCACATTTTTGCGTGCCAGTCGTCGGGCACGGCGGGTGTGGAGATACGCAGCACAGTTTTGCCTTGTGCAAGGCTTGCAAAATTCATAGCACTGATGCCCAGCGCCGCAGCGCTTGTGAGGAAGTGGCGGCGTTGAAAGATGGAGGTATTCATTCTGGATTTGTTCCGATTTGCTAAAAAGACATGAATTACGGGTATTCTGGCGCATTCTTTGCAGAACCATCTTCATTGGACACCATGAATATTTACGAAACCCTTTTTAGTCTTGACATCACCTTGCCTGCGGTGGCGCAACCGGCTGCGGCCTATGTGCCGTTTGTGCGCAGTGGCAATCTGGTTTTTCTGAGTGGCCACATTGCCAAAAAGGACGACAAGGTCTGGGTCGGTCAGCTGGGCAAGACCATGGAAACCGAGGAGGGCAGGGCGGCCGCGCGCGCCGTTGCCATCGACCTGCTGGGAACCTTGCAAGCGGCCGCAGGTAATTTGAACCGCATCGTTCGCATCGTCAAACTCATGGTATTGGTCAATTCCAGCGCGGATTTCACCGAACAGCACCTGGTGGCCAATGGCGCCAGTGAGTTGCTGGTCCAGGTCTTTGGTGCGGAAAAAGGATCACACGCGCGCAGTGCCTTTGGCGTAGCCCAGATTCCTTTGGGCGCTTGCGTCGAGATCGAATTGATTGCTGAATTTCGCTGAATGGGCAATCAACAGGCAATCAACAGGCAATTTGGGCATAATTCGCCAAGCATGATCCGGTGCATCTTTTACCGTTACCCTTGTGACCCGTTCAACACAGAAAAATAACGCATCGTGACAAACCTGGCCTTTAGTGATTCCGAATTCAGACAATTAGCCGACATCATGTACGAAGCGGTTGGCCTGGCGTACAACGACTCCAAGAAGTCCTTGATTCACTCGCGCCTGTCACCACGCATCCAGAAACTCGGACTCTCGGGATTTGCCGAATACATTGCCTTGCTCAATGATGAATCACAGCCCGCCGAATTCCAGATGGCCGTGGACTTGCTGACGACCAACGAAACGTATTTTTTTCGTGAACCCCGGCATTACGAAGCGCTGGAACGCGAACTGGCCAGCTACCGCAGCAAAGCCCCGGTTGCCATCTGGAGTGCCGCTGCATCGTTTGGCGATGAAGCTTATAGTACGGCCATGTTGTTATCTGACATGCAAACTTCCGGGCGCATCGGTGCCGACTGGTCGATTCTGGCCACTGACATCAGCCACCGTGTGCTGTTGAGCGCCAAGGAAGCGATTTATCCCGAGGACCGCTTGCGCGCCGTCTCGCCCGAGCGCCTGCGCCGCTACTGCCTGCGCGGTGAGGGTTCGGCCGAGGGGCAAGTCAAGATACAGGACAAGTTGTGTTCCAGGGTGCAGTTCGGACAGCTCAATCTGTGCAAGCCGTTCAGCGGACTCGGACCGTTTGATGTGATTTTTTTGCGCAATGTGCTGATCTACTTTGATGCAGCAACCAAGAGCGACGTGGTGGATCGGGTACTGGCAACGCTCAAGCCAGGTGGTTTGTTTTTTCTCGGCACCGCCGAAGGCCGCGTGCCCTGCAAAACGCCCCTGGAAACAGTGATTCCGGGTGCCTTTCGCAAGGCGCATTGATGTACGTGTAACAACCGTTCATGGGGTGAAAAAAATGGTAAGACAGCTACATTACGCCAAGACGCTACCCACAACCGGCACCAAGACGGTAGAGTTGATGCCTGGCGACGTGGCGCTGGGGCAAGCCGGTGACCGGCTCAGAACGCTGCTGGGCTCGTGTGTCAGCGTCATTCTGACCGATCCACGGCGCACGGTCGGTGCCATGTGCCACATCGTGCATGTCAGCCGTCCCACCGCTGCCAATGCACGCAACACCGCGTATGGCCAGCCGGCGATGCACCATATGTTTTCCCGCTTGCGCTCGGTGGGTGTCAACCCCGCCTTGTGTGATGCCTATGTCTTTGGTGGCGGTAATATGTTTCCCGATTTGTTCCACGCACATCCCGTGGGGAATGCCAATGTGGATTGGGTGCTGGATTTTCTGGATGCGTCCGGGGTTGCGGTGGTGGACCATTGTCTTGGTGGCAAGGGTTACCGCAAGGTATCCTGGACGGTGGGGCACAATGCACCCATGGTGGAAAACGTAATTACTCAATAAACTCGATAAGGGAGCACGTAGTGGGCGTCAAAGTTTTTGTGGTGGATGATTCCGCCGTGGTGCGTCAGGCGCTGGCGCATTTGCTGGCCGGTAATGCGGAAATAGAGCTGATAGGCAGTGCGCCCAACCCCTTGCTGGCGCTGGACATGATCCGCAAGAATCCACCGGACGTGCTGTTGCTCGACATCGAAATGCCTGGCATGGATGGCCTGACTTTCTTGCGCCAGATCATGGCCAGCACGCCGATTCCAACGGTCATTTGTTCGACGCTCTCCACCGAAGGCAGTGCCGTGGCGCTGGAAGCACTCTCTGCCGGTGCGGTGTCCGTCATGGCCAAGCCCAAGCTGGGGTTGAAACAGTTTCTGGACGACTCCCGGCGTGAACTGATTCAAACGCTCAAGACCGCCGCCAAATCCAAACCCAAAGGCCGTGTGGTGGCAAGCACGCCCGTGGTCAAACCCGTCAACTATGCTGCAAATGGCCGCGCCTCGGCGATGGGAGCGGTAGGGGGCGTGCACGCGCTGGCCATGAACAAACCGATTGTCATTGGCAGTTCAACCGGGGGTACCCAGGCCATCGAAACGGTGCTCACCCAATTGCCGGCGGATGCGCCTGGTATTGCCATCACCCAGCACATGCCGGAAAAATTCACCGCCATGTATTCCAAGCGGCTGGATGGATTGTGTGCCATCAACGTGCGCGAAGCCTGCGATGGCGACCGCCTGGAGCGGGGTGTGGCACTGATTGCGCCGGGTGGCTTGCACATGCAACTGCGCAAGAATGCCGGGCAGTACTACGTGAAAATTGTTGACGGCCCTCCAGTCAACCGCCACAAACCTTCGGTGGATGTGTTGTTCCGGTCCGCTGCCGAGTGTGCCGGGCAGGACGTGCTGGCCATACTCATGACCGGCATGGGTGACGATGGTGCCCGTGGCATGAAGACACTGCACGATGGCGGTGCCAGGACCATTGCCCAGAATGAGGAAACCTGCGTCGTATTCGGCATGCCCAAGGAAGCCATCAAACTGCAGGCCGTGGACGAAATCCTGCCGCTGGAGCAAATAGCCAACGCTATTTTGCAGTTTGATTCACGGGCTTGAGTGGTTATCAGTGGGGTACCGGTATCAGGCGTAAGTCGAGACCATGCCCAGTTCGGCGTTGCTCAACAGGGAGTCCATGTTCATGACGATCAACATGCGATTTTCCAGATTCGCCAGGCCAACAATAAAACGGGCATCAATCGACGATTCAAACTGCGGGGCTGGCCGGATGATTCTGGAGTCGAGGGTGACCACGTCCGATACCGAATCGACCACCGCGCCGATCACCGAGCCGTGAACATTCAGGATGATGACCACGGTAAAGTCGTTGTATTCCACCTGGTCGATGTTGAGTTTCATACGCAGATCGACGATGGGAACAATCACCCCACGCAGATTGATCACGCCTTTGATAAAAGACGGTGAGTTCACCATGCTGATGGGCTCTTCGTAAGACCGGATCTCCTGTACCTGCAAAATGTCAATGGCATACTCTTCCGAGCCCAGACGTAATGTCAGGTACTGACCCGAGGCGGAGTCCGCTGCCCGGTTGGACGATTTGCCCCGTTGGTCGGCAAAGGATGTGGTTGGTGTAGACATGGCTGTCTCCTTGGTTTCAAACGCTTGGCTGCACGGAATATACCTGCGAACGGTGTGCGAACGGTGTGAATGATACACGTCGCATGGCCTGGGGTTTGCATGTGATTCCATACAGTGTTTTCCCGCAAACCGTTACAATCACGCCCCATGGCAGTCAAACTTACCCCCGAATATTCTGAAGGTTCCATCCGGGTTCTCAAAGGGCTGGAGCCCGTCAAACAGCGTCCGGGCATGTATACCCGCACCGATAACCCCCTGCACATCATCCAGGAAGTGCTGGACAACGCCGCCGACGAAGCGCTGGGCGGTTATGGCAAGAAAATCAAGATCACGCTGCATAGCGATGGTTCGGTCAGCGTCGAGGACGACGGGCGCGGCATTCCGTTTGGTTTGCACCCGGAAGAAAAAGCGCCGGTAATCGAACTGGTGTTTTGCCGCCTGCACGCCGGTGGCAAATTCGACAAGGGCAAGGGCGGTGCCTACAGCTTTTCCGGCGGCTTGCACGGTGTGGGCGTCAGCGTGACCAATGCCCTGGCCCGTCGGCTGGAAGCCACGTCCTGCCGCGATGGCATGGT
This sequence comes from Rhodoferax sp., assembly GCA_041910275.1. Lineage (GTDB taxonomy): Bacteria > Pseudomonadota > Gammaproteobacteria > Burkholderiales > Burkholderiaceae_C > Allorhodoferax. The sequence goes on from JAYRRD010000094.1 coordinate 14,235, forward strand.
GGCAAAAATTGTCTTTGAAAATGGTGACGTGGCCGAGCCGCTGCAAAGCCGCAAGGCGGGGGAGGGCGAGCGCAGGTCCGGCACCACGGTGCGCGTCTGGCCCGATGCCAAATATTTTGAATCGCCACTGCTGCCGCTGAACGAGTTGACGCATCTGCTGCGCAGCAAGGCCGTGCTGATGCCCGGTGTCACGGTGTCGCTGTTGGTCGAAAAGACAAAGGAAACGCAAACCTGGCTTTACAAAGGCGGCTTGCGCGACTACCTGCAGCAAACCCTGGGCGGTGAACCCGTCATCCCCTTGTTTGAAGGCCAGGGTTTTGCCGATGCCCAGAACGAAAACTTTGCCGAAGGCGAGGGCGCTGCCTGGTGTGTGGCCTTCACCGAAGACGGCGCCACCGTGCGCGAGAGTTTTGTCAACCTGATTCCCACCAGTGCTGGCGGCACACACGACAGCGGCCTGCGCGATGGCCTTTTCACGGCGGTCAAAAATTTCGTCGAATTGCATTCACTCCTGCCCAAGGGCGTCAAATTGATACCCGAGGACGTGTTTGCCCGCGCCAGCTATGTGTTATCCACCAAGGTACTCGATCCGCAGTTCCAGGGCCAGATCAAGGAGCGGCTCAACTCGCGCGATGCCGTGCGCCTGGTATCGGGCTTTGTGCGTCCGACGCTGGAATTGTGGCTGAACCAGCATGTCGAATACGGCAAACGCCTGGCAGAACTGGCCATCCGCGCGGCGCAGTCGCGGCAAAAAGCCGGGCAAAAGGTTGAAAAGCGCAAGAGTTCGGGCGTGGCGGTGCTGCCAGGCAAGCTGACCGATTGCGAAAGCAAGGATATTGCCTACAACGAAGTCTTTCTGGTCGAGGGCGATTCAGCGGGTGGCAGCGCAAAAATGGGACGCGACAAGGAGTTTCAGGCCATTTTGCCCCTGCGTGGCAAGGTGCTCAACACCTGGGAGGTCGAGCGCGACCGTCTGTTTGCCAATACCGAAATCCACGATATTTCGGTGGCCATCGGTGTCGATCCCCACGGTCCGAACGACACACCCGATCTCAGCGGTTTGCGCTATGGCAAGGTCTGTATCCTGAGCGATGCCGATGTCGATGGCTCGCACATCCAGGTGCTGTTGCTGACGCTCTTTTTCCGGCATTTTCCCAAACTCATCGACAAGGGCCATGTCTTCGTGGCGCGGCCCCCGCTGTTTCGGGTCGATGCGCCAGCGCGTGGCAAAAAACCGGCATCCAAAGCCTACGCGCTGGATGAAGGCGAACTGACGGCCATTCTGGACAAGCTTAAAAAAGATGGTGTGCGCGAAACCGCCTGGAGTATCAGCCGTTTCAAAGGTCTGGGCGAAATGAACGCCGAACAATTGTGGGACACCACACTCAACCCGGACACACGCCGGCTGTTGCCCGTGCAGATTGGCAGTATGGATGCCGGCGCCACCGAAACCCTGATTGGCAAACTCATGGGCAAGGGCGAGGCGGCGGCACGGCGCGAGTTGATGGAGTTGCACGGCGACAGCGTGGAGGTGGACGTGTGAGGCGTTCCCTGGTCTTGCTGATCTTTTCGTGCACCTTGCTGGGCGCTGCCTGGGCCGATATGTGGACCTATGTGGATCGCAACGGTGTGCGGCATTTCTCCTCCAGCCCGGTGGACGCGCGCTATTCCCTGCTGTTTCGGGCCATGTCTGCGCCCGGTGAAGCCGCGCAAACCGATGTTTCCAGCCCACAAGGCGTGCAGCGCATCGCCAAGGTCAAGACTTTGGCCAAACTGGAGGCCTCGCCGGGCTACCAGGCTGTCAAGGAACATTTGCATGCCGCCGCCCAGACGCGCGCGCTGGATGTGGCACTGGTGCAGGCGGTGATTGCCGCCGAGTCGGGTTTTGACAGCATGGCCGTCTCGCCCAAAGGCGCCATCGGCCTGATGCAGGTCATGCCCGCAACCGCGCAGCGCTACGGCCTGGCGAACGATGCCACAGGCACCGTGGCCGCCAAGCTGACCAATCCCAAGACCAATATCGACACCGGCACGCGCTACCTGCGCGACTTGCTGAACCAGTATCCAGGCCAGCTGGAGTTGGCGTTGGCGGCATACAACGCAGGACCGGGTGCGGTGCAGAAAGCGGGCAACAAAATCCCCGATTACAAGGAAACCCGCGCCTACGTCAAAACCGTACTTCAGCTCTACCGCAGTTTCAATCCTTATGCTTCCACCACAGTTTGACCAGCCTGAACAATCTGACCAGTCCGACCAGTCCGACGATAACGCCCTGAACCTTGCCGATTACGCCCAGCGCGCCTACCTGGAGTATGCCCTGAGCGTCGTCAAGGGCCGTGCGCTGCCCGACGTCTGCGACGGCCAGAAACCCGTGCAGCGACGCATTTTGTATGCCATGGCACGCATGGGATTGGGCTTTGGCGGCCCCAACGGCACCATACCCGCCAAGCCGGTCAAAAGCGCGCGCGTGGTCGGCGATGTGCTGGGGCGCTTTCACCCGCATGGTGACCAAGCTGCCTACGATGCGCTGGTACGCATGGCGCAGGATTTCGCGCAGCGCTACCCCCTGATTGACGGGCAGGGCAATTTTGGCAGCCGCGATGGCGATGGTGCCGCCGCCATGCGCTACACCGAAGCACGCCTGAGCAAGATCACCAGTTTGCTGCTCGACGAAATCGACCAGGGCACGGTCGATTTTCAGCCCAATTACGATGGCTCGACCGAAGAGCCCTGCCAACTCCCGGCACGGCTGCCCTTTGCCTTGCTCAATGGCGCCAGCGGCATCGCCGTCGGCCTGGCAACCGAAATTCCCAGCCACAACCTGCGCGAGATTGCGAACGCCTGCGTAGCACTCATCAAAACCCCGGAACTCTCTGAAGCGGAACTCTTCGCCCTGGTTCCCGGCCCGGACTATCCTGGTGGTGGGCAGATCATCAGCAGCGCTGCGGATATTGCCGAAACCTACCGCAGCGGACGCGGTTCACTCAAGGTGCGTGCGCGCTGGAAAATCGAGGACTTGGCGCGCGGCCAGTGGCAACTGGTGGTCACCGAACTGCCGCCGGGCGTGAGCAGCCAGCGGGTGCTGGAAGAAATCGAGGAGCTGACCAATCCCAAGGTCAAGACGGGCAAAAAAGCGCTCACGCAGGAGCAAACCCAGCTCAAGGCCAGCATGCTGGCTGTGCTCGATGGGGTACGCGACGAATCCAACAAGGATGCCCCGGTGCGCCTGGTATGCGAGCCGCGCACCAGCCGTATCGAGCAACAGGAGTTGATTACCGCCTTGCTGGCGCACACCAGCCTGGAAACCAGCGCGCCCGTCAATCTGACCATGATCGGACTCGACAAGCGCCCCAGCCAGAAGTCCTTGCGCCAGATGCTGCAGGAGTGGATTGCGTTTCGGCACACCATCATCGAGCGGCGCTCGCGCCACCGTCTGGGCAAGGTGCAAGAGCGCATCCATATCCTCGAAGGCCGACAAATCGTTTTGCTCAATATCGACGAGGTGATTGCCATCATCCGCCAGTCGGACGAGCCCAGGGCCGCCCTGATGCAGCGTTTCAACTTGTCCGTGGCCCAGGCCGAGGATATTCTGGAAATCCGCTTGCGCCAGCTCGCCCGGCTCGAAGCCATCAAGATCGAGCAGGAGCTGGCCGAATTACGCGCCGAACAGGAGACGCTGCAAGGTATCCTGGCCAATCCCGCCACTTTGCGCCGCCTGATGGTCAAGGAAATCGAAGCCGATGCCAAAACCTTTGCCGACGCCCGGCGCACGCTGATCCAGACCGAGAAAAAAGTGGTGCTGGAGGTCAAGGTGCTGGATGAACCCCTGACCGTGGTCGTGAGCCAGAAGGGCTGGGTACGCACCCGCAGCGGCCACGGCCATGACCCGGCCAGCTTTGCCTTCAAGGCCGGTGACGGTCTATACGACACCTTTGAATGCCGCAGCGTCGATACCCTGCTGGTGTTCGGTTCCAATGGCCGGGTCTATTCGGTGCCCATATCCTCCTTGCCCGGCGGACGCGGCGACGGGCAACCCGTGACCACGCTGATTGAACTGGAAGCCGGTAGCCAGATGCTGTACTACTTTGCCGGTCCCACCAGCGCCACGCTGCTACTGAGCAGTTCGGGCGGTTATGGCTTTCTGGCCTCGGTAGACAACATGGTTTCCCGCCAGAAAGCGGGCAAGGCATTCATCAGTTGCAATGCCGGCGAAACCCCGTGCCGCCCTTCGCTGGTATCCGGCGCGCAGGGCAGGGCGTCGGCGAATGGTACTACCGGAACCCCTGCCGAACTGGTGACGCCCGCCACCCACGTGGCCTGTGCCTCCACACTCGGGCGTATCCTGACCTTTGAAATCAGCGAGCTTAAGGCCCAGGCCAATGGCGGTCGCGGGTTAATGCTGATCGATCTGGAAGGCGAAGACCGCCTGGCCGGTGCCGTCGCCTATTGCCGTAGCGTGCGGATTGAGGGGATCGGTCGTGGTGGCAAGGAACGCAGCGAAACCCTGGAAATCCGCAGCCTGAACAACGCACGCGCTGCACGTGGCCGTAAAGGGCGCATGGCCGATCTGGGGTTCAAGCCGAACCGTATTGTCCGGGTGGAATAAGCAAACACACAGGTGTCATATCGCCCGTGATATTAAAAACACCAAAGCGGCCGACAGCTGCCCCCCCGAAAGCCACCGTGGCACGTTTTTAGCCTCGATTGGGCCTCAAATCAGGCATCAAATCAGCCGCTAGCCCCTGTAGGACAAGCGGGAGCAGCTATCAAAAATGTAGTTTCTCACCCGCTATTGCGCAGTCCGGCCGCCACACCGTTGATGGTCAGGTGAATGCCGCGTTGCAAGCGGATGTCGGTGTTGCCCTGGCGGTAGCGGCGCAGCAGGGCAACCTGCAAGTGGTTGAGCGGGTCGATGTACGGGAAACGGTTGCGGACCGAACGCTTGAGCAATGGGTTGCCGTCGAGCAATTCGGCCTGGCCCGTGATTGCCAGCAAGCCGTCCACCGAAAGCTGCCATTCTGCGGTCAGCAGGGTGAAAATCCGTTCCCGCAATTCGGCATCGGTTACCAGTTCGGCATAACGCCGGGCAATTGTCAGATCGCTTTTGCCCAGCACCATGTCGATGTTGGACAGCATGGTACGGAAAAACCCCCATTCACGGTTCATCTCGGCCAGCAAACGCATGCCATCTTCGCCATGCTGCGCCTTCCAGGCGGCAACTGCCGAGCCAAAACCGAACCAGCCGGGCAGCATCAACCGGCATTGCGCCCACGAAAACACCCAGGGAATGGCCCGCAAGTCCTCGATGGCGGTGGTTTTCTTGCGCGATGCGGGGCGGCTGCCGATGTTGAGTGCCGCTATTTCGGTAATGACCGTTGACTCCCAGAAATAGCGCTCAAATCCGGGGGTTTCATACACCATGCGCCGATAGGCCCGGAAAGCGGAATCGGAGATCGTCTGCATGGCCTGGATGAATTCCGCACGCGGCGCGTCGTGTTCGTTGGGCAGCAAGGTGGCTTCCAGGGTGGCGGCGACCAGCACCTCCAGGTTGCGGCGCCCCAGTCGCGGATTGGCATACTTCGAAGCGATCACTTCGCCTTGCTCGGTAATGCGGATCTGTCCTTGCACGGCGCCGCTGGGTTGGGCCAGAATCGCCTGGTAGCTCGGCCCGCCGCCGCGCCCGACCGATCCGCCGCGCCCGTGGAACAGGCGCAAGCGCACGCCGTGGCGGGCAAATGTCTGCACCAGCTCGACTTCCGCGTGGTACAGCGACCAGCCCGAGGTGATGAATCCGCCGTCCTTGTTGCTGTCTGAGTAGCCCAGCATGACTTCCTGCACGTGCTTGCGTCCGGTCAACAGGGTTCGGTACACCGGCAGGGAAAACAAGCGGTCCATGATGGCGGCGCTGCGCTCAAGATCGTCGATGGTTTCGAACAGGGGCACGATGTTGACGTCGAGCTGGTGCGCTACTGGCCGCAAAATGCCCGCTTCCTTGAGCAGCACGGCGAGTTCGAGGATGTCGGACACTGAATTGGTCTTGGAAATGATGGTGTTTTCGATGGCCTCCTGGCCATAGCGTTGCTGGATGGAGCGGGCCGTATCGAAAATCGCCAGCTCGCCCTGGGTTTCGTCCGAGTAACTGACGCCGTGGGCACGCAACAAGCGGGGGCTTTCCAGCTCGGTACACAAGAGGGTGATGCGCTGTTCTTCGTCCAGCGCCAGATAATCGACTCCGGGGATCGCTGCCGCCAGCAGTTCGGCCACCGAGCGTTCATGCACTTCAGAGTTTTGCCGCAGATCGAGCGGTGCCAGATGAAAACCGAAGATGCGCACCGCACGCCGCAGGCGGCGCAAGCGGCCCCGCGCCAGCAGTTCGGCACCATGGCCCAGCAAGGAACGGTGCAAAACGTCCAGATCGGCCAAAAACTCGCCCGCTGTCGCGTAGGGTGGCGCTTCGGCGACGGCGTGGCGCGGCGCCTCGTAGTTGTCCAGCGCATGGGCGGTGGCGGCAAGACGGGCATAAAAACCGGCGATGGCGCGGCGATACGGCTCGTCGTCCCGGTGCGCGCTGCGGTCGGGGGAACCTTGGGCCAGTTCCATCAACTCTGCAGGCAAGTGCACCAGTGTCTGCGACGTGGACAGTTCACCACCCAGCAGGTGCAGCTGCTCCAGCAGGTAAGCCAGCGCCTTGCGGCTTTGCGCGCGCATGGCCGATGCAAGCACGCTGGCTGTGACAAAGGGATTGCCGTCACGGTCCCCGCCTATCCAGGAGCCGGTACGCACAAATACCCCGGACTCCGCTGCAGGGGAGTGACCCGCCTCAGCCGTCAGAATATCGTCGATGGCGTTGTGCAGGCGTGGCAATTCCGTGAGAAAGGTCGTGTCATAAAACGCCAGCGCGTTGGTAACCTCGTCCATCACGGACAGCTTGGCGGTGCGCAGCATGCGCGTTTGCCACAGGCGCAAAACGGCGCGTTTGAGCGCTTCGCCCATTTCTTCCGCCTCCTCGGGCGCAAGCTGCATCCTGTCCTGGGTTTCCAGCAGCCGGGCGATTTTCCAGTGGCAGTCAAGAATGCTCTTGCGCTGAACCTCCGTCGGGTGTGCGGTCAGCACCGGGTTGATTTGCGCAGTTGTGAAAAACTCCGCCAGCTGCTGCGGGCTTGTGCCTGCCTGCAAGGCGCGCTGGATGGAGTGGCGCACGCTGCCTTCACGTGGCGGGTCCCCGGAGCTGGCGTGCAGACGGGCACGCCGCAGATGGTGTTGGTCCTCGGCGATGTTCGCCAGGTGCGAAAAGTAGCTGAAAGCACGCACCACAATGTTGATCGTCTCCTGCGGCAAGGCGTCGAGCAGGGATTTGAGCTCCAGATGGGCACCGATGTCGGTATCGCGGTGAAACCGGATGGCGAGTTGGCGAATGCGCTCCACCGTCTCATAGATTGCGGCACCTTCTTCGGCTTGAAGCGTTTCACCGAGTAGACGACCCAGTAAACGGATATCGTCACGCAGAGGCTGGTCTTTGCTGGTGTCTGGAGTGTCCATGGTGGTGTGTCAATGTGGTAAGGTGAATGGGGTGGCGTAGCACACATTGTGCACTGCACTTGCTATCATCGTTCCCGCCTGCGGAAAAAGGCAGACAGGTAGTAAGGTGCATTGCATTTGGATGTTTGGTGAATCCGTGGCCTGGTACATAATGGTCTGTTGTGGAAAATATGGCGAATCGGGCTATAAGGGCCGTAGAACGTGCGGATAGCACTACTTAATTGATAGCATTAATGGTATGAACGCAAACGAATGACGTCTCATTTGCTCAAAAATCCTTTGGCCCTCGTGGTGGATGACGATGCCATGATGCGCTTGCTTGCGCGCGAAACGCTTGAGCAAGCGGGGTTTGTTGTCAGCGAAGCCGATAGTGGGGAAGAAGCCCTGGAGCTGTTGCACGCGCAGGATGCGAACCTTCAGACCCTGATCCTTCTGGACGTCGAGATGTCCGGTATGGATGGTTTTGAATGTTGCGGCAAAATCCGTGCCATCGCAGATGCCGCCACGCTGCCCATCATCATGGTGACCGGCCACGACGATGGGCAGTCGGTGTCCCGCGCTTATGCAGCCGGTGCCACGGATTTTGTCACCAAACCGTTCAATTGGCCCATTCTGGGCAATCGGGCGCTGTATGTCCTGCGCGGAGCGCAAACCCTGCTCCAACTGCGTGAATCCGAGCAGCGCATGGCGGCCATGCTGGCCGCAGTTCCGGACGCGATTGTCCGCTTGGGGTCCAATGACACGGTGATTGACTACAAGCCCTCCAGCGATGCCGGATTTTTGGTTTTTGAAGGGAATGAAGGACAAAATCTCCTGGGCTTGTCCCTTGACGCGGTATTTCCACCGCCGGTCGCCAACAACTTGGCGCATGCTGCCCATCAGACCCTGCAAAGCGGTGCAACCCAGGTTCTTTTTCACCCGGTCGAAACACCGGGTCAGTGCTACTATTGCGAGACCCGCGTGGTGCGCATGGGGCGTAACGAGGTGATGGCCCTGATCCGCGATATCACCGCACAGGAAATGGCGGAAAGCCATAAAAACGAGGCGCTTGCGGTGTTTACTGCGTCGAATCAGGGCATTTGCACGACCGACGCTGATGGCGTTGTCACCGCTATCAATCCGGCATTTACCGCAATTACCGGCTACACCGTGTCGGATGTCGTTGGCGAGCCCGCTACTTTTTTTGAAATCGCCAAGCAAACCCCTGCGCTGTATGACGCCATGCAAGCGGCGTTGGCGCTCAACAACGTTTGGGAAGGTGAGCTTTGGGATCGTCGCCGATCAGGAGAAACTTATCCCCAATGGCTTACGGTTCTTGCCATTCGCAACTCGGATGGGCTGGTACTCAAATTCGTCCTGTTGTTCATGGATATCACTGTGCGCAAACAGCACGAACAAGCCATGTGGAACCAGGCCAACCATGACCCGCTGACCGGTCTGGCAAATCGCAACCTGTTGCATGACCGGCTGGGACGTGCTTTGGCCCATGCGCGGCGCGAGGGTGACAAAGCAGGGGTGGTGTTCATTGATCTTGACGGCTTCAAGCTGATCAACGACACGCTGGGCCATGAGAGCGGTGACAAATTGCTGATCGATGTGGCGCATCGCTTGCAGACCAGTGTTCGTGAGCAGGATACGGTCGCCCGTCTGGGTGGTGACGAGTTCTGCCTGGTCATCCATGGGCTGAACCATATTGGCGATTTGCAAGGCATTGCCGAGAAAGTGGTAACACTGTTGGCACAGCCGTATACGCTGAACGATACCCCGTATTACCTGTCAGGAAGCGTCGGTGTCACGATTTTTCCGGATGATGGCGACGATGTGGGCGTCTTACTTAAAAACGCCGATATCGCCATGTACCAGGCCAAGCAAGCCGGTAAAAGCCGCTTTCGGTTCTTTTCCGAGAATATGCAGATGGTTGTGCAACGCCGGGCAGAACTCGCGCATGATCTGCGGCTGGCGGTCGAACAAAATGCTTTTGTTTTGCATTACCAGCCGATTTTTGCCGCCGAAAGCGGTGCCTTGGTGGGCGCCGAGGCGCTGATTCGCTGGCAACATCCCCAGCGCGGCCTGGTGTCACCACTGGAGTTCATTCCCGTTGCCGAGGATTGTGGCCTTATGGTGCGCATCGGCGAATGGGTGCTCAGGCAGGCCGCCTACCAATGGCGGGAGTGGCAGAGCCAGGGGCACGCACCGTTGCGCATGGCCGTCAATGTTTCTGCCGTTCAGTTTGGCGATGGCAGTTTGCCCATCCTGGTGGAAAAGGTACGCCAGGAATATGCGCTCCCGCCAGGCGCCTTGCTGCTGGAGATTACCGAGTCCTTGTTGATGGACGGCAGCCTTGCCACCGAGGAGCACATGCGGGAAATCAAGGCACAAGGTGTAGCTTATGCACTGGACGACTTCGGCACGGGTTATTCTTCCCTTGCTTATCTGCGACGTTTCCCGATTGACGCGCTGAAAATTGATCGCAGCTTTGTACATTCGTCAACCGAGAACCGCAAGGATGCGTACCTGGTTGAGGCCATCATCAACATGGCGCACAGCATCAATTTGCAGGTGACAGCCGAGGGGGTGGAAACCGAAGCACAACTGGAGCTCTTGCGCGAACTGGGTTGCGACTATTTGCAAGGATTTCTGATTGGCAAACCCGTTGCGGCGGAACAGTTCGAGCAATATTTATTGCAACCCCGGCTGTGGCCAGAAAATGAGCATCCACTTCATAATGGCCATAAAAACACCCACAAAGCTCCCCAGTGGTGCTGGTCCATCTTCAGCACTGAAAGTTGGTTGAGTCAATTGCTGGGTGAACACGCGCCGGAACTAGCTGCTTTTGTGCAAAGGCAGGAAACGGTGCGTTACGGCACGAGCCTGAGACAGGCCATCGACACGCATAGGCAGTGCAACCAAAGAATATTTGAAGGCTCATATTGGGTTTTGAGGTCATCACAATGGATGAGAAAAGGATCGGTTGCAATGCCCTTCGTCATAGTATTGTGACGGAGGGCCACTGCCATGTTTCATATCCAGGAGTTGATGGACGATGAGAAGTGTTACGAA
>JAYRRD010000095.1:0-2070 GCA_041910275.1 Rhodoferax sp.
GATGCGTCGGAAGTGCTTGATGCGGTTGAAAAAGCATTCGACCAGATAGCGGCTCTTGTAGAGATGCTGGTCGAAATTCCGCGGATTGAGCCGGTTGGTGCGAGGCGGTATAACCGGTTCGCTGCCTTGAGCTTGAATCAACCTAAAAACCGTAGTTAGCTGATTCCGTTTGGATGATTTTCGAGCAAGAGGAGGGATTGCGGAGGGCCGATGCCGATGATGATCTGCTTGAGATGATCGCAGAAACGCTGCCAGACGGATTGAGGGTTCAACTGCTCCGCAGCTTGGGCGACCCAGCCCTGTAGCAAGGCAGAAACACGCATCAGGGCTGCCCGCGCTTTCTCGAAATGGGCATGCAGACCGGTCAGCGTAATCGTTGTTTGTCCCGCATGTTCCGTTCTGCGCCCCACCGAGGACATCAACCACGGACGACTGGTGATGGCCTCACGCCGTGCATTGGGATGGGCCAGTCGCACCAACAAGCTCCACCAGTTGTAGGCCAATGCCACGCCACGGGCAGCCAATTGGCAGCGATGCAAGTCGTGTGTCGTAAAGCCACCCCAGCCCCACTGGTTCTTGAGTTCGTCGAAGGCGTTCTCGGCATCGGCCCGATCCCGGTAGAGCTGCCCCAGACTGAGCACTTCGTAATCGGTGTTGGTCACCAGCACCGCGTACTCGTAGCCGGTGATGCCCTTGCCGGTCTTGCGGTCGGCTTCGACGAAGGCCAGCCGTTGTTGTCCGTTCACCTCGCCCTCAACCACCATCTCGCCCGTCAGCGCCCGACGCAGCACGACCACCCGGCGCTTGCCTTGCCATCCGGAAAGTTGAAGTTCGCCATCCTTGCCTTCCCAGCCCTGTCCGGCGTCCGTCCAGCGCGACTGGCGGAACAGGCTACCAATGTGACGCTTGACGTTCTTCGAGAGCTTGAGCTTGAACAGGTAGGATTGGTTTCGTTCTGCCAACGCCATCATTAGCGGGTCGTTGCCGAAAGCGTTGTCGCCGCGCACCAGCTTGGGCTTGCGTTCCGGCGGCAGGTCATCGAGTGTCTTGAGCAATCCGGGCTGAGCGCGTTTGGCGGTGTGTTCGTTGCCGGGGCACACCTCGACACCGAGCACTTGGCGCAAACCAGCCATCAGGTGGGTATGGTAGGCGTGCGACGGCCGTCCCGGTTTCTTCGGGTTGTAGCCAATCAGCGCACCTTCCTGGTGGCCATAGAGCGGCTTGATGGTGGTGTCGGTGTCGAGTATCCAGGGCACGTCGAGCAGCGGCACCACGCTGTCGGCAAGATGTGTGTCCAGCCAGGCGCTGCCTTCGGCTTCCGGGATCCGTTTCAAGGCATTGCGCAGGGCGTCCTCGGAGATGACCTTGCGCATCCCGAGCAGCCCGGGATTGATACCGTCGCAGCGGATCGCCGTGACGTGCGCGTAGCGCCGGTGGCCAGCCAGCATCGAGAGCATCCACGTACCCAGCACTTCGGCTTTGGTCGGGGCATTGGGGCTGGTGTAGGCGAGCGGGCAGGTCTCCAGCCAGCGCAACCACAGCCCGGTCAGGTTGAGAAACTCGACGAAGTAGGCCAGCTGCCCCATCGGCGTGGCGGCGCTTTCCGTTTCCCAACGAACTTGCATCCGGCCTGCCATCGTTTGGACTCCAGCGCACGAAAAAAGCATTTCTTCGCGCTGTGCCAGCTTCAATTTCGACTCACCCATCGGGTGACTCCTTCAGTCAGATCAAAACCCCCCAGTCCGCCTCATTTCCGCTTACTTTCCAGGCAGGCAACTCAGGCTTTTAGGATCAATCTCTTTTCACGTCGCATGCGGGAAGTTCCTCCCCATCAGGCCTTTGCCGGACGTCGGGTCAGCCGGATCGCCACAAGGAAACTGACAGCAATGATCGCCACCAGCAGAAAGCCGAAGGTCAGTTCCTTGCCTTCGCTCCAGTCGCTGACCGCCGATGATAGCATCCGCGCGATTCCAAAGCCGGCGACCAGCAGGCTGATGCCGGAGACCGCCAGCGCCATGACCCGCGAGGCCACCAGCGCCACCTGATCGGCACGGGCAATCAGGCGGGCGA
>JAYRRD010000096.1:0-3192 GCA_041910275.1 Rhodoferax sp.
AGCGGGGTACAACGCCGCCATTACGATGGACACGAATATCTCGCGGAAAAACGTAACGCCCTGGAGCTGCTGCTTCGGATACTCGACGAACCGGATTGCTCCAACGTGGTGCCCCTACACCGGGCGGCTTGAGTCTGACACTCCAGACGACACACCCCCTGTTTTTTGAAAAAGCCCCCAGGGGGTACCGACAAAAACGACGAAAACCCTTACTGGTACGTTTTAGAATACCATTATGGAAACCCGTGTATATGCAGACAGGCAGGCAAGAAAGCCGCTGATTGTGTGGCTTGATGCCCTAAAGGACGCCAAAGCACGGGCGCACATCAAGGCACGACTGGCGCGTGTGCGGGCTGGCAATTTTGGTGACTGCAAGCCTTTGCGCGATGGTGTGCAGGAACTGCGGATTGACTACGGGCCGGGGTATCGCGTCTACCTGAGCCGACAAGGGCCGGTAGTGGTTCTGCTGCTGTGTGGTGGCGACAAGAGCGACCAGGCCCGCGATATTGAACAGGCTATTGAGTACCTGAACGACTGGAAACAAAGGGGAAAGTCATGAATGCACCGCTCGATGTGAGCTTTGACGAGTACATGCAGGCGTCACTGAAAGACCCGCAAGAGGCTGCGGCGTACATTGATGCCGCAATGGAAATGAACGACCAGGCTGCGCTACTGGTGGCGTTACGCGATGTGGCCAAAGCCTACGGCATGGCCGATGTTGCCCGGCGTGCTGACGTGGGCGACAAGACGCTATTCAAGGCATTAAGCGCAAAAGGCAACCCGACCATAGCCACGGTGCAAAAGGTTCTGCATGCCGTTGGTTTGCGTCTGAGTGTCACGCCAGAGCACGCATAATCGAGTTCAACCACGCCTAGCCACCGGCTGATCCCCGATGGCGAAAAGCAGACCGCCCCCATCGAGTCTGCCTGGCGCTGGTTCCATATCGGTGGGGAGGTATGGGGCGAGCGTGAACGTTGTAATCCAAGTCAAAGGCCGTGATGCCATTCCAGTGCGGGCAATTCCATTCTTGACGAGCTGGCAGCTATTCACCCCGGACGTACTGGCTAAAGTGCTGGCCCAAGATGATGAGGTCACAGCAGCCCACGGTATGCGGGAACTGACCGCGTACAGGGTTGAGGGCGGCAACGTTGATCCGATTTCTGCAATCTGGTGGAGAAACTTTGCCTGCCGTGAACTCAAATTACTGAGCGACACCATTTCCGCCAGTCAATCTAGCCACGATGCCGGATACCAGCAGTGGCGGTGGCAATCCGTTGTGAAACTTCCCGCCGGGGTGTTTGTCTGGCGCGATGAATTCGTGCAAGGTTATGAGCGCCAACTGGTGCGCTTGATGCGTGCCGCTTGGCGTGATCCTGATGTTGAGTACCCAGACCACGGCGAGAAGGTCGAAACGCCCGAAGAAATGCAGCAGCGCCTAAAACTGGACTTTGAACCGTTCATTACAGACAAGGCGATCCTAGCCACCATCGTCGAAGGGTTTGAGACGGCTACGGACAAAACACCAGGCAGCAAGCCCGCACCAGGGCCAGACAATGACGGGCTGGCAACACGGGAAAAACTGATTGCAGCATTTGGGAGTTTCACCGGGATGACCAAAGCGTGGTTCGACAACGTGAAAGACACCCCAGGATTGAAGGCCGCAAGGCGATACGCTGGCACTGGGGGAAAGAATGGAGCACCGCCGCTTTTCGACCCATACGTAGTAATGCAGTGGCTACTTTCTCCAAAGCGCAAAAAGGGGACACCAATAAGCGAACGTACCGCATGGCGCATGCTCAAAACGCATTTTCAAAAGTCCTACAAAGCGCACGCCATTGATGATCCTAACGAGGGTTCGCCGGGGTAAACAGCCACGGTCACCGGGGTTCGTAGCCTCTTTCGCCGGGGTTCGCCCTATGAGATTCGCCGGGGTTGTGCTGCCCTGAGAAACCCCGGCATTGAAATCCCGCCTGTTTACTGCAAACAGGAGCACATTGATGAACTACCCCGCCCCGCAACGCACCGAACCACCGGCGCTTCTTGATTACCCCGGCCTGAATGGCTACATCAAGATAAAACGCAGCCAGCTCTACGGGCTTATGAGGGAAGACAAGTTCCCGAAACCTTTGAAAATTGGGAAGTCGTCCCGCTGGGTCCGGTCTCAGGTCGATGCCTGGATTGCTGAACAAGTCGCAGCGCAACAGGCCATATTGCCCCCGCTGGAGCTGCTGGAACCAGTTTCAGCGGCACTGACGGCACCACCAGCACCGGCACAGCCCGCCAAGGCGAAACCACCAGCCCGCCGCAAGCAGCCGAAGATCGGGGGCAAGTGGTCAGCGACTGCCCAGGCGGCGTAAGGGGGTAATCAGCATGACCCCAACGCAAAACGGGGCAGTCGCCGTCAACGACTACCCCGCCAAAACAACACTCAATCACGCCGACGATTTTAGCGCAGTATCAACAGGCGCTACAAGTCCGGTAGCGCATCCCGCACGCACCATGGCGCGTACGGGCCACTTCTGCACTGAAACCGCGCGTGTGCAACGTCAGACTGATGCCGAATGGTTGGCGGAATATGACGGCGCCGAGCAGCTGGTGAACCACCAGATTCCAGTGGCTACAATGGCCGCCGGTGCTAACAACACTCAAGAGATAGCGGATAACCGCCCCGTCAGTGCGGTTTCGTTTCGTCCAGAATTTGCTGATACGGCGCAATGCCGCATTCATGGTTATGGGCGGGATGGGGTAAAGCGTAAGCCTACCCGCACGGCTATCTCCGTGTTGTTAACATCCTGCCCACCGTTTGCCCTTAACAAGGCATTCGGTGCATCCAAGTCTCAGATAGGAGCAATCATGACCATGCCAAAAGGCACCCCCACGCCCTCGATGCAGGGCACACCCACATCCCCAGACCACACCAGCCTTTCATTCGTCAAAGTCGAACACAAGGGCAAGCGCAACCAGCGTTTGACGAGCTGGTTCAATGTCCCTGACGAGGACTATGGCACCGGCAATGCCACTGGCTGCCGCGTTGCAGCCGAGCTGATGGCCTGGTTACAGACCAGCCAGGCCACCTACGACACGGGACTGCACATCCGCTCAGTGGTGGGAGCAGCATTCAAAGTGCTGGAGGAGCCGTTCACCCCGCATAAGCCCGACAAGCACGGCGCTGCTGTAGGTTTCCTGGATGCC
>JAYRRD010000097.1:0-8301 GCA_041910275.1 Rhodoferax sp.
ACATCGCCATCCAGAATGGCAGCCAAGCCCGTCGCCGTTGCCTTGCCAAAAGTCACACACAGATAGTCGGTATAAAGGTCGAGATGATTTTGATTCATGCGGCAACTATACAAAAATGGTGCCCGTGCGTAACTTCAGTAAAGTAAGTGCCATTCGCCTATAGGGAGTTCCTGAGAACTATAGCCGGTGTTGAAGGTTGCACTCATGCTCCAGGTATATCCTTGGGACGCAACCGTTCGTCAAAGAAAGCAAGCAGTCTTTCCAAAGCAACCTGTGTGGGATGCCCGTCCATATCGACCAAATCCTGTGTTACTACTGAATGTGCCATTCTGGAAATCTGGCTTGGATTACCCGGACCGGAGTCGATTTCAATACCCTCGAAACCCTCACCCAATTCTTCGCGTAACCGCTCGAAGCGCTCCGGTGGACTCATAAAATCATGGGTAAAGCGCATACCTAATACTTTTACTGATCCCTGTGTGACGCGCGCTTTGATGCATTGCAACTGTTCATCGCTGACGTGTAGATCGCGCTTGTGTTGCCTGGTAATGCCAAAGGGCAGTGATGGCTGCGACAACACCGGAGCCATGACCGACTCGTCAACCATGAGAGACAGGGCGAAATTACCGGTAAGACACATACCAATCGCGCCTACGCCAACTCCGCCACACTCTGCGTGAATACGTCGACAAAGGGCACGTAGTGCGTCAGTTATCGGGCTGGCCTGCCTCAAAGCCAAAACCCGGAACTCACGGCTAATACAGGCTTTAGCAATTGAACTGGCGACATAGGGCATGCTCAGGTTCTTGCCCGGTTCACCCAACAAGGACGGCATGTAAACGCAGTAGCCCTCCTGTAACAACCGTTCAGAAAAATCGATTACAGCTGGATAGATCCCAGGCACTTCGTGTATCACGAGGATAGCTGGAGGATTTTCGATATTGTCGGGACGCTTTTTGTAAACAGGAAACGAAAACGAGCTGTCTTCAAAGATGAATTGCTGCCAGCTATCGAGACGCACATCAATTGTTGCCATAATTCACTCGTGATTAATAGTCGGTATGTGTTCGCGATGGGATCGCTAGATCGCACCGCGTGCCTTTTGGCTCTCGAAGTACACCACCTTACGGGCACGCTGCACATCACCCAAAGGCCGATGCGCAGCCAGCGCCTGCCAGGGGTCAAACACACCAGCCTCAGCCTGCCTGGCCAGAGTCTGCCCCGCCTTGGAGCCGGTATCCTGCTTGGGCAGCGTCAGGCGCGCCACGGTGGTATAGGGTGTCGTCCAGTTGACACTGGCATCTTCAATAGGGGTGAGAGTCTCGTTGACGAAGGGTTGCAACTGTAAATCCCATTGCAGACTCTGCTGACCCAAGCGAGCCGAGAAGTCAGCCCCCCAATCCTTATTGGCCCCGGGTGTGGACGCACCATTGGCTGCAGCGGGTACCAGTTTGACACGTACCGCATAGGGACCACAGGCCATAGGTACCGCACTGAACATGGGTTCGGTGGCAAATCCGTCAAATTTTCTGGACACCGTTGTCACCATCTTCAACATGCGTAGGGGGCCGCCTACCAACCCGTAACGCTTGACCAGATATTTGACCAGTGCCACGCCGCCATTGGATGCTGCGAGCACAAACGCCACAAATTCGTCGCTCTTGGGAAATGCAAACTGCTCCTGATTGATCAGGGTGAAGTCCTGACTCGTAGCAGCACCATTGCCCAGCGCCGACTCACCCTTGACACCCAGCACGCGCAGCGCAATGCCTCTCACATCGGGCGCACGGTCTGGCGCACTATCGGGGCCACCGTTAGACAGGCGCATCACCACCTTGAACTTGCCCGGCATGGCAAAAAGGCCCTGGCGTGCAAATTCTGGTAGCCCACCCAACACCTCCAAGGTTCCTTTGGCCGCCGTATGTTGTTTGCGGTGCAAGGCTCTACCCTTACCGCATTTTTTTGAATTGCGTTCCTGAATAGCAACGAAGGCCTTGCCGTACTCAGCAAAACGCTCGGTTTCATCGGCGGCAATGTTTTCTTGCCATTGGGTGCTTGGGGTCAGACTTGTATTCATGATGTTTTTAACGGAGGGCAAAGAAGGCAGTGTCAAGAAACCCCGCACAACCGATGTGGAAGTTGGGACCAGGGGCATCCAAAAGTGTCTGCCCCTTGCGCCGCAGGGTAAATTGTGGCCGCAAGCCAATAGTGTACGGACTCTGTTTTCCACGCCGGTTATGCGGAATCACTTGGTGGCAGTGCAGTTCTGCGCAACTTTACACTGGCGACCGATCAACGCATCCATTGGTGACAGGTACTTGGCTCAAGTTCGCAGCGGCTATCATGCACGCATGAATTTCTTTGACCGTGAATGCAAGTTGACAACTTGATACTACATTGCACAACGGTCAGCGTATTAACCGGAATCTGCTAAACCAAATCGATTGAAAGGACGGACATGGGAAATAAATACACTATCAAGGACGGCTACTGGCTCATGGGATTTCAATACGAGATCACCGGAAGCCTGTACAGCTTTGGTCAAATTCCGCGATGCAAGATTTCCATGCTGGAACATCTGAAGCCGGACGACAAGCTTCTGATCGCTGGCGCCGGTCACGGAACCGAAGCCATTGAAGGCGCCAAAAGAGGCGTCAACGTAACCACGGTGGATATTTCAAAAACGATGATCAGTTTCATGCAACGCAAGATCGACCGTGCCAACCTTGCAAAGCCCATCGAGATTGTCAATGACAACATTTTGAATGTACAGCGAACCGGCCAGTACGACATGGTCATGGCCAACTATTTTCTGAACGTTTTCGGTCGCGACATGATGCTTCAGATCCTCACCCACATAGCCACTTTCGTCAAACCCGGTGGGTCGTTGGTGATCGGGGATTTTGTACTGCCAAAAGAGGGCAATATCTTCTACAGAACCTTTCAGAAAGCCTATTGGTATATGGCCGCAACGCTTTACGCAATCACTGCTGACAACGCTGTGCATCCGATTTACGATTATCCTGAACTGCTCAAATCCATGGGCTTCGAGATTGCGGAGATCAAATATTTCCGCATACTCGGCATGAAATGCCACTGGTCGGTCAGAGGCGTCAAGAAGTAGCAGCTTATGCCCTTCCTGCGGCATTCGCGCGCAACGGCTTGAGCAAGTCGCCCAGGCCGTTGTGGTCAATTTCATGCATCAGGGCAAGTGGCCGCCCAATTTCACCTCGTGAAAAGCCTTGCCTGGAAAACCAAGTCAGGTAATGTCCAGGCAGGTCCGCAATACGACGCCCCTTGTACTTTCCGTTTTGGCAATCAGGCCAACCGGATAGACATGCGACAAACGACTGTCAAGCCCGATTTGGCACCATGTCATTGCAACTTTGGCAATATTTTGAGTGCCACGGTGCAGCCAACGCACTTGCCACACGCAACGCCAAGTGCAATCGATGTGAAATAGTACACAAAAAACCAACCCGCTCCATCTTGTGGACATTCTGGCACGCATTGTGCGCATGGCAATACCGTGTGCGATCCGAGCCTATCCGTTCACTTTCTTTCATGAGGGGCAATTGATGTCACAACTTCATTTCTTCCAGCGCTGTCTGCACACGCTGTGCCGACAGTTCACCATGGCATTCGTGCTGCTACTGGGCGCACCCGCTCTGGCTTTGGCCCAGAACATCACGGTGTACAGCAGCGGCTCTATCTCCCAGGGGCAAAGCCGCCAACTCAGCGCCTATGTACCCCTGTCACCCAACACGGTCACCTGGAGTGTCAACGGTGTTGTCGGCGGCAATACCCAATACGGCACGGTCAGCCCAAACGGCCTTTACGCAGCGCCAACAGCCATTCCGGCGGCCAACACGGTCATTGTGCAAGCGACCAGCACGGCCTACCCCAGCAAGTCGGGCAGCGTCAGCCTGACCATCACCCAGACACAGCCCCGGCTATGGGGCGTCACCCCGACCAAAGTGCCGCCGGGCAACTTCACCATCACCCTGAACGGTGCTGATTTTGGACCCGGCGTGGTGGCTACCCTGGCTGGGGTGAACCTGACAACCACACGCCTGTCGGCTACCCAATTGCGCGCCAGCGGCACTGCCACGAGCGAGCAAGTTGGCACCAGGCTGCCGGTGCAGGTGATGGCTACCGGGCTGGGCGCCATTGGCAGTGACAAGGTGCAACTGGAGGTGTCTGCCAGCGCACCGCCCACCACCACACCACCATCTACAACCACACCACCATCCACCGACGAATCGGGCGGGGCCATCCCCGGTGTGGGTCAGGGCACGGCCAACCTGAGCGCCGCCCGTTTTCTGGAGCAAGCCACGTTCGGGCCTACGCCCGCCGATATTTTGCGGGTACGTCAGGTCGGCATGGATACCTGGTTGAGCGAGCAGTTTCTGATGCCGGAAACGGCCATCACCAACCCCGGCGGACAAAACAACGGATTGGTGCAGCAGCAATACCTGTCCCGCCTGACCACGGCGCCGGACCAGTTGCGCCAACGTGTGGCCCATGTGCTGGGAAGCATTTTGGTGATTTCGATGAACAAGAACATTTATCCGGACGAAATCGTGCCGCACATGCAGACCCTGAGCCGACATGCTTTTGGCAACTATCGCCAACTGCTGGGCGAGGTGGCGCAGAGCGCGCAAATGGGAAAATACCTGGACCTTGCCAACAGCAACAAGCCCATGGGTGGCGCTGCCGCCAACGAAAACTTTGCCCGTGAGCTGCTGCAACTCTTCTCCATCGGGCTGGTGCGACTGAACGCCGATGGCTCGGTGCAGCGCGACGGCGCCGGCGTGCCATTGCCCACCTACGACCAGGCCACCGTGCAGCAAGTGGCCCTGGCGCTCACGGGCTGGACGTATGCCGGTGCGGGAAACAACAACTGGGAAAACTTCAGCGGCCCGCTGATTCCCCGTGATATCAACCACGACACCCGGGCCAAGTCTTTCCTGGGCTGCAACCTGGGTGCCGGACAGACCGCGCAGCAAGACATGAACGCGGTGCTGGACTGCGTGTTCAACCACCCCAACACGGCGCCGTTTGTGGCGACCCGGCTGATTCGCGGCATGGTGACTAGCAACCCGCCGGGCGCCTACATCCAGCGCGTGGCGGCGGTTTTTGCCAACAATGGCAGCGGAATGCGCGGTGACCTGCGCGCCGTGGTGCGCGCCGTGCTGATGGACCCCGAAGCGCGCCTTGATACCGCCAATGCCAATGGTGGCCGCCTGAAGGAGCCGCTGCTGCATGTGACTTCTTTCCTGCGCGCCCTGGGCGGACGCATCAACCCCACCAACGTGCTGGCCTGGGAATTCAGCCGCATGGCGCAAACGCCGCTCACGCCGCCCTCTGTGTTTTATTTTTACTCGCCGCTGTTTCGCCTGCCCGGCAACGCCAACCTGTTTGCGCCCGAGTTCCAGATTTACAACCCCACCGAAGCCACCTTGCGCGGCAACTTCCTATGGCGCGTACTCACCCATCCCGGCTCCGACATGCAGGTCAACCTGGGGCCATTCATGACGGTCGCGGCGGATACCGCAGCGCTCATCAACTTGGTGGACCAGACCCTGCTGTGGGGACGCATGCCTGCTGCCATGCGCCAAAGCCTGGCCAATGCCATTGCCGCGCAGCCTGACGCCCAACAGCGCGTATACACGGCCCTGTACCTCACCACCCTCAGCGGCCTGCATGCCGTGCAGTTTTAAGGACTTCGCCATGAAAAACACTATCAGCACTACCAGCAACCGCCGTGACTTTCTGCGCTGGGCCGGCGCCCTCACCGGCGCCGCACTCGCCGGCCAAAACGCCATGGCGCAAAACGCGCCAGACTACCGCGCCCTGGTGTGCATCTTTCTGGCCGGGGGCAACGATGGGCACAACCTGCTCGTGCCCACGGCAGCGGCGCCCTACGCCGCCTACCGTGCCATTCGCGGACCGCTGGCATTGCCGGACGGTTCAGCAGGCCTGTTGCCGGTTTTGACACCCACCGGCATTCCCTACGGTCTCAACTCCGGGTTGGCTGCCATCGCGCCGCTATGGTCACAAGGCCGCCTGGCGGTCGTTGCCAACATGGGGCCTCTGGCGGCACCCACCCAGCGCGAACAATATCTCTCAAGCACTGTCACCGTGCCAAGCAACCTGTTTTCACATTCCGACCAGATGGTGCAGACTCAGACCGGCAATGCCACCGGGGGCGGCGGCACGGGCTGGGCTGGCCGCGCGGCCGATGCCGTGCTGGCGCGCAACCAGGGTTCACGCTTTCCGGCTGCGATTTCGACGGCGGGTACAGCGCTGTTTGGCGTCGGCCAGAAAGTGCCCTCGGCCAGCCTGTTACCGGGATTTGACCTGGGGCTCGACGGCATGCAGGTATGGCCTGACACGGCCGCCAATGCGCGCAGCAAGGCACTGACAGAAATCCTGCAGCAAGACGCGGGCGTGGCGCTGGTACAGGCCAGCAACCGCATCCGCCAGGACGCGCTCACCCTCAATGGCCTGTTGCGCAGCGCCAGCGCGACGGCGTTGACCACCCCATTCCCCGGCACGACACTGGGTGCACAGTTGCAGCAAGTGGCCAAAATCATTCGCCTGCGCACCAGTGTCGGCGTCAGCCGCCAGGTGTTTTTCTGCTCGCTCGGGGGATTTGACACCCATTCCAATCAGGGCTGGACCCATTGGGATCTGTTGCGCCAGGTGGGGGATGCGATGGCCGCCTTTTATGCCGCCACCGTCGAAATGGGTCTGGCCGGCCAGGTCACCACCTTCACCCAAAGTGAATTCGGTCGCACGCTGCAACCCAGCGGAAGCGGCAGCGACCACGGCTGGGGCAACCACCACCTTGTCATGGGCGCGGGTGTTCGCGGCGGCGATGTCTACGGCAAGTTCCCCTTCCCTGCGTTGGGAGGTGCAGACGACAGTGGCAACCGGGGTGCCCTCATTCCCAGCACTTCGCTGGAGCAGTTCGGTGCCACTTTGGCACGTTGGTTTGGCGTGCCAGCGGCAGATATCCCGACGGTGTTTCCCAATCTGGCGGCTTTTGCACCGGCAGACATGGGCTTCTTGTTGGGCTAACCCGCAAGGGACCGGATCGGTATCCTTCCCGGATTGTGAAAAGCGAACCCGTTAATTGAGTGGTCACGGCTATGAGATCACCGGCATTGATGTGCTTGATGCCTATTCGGCGGTGATGCAGGCGGCATCCAATGCAGGGATGGATGCGCAGCAGATCAAGACGCAAATCAGATATCTGCTGGCTTCAAAATCGGGCGGCAACCAGCTCATGAAGAACGCACTGGCTCGTCATCTGGCGATCTGAACCGATTATGGTTTTGCGGGAGTTTGCGACTTCCTTGATTGGTTGCTGGTTGGTGCCAATTACCTTGGTTTTGCGCGGCGACATTTGTCGATAAACAAAACGACTTGATCTAATGCCATATCTGCTATCTGCAGCCAACCTGCCAGAACATGAAACACATGCCACATACCGGTATAGACGGTCAGCTGCGTTGCAGAGCCTTGCGCGGCGGCTGCCCGAGCCAAACGTCGTGCATCATCGAGTAGCATCTCGTCGGAACCAACTTGAACCAAGATGCGCGGCAAGTCAGCTAACTCACCATACAGTGGAGAATACACCGGATTTTTTTCCTGCCCATGTCCAGCATACAACAAGGCTGCCTGACGCAATAGTTGGTAACTCAATAGTGGATCGACATGCCGATGGTTAGAGATGCTTTCTCCGGTCAATGCCAAATCCACAAACGGCGAGATCAAGGCCAGTCCTGATGGCAGTGGCAATGCCTGTTCTCGCAACTTTTGCATCATCGACAAGACCAAACCGGCACCAGCCGAATCACCCACCAGGATGATCTGATTTGCTTTGTATCCGGCCATCAACATGCAACGGTAACAGTCCATTGCATCATCCAATGCAGCAGGAGCAGGGTATTCTGGTGCAAGCCGATAGTCTGGCACCCAGACTTCGGATTGACTGTGGCTAGCAATGTATGTCGTAATTGAGCGGTAACATGGGGGCGATCCAACGCAAAAGCCACCCCCGTGCAAATACATGACCGCGCTACTGATCTCCTGGGAAACCGGCCGAATCACATCACCGCCACACGCCACGCCGATCAAAGGTTTAATCGTCAGACCACGTTTTTTAGACAGTGTAATCTTGGAAAGTATTCGGACAACAAGGCGCTGCCACGCAATCGGAAATGGCGGGCGCACCATCGATTTGAAAAACAGCC
Source organism: Rhodoferax sp. (assembly GCA_041910275.1). Classification (GTDB taxonomy): domain Bacteria; phylum Pseudomonadota; class Gammaproteobacteria; order Burkholderiales; family Burkholderiaceae_C; genus Allorhodoferax. Next base: position 8,265 of record JAYRRD010000097.1, read on the forward strand.
GCGATATCGATCTGAATACAACCGATAACAGCCATTG
>JAYRRD010000098.1:0-4295 GCA_041910275.1 Rhodoferax sp.
AGCGGGGTACAACGCCGCCATTACGATGGACACGAATATCTCGCGGAAAAACGTAACGCCCTGGAGCTGCTGCTTCGGATACTCGACGAACCGGATTGCTCCAACGTGGTGCCCCTACACCGGGCGGCTTGAGTCTGACACCTGCACATCAAGCCGCCCTGATTTCGTTGAGCAATTCCGGGTGCTTGTCCAGCAGCTTGAACAGCAGTACGGTGGACTTGTGGGGCTGTGTCTTGCCGCGTTCGTACTCGGAAAACGCACTACTGCCCCCGCCAAACAGATGCCCGGCTTCCACCTGGCGCAATCCCAGCTTCTTGCGTGTGGCGCGCAAGGCCTGCGCATTGCGCTCATTCACACGCGCACGCAGCGCCTCTACCGCGTCTGCGTACCGATCCCCCTCGCCGTTGTCAAAATGGCAATCCCCACACACGGGGCAATGCCAGCCGCGCACCTGGCTAACAGCAATACTCATCCCCTCAATATCCACACGCAAATCCCGCGCACCGTACTCCAGGTGGCTCAGTACATGGTTTTCATCGCACTGCAAACAAAACCGTTTCTCTGTCATTTCATTGCTCCTTGAACTGAATCACCGTGGCCCCTGCCTGAACCGTCACCTTGATATAAGCCGTTTTCCCATTGGGGCATGGTGCGTGGTACACGTCTTGCCACACCCGGTGGTCGGCGTGCGTGGTCATGCTTTTGAACAACATGCCGCGCTGCAAACCCAACACCACCTCTATCGCCTGCAAATACGTCAACCCCAGCGCGTCAATTCCACGTCCTGCCGTGGCGGTAAAAGCGCTTTTACCCTGTGCCAACACCAGCGCCTTTACCTCTTCGAGCTTGTAGTGAGCGGCATTCTTTTCCATGGCGTTGATTATATGGATTCCATATATTGCTGATATAGTCCAGTGTCAACCACGCCTAGCCACCGGCTGATCCCCGATGGTGAAAAGCAGACCGCCCCCATCGAGTCTGCCTGGCGCTGGTTCCATATCGGTGGGGGAGATATGGGGAACGTAATGAAGAAGTACAGCGCAGCGGATGCCAAGGCGATCATTCGCAGCTATGGGGAAAACTGGATCGAATTCAGGGACGATGGGATTCATCACTCTCCAGATGTTTTTGCCTACGATCCGGGAGAAGAGCTGAATTGGAAGTATGTGCTGGAACTGGATGGCGACGATGTTCCCAACCCATTGACAGCGCCGTGCCTGCCATTCCCGTTCACTGCGAATGAGCTTGCTACATTCATGCTCGATGGCATTGGCGCAGGTGTAATCGCTGCGAATTACGCCGGATCATGGGAAAGTGGGCCGGACAGTGGAATGCTTGAATCGTTCAGCAGACTGGGGCGAGAGGCAAAACGGGCATTGTGCGAAGCCTATGCCGCCGTGCATGCAGCAGAACAGGCCATCGGTAGCAGCTACCCGCTGGAACTCCAAAAAGAAGTCGATAAGCTGGGTGACGAGTGCACGGAAGCTCCACTTGATAAGGGCATTCGGGAGCAACACCGGATTGCTGAAAAGCGTTACCGGGAAGCATTTGCCACGTGGCGCAAAGCAATGGTGAACTACCTGCTGCGACCAGTGCCAGAATCATCGTCAGACAGCAAGCCATCATGGAATTTGAAGAAACCCAAAAGGCTCCAAGGCTATGCCAGGCCGCTATACGAGTTTCTCAGGGAAGAACACAGCAGCGGCAAACCAAAGCCCACGGCGCATGACGTACTTGAGGTTTTTAGCAAAAACAGGCCGACCGAGATTGCCAATGTGATTTTGGGGAGTGAGCTGGCTTACTTCATCGCAGACGGAACCATCAAGACGGCAAAGCTACAGGCCATAGTAAAAGCAATCGCTCGAATGACCAAGTAAATGGACGATTAGGACGATTAACGGACGATTAGGACGACTCGAAAAAAAGGCCAAAAATAGCCGCCACCATACGCCTCCGTACATACAACGGAGGACAAAGATGGACGCAAGCGGTACGCAAAGCACCGAACCACCGGCGCTTTTCACATTTCATGATCTGACACGCTACACCAGGTTGAAGCGTAGCCAAACCTATGGCTTGATGCGGAAGGGCAAATTCCCGAAGCCACTCAAGTTCGGAAAATCGTCCCGTTGGGTCAAGTCTCAGGTCGATGCCTGGATTGCCGAGCAGGTGGCGCAACAGGCCATATTGCCACCACTGGAGCTGCTGGAACCAGTTTCAGCGGCACAGACGGCACCACCAGCACCGGCACAGCCCGCCAAGGCGAAACCACCAGCCCGGCGCAAACAGCCGAAGATCGGGGGCAAGTGGTCAGCAGCTGTCCAGTCGGTGTAAGGGGGCAACATGCGCAACCCAGTCATCATCTATGACGCCATGTGCACGGCCATTGCCGACTGCCACAGGATTGACGAAGTAAAAGACCTGCGTGACAAGGCTATGGCCCTGGAGTTGTACGCCAAGCAGGCCAAGAACTTTGAGGCCGAACGCAAGGCCAGTGAGATTCGCTTGCGTGCGGAACGCCGCACCGGGGAATTGCTCAAGGACTTGCCAAGGGCGGCTCCTGAACAACGGAACACAATGGGCAGTAACCAGCACAAGGAGGTTACTCCCAACGATGCGGAGAAGCCTACTTCCACCCCATCCCCCTACGCCAAAGCCCTTGCCGAAACCGGAATCAGCACGCAAACCGCCAGCCGCTACCAAGCACTTGCCAACGTGCCAGCCGCAGTTTTTGAGAGTGCGTTGCGCGACCCCGAGATAAAACCAACCACAACGCAGCTTATCAAACAGGTGGCAACCCGCACCGAACCACCAGCTCCCCCACATCGAATGCCGGATGACTCCCTTTGGATTTGGGGATCAATGCGTGATTTTGAGCGTGATGGCTATGCCAATAAGAGCGCTGGCAAGTTGCTCGACTCCATGACCGAAACCATGCGCCGCGATGTGCTTCGCATCGCCCCCTCGATGGTCGATTTCTTTTCCGCAATTCTGGAGGCTGCCCATGTCAGCTCATGAACAGCTTGTCACGCTCGTCAACATCCAGATTGAAAAAGCCAGTTCAACCATTGAACTCTCCCCCACCAATCTGGCATTGGCCGTGCTGCACCAATTCACCAACAAACACACCAACCCGCTTCTCAAATATTCCAGCCTGGAGCACATCAAGCAAGTGGCCCGCAAGGCATTGGCCGGACGCTATGAAGCAGAGAGTGAAGAAAACGAAGCGCATCAGGGCGAACTGTTCTCTGGGCATTTGCAAGATCGCTACCCAACGCCGCGCAAACGTGGTGAGGTTCCTGTTTACAAACTGCGTGAGCACTTGTCTGTAGCAGAAGCCGAGTGGAACGTTGAGCAACTGCGCAAATCCGCCCGCGCTCGTGTGTTGCACGCCAATGCATTGCAAGCCTGGAACGAAAACCGCAGTTTCGGGAAATCAGCCTGAAAAGCGTTTTCAATATCGGAGGAAACAACCAATGACCACCAACGCAAACGGGGTAGCCGCCATCAACGACTACCCCGCCAAAACAACTCTCAATCACGCCGACGATTTTAGCCCAGTCTCGACAGGCGCTACAAGTCAGATAGCGTACCTCGGACGCTCCACGGTGGCCGCAAGCCAGTTTGAGCCAGACACCGCCCGTGTGCAGCAGCAGTCGGATGCCGAGTGGATTGCTGAATATGACGGCGCCGAGCAGCTGGTGAACCACCAGATTCCAGTGGCTACAATGCCCGCAGGTGCTACAAACACTCAACAGTTAGCGGATAACCGCCCCGTCAGTGCGGTTTCGTTTCGTCCAGAATTTGCTGATCCGGCGCAATGCCGTATTCGTGGTTATGGGCGGGATGGCCGGAACGGTAACGACCGGCGCACGTCTAACTGCGTGTTTGTAACATCCTGCCCACCGAATGCCCGTACAAAGGTATTTGGTGCATCCAAGTCTCAGTTAGGAGCAACCATGGCAACAGCCAACAGCACCACCACGCCCTCGACGCAGGGCACCCCCCACCACCACCACACCGCCCTTTCGTTCGTCAAAGTCGAATTCAAAGGCCCGCGCAAGCAGCGCTTGACCGATTGGTTTGCCGTCCCGGATGAAGACTATGGCACCGGCAATGCCACTGGCTACCGCGTTGCAGCCGAGCTGATGGCGTGGTTACAGACCAGCCAGGCCACCTACGACACGGGACTGCACATCCGCTCAGTGGTGGGAGCAGCATTCAAAGTGCTGGAGGAGCCGTTCACCCCGCATAAGCCCGACAAGCACGGCGCTGCTGTAGGTTTCCTGGATGCC
>JAYRRD010000099.1:0-36214 GCA_041910275.1 Rhodoferax sp.
CACCTGCGTGCCTTGCTGCAATACGTTTTGTTTGAAAGCTGGCAGGAGTTGTTTGACCTCATGCTCGAAGCACTCAAACCTGCAGCACCCAAGCGCAAAGCACCCCCGGCTACAGGGTAAAGTCAAATTTGGAATTGCTGAAGAATGAATGTCACGCTTGACACCAATGTGCCGGTACGGCTTACAACGCAGGACGACCCGGCGCAAGCCGTCAAGCTTCTCAAGGCACAAAAACGCAAAGCCCGATTGCTGGGGGGTTGATCTGGTACGGTTGTGGTCAACATCGCGCTGCTGCGCCTTCCGAAATAGCCATCTACTGCTGCCGCACGGCTGGACTGGCACTATGGACTGCGGTATTTGGCAGTAGTTCTTGAGCTTATGGTTAACCCGCTAGCGTTTTTAGGCCTTACGGCGTGCAACATGTCCAGGTCGCTTGTTTCTCGGAGATTGCGTGTCTCAGGATAGGTCAAGGCGAATCGGATGCACGTTGTTTGCAAAATCTCGGGTACAGTTGGCAAAAAGTTCGACATCCCCATCATGGCACTCAATTACCGTACACCGCTTGTCGCACTTAGCTTAGGATGGTGAAGTCCCTTTCATTCGTTAACGTGAAATGTTAGTCGGCATGATCCCCAACGTGTCGCTCAATGAAACTTCTTTGGGAAAGGAATTTTTATGTTTATAGATAAGTTGAATTCAGAGCAGCAGGGCGTATTGCTTTCAATCGCCGCACAGCTAATTAAGGCTGACGGCAATATTTCATCGCAGGAAACAATGCTGTTAAATGCATTCCGCACTCAGATGCAAACCGATGTCAAACCGGTATCAGTATCCATGAGCGACTTGCCCGGTATCTTTACCTCTACATCGACCAAAGCAGCTTTCTTACTCGAACTACTTGGATTGGCCCATGCCGATGCTGATTACCACCCAACTGAAAAAGATTTCATCAGCAATATCGCTGCGGCGCTTTCTATTTCGGAAGCGGTCTTGGCCGATATGGAAAGCTGGGTGTCTCGTCAATTCGAACTAGTGCGTGAAGCCAAGAAATTTATGGGGGAATAATAAATGCCATTACCTTTGATATTGGGAGGTGCCGCTCTTCTGATCGGGAGCTTCGGCATCAAGAAAGGCTACGATGGCTATCAAAAGCATTCAGAAGCCGACGAGATTGTCAAGTCTGCCGAAATTCGCTACAAACGTGAGAAATCCACCTTTGACAAACAAGAAATAGAAACCACCTCTGCTCTCAGGCTACTGGGTGAGAAGGAACTAGAAATCGGCAAAAACATTGGCGAATTCAAAACCCTGGCCGACGCTCTCTTGAAGGAACTCAATGCCGGGCGTAAGGACAAGCTTAACATCAGTATACCCAAGCATGAGCTGCAAAAGATTGAAGACTACAGCTATACAGCCGTTGGTGTGCTGGGCGCAGCTGTTGGTGCTAGTGCGGCAGGAGCTGCTGTCGGCTTTGCTGTCTATGGCGGTGTCATGGTGCTCGGCGCAGCCTCCACAGGCACGGCCATCTCTGCCCTGTCTGGCGTGGCCGCCACAAACGCTACGTTAGCTGCCCTGGGCGGGGGTGCGCTATCTGCTGGCGGCCTGGGTATAGCTGGCGGCACAGCCATCCTGGGCGCTGCCGTGGCGGCGCCGGTACTGGCCATTGCAGGCTGGGCCTATAACAGTCATGGAGAAGAGGCGGTGAGAAACGCCCGCAAGGTCGATAGAGAAGTCGCTCAATCGATAGGTAAGCTGATGAAGGCCAGTGAACAGCTCGTAAAAACCGGAGACTATGCCCACAAAATCAGGCTGGGGCTGAATGCGATTCTTGGTCAGTTTCAACAACATTTTGATACGCTCAAAAACATCAACACCCTTATTGAAGACGTTAAGGGGCGCGGTGTCGATATGAATGCTGAACTGGCAAAGTTTGGCAATGAAATTTTTCGTGCCATCGAAAACGGATATGCACTTGCAGCCATTTTGGTGAATATCATCATCACACCAATCTTCAGGCACAAAGAGGTTAATGGCGAAATCGTGCGCAATAAGGACGGTGTGCCCGAGATGGAAAAGGATGCCGATGGCTCTTTGATCCTGAACGGAAACGCGCTTGATATAGCATTGCATGAGGCCAAGACCAAGGCAGGAAATATCGAAACTACTTGAATGTGCGGCATGTACGCCGCTCAAGTGGTGGCACACTTTTCTCTTTCATTTCCATTTATTGAAAAATATGACAAATGCAATTGCAATTGCCGAGTATCCTTGGACTGATGAGCTAGAAAAAACGGTGATCAACAGCCTGGTTACGACGTTTGGCTTGGATTTCCTGCTCTTCGAGGATAAGGTGGGCGGAGACGTGAACACTATTCACAACGTGCGTCAGGACATTTGGGCCACAGAACAGGCAAAACAAGATTACGAGCAGCGTGGTGATTATGTGAGCAACGATTACCATTCGCACGATAACTACATTGCAACTGGTCGTCGCGATAAGGCAATGCAACAAGCGGGGCAGTTGCACGATGCCTACCGCAACCAGACCATGAAAGCGGACGAGCAACGCAATCTTGACCACATCATCGCCGCCAAGGAAATCCACGATGATGCAGGCAGGGTGTTGGCAGGGCACAATGGAGTGGAACTAGCCAATCGGGACAGCAACCTGCAAACCACGCTGGAAACCATCAATAAATCAAAAAAGCAGAAGCCCACTGGCGAATATCTTAAAGAACTTCCAGGCCTCATTGATATTCATGAAAAAGATTTGGCAAAAATGCAGATGCAATTGATTGGCCTGCCACGCGAAACTCCAAAACAACAAGACGATGCCCGAAATCTTGAGGCAAAAATTCACAACGCACAGAAGAAAATTATGGGTCTCAAATCCATTGATCCCATTGCAATGCAGGAAAAGGATAAGCAAGCTCGTGCGGAATACGATGGCGAAATCAATCGGACCTACTACAGTAGTAGCAATTTCATGCTGCAAACGGGTCACGCGGCTGCACTTTCAGGCTTTTTTATGGGCACACGCCAAATGCTGGGTTTGGTGATGGCGGAAATCTGGTTCGAGCTACGCGATAAAATGCACAAAATTCTTGAATCGCTAAATAAAGAATTCAGTCTTGAAACATTTATTTCACGCATAAAGGACACTTTTAATGGTATCTGGCGTCGCGTTCAGGCGCGCTTCAAAGATTTTCTGACGAGCTTCAAGGATGGTGTATTCGGAGGCGTTTTGGCCAACGTCACCACCACAATCTTCAACATCTTTGCCACCACTCAAAGGGTGGCCATCAAGATCATCCGGGAAATCTGGGGGCAGTTGTGCAAAGCGTTCAAGTTGATTTTTTTCAACCCCGAGAACCTTAGTTTCGTCGATTTGTGCAAAGCCGTGGCAGGCGTGCTGTCGGTCGCTGCAGGAGTGACAATTGGCTCAATCATCCATGCAGAATTGCTGCTTTTGTGCAATTTCCCGTTTGGCGCGGAACTTGCCGAATTTACTGGCGCTTTGGTGACAGGATTGGTAACGCTGGGACTCACGTATTTCATACTGAAAAGCAGAGTGGCACAGGGGATATGGGATTTTTTCGAATCCATCTTGCCACATGCGGGCACAGTGAAAAAATATCAGGCCATCAATATCGAGTTAGATCGTTACCTAACAGAGTTGGCACGATTGGAGTTCAATATGAATGCAGAGGAACTAGTCGTGTTTTCACGCGACTTGTCCGCATGTAACGATGAAATGCAACGTAGCCATATATTGAAAGATGAAATTACCAAGCGTGGCATTGAACTTCCTTATGAAATGGGCAACGAGTTGAGTACGCGCAAATGGCTGGCATCACTAGCGAAGTGAATGCACTACGCTCTCGCTCATTCCCCTGCACACAATGCGGGCTGTGCTGCCAGCACGTCCACCTGAGCGACGAAACACGCTTTCTGGATCGTGGCGACGGGATGTGCAGGAACTACGACGAAGCAGGCAAAGCCTGCTCCATCTACTCGGAACGCCCAGACATTTGCAGGGTAGACCGGATGCACGCGATGCACTATGCACACCTGCACACTTGGGATGAGTTCGTCGCCCTGAACCTGCGCGTATGTGCTCACTTGGAATTATCGAAGCTCCGAGACAGCCAACGTAGCCCGGATGAAGCGCATCGGAATCCTGGATGATCGAGACACGCAATATCCGTATTTCGTTACGCTGCATATGGGCTACTGTTCGGGCTAAAGCTCTGGCCTAGGCTTTCCGTTGCAGCGAACTACGGCGTCACGGACTGACCCATAACATGATGGCCAACAACTGCGGCGAAATAATGCGCAGGAACATCACCAGCGGGTACACCGTAGCATAGGACAGCGCACTGGCGCCGCTCGTGGGATGCATGGCGTTGGCAAAGGCCAGCGCGGGTGGATCGGTCATGGAGCCCGCCAGCAAACCGCACAGCGTCAGATAGTTGAGCTTGCCGTAGTAGCGGGCGATAAAGCCGACAATCAGCAAGGGCACCAGGGTGATGAACATACCGTACAGCATCCAGTCCATTCCACTGCCATGGACCAGGGTATCCCAAAAGCCGTTACCCGAACGCAGCCCCACCACCGCCAGAAACAGCACAATCCCCAGTTCGCGCAAGGCATGGTTGGCGCTGGGCGGCATGAACCAGTAGAGCTTGCCCACACTGCCAAGCCGCGCCAACACCAGCGCAACAATCAAGGGGCCACCCGCCAGACCCAGTTTGAGCGCAACCGGAAAGCCAGGCATCAAAAACGGGATAGAACCCACCAGAACACCCAGCCCTATGCCAATGAAGATCGGCAGCATCTGCACCTGAACCAGTTTCTGGCGCGCATTGCCGACGATATTGGCCACGGCCTCGATGGAGTCGGGACGTCCGACCAGATTGAGAATGTCACCAAACAACAAACTGGTCTGATTGCTGGGCACCAGTTCAACGCCGGAGCGGGTCATGCGTGAAATCACCACGTCGTACTGTTGCCGCACGTTCAGATCACGAATCTTCTTTCCCAGCACCTTTTCGTTCGTCACGACAACCTTGACCACTTGCAGATCGGTTCCGGACGTGGACAGGGAAGTGGCAACTTCTTCACCAATCACCAGCCGCGCACTGATGATGGCGTCTGTTTCGCCCACCAGATGCATGATGTCGTCCAGGTAAATGATCGTGTCCGGCTTGGGCACCATCAGGGCATCACCGCGCTTGAGGCGTGAACACACCACATCCGCATTATTGAGGCCAGGAATGATGCTCAGACGCACCCCATTGAGATTGGGGTTGCGCACGGCCACGTTCATGGTCTTTAAACTGTCTTTTTGTTGCCCGCTCTCCACGTCAAAGCGGTCAGCTTCTTCCTGTATCTTGACCTGAAAGACCATGCGTACCAGCCACATGGTCAGCAATATGCCGCAAATGCCAAACGGATACGCCACGGCGTAGCCCATGCCCATTTTTCCCACCAATTCGGGGGCGGCGCCAATTTCCGTCAAAATCTGTTGGCCCGCACCCAGTGAGGGTGTGTTGGTCACCGCACCGGAATAAATACCCAGCACGATTGGCAAGGGCACCGCAAGCAGCTTGTACAAGACCGTAACAATGGTGCAGCCCAAAAGCACCACCAAGGCGGCAAACGCATTGAGCTTGAGCCCCGAACTGCGCAGCGAATCAAAAAAGCCCGGCCCCACCTGAATGCCAATGGTGTACACAAACAGGATGAGGCCGAATTCCCGGATGAATTGCAGTGTCCGGTCATCAATCTTGATGCCGTACTGCGCGGCAAAATGCCCGACGATGATGCCACCAAACAGGATTCCGCCAATGCCAAGCCCCACGCCATAAATGCGCCAGCTCCCAATCCACAGACCCAATACCGCAATCAGCGAAAGAACACTGACCGCAACCGCAACTTCACTCATATTTTTATATTCCCATGCCCGGCTATCTTGGCTACCAGTGTGCAAAGGCTTGCAACACTGGTGAACCGCTCTATGCCCGCTTTACGCCAGCGTGCCAACGTTGTTGAGATCGGTAAAGGCCTGGACCAGACGTGCCTTGAAAGCCTCTTCGCCCTTGCGCATCCAGGCCCGTGGGTCGTAGTATTTCTTGTTGGGCTTGTCTTCCCCGTCAGGATTACCGATCTGGCCTTGCAGATAGCCCTCGTTCTTCTTGTAAAAACCACGCACGCCGTCCCAGAAAGCCCATTGCAAGTCGGTGTCAATGTTCATCTTGATAACACCGTACGAAATCGCTTCGCGGATTTCTTCCAGCGTGGAGCCTGAGCCGCCGTGGAACACAAAATTGATTGGCTGTGGGCCGGTACCAAACTTCTTGGCGACAAATTCCTGGGAATTTTTCAGAATCACCGGCTGCAATTTGACGTTACCGGGCTTGTACACCCCGTGCACATTGCCAAATGCGGCGGCAATCGTAAAACGCGGGCTGATCTTGGACAACGCTTCGTACACCTGCGCCACGTCTTCCGGCTGGGTGTAGAGCTTGGAGCTATCGACGCCGGAATTGTCCACGCCGTCTTCTTCGCCACCCGTTACGCCCAGTTCAATCTCCAGCGTCATGCCCATCTTGCTCATGCGCTCCAGATAGCGCTTGCAAATGTCGATGTTTTCATGCAGCGGTTCTTCCGACAGATCGAGCATATGCGAGCTGAACAGCGGCTTGCCATGCTCCTTGAAGTAGATTTCGCCCGCATCGAGCAAACCGTCGATCCAGGGCAGGAGTTTCTTGGCGGCGTGGTCGGTGTGCAGTACCACGGTGGCACCGTAGAGTGCGGCCAGCTGGTGCACGTGATGGGCACCGGAAATACCACCGGCAATGCAGGCCCGCTGCCCATCGTTGTTCAAACCTTTACCGGCAAAAAATTGTGCGCCGCCGTTGGAAAACTGAATCATGGCGGGCGAATTCAACTCACGCGCCGTCTCCATCACGGCATTGACCGTGCTGGTATTGATGACGTTCACCGCTGGCATGGCAAACTTCTTCTGTTTGGCCAAGGCGAACAAGGCTTGCAGATCATCGCCAGAAGCAACACCGGGTTTTACTTGAGATGTAGTCATAGTCTCTTTCTGTTGTAGGTTAAGGTCAGGATGGAAAGGGATTTTTAATGTGCCCCATTCCAAGTATCGCATTTTGGCGTGACACTCCTGGCGCATCCTGGCGCAACTATGCAGCCCCCGCAGGCTCCGGGATCAGGAGCACTGCAAAATCACGCGCGTTGCGGAAAAGTCTTGCGCTGCCAGCCGGTGTTTTTCTATCCAGAAGTACAGCAAGCCGCAGTCGCCCCACATCGGTCCCAGGCCGTCGTCGGTGTCCTCACTGTCAAATTGCAAGAGCAATTGCCAGTTGTCGATGCCCGCAGCCACTTCGGGTACTGCCATGCCTTTTTGCCAGCTCTCGCCATCTCCTGCACTGAACCCGTGGCTTACGAGCTGGCATTCGGCCCGCATGTCGCCGGACTGGACCTGGTTTTCGGTCCCAAGCAGGTGGTGGCGGGGCCGCTTCGGGTGCAAGGCGCGCATGGCCTCTTCCAGGTCGTACCAAAGTTGGCTACAGTTGGCGTTTCACGTTAAATAGGGCGCTACCGCTTGTGGGATGAGCGGGAACAGCTATCAAAACTAAAGTAAGTTAACCCAGGAAAGTGCCAAAGCGGGCACCAGCGCCTCGTAGTGGAAGCTTTACCATCGTTCAGTTCTGAGGCTATAGTACGGGCAGCGGATTTGCGCATGTAACCGATTCAACAGCCGGGTTGACTTAAAAACGGGCATGCTGGTTTTTTTGGGGGTACATCATTCATGACTGTTCATTTATACAGCCAATCGGTTGCAAGCCTTATTGCAAGCGGGTTTGCACGGATGTCGCTTGGCCATGTCAGGGAGACGTGCGCATGTCTCTATACACCGGGTTAGGCCGCACAGGAAACCACGAGCAAGCCATGCGCAACTACTGGATTGGCGTCGTCTCCCGCTCACACATTCGAATTGGTGTTGCCGGAGGCTTTATTCAACTGAACCACGGGAAGAAGGCGCCATTGCAGCGTTTGAAGGCCGAAGATATGCTGGCCATCTACTCGCCCCGCGAAGACTATCCTGCGGGCGCTCCTTTGCAGGCGTTCACCGCTATCGGAATCGTCGTGAGCGGCGAGGTGTACCAGGTCGAGATGACGCCCGACTTCAAGCCGTACCGGGTGGATGTCCAGTTTGCGCAGTGCGTGGAGGCGCCGATCAAGCCGCTTGTTGAGCGGCTGTCTTTTATACGGAACAAGACGCACTGGGGTGCGGCATTTCGCTTTGGTTACATCAAAGTCCCGGAAGCAGACTTCGCACTCATCGCCGATGCAATGAAACCGCAGTGAGTGCCAAAGGGCATGAAATAATTTGCTCTACTTTAAAGAGCTGAACCCGCTTTCCCAATAAGGCTTACAAGGCAATTCGTGCCTTAAAAAATGCCCCTCCGGCGCCAAAATTCACCAAAACCCACCCAAATCCACCCCAATCGGCGCTTCCATGGCACTCCAGGGGCCGTTTTTGTGTGCCAAAACAGCCAAAAGTCCTTATGGATCAAGCGGGAGCAGCTATCAAAACTAAAGTGAGTAACCCATGGCAAGCGCCAACGCGGGCAGCAGCGTTCGTTCAGGCTCAGGGCTTGAGCACAGGCTGCTCCCAGCCGGAGATGTTCACCGCGTAGCGCGTGGCCTTGCCCACGCCCTCCACACGCAGCAAGCCTTTGGCCAGCAGATCAGCCAGATCGCGCGTGGCGGTGGCTTTGGAGGCGCCGGTGATCCTGGCGTACTTCTCGCTGGTCATGCCACCCAAAAAACCGCCGCCTGAGCATACGTGCCCGGCTTCCAGCAAACGCTCCAGCACCTTGTTCTGGCGCGGATTGGTTTGGCACTGCGCTGCGCGCAGCCGGAACTGCGCTTTCTCCGTAGCATCGAGCACCACGGCCTGGCTGGCGATGCAGGCACGGGTGAAAGCCTGCACAAACCACTGCACCCAGGGCGTGGCATCCAGCGTTGCAGCCTCGGACTCGGACGCCATGCCGCGCAGGCGCTGCGCCGCATTGAGTTCGTCGTAATACGCAGCACGGGTTTTCAGCATCTGGCGGGCCATGCCGTAGACACGTACCAGCGCAGGGTCGGCCTGCGGGTCGTGCGCGTGCATGTCCTGGGCCAGCGCCATGTCGGCCAGCGCGCGGCCCAGACGGCCATTACCGTCTTCAAACGGGTGGATGGACTCAAACCACAGGTGCACCAGCGCCGCCCGTGCAATGCCATTGACGGCTGCGCCTGCGCTGGCTGCTGCTGTGGGCCGGGTGCTTTCAAACCATGCCAGAAACTGCTCCATGTGCGCGCTCACCTGTGCAGAAGGCGGCGCCTCATAGTGCACCACCTCGTGCCCCAGAGCCCCGCTGACGATCTGCATGGCATCGGCATGGTCACGCACACGCCCCACGGCAATACGCATGATGCCCGACGTCCCCCCCGGAAACAACGCCGACTGCCAGCGGCACAGCCTATCCATATCCAGCACGGTGCCATGGTTGGCCAGCGCGTCCTGCATCACCTGCACCAAGCCCTCTGCCAAGCGGTCAGTGCCCGGTGCATCGGCCAGACTGAGCCGGTGCGCCACCGACGAGCGCAAGGATTCCAGATTGAGCTGCTCGCCCTCAATGGCGGAGGTAGCCAGCGCCTCTTGCACCCACAGCTCACGCTGCACCGCCTTGGCCTGCTCCAGCCCGATGGCCCCCAATAACCCCAGCAACCGCCCCTGCTCCAGCCGGGCCTGATCCAGCGCGGGAGCCAGCGCGGCGGCGTCAAACGTCAGCTGCGGCCATGCGCTGTGTTGCCAGATGTAGCGGGGGGATGCGGGCGGGTTGGGGGTGGGCATGAGGCGTATTTTAGGGAATGCGACTCAGGATGTGAGGGGTATTTTCGGGAATGCGGATCAAATGGTGTCTGCCCGCTGCCCAGGCTACGCACAAATCGAGCCCCCCACTTTTCCGCTAGTCGACGGTTCTCAGGAAGCGCTGGTTAGACATGGGACAAAACGGACTTCGCTGCAGTCACTGCTTCGGACATAATTTCTTCAAGGAAAACATGGCTCTTTCGCGCCTCCAGCGTATTGATAAAGTCTCGCGCAACATTCAAATTCTTCTTCTCGGGAGGCCATTCTTTCTCAACGGCGTTCAGGATATCGTGCAGGATATCCAAACGGAAAACTAGACGCGAGGAATCATTGGGTGATCCACCTATCGAAATACTCATGTGCCGCGAGAAAGGTCTTTGGAACTTGTTTCCAGCGATGGTTGCTGCCAATACAGAATGGTGTGCGGTGACATTTCGAAGCACCTTGAAGAACCGGAAGACACCAATGTCGTCCAATTTGTTGCGAACGAGTTGGGGAGCCATGTCATGTACCGATGCCAGCGCAAACAGAAAAGCGTCGAAATACCCGACCATAAGCCAGTAGGAATCCACAGGTGGCCCCGAATGCCTCACGTACTCCGCTAGGAAGTATTCAGCGTGCGTGAGCCTCAGCAATGCAGGGGGCGTGTTTGCCAAAGTTTGTTCATCCACAACGCATCACCCCCAGAAGTTGGACGCCGCCCCATAAATTGAACATAAATCTCTCCTGAAAATGGCTTGCATGCTGAATGTACCGGAAAAATTCCATGCAAGGCGCATACAGGCCAGTCGCTGCACGTCTGTCGCTGGCAGGCTGGCACACGGATGGCGGAGCATGGGCTATGCGGTACGTATGAAATAGGGCACTACTGCTTGTGAGGTGAGCGATGGCAGCTATCAAAACTAAAGTGAGTAACCCATGGCAAGTACCAACGCGGGCACCAGCGACTCGCGCAGCAGCTTTACTACGGTTGGCAACGGCGCCGCCTCCAAAGCATTCTTTTTGAGAAATGCCTTCCACAGGGCCTGGCGCGAAGCATCGTTGGCAAACTCGTCACTCAACCCCATCGGCGTATCCACTGGCAGCGCAGTTCCCCGGCGGGTGAAGGTTGCCTCGATGGCCGCCGCCAGGGTGGCCCGGTCCAGCGTTTCGCGTTCCAGCAACACGGACAAATCCAGATAGTCTTTCACCCGGCTGTTGGTCATGCCCAGCAGCACGATGGCGTGCAACTTCTCTGCCACCACTGTGTAAACCGGGTAGGTGCGCAACTGCGGCGCCGGGAAACCGGACAGCAGCACGGGGTAGCTGACATCCACCGGACCGGGGGTGACGGCATCGCCAAACCCAATGTCCACCTGCACCCTGCACCGGGCGCGGGCCAACTCGGCTGACACCAGCACACGGGCACCGGCGTAGCCTGCGTTCTTGCGAATCTCGTCCACAACCACCGTGGCTGCATCAAACACCATGCCGTCCTCAGCGGCCACCGACACAATGTCCCGAAACGCCTGTGCTATTGCATCTAGATCGCTGGCGCCAAAGCCTAGCAAATCCACATCGCGCGTCGGTCGGTGCGGCATGCCGTACCACAGGTGGAACAGCATGGCCCCTTTGAGCACAAAACGCTGGGCATAGGCTGACTGACCCAGCCGGTACAAGAAGCGCTCCAGCGCATAGCGCACCAGCACGGCGTTGAAATCGGTTTGTTCCGCCTTGGCAATCTGTAGCAAACGCGCCCGCACCGAAGCCGCCAGATCGGGTGCCATCTATGCCCCGTGCCCCAGCGCTTCCAGGTAGGGGCGCATCACATTGGCCACGCGGCACACCTTGGCATAGCGCCACAATTCATCGGTGGTGGTCTTGCGGCTGCCGAGCGCGTCCTTCAAGGCTTCCAGCGCCAAATCCAGCCCGATCTTGTTGCGGTGCTTGAAGCAGTCGGCTACCGTCTTGGCCACGCCATACACCCGTAGCGGCACTTGCTCTGCGTGGATGGTTTCCACGCCCTGGGAGTAGGCATCGCCCGAGAACTGCACCATCTTCACCGGCGGGTAGTCCAGCGTGGGTGCGTGGCTGCCTTGCGGCATGGCAATCCACACCTGGCGCGGCAGCTGGGTGGTAAGCCCGTGCAATTGCAAGGCGGTGAGCAGGCAAAACACCGCCTGCGGCACCCGCACCGCCAGGGTGGCCAGGCTCTCGTGCTCCGACGCCTGCGTACCCGGCAGCCGGTACACCCCGCGCCCCACACGCTCCAGCTGCCCGCTGGCCGTAAGCCGTGTGAGCACCACCCGCCCTATACCCAGCGCCTGCATCTGGCTGGCGCGCAGCAACCCGTTCTGGCGGGCAAGGTCCAGTACCTGCTGGGGATTGGTGGGTGGGGTCATGGGGAGCTGAATATGTTCCGTTTATTCGTTAATTGAAAACAATTCAATGGATTATGGAACATCGGCCATTCTGCGGGCACACGCCGGACGGCGCGAAGCGCAAGAGCAAACCGTCTAGCCGGTCTTCGGTATCATCAAGTCCATCATGGGGTTTCGCCAGTTTTCGATTCTGGAATAAGCGAAAACCCGAAAGTTTGGCAGTATTTTTATTATCCGGGCATGCGCACAACCGAACTCTTTCGCGTTCAAAACCTCCACAAACGCTACGGCGAAGCCACTGTGGTCAAGGACTTGTCGTTTTCCATCGGCGCAGGCGAGTGCCTGGGGGTGATCGGCCCGAATGGCGCCGGGAAAACCACCACCATTCGCATGTGCCTGGGGCTGTGCGCGCCGGACAGTGGCAGCATCCATGCCCTGGGCCTGCAGATGCCGCAAGACGCCCTGGCCATCAAGGCACAGCTGGGCGTGGTCAGCCAGATGGACACGCTGGACCCGGACTTCACTTGCGCGGAAAACCTGCTGGTGTATGGCCGCTACTTCGGCCTGCGCGATGCCCAGATCAAGGCGCGCATTCCCGAACTGCTGGAGTTTGCCTCGTTAAGCAACAAGACCCAGGTACGCCCCGGTGAGCTGTCGGGTGGCATGAAACGGCGGCTGTCGCTGGCGCGCGCCCTGGTCAACGATCCGCGTCTTTTGCTGCTGGACGAGCCGACCACCGGGCTGGACCCGCAGGCGCGCCATCTGATGTGGGAACGGCTGCAATTGCTGCTGCAACAGGGCAAGTCCATCCTCTTGACCACCCACTTCATGGACGAGGCGGAACGCCTGTGCGACCGCCTGCTGGTGCTGGACCACGGCGCAAAAATAGCCGAAGGCCGTCCGCGCGACCTCATCAAACAACACCTGGAGCCGGATGTGGTCGAGGTGTACGGCGTGGGTGCGCTGGCGTTGCAGGAGTCGCCTTTGCGCGCACTGGCTGCGCGCGTCGAGGTCAGCGGCGAGACGGTGTTTTTCTACACCGCCAATGCTGCTGCCTTGCTCCAGGCCTTGCAGGCGTACCCGCAGCTGCGCACCCTGCACCGCCCGGCCAACCTGGAGGACCTGTTTCTCAAGCTTACTGGCCGCCAGATTCGGGAGGATGCATGAACACTCCCTCACTATGGCGCGCGCCGCATCTGACCTTGCGCTTTTGGCCGGTGTTTTTGCGCAACCTGCTGGTGTGGCGCAAGCTGGCCATTCCCAGTCTGGTGGGCAACATCGCCGAGCCGCTGATGTGGCTGGTGGCCTTTGGCTACGGCATGGGCGCGCTGGTCGGGCAAGTCACGCTGGTTACTGCGTCCGGTACTGTCCAGATACCCTACATCCTGTTCCTGTCCAGCGGCTCGATCTGCATGAGCGCCATGCAGGCAGCGTCCTTTGAAGCGCTGTATTCGGCGTTTTCGCGCATGCACGTGCAAAAGACCTGGGACAGCATCATGAACGCGCCGGTGGGGCTGGACGACATCGTGCTGGCCGAGATGCTGTGGGCCGCTTTCAAGGCGCTGTTCACCGTCACCGCCATTTTGTGCGTAATGCTGGCGCTCAATATCAGCCACAGCCCCAAGCTGCTGGTCGCCTGGCCAATTCTTTTTGGCGTGGGCATCACCTTCAGCTGCATCGCATTGATTTTCAACGCCCTGGCCAAAGGCTATGATTTTTTCACCTACTACTTCACGCTGTTTCTCACCCCCATGATGTTTCTCAGCGGCGTATTTTTCCCGCTGGAGCAGCTGCCGCAGGCGGTGCGCGTGGTGGCCGACTGGCTACCGCTGAACAGCGCCGTGCAGCTGGTGCGCCCCTTGTTCATGGACCAGTGGCCGCAGGATGCCCTGCGCCACGCCAGCGTGTTGCTGGTGTATGCCGTGGTTGCGTTCTGGATCGCCCTGGCCCTGACGCGCAAGCGCTTTCGTTTGTAAATTTACTTGTGGCCAAACTTGGCGTAGTAGGCCACCACCGCCGCGTTTTGTGCGATGCGCTGCATGTGGATGTTCAGTGCGGGGGCCACTTTTTCCACCAGATCGGTGGGGACATGGTCCAGCCGTCCGGAGTTCAGTCCGCGCACGTCCACGAACACCTTCAGGTCCGCAACCGTCAGCCGGTTGTCGGCAAAATATTCCCCGCCACGCGCCATCAGCTGGTTTTGCAGCCAGCCCAGGTACTTGGGCATGGACTCGTTGACCAGCGCAATACGCGCGGCCTTCAACTCGTCGCCTTTCATGCTGAAGCTCGGTCCCAGTTTCACACCGGCCTCTTCCACCACATAGGCCACCTCGTCGCACAGCAGCGCCTGGTAGCTGTCCGTGGGATACAGGCCCGCCAGCTTGCCCACATAGCGCAAAATAGCGTCACTTTGCGTCACCTGCACGCCATCCACGTGCAGCACGGGAACCTGGCCGAACGGCACGGTCTTGCGCACCTCGGAAAATTCGTGGAAGGAAAAGCGGTGGTCTTCAAACGCAATACCGCCAATGGCCATGGCCAGACGGATAGGCTCGGCGCGACCACCGTGAAAATCGAAATAGGAGAGTTTGAGTTGTGGCATGGTCATGGTGTTGATACCTGGGGGGTTAAAAATGCGAAAAATGTGTAATGTGTTGGCGCCCGATGTTAAGGCAATAGCGCACATCCTTGCAGCCCATGTCGATGCCAGTGCCGATACCAGGGTCAAGGCGCTCAATGCCAGCAGTTTTTGCAGTACGTGGCGGGCTGATGGGGTGGGCGGAGCAGGAAGCGCTCTCTTTGTGAAGTCAGTTCCGGCGCACCAGGAGCACATTTTGACTGCGGAAGCCGACGGGCTGCGTGCCATCGCAGCGACAAAAACCGTGACCGTGCCAGCGGTCCTGGGTTGCTGGACAGATGGCGATCAGCATGTGACCGTGCTTGCACTGGAGTGGCTGGATTTTCACACCGCGCACCATGCGGATTTTGGGCAACGCCTGGGACAAGCCCTTGCCGCCTTGCACTGTGCGCCCCCATTGGATGGTGCTGACCACCTTGGCCGTTTTGGCTGGCATCGCAGCAATATGCTGGGCGCAACGGCGCAGCGCAACCATTGGAGCCGGCAAGGAGGCCTGGCGGGTTGGCTGGAATTCTTTGGCCATGAACGCCTGGGTGCCCTGCGCGAGAAGCTGGCAGCCGCGCACGCTGCACACTCACTGCTCGACACCATTGACCGGGTAATAAGCGCCCTGCCCGCCTTCTTTGCCGATGGCTATATTCCGCAAGCGAGCCTGGTGCATGGCGATCTGTGGAGCGGCAACTGGGGCAGTCTGGCGCATGGTGTGCCGGTCATCTTTGATCCGGCGGTGTCCATTTCCGACAAGGAAGCAGAGCTTGCCATGATGGAGCTTTTTGGCACACCACCGCCAGGTTTCTGGCCTGCGTACCGCGACGTTGCGGGGCTGGCTCCCGGCTACGCATGGCGGCGCGGCCTGTACCAGTTGTACCACGTGCTCAACCACGAATTGCTGTTCGGTGGCTATGCCCGTTCGGCAATGGCCATCATGCAACAACTGTTAACTTCATTTACCGATACCGGGAAGATGACCGGCGGATAAAGGTTTGGCAGGATAATTGCCGAAAAATTGCACCAATCAATCAACAAATCAACAAATCAACATCCATTGGAGAATACCTTGAAGGAATCACGCAGAACCATTGCACCCGGCGTAGAACTGGTGGTGAAGGGAGAAAACGTTGAACCAACCGACGCTGTATTGGCAGAAGTTCTGTGTGAAATGGCCGCAGAATCTGGAGGTACATTGACGTTCGATGAAAAAGACCCTGCGGTCATGGATGAAATCGCCAGAAGACTGCAAGCCAAAGGCGTCGATTACCGCACCGGAGCATGGCTCCATTAGCCATTGGTTGGCCATGATCAAATCCTTGCTTCGCTGGCTGGCGTTGCTGGCATGTGTACAGGCTGTACAAGCCGTACAAACCGCCCAGCCGACGCTGCTTTTTGTCATTGCCGACACGGGTGACTGCCGCAACCAGGGAACGGCCCAGGTTGCTGCGGCGCTCAAGGCACAGCCCGGTGCAAACGAGGCAACCTTGCTGGAAGTGGGCGATCTGGCCTATCCGGTGGCGACCCGTGAACGCTTGCTGGAGTGCCATGAGCCGTATTGGGGCAGTTTCGGGAAACGCCTGGCGGTGCCCGGCAACCATGACTGGAGCGACCCCGATGCGGCGGGATTTTTCAGCATCTTTCCACAGCCCGTACCGCGCAAGGCTCCATTGGACGGCGACGGCATCTGGCAGGCTTTGCTGCTCGACAGCAATCTGCGCGGAGCTGCCTGGGATGCCCAGATCAAATGGCTGGAGACTACGCTGGCGCAGAGCAAGGACGAATGTCTGATCGCGGCTTGGCACCATCCGCGCTGGTCTTCTGGTCGGCATGGGGACAGCGCATTCACGCAGGCACTGTGGGAGCGGATGCAACGCAAGGTGACACTGACACTGCACGGCCACGACCACCATTTCGAGGCCTTGCCCGCGCTGGACGCGCAGGGAAACCCTTCGCCTGCGGGAGTGGAATCGTTCATCGTCGGCAACGGGGGAGCTTTTTTGTATCAGCCGGGCAGCAAGGTTTATTCAAAACGAACCCTGTTCGGGGTTTGGGGATTCATGCGGCTGGAGCTGGAAGGGGCACACTACCGCTGGCAGGCCATTGGTGTTGATCGCATGGTCAAGGATTCTGGCGCGGGTATGTGCCGCACTGTTCCAGGGAATAAATAGGGCTATTTTCCTTTCAGATAGTCGGCACCAGCCCAGCCCTCGGTGAAATGATGCCGAACGTAGAGTCAGGCATCGCTTAGAGCAGCGGAAATGAAGTCTCTTGATTTCCCGACCTGCTCTGCCTCACCCTCGGTGCGAAACTTCCGAAAAAGTCGCTTTGGTACGTAGCGCTGCGTCCAGACGGTCCCTTCGTCCGTCCCACGCTCGCAGGCCATCACTGTTATCGCATCCCATTTCTTCCCATCGTCCAGCGCGACACGCGTATCGACGACCAGCGCGCAGCGGAGCACATTTGGCGCATGCTTTTTGATCGTCACACACGCGAGTTCCATGGGGTCTCGACCACCAACATCATCAAAAAGCAACATCATGCGACCAGTCTCGTCAAACAGCAGCGGGTGAAGCGGGCTGCCTGCTGCTTCCACCTGCTTGATACCCTGCTCAAGCCCAAGCTTGACCAGCTCGCCCAGTGAAAGAAGTGGCTTTGGTTCTTCAGACATGTGAACTCCCCCAGAAAAACCAGCACGCCGGTTTTTGCGCCAACCCGGCTGCTGGATCAGTTACGTGCGCGGACGCGCCACCGGCAGCACTATAGCCTCAGCGCCGAAGGGGCTTGGCTGTATCGGGCGGAATTTTTTGTTCGCTGGCGTGGGTGCAACGTAAACCAGCGCCTGAGCAAACCAATAAACTCCCATTTCCATAGCTGTCCCCGCTCATCCCATAAGGCTTTCAAGCCGATTCGTTCCAAAATTTAGCCCCAAAATCACCCCGCTACACACCGACCATCCGCCGAGACAGGGCAAATTGGGATCGGATAGCCCAGAAATAAAGAGGAAATATGGCTGTAGCACTTATGGAACAAGCGGCAACAGCTACAAATATCGAAGCACTGTACAGCGCCCGCTGTTCAACCCTGCTTTTCCTAAGCGTTGGGTCATGTGCCACGGCGCACCTGCATGAGCGCAAAGCCCAGGAGGTTGAGTCCGCGCCATTGGTTCGGGTTGTTGGCCCTTTCGTCGTCCTGGGCGAGGCCGATACCCCAGACTCTGTCAACGGGGCTTGCCTCGACGAGAACCCGAGTGCCTGTTTGCTGGAGAAAATGTCCAATCTCGGGATTCTGGGCAAACTTGGCCGCGTTTGCGCGCACGACGATGGAAAACCTGTGCTGGAGCCAGACAGCTTCGTCGAAACCACGCACCTGCCGGCCAAGGGCTTTGGCAGCACCCGGATTGGGAGCTTGCAGAACCTGCTCTCGGGTCAATCGGTCCCCGAAGAGGGCGGCTTTTTCCGCCATCATGAAGTGCTCTGCTGTGGGATACAGTTTTCCATCAACGGTGAACGGCGCGCCATACCACTGGCTGAAACACGCAGCCGTAACGCCATGCTTGCCGGGTTGGTGCCCCCAGAAGAAGACGTACGCGAGCTTCTCTCCGGTGTTGTACCGGAGTCGAAGTTCTTCGACCAGTCGGGTGTCGTCCACGGATATCCCTTTCGTGTCTGTGTAGCATGGCGATTGTCGCCGTACCACGCCATGAACCGTTTCCTGTCTCCCGGCGCGGCGGTAACCGACTTGTCAGACCGCATGGTTGCCATCCCCTTCCCGCTTCATTCCGCAAAACTGGTTGCGATTGTTTGAGGCAAATTGCAGGAGTCCTCTGATGAACTCTTCCTCAAGTGCGTAGAACCTGTCGGTCAGATCATCCAGCACGGCGTCCCGGCCATCGTGCTCCATCTGTTCGAGAAACGCGTTTCTGGCTTCACGCGACAGCGGGACTTTGCCTTCAGGGAACAGCTGGCTGAGTTCATCGAAAACACGCGCCAGTTCAACGCAACAATGCTCCCGAACAAGTTCCCGGACCATCTCGGACCAGTAGCCGGTATCGTTGCCCAGCGTCTGATGCAGCCCCCCATTGAGCGTATCCCCCAGGAAGTATGACGCTGCCCAGAATTGTTTCTCAGGCTCCGTCAGTTCCTCGAAGCTGCCCTTGAGGCGAATGTCGATTTCTGCCAGCGGATTGATCGAAGCCAAAGCTTCGTCCATCGTCATCGGCGGCGGGCGGCGGGCCTTGGACTTCATTGCTGTTTTAGGTCGAGCCCGTCAAATAGGCTCCACCGTCACACCCACGCTCAGGGTATGCCTGCCGCCGCCATGGATCACACCGCGCAGCGGCGAGACATCGGCGTAGTCCCGGCCAATGGCCAGGGTGACATAATCCTCGCCCGGAGAGCCCCAACCGTCGCGGTTGTTGGTGGGGTCAAAATCACACCAGCGCGCACCTTCGGGCCAATCGGGCAGATAGACCGAAACCCAGGCATGCGACGCATCGCTGCCGACCAGACGCGTCTGGCCCGGTGCCACCTGCGTCAGCAGATAGCCGCTCACATAGCGTGCACTCAAGCCCCAGGCGCGCAGGCAGGCCAGCATGATGTGGGCAAAGTCCTGGCACACGCCCTTGCGCTGCGCCAGTGCTTCCAGCGGCGGGGTATTGACTTCGGTGCTGTAACTTTCGTAGCAAAATTCGTCATGGATACGTTGCATCAGGTCGTGCACCGCGTCGTACATGCCGGCATGATTGGTAAAACTTGGCCGGGCGTAGTTGAAAAAATCGGCGTGGCGCGGCACATACGGCGAGGGAAAAACGAATTCCGATGCCGCATCAAACGGCTTGGCCGCCAGGTAGCGAAAGCGCTGTTGCACCTGCTTCCAGCCGATGCTGCTGGGCGGCGCTGTGTGCGCCTGGGTGATGACCACGCTTTGCGCCGTCACCTTGAGATGCTCATGCGCGTTTTGCAAGGAGAAAAAAATTTGCGTGTTGCCAAACGCATCGCATAGCTCCATGCACTGCACGGGTTGTGGATCAATCCACAGCGCATGGCTCACCAGCTGCTGGCTGGCGGTTTCCAGCGGATGCAAGTGTCCCGTGTGTTGGGCAATGTCCACGGCCTGGGCGTAGTCGTAACACGTCTCGTGGGTAATACGCAAGTGCATCTCAGGCTCCCAGACTTTGCCCGAAGGGGCCGGAATGCGTGAAATACAAAGCGCTGATTTCCTCCGAAATGGCATAGGCAACCTGGCCACACTGCAACAGGAGCTGCGTCAACGCGGGAAAGGACTGGCTGGTGTTCACGGTGTTCATGGCACACAGGGCATCCAGACTCCAGTCATCCGGATCGGGCACCTCCAACGCAAGGGAACCGAATTGCCCGCTCGGGAAACCCGCAAGCCTGGCCAGCTGTTTGCGCAGCGTGTGCGCCACCCAGGCCAGCGCACGCGGATTGTCCTGGTCAAGCACCAGCAGGTCCAGAAGCGCTGCCACATCACGGTTTTGCTGGTATTCGGCATGAAACGTGATGGTGCTGTCAAACAAGGCCAGCATGGCCTCAAAACCGCCAATCTGGTGCACCGACCCCAATTCAAACCCTTGCAACAAGGAGGAGGACAAAAACCGCAAGCGCTCCAGATGCCGGCCCACGTTCAACAAACGCCAGCCATCGTCGCGCGTCATGCGGTCCGTCTGCGCGCCGGTAATGCCCGCCAGGTGGTCGCTGGCAATCTTGAGTGTGCGCAGTGCCTCCAGCGCGGAAAAGTCTGCCTTGGCTGTATGTTCGGCGCAACTGCGGAAAAAACCGTCTTCGGTCCGCAGCATCACATCCCAGTGCTCTTGCGACAAACGCTCACGCACCGCAGCACCGGCAAGACGCATCGCACGCAGATTAAAACCCACACTGCATGCCATGCCGGTGGTATAGGTGTTGCCCAGGCTGGCAATCAGTGCCTGCTCGAACGCGCGCCGCGACGCCGGTGCCGGGGTCAGGGGCATCGCCGTGGATAACACCAGGGTGTTTTGCACCGCCAGGCGGCCCAGCCAGGCCAGCAGATCGGGCGCCGACTGGTCTTCCCCGTGCAGACTCTCCAGTGTGAGCCGCGCCAGACGAATGGAGTTTTCCGCGCGCTCGGTATAACGCCCCAGCCAGAACAGGTTTTCTGCCGCGCGGCTGGTCACCAGACGCTTGCGCTGCGCCAGGGTCGAGGGCGTCAGTGCGGGGCGCAACAAGGTGGTTTTGTCCACTGCACCACTGGTCATGGCCCAGACATCGGCACTGCTGCCCCCGTATTGCATGGAGGCAATATCGGGCGACGTGCCCGCCAGCCGCGCCAGCCCGCCGGGCAGGATGCGCCAGCCCTCGGGTCCATCCGATACCGCAAACACCCGCAGCACCACCGAGCGCGGCTCCAGCGTGTGCGCTGCGCCGGCCTGCCAGGTCGGCATCTGCGACAAGGGCATATACGCCTGCAAGGTATGCTCATCCCCACGATCCGCAATACGTGCGCGCCACACCCCCAGCTCGGACTCCGACAACCTGTGGCCCAGGGTCTGGTCAAAGCTGCCATGGATGCGCGAGCCCGGATAGGTGGGCTTGACCGTGCAGCGGAACAATTGCGGCAATGCCTCGTCCATGGCCGACTGCTCCCCGCACCACCACGTATGCAGCGATGGCAGTTGCAAGGCCTCGCCCAGTAAGTGCCGGGACAAGGCCGGCAAAAAACCCAGCACGGCCGGCGACTCCAGAAAGGCCGATCCCGGCGCATTGGCCAGCAGCACATTGCCCGCCCGCACCACCTGCAACAGCCCTGGAACCCCCAGTGAAGAATCGGCGCGCAACTCCAGCGGATCGAGAAACTGGTCGTCCAGACGCTTGATCAGTACATGCACCGGCACCAGACCCCGCAGGGTTTTGAGAAACAAGCGCGCATCGCGCACAATCAGATCACCCCCTTCGACCAGGGTGATGCCCAGATAACGCGCCAGATAGGCGTGCTCAAAATAGGTCTCGTTGTAGGGGCCGGGGGTGAGTAAAGCAATGTGTGCATCGCTGCCCAGCGGGCTCATGCACTGCAAGCTGTCCATCAAGGCGCGGTAGCTGCTGGCGAGTCGCTGCACTTTCAGGTTTTCAAAGGCTTGCGGAAACAGCCTCGAGACCGCCAGCCGGTTTTCCAGCAGATAACCCAGCCCCGACGGTGCCTGGGTGCGCTGCGCAACCACCCACCAATTGCCATCCGGCCCACGCGCCAGGTCAAACGCCAGGATGTGCAAATGCCGCCACCCCACCGGGTTCACACCGTGCATGGGCCGCAAATAATCAGGATGGCCAAAAACCAGCGCCGGTGGCAACAGACCCTTGGCCAAAAGCGTTTGCTTGCTGTACACATCGGCCATGATTTTTTGCAACAAACGCGCGCGCTGCGCGATGCCGGCTTCGATGCGCTTCCAGGTTTTCGGCTCCAGAATCAGCGGGAACAGATCCAAAGACCAGGGACGCTGCGGCCCCCCTTCGTCGGCATAGACGTTGTACGTCACACCATTGTCCCGTATCTGGCGCTCCAGCCGCGCATGGCGCTGCTCCAGACTGCCCAAGCCATCGCTGACAAAATCCGCAAAGAACTGGCCCCAAGCCGGTGTCACACCAGCGGGGTCAGCTATTGGGTCTATAGCATTTCCGGGATTGCCCGGATGGCCCGAACCAGCCGCACCTGTAACCACAGCGCCGCGCAGTTCATCAAAGTGACCTGGCAGCGCCCGCGCGGCAGTACAAGAAAGGTTTTCGGCTACATTGTTCACCAGCCGAAGTATGCCGCAAAGCCAGCGATTCAGACCCGCTGGAATGCATGCAGTTGAATTTTCTGTCCAAACTAACTTTCATGGTCTGTCATCCACCCCGAATCATGAAACCGATTGACCAACGCGCCTTTGAGCCCTTCGACTTCGCTCAGGGCACGCAAAACCGAAGGAAACGCGCCCTGAGCGGAGCCGAAGGGAGCGGAGCCGAAGGGCTTGGCGTTTCACGTTAAAGGAAGATGGCCGCTGTCAAGGCCTTGTCATGAATGCGTGCCGCCGTATTTCCTCACCAGTGCGTCAATCTCCGGTTTGTATCTGGTCAGCGCCGCGTTCACCTTGGCAACAATGTCAGCAGGCAGTTTCTTTGAGAACACCACATACTGTGGCGTATCGTGGAGACTGGTATTGTTTTCCCAGTCAATTTTGACCATCTTGAACCTGTCCTTGTTCTGTGGCAACTGCAATTCGTAGCTGATGCCGAGTTGGTGGTAGACAAAGACGCGGCCTCTTCCACCGGCTAATTTTTCGAGATTGGCCGCAAGGGTCTTTCCACCGTCATCCACCTTCAATCCGGGTATCTTCTGCAAGTGGCCTGTGGACGCAATACCAAACACCGCCAGAACCTGGCCCCGCTCGCCAAGGTTTATCAAGTCGGTGGCGGTGTTGAAATCGACCTTGTCGTTTATCCGTACGGCACCGACGAATCGGTTGACATAGAGATCATTGCCGTAGTTCAGGAACGCTTCGCGCTCAGGATTTTTCGCCCAGCCGAAGTGGATGTCTGCCTCACCTGAGCGCAGTTTCGACTCAATCCGCTTGGACGGTGTGTAGCTGGCGTCGTAGACGAACCTGAAATCGCCCTTGGCTTCCAGAAGACGCATGATCTCGATGCACAGACCCGATGCCTTGCCGTCTGCGGCCAGCATGTATTTCGGTGGCGAGTCCTGCAGATCAATCCTGAGCTCGGTTTTCGTTTGCGCACCAGCACCCACGCTGACCAGCACCATGGGTACCACGAGCAAGGCGGATACATACTTTTTCACAATCAACCTCCGTTCTATCCATGTCCTTCGAGTTGCGTCCCCAGCTTCTGGCACAGCAGCGTGTGCGTCCAGTCCATAAAAGCCTTGACACGCGCTGCCCGGCGTTGGTGCGTGGGCGTGACCAGATGCAGCGGCATGGATGGGCTCTGCCAAGCTGGCAGTACCCGCACCAACGTACCACTGGCGAGGTAGGGACTGGCCACAAATTCTGCCAGCACAATGAGCCCCAGGCCACTGAGCCCCGCGCTCAGGGCGGCAGCGCTGTCGGTCGTGACAAAACGCGCGGGGACATCGAACTCCAGCGTCTGGCTCCCCTTGCTCAGTTGTATGGGGCGCACCTTGCCGGTGGACGCCAGCAAGAAGCCGACCTGCTGATGCCGGGGCAATTCCGGTGGGGACTGCGGCAGACCGGCTTCCTCAATGTATGCCGGTGCGGCACACAACACAAAGCGCAGCTTTCCCAAGGGGTAGGCCGACAGGGTGGAGTCGGGCAACACACCGCCGCGCAGGGCGCAATCGACCCCGTCCTGGACCAGGTCCACGGCCCGGTCGGAACAGGCCATTTCAATCGTGATCAGGGGATAGCGCGTGAGAAAGCCGTGCAGCTCCGGCGCGAAAATCTGCCGCCCCATGGCCACGGGCACATTGACCCGCAGGTGCCCGGCCGGGGCGTTGGAGCCCTGGCGCATCTGGGCTTCTGCTTCGTCCACCTGCCGCAGGATGGCGCAGGCATGCTGGTAGTACGTCAGCCCCTCCACCGTGGGCGCCACCGCGCGCGTGGTGCGGGTGAGCAGCCGGGCGTTGACCATGGCCTCCAGCTGCTGGATCTGCTGGCTGATGGTGGCCTTGTGTGTGTCCAGTTGCTGTGCGGCCTTGGTGTAGCTGCCGCTGTCCACCACCTGCACAAAGGCGCGCATTGCCTCAAAACGGTCCAATTTGTGTGTCTCCTGTGTCTGACCATATCCGCCAGGGGTACCTGGCGTACTTTGCGTATTCGTATTCGGTGTATTCGGTGTATTTGGCGCTTGGTGATTGTCAGTTATCTCCAAACAGTGAATCAAGGCTTGCGGGCTATGCCTACAAAGCGTGGGTTCTTACAGTACCCCCATTGGCAATGTCCCAACTTCCCAACTTCCCAACTTCCCAACCACACCACCGAAAGGATTCACCATGCCCAAACGCGCACACCTGATTGCGGGAATGCTTGCCCTGCTATGCATTGCCACGTTTTTTGTTTCCACGATTGTGGTCGAACTCTTCGGTTCGCATGCGGCCGTGGCGCAGCTCAAGTCGCTGGTTGTGACGCCAGGGCTGTGGATTCTCATTCCGGCCATGGTGGCAGCGGGCGGCAGCGGCATGTTTTTGGCACAGTCGCGCCGTGGCCGACTGGTGGATGCGAAAAAGAAACGCATGCCCTTCATCGCCGCCAACGGCCTGCTGGTGCTGGTTCCCTGCGCCATCGTGCTCAACCGCTGGGCCGCTGCGGGCAGCTTCGACACTGCCTTCTACGCCGTGCAGGCCGTGGAACTGCTGGCGGGTGCCACCAACCTGATGCTGATGGGCCTGAACGCCCGCGACGGTCTGCGTATGTCCGGGCGTCTCGGCGTGGCGCCACCGGTGATCAAAACGGCCCGGTGAGGAGTGGCCAGCGTACCTGGGGCGATGCCCCAGGCGGGTAAGTGGTCGGGCCTTTGGCCCTGCAAAATCGGACGTGCTCGCTTGCCCGTTTCTTGAGCGCCAACGGCGCGACCCCATACCAGCCTGGGGCATCGCCCCAGGTACGCGACCCCGGAACACGGCTCTGGGTGGAAAATCACCACCCACGCCACTCTCATTTCAATAGCTGCACCCGCTTTTCTCATGGGCTCTATAGCCCATTTTCACCTTCAAAAACGCCTCCTGGGAGCACCTGAAATGGCCTGAAATGGCCTTTTTGTGCCTGCCGACCCCCCTGGCGCTGCCCAAAGAGGCTATTTTGAATGGCAAATCGGGCTCTATGGCTTATGGATAGAGCGGGTGCAGCTATTTTTATAATAGCTCATCATCTTTACAGCCCCGGACAGCACGCTGCTCTTGGCAACCGGAGATTCCCCTGCGAAGGGTCTTGCACCATAATCGGCAACAGGTGCTGCCCCTGACATAACCGGATGGATTTGCCGAGCCCTTCAGCCATGACCACCGACACAAACTTCACTTTTCGATACCGTCGGCAGGCCCACGCCATCGTGGCTGCCGGTGTCTGTGTGGTTGTGCTTGCCATGTTCTTTGGCATCAGCAGCCTGTTGCGCTTTCAGGACGCCGAATTGGCCTGGGAACACCACAACAACCGTGCCACGGCGATTGCCGATGCACTGGCCGACTTCAACCGCTATACCGGATACGGTGGCTTTATCCATGATTTCAAGAATCTTGTGTTACGCCGCGACCTGGCGCGATACCAGCAAAAAATCGAGGCCAACATCGCCGGCTTTCGCAAGCAACTCGATCACCTCGATGCATTGCTCAAGGTGGAGGAGGACAAGGTGGCCCTTGCGCAAGTGCGTGCCACCTTTGAGGAATACGCGACCAACTACAGCAAAGTGCATCCCATGGTGGCCGCTGGCGCCAGTTCTGATGCGATTGATGCCGTTGTCAAGGTCAGCGATGGCCCCGCACTCAAGGCCCTGGGGCAATTGAGCGCCCGCGTTGCCGTGCGCGCCAACGAGGCCGAGCAGCTGGCACAGCGCACCCATGCGGATGCCATGCGCTTTGCCTGGATGGGCGGAACCCTGGTGCTGACCGCCATCATCGTTGCGGTGGTGACCATGGTGGCATTTCTGCGCCGCATCGTGGCCGCTACCGAAGCCATCCGCAAAACCCAGGCCAGGCTCGACGTGTTGCTCGACACCGCGCCGGACGCCATGATGTCGGTGGCCAGGGATGGCCGCATCGTCAGGGTCAATCAGATGGCCGAACGCCTTTTCGGGTATACCAGCGCCGAACTGCTCGTGATGCAGGTAGAGCAGCTGATTCCCGAGCGTTTTCGTGCGAGCCACTCCGAGCGGCGCGAGGGCTACTTTACCACCCCCGCCCACCGTTCCATGGGGCAAGGCATGCCACTGGTGGCACTGACCAAGGATGGGCGCGAACCCCATGTCGAGATCGGCCTGTCGCACAGCGGCGAAGGTGCGCAATGGTTGGCCACCATCACGGTGTGCGATGTGACCGAGCGCGAGAAAGTCCGGCGCGCACTGGAAATCGCGCACAAGCAAGCCGAGGACGCGCTGGCGCGCCAGCAGGACATGCAGGCCGAGCTGGTGCAGGCGGAAAAATTGGCCGCGCTGGGTGGACTGGTGGCCGGTATCGCCCACGAGATCAACACGCCGGTTGGCATCACGCTGTCGGCAGCCACCCATCTGGAGGCCGAGACACAGAAGCTGGATCGTGCCTACCAGGGCGGAGAACTGACCGAGGAAGGCCTGGCAGAATATGTCGCCACAGCCCGTCAGGCGGCGCAGCTGCTGACCATGAACAGCCAGCGCGCCGCCGACCTGATTCATGGCTTCAAGCAAGTCGCGGTCGATCAGACGGGTGGTGAGCAGCGGCGCTTTGATCTCGCGCTCTATATTGAGGAAGTCCTGCTCAGTCTGAAGCCAAGGCTGAAAAAGTCCAACGTCGAGGTCGCCGTTGACTGCCCGCCCGAGCTGGTGCTGGACAGCCTGCCCGGCGCCCTGTCGCAGGTATTGGCCAATCTCATCATGAATTCCTTGCTGCATGCCTTTGCGGGGGATCAGCTTGGGCATATCCGCATCACCGCCCGCGTGGACGCCGCCGACCAGGTCCGCCTGGTGTATGCGGACGATGGCTGCGGCATACCGCCCGAACTGCACGCCAAGGTGTTTGAGCCCTTCTTCACCACGCGCCGCAGCAGGGGTGGCAGCGGGCTGGGCCTGCACATCGTCCATAATATTGTCACGCAATCGCTCAAGGGTTCGCTCACCCTTGTCAGCAGCCCTGGCCAGGGCACCGAATTCACCCTGCGCCTGCCCCGTCGGCTCAAACCCGTTCCCCAGGAGATCCACGCATGAATGCCACTGCGCTCAAGCTCAAGCCGACCACTGCGGGCGACAGCCCCGCCAAAGCGCAATACACAAGGCGCGACTGGCGCGTGCTGGTGGTCGATGATGATCCCGAGGTGCACAGCGTGACGCGCATGATTCTGGGCAAAAAGCGTTACAAAGGCCGCAGCATCGAATTGCTCAGTGCCCACTCGGCAGCGCAGGCGCAGGCGCTGCTCGAACGCGAACAGGGCATTGCCGCCATCTTGCTCGATGTGGTCATGGAAACAGACGATGCCGGTCTTGATCTGGTCAAGGTCATCCGTGACAAGCAGCGCAACCAGGCGGTGCGCATCATCCTGCGCACGGGCCAGCCTGGCCAGGCACCGGAAGAAAGTGTCATTCTTGACTACGACATCAACGACTACAAGGCCAAGAGCGAACTCACCGCACAAAAGCTGTTTACTGCGGTGGTTGCCGCGCTGCGCTCGTATGAAACCATCGTGTCGCTGGACAAGACCCGTGCCGGTCTGGAGAAAATTCTCGACAGTACGGGAACCCTCTTCCAGGTGCACTCGATCCAACAGTTCGCATCCGGTGTTCTGACCCAACTCTCCGCCTTTCTCGGCTGCAGGCCCAACGGCATCATCTGCGTCCAGCATGACCAGGACACGGCGCACACAGGCCCGATAAGCTGTAGCGATCTGGGCATCCTGGCCGCCACCGGGGAATATGCCGATTGCCTGAACTGTACCCAGGCGCAAGGCTGCATCCACCTGGAAATGCTGCAACTGGTGCGCAAGGCGCTGGACGAAAAATGCAACCAGCTGACGCAAGAGTACACCGTGGTCTACCTCCAGACCGAAGAGACCAAGGCAACCGCCGCGTTGCTGCACGGCGGCCTGGGCACCGCCGATGAGAGCGACCGCAAGCTGCTGGAGGTGTTTTCCGCCAAGATTTCCATCGCGCTGGCCAATGCGCTGAATTACCGAAGAGACCAAGGCAACCGCCGCGTTGCTGCACGGCGGCCTGGGCACCGCCGATGAGAGCGACCGCAAGCTGCTGGAGGTGTTTTCCGCCAAGATTTCCATCGCGCTGGCCAATGCGCTGAATTACCAGAAGATGGTATCCGCCGAACACGCGGCCACCACCGACTTTCTCACCGGACTCAACAACCGCCGCCAATTGTTGCGCCTCGGGGTGCCGTTGGTCGCGGGCGCAATGCGTACCGGGGCGCCGCTGGCCCTGGCGATGCTGGACATTGACCACTTCAAACGCATCAACGACACCTGGGGCCACGACGCCGGCGACGAAGTACTGCGCCGCGTGGGGCAACTGCTGCGCGAGCGCTTTCGTACCAGTGATGTCGTGGCGCGCTTTGGCGGCGAGGAGTTTTGTGTGGTCGCTGCCAACACCGGACCGGCTGCGGCCATGGAACTTTTTGATGGCTTTCGCCAGCAACTGGCAGCACAGACGTTCGAGTTTGGCGCCCAGAGCGTGCGTTTGACCATCACCATCAGCATCGGCATTACCACCCAGGTGCTCGACAACATCGACACCATGATCGCCGCTGCCGATGCGCTGCTGTACCGCGCCAAGGAGGGCGGGCGCAATCGGGTGGCAATCGACGGTTGATTACTGGCGTTCAGGCGCTGGTGTGTGCAAACTGGCGCACCTCGCTTAACAGCTCGGGGTGGCGGTCCAGCAGTTGCAGTAGCAGCAGCGTCGATCTGGATGGCTGGCGGATACCGCGTTCGTACTCGGAAAACGCATTGACCCCGCCACCAAAGATGGCAGCGGCCTCGGCCTGTTTGAGGCCCAGACGCTTGCGTGTGGCGCGCAGTTCGGCGGCTTGCTTTGCATCCACGTCACGCATGAATGTTTGCAGGGCGTCTGCCATGCGCTGCATATCGGCGCTGCCCGCATCAAACCCCTCGCCGCATGCGCTGCAATAGCGCAGCGTCAGCATGGGGATGGTGGTCGTGTGGCCTTTGTAGCTGATCGCCTTGTCGCGTGCTTCGGTGACAAACCCGGCAGCCGACCCGCACACCGGGCAAATGGTGTCTGGAACCGTGGCATAGCCTTGTACGTCCATTTATTTCTCCTTGAACTGAATGACCACGGTACCCGCTTGCAGTGTCAGTTTGATATAGGCAGTTTTTCCGTTGGGGCATGGTGCGTGGTACACGTCCTGCCAGGCCCGATGATCGTTGTTGGTGGTCATGCTTTTGAAAAACATGGCCGGACCAAGACCGGCGACCACTGCCAATGCCTGATCCGCAGACAAGCCCATCAACAGGCTGTTGATGCGGGCAGTCTGGGTGAAAGTGGCAATGCCATTCGCAGCAACCAAAGTTTGAACATCCATCAGCCGGTAATGTGGTTTGTGCTTTTCCATGCCCAGTTTATAACCGAAGACGTTAGTTTCTGCATAAAAAACAACCGGAACGGCCTCCATCGCCCGCCTGATGTTCACGGTCAGCCGCATAAGCCAGCACCGCCAAAATGTCTTCTTGTGTCAGTTCCGGAAAATCCTCCTGTATTTCGGCCTGCCGCATTCCGTTCGACAACATGGAGAGCACATCGTAGACCGTGATCCGCAACCCACGAATGCAGGGTCGGCCACCGCGTTTCCCTAACTCCAGCGTAATTCTGTTCATTGCATCCTCCTGCGTGGCTTTATCTTCAGCGATTGTGCCCGAAAGGCAGCGCAAGGAAGAGACCCGCATTCGCTACAACTTTAATACCTGTTATAACGACTTTAGCCAGATCTTCGCGCATGGATTCCAGGACCGCCGTGGCCTGAGCATACGCTCGCTCGTCTAGGATTTGACTTATATCCCCGAGACCGTAAACCCGTGGAACCATCATCCTTAGGCGCTTGCTCTCACGAATCTGGTATGAAAATTGCCGCCCTCTCTTTATTACGAAGAGTTAGCTTACATCACATCACGTGTGGATGGCTAACGACTCGCGGGACCAGACCAGCGGATGCAATGAACCGAGGTCGTCTGGAAGTCTGCTGGAGGTCGTTTGATTGCCGGGCTAAGGCGAGTATCCCGGATGAAATCGCCGTTCACGATACTCTAATTTTGAGAGCTGCTCCCGCTTTTCCCAAGAGCGCTACAGCCCATTTTCGCCTCTAAAAATGCCTCCTGAGAGCACCAGGGGACATCTGGAATGCCCCTTTTGCGTTTGCCGAACCCTCTGGCGCTGCCTGAAGAGGCCATTTTGAATGGAAAATCGGGCTGTATGGCTTATGGATAGAGCGGGAAAAGCTATATTATTTCAAGCATTGGTGTGTGCAAACTGACGCACCTCGTTCAACAGCTCAGGGTGACGGTCCAGCAGTTGCAACAGCAGCAGCGTCGATCTGGATGGCTGGCGGATGCCGCGTTCGTACTCGGAGAACGCATTGACTCCACCGCCAAAGATGGCAGCGGCCTCGGCCTGTTTGAGGCCCAGACGCTTGCGTGTGGCGCGCAGTTGTTTTTGCTCGGCTGAGTGGATGGCATCCATTGCCGCGCTTACCGCATCACTGTAGCGCTTTGCGCCCTCTGCGGTGACAAATTCAATCTCGCCGCACTCCGGGCAATGCCAACCGTCAACCTCTGAGACCGTGATGGGTTTGCCCTTGTAGTTCTTTGTTGTATCGCGGGTAGCTCGCACCATTGCAGCAATTCCGCAGGCAGTACAAGATTTTGTGTTCATGGTTTAGTCCTTTTTCATGCCCAATTTATAACCGAATACGTTAGTTTTCGCATAAAAAACAGCCAAAACGGCCTCTATCGCCCGCCAGCTGCGCGCAAGCAGCTATCATTTTGCGACTCTTTGCAACCCTCCTGCACCAAAGCCACACCGCAACCACACCAAAACCACACCAAAAACATACCATGCGCTTTATCCACGCCGCCGACATCCACCTGGACAGCCCGCTGACCGGCCTTGCGACCTACCCGGACGCGCCAGCGCAGCTGTTGCGCACTGCCACGCGCGATGCCCTGGAAAATCTGGTCAGTGAAGCCATTGCCGAACAGGTTGATTTTCTGGTCATCGCGGGGGACTTGTACGACGGGGGCTGGAAGGATTTCAATACCGGACTCTTTTTCGTGCAGCAGATGGGCCGGTTGAAAACGGCAGCGATTCCCGTGTACCTCCTTTTTGGCAACCACGATGCCGAGAGTGAAATGACCAAACGGCTGGTGCTGCCAGACAATGTGCACTGTTTCCCCAGCAACAAGCCCGCCACGTTCAAACTGCCCGCACTGCGGGTGGCGCTGCATGGGCGCAGTTTCAAGGAGGCTGCCACCCACGAGAATCTGGCCGTCACCTACCCCGACCCGGTGGCGGGCTGGTTCAATATTGGCGTCTTGCACACCGCGCTGGAAGGCAATGCCGCCCACGCCCACTACGCGCCGTGCACCATCGCGGAACTCGAAGCCCGTGGCTACCAGTACTGGGCGCTGGGGCACGTGCATGAGCACCGGGTCTGGCGTGGGGCTTGCACCATCGCCTACCCCGGCAACCTGCAAGGGCGCCATATCCGCGAAGCCGGTCCGCGTGGTGCCCTGCTGGTCAACGTACATGATGATATGGAAATTGATGCGGTCGAACGCCTGCACGTGGATGTTCTGCGCTGGCACAGCCTGGCGGTCGATGTCGCTGCGGCCCATACCCTGAGCGAGGCGGTGCAGCTGGTTGGCCGCGCGCTGGAGTCCTTGTGTGCCAGCGCGGGCGAGCTGCCCCTGGCGGTGCGCGTCACCCTGACCGGCGCGTGTGCCGCGCACGGACAGCTCTTTGGTCTGGAGCACCAGTTGCGTGCCGAAGTGCTGGCGCAAGCCGCCATCGTGGGCAACGAGCGCATCTGGATTGAAAAAATCCGCATCGACACGACCCCGCCAAACCTTGCCGCCAGCGTGGCTGCGCGCTCGGATGCGGTCGCCGAATTGCAAGCACTGCTGGTGCAAGCCGCATCCGACCCGGCGTTTTTGCAAGGCTTGCGCGACGAGCTGATGCCGCTGGTGGGCAAACTCCCGCTCGACATCATCAACGCTGTCCCCGAGCTGGATGGCATCCGCCAGGGCGACCAGGACAAGGTGGGCGAACTGGTCGCAGGCTTTGCGCCCGCCTTGCTGGCTTATGTTGCGGCGCAGGAGGCTTGAACCATGCGTATCGAGCAACTGGATCTGATCCGTTTTGGCCACTTCACCGACCGCGCCCTGCCCTTTCCTGCTGCCGAGCGGGATTTTCATGTGCTGGTCGGCCCGAACGAAGCCGGTAAGTCGACCATCCGCAGCGCCATTCATGACCTGCTCTATGGCATTCCCCGAAACACGGCGCATGGCTTTTTGCACCCCATGCCCGAGATGCGCCTCGGTGCACGGATTACGCACGCCACCAACACCCAGGCAAACACCCTGTCATTCGTGCGTACCAAGGGCAATAAGCAAACCCTGCGCACCCCGGAAGATGGCGTGCTGGATGAAGGGGCGCTGGCCAGCTTTCTGGGCGCCACGGACCGGGCCTTTTTTACCCAGATGTTCGGCCTGGACCACGCCCGGTTGATCGAGGGCGGGCACAGCATCCTGTCGGCCTCGGATGATCTGGGGCAGATTCTGTTTCAATCCGCCGCTGGCATCGCCAGTCTGGGCGGCGTGCGCAAGGCATTGGAAGAAGAAGCCGGCAAGCTGTGGACCCCGCGCAGGGCCGCCGGGCGGGATTACTACATGGCCGCCGATGAACTGGACGAGGCCACGGCGGCGCTGAAAAAAGCCACGGTCCGCACCCGTGACTGGTCCGAAGCGCACGCCAGGCTGGCGGAAATTGACGCCGCACACACGCAGACCAAGGAGCAGCACAAGGCCATCCAGTCCCGGCGCAAGCTGCTCGAGCGCGTGCGCCGCATCCAGCCGCACCTGGGGCTGCTGGGCGAGGTGGGCGTGCAACTCGCCGAACTGGGCACGGTGACGGAGCTTGCGGAAAGTGCCGCCAAAACGCTGGCCGAGTCGGAAAAGGAAATGGCTGCGGCGGCCATCGACCTGGAGTACGCCCAACAGCAAGAGCGCGAGGCCCTGGCAGCGCTGGCAGGCATTC
Source organism: Rhodoferax sp. (assembly GCA_041910275.1). GTDB lineage: Bacteria > Pseudomonadota > Gammaproteobacteria > Burkholderiales > Burkholderiaceae_C > Allorhodoferax. The sequence goes on from JAYRRD010000099.1 coordinate 33,898, forward strand.
AGGTGGACCACCACATCCGCGAACTGGCGACCGAAGTGACCGAATTGAACGAACGCCGCTTGCAATACCGTGCCTACAAAATCGATATTCCGCGCCGCCAGTCCGAAGTTGATGCCAAGTGGGCCATCGCGCACAGCCTGGCGCAGGGTCTGGGTTGGGATGCCAGCGATGAGCAGCTTGTCCAGGCACGCATGCCCTCCGCAGCCACGCGCGAGCGCCTGGAGCGGCTCATCCGTGCCCACGCGGCGCTCTTGCAAGAAGCCAGCGCTGCCCAGCGGGCGCTAAAGAATAAAGCCTTTGAAATCACGCAAGCCCAAGCCAGCATGCAAGCGCTTGCGGGCGCCGAGCTGCCCCTGGGGCTGCAAGCCGCGCTCAGGCAGGCGCTCAAACTGGGCGACTTTGACGCCATCCGGCGCGAACGGCAAGAACTGGTGGTGCAAAAAGAGGCAGCGCTGGAGCTGGCGTACCAGGCACTGGGCACCTGGCGCTGCGACGAAGCCACCCTGCGCGCCATGCAGGTTCCGGCAGCGCAAGTCCTCACCACATTCACCCAGGAGCATCTGGCTGACGAGACCGAGGCCCGCGCTGCTTTAAAACGCGCGCGCACCCTGCAAGAAAAGGTCAAGCAACTCGAACTTGAGATCGTGCAGTTTGCCCAGGCCAACCAACCCGTCAGCCGCGACGACGTGCTGCACGCACGCACGTTGCGCGATGCATGCTGGCAGAGCTTCAAACAAGACCCCGGCCTGCTGCCCGCGCGCGCTGGCGCCTACGAACAACACCTGAGCGAAGCGGATGCGCTGGCCGACCGGCGGCTGGACAAGGTACAACAAGCCAGCGAACTACAGGCCAAGCAGCAGCAACTCCAGCGGCTGGAGCTGGAACTCCAGACCGAACGCGCCCAGATCGAGCGTCTGACACAGGCCGCAACAGACCGCGCGGCGCAGTGGCGCCAGATCACGCAGGAACGCGGACTGCCCGATGTACCGTATCTGGATGCCCGCGCATGGCTGGAAGTGCGGCAACTGGCGCTGCAAGCCTCGGATGTTCTGGCCCAGGCCCGGCGCGCCCAGGCCGCACACGCGCAACTATGTACCGACCAGCAAAGCCAGCTGGTCCGTGAGCTGCACGCGCTGGGGCACACCCCGGCGGATGCATCGCTATCCGTTCTGGTACTGCAAGCCGATGCCATCGTGCAAGCCGCAACCGATGCAGGCGGCCAGCGCCGCACCCTGGCGGCGCAGATTGCCGATGCCCAGGCCGCACACAGCCTGCTGGCCGAATCCGCCGCGCACGCCAACGCCCAGGTCGATGCATGGCAGACGAACTGGAGCCAGGCACTGCAACACGCCGGGCTGGTATCCACAGACGGGCAGCCCCTGAGCCAGACCCAGGTAACCCAGGTGGAAGAAGCGCTGGCCGTCATCCAGAAAATCGACGCCGCGCTGAACGACATGCACAAAATCCGCCGGGAGCGCATTGACACCATGCAAGCCGACCTGCACGCCCAAGCCAGCGCAGCCCGGCAACTGGCGCAGCGCTGCGCCCTGGAGCTGGTGGATCATCCCGCCGAGGAGATTGCCGTTGAACTGGCATTGCGGCTGGCCAGCGCCAACGCCGCGCACACCGAGTGGACCCGGCAACAACAGGCGCAAGCCCAGGCCAGGAACAAGCTGGAGCAGGCCACATTGCGCTTGCAAAAGGCGCAGTCCCGCCTGGCGCCTTTGTTTGCCTTGACCGGCTGCCAGACGAATGCCGAACTGGCCGAGTGCATCCGGCGCTCGGACGAACGCAGACGCTTGCGGCTGATGGCCGCCAGTGCCGAAAAATCCATCCGGGAAGGCGGCGACGGCCTGCCCATGGACCAGTTGCAAGCCGAAGCCCGCAGCATGGACATGACGGCCTTGCTGACCGAGCTGGAAGATTTGACCGCGCAGGACGAGCAATTACTCAACCAACTCAGCGAACTGGCCGCCAGACGCCAGTCCGCCACACAAACCCTGGCCAGCATTGCCGGGGCAGCGGACGCCGCCAAAGCCGAGGGGCAGCGCCAGGAGGCCATAGCCAGAATGTCGGCCACGGTGGAGCGGTTTTTGAAGGTGTTTGTCAGCGCACGGCTGCTCAAATGGTCCATCGAGCAGTACCGCGAGGCCCGGCAAGGCCCCATGCTGTCGCTGGCTGGCAGCATCTTCAGCCGTCTGACCCTGGGATCGTTCGAGCGCTTGAGCGTGGACTTCGAGCATGAACCCCTGAAGCTGCAAGGGCGCCGCCCCAACGGAGTGCTGGTGGACATCGAGGGCATGAGCGAAGGCACCCG
>JAYRRD010000100.1:0-5915 GCA_041910275.1 Rhodoferax sp.
CCAAGAAAAATTGCCCATTTATCTGAGCTTCTTTGAGTTCGTTCACAACGCGAGGCGGCGTGGACGCGCTCTATTGGGGTCTCTCCTTGAAATTCTGTTGCAGCCGGAAACATGACCTCAAAACCCAATATGAGCCAAAATAAATTTACTGGCAAAAACCGTTTTTACCAGTGCAAACAAAAACACTAGCAATGATGATCCTTACCACCAACAACGGCCAACAGTGGAACCGAACGGTTTTAAGGAATTCTCATGCAACTTGTCAAACCTGTCAAAAATGGCACGCCCCCCAGCGAGCCAAACACACAAACCGCCCCCGTAGGTGTTAAAGATCGTTTCCTACGAATACGCGATGTGGAGCAGCAAACTGGCTGCGGAAAATCGACCATCTATGGTTTGATGGCCGCCGATAAATTCCCGAAAAACTTGAAAATAACAAGGCGTTTATCGGTATGGCGCGAGTCTGACATTCAACAGTGGATTGCTGGGCAATCTGCCTGAAATGTTGTGTCAGGAGTACAGATCATGGATAAACTTTCCCCAGGTAGCAATCAAGCCATAAACCTGGCTGTTGACGCAGCAGATTACCTTGTTCAGCAAAGTCTTGATTTTGCTTCAAACCATCCGTTTTCCGACAAAGGGGAAACAGTTTTGAAGTTGGCCGAGATACATGCCCGCGTTGCGGTTGATATGTACCTTTCTTTGGTGCAAGCGAAGGCTGGCAGTCATGCTGACTAAAAATCTGCGCCGATCCTGCCCGATCAAGCGCAAAACAGCACTAAAATGCACACGTCGGCAAGGTGCCGATGGTGCTGATAACACCCAATACATCGAGGTTCAAATCCCCACCGCAAGCGGGATTTTTTGCTGCCCGGAATTTTTTGATTTCAGGCAGGATGGCGCATACCGTAAGGCTGCGCGCACGGCGATGTACGTGTTATCAACATCCTGCACCCTCGCTGCCCTTGATAAGGCTGCGAGGGGTTCAAAGTCTCGCATCGGAGCAAACACTGTGAAAACCTTAACCCTACCCAGCCGTAGCGCTGGTGCCTTGGTGCGTGTCGCACCGAATCAAAACGACCCCATTGCACGCCAGCAGGGCATTGAAAACGCCCTCAGCATGGCCCTGTACTTCATCCGCCAGCCGGGCAACAGCGCGGCCAATCTGTGGGCCGCAACGGCGCGCACGAACCGGGCGCTGACGCTCTTGAAACATGCAAACGAGCTGGCTATCAGCGGACAGGAGGCGCTATGAATACAGTCAAAATGCAAAAGTGGCGCGTAACCGCACAGGAGATGGAGCTTCTGGCAAAACAGCACGATGATTCATGCCTGATACAGGATGAACTTGGACAGCTTGGACAGCTTGACCACAAGGAGGCGCAGGAGGTATTGAAACATAGCATCGAGCTGCTGGCAGGCACCCATTCTGCAATGGGAGGTGAACATGCTTAAAACCACTGGCGCAGTGACCGCGCAACATGATTTTTTTGAAGTCAACGGTAAAAAACTGTTCAGCGTGAATGCTGGCATTCCACTTGACAAAGCGTTTGAAGAGTTGGATGTGCTAATCGGTCAGGTGCGGGCCGTTTTGAATGATGGTCATTTGCTTTTGATTGAACAATACCCGCATGAAAGCGTGTGGTCTGCCGCAAAGTTGCTGGATTTCACCCAGGCACTGGCGCAGTCGATTCAGGCCGGTTACATGGCAAGCCAAGCCAGCGCATTGGCTACCAGCGCACAGGAGGTGCAGCCATGAATGCAGCAAAAAAACCCGTATGTCTGAATTCTGTGAATGTCTGCAATTGGAACCAAAATGCCGGGCCTGTTGTCATCCTGAACGAACAGAGCACGGTACATGAGCGCGTCGCATACTGCTATTCCCAAATCGGAATGCTGGAGACCTTGCTTGTCGCTCTTGCCAATCATACCGATGACGAAGTCAGGTCATTGGCAGAAATGGTGGAGCATTTCACCTCTCCAGTTTTTCTGGTTCTGGAAACCATCGGCGATATAACTCACAAAGAGACATTGGCAACCACCTAGCCTCCAAAAGCCCCCGTATTCATTCCGGGGGCAACACCATTTAACGCGAAACCACAGCGATGCACCCATGCACCGTGATGGTTTCGCACACCCAAAATTTCAACCATGCAAACCAACATCACACCCGAACTGGTGCGCAATGCCTTAGAACATATTCCGGCAAATCTTACCCGTGTTGAATGGGTGCGTATCTGCATGGCGATAAAAAACGAATTCCCGGATGATGCCGGTTTTGAGTTGTTTTCTGCCTGGAGTGCGACGGGGGCAAGTTTCGACAGCAAGGCCGTACAGACTACCTGGCGCAGCATAAAACCAGATGGAGGAGTGACCATTGCCACACTGTTTGCGCAGGCAAAAAAGCACGGTTTCATTTTGTCCGAATCTGTCACGGTACCCACCATTGCCAACAGTCCCGAAGCCGTGGCGCAGCGCAAGAAACAAAGGGAGCAAGCCCAGATCGAGGAGCAAAAGCGTATCCGGCTCAAACACGAAAGCACAGCCAACGATGCGCAGGCGTTATGGGACATGGCCATGTCCAGCGAAGCGGGCTTGAACGACTATCTGGAGCGCAAAGGCGTAAAACCCTACGGCGTGCGCTTTTTGCGTGACGAGCTTTTAGTTCCCTTGCGTGATGAAACTGGCAAATTGTGGAATGTGCAACGCATTGCACCAAAGAAGCCCGCAAACGGTTCAGACAAACGTTATTTGCCCGGCGGGCGCAAGTCTGGATTGTGGCACTGGCTTGGAGACTCCTTCGAAGAAGTCTCCAGCGGTACAGACCCTGGCGTTATCTTGATTGCCGAGGGCTATGCCACGGGCGCGAGTCTGTACCAAGCGACAAATCAGCTTGTAGCGGTGGCGTTTGACGCTGGAAATCTGCCGGTGGTTGCCCGAGCGTTGCGCGCCATTTTCAAAAGCAGCTTGCTGGTAATCTGTGGCGACGACGACCGGCAAACATTCGCAAAAACCAAGCGAAACCCAGGGCGCGAAGCGGCGAAAGCGGCGGCAAAGGCTGTAGGCGGCATTGCGGTTTTCCCCAATGGCCTGCCAGAAGGTGGCAGCGACTTTAACGACTTGCACCAACACATCGGCGCAGACAGCGGGCTTGATGCGGTACGGCGTATTGTGCTGGGTGCCATTGATGCCCACCAAGCCAACGCAACCGCCCCACAATCGACGCAAAGCAAACCGGATAGCGACGGTAGCCAGCCATCCGGCAATGACGCTACACAGCCCGTAAACGGGCGCGATTTTTTCCGTGTCAATGAGGCAGGTGTCTGGTTTGTGGATCAAAACGGCGACACCGATAAAACGCTTTTCGTGTGCGAGCCAATCCGCGTTATTGCAAATGCCATCGGTACAAACGATGCACAAGCGGCGTTGTTACTGGAGTTTAAAACCCGGTTAGAAAAGACAAAAACCTGGTTAATGCCATTAGCCATGCTGGCAGGCGATGGAAACGGCTACCGCGCGCAGTTGCTGAATTTTGGTTTTATGACCCCAGCCGATAGCAGGCGCAGGGCATTGCTGACGCAGTATCTGCAAAGCCGCAGGCCGGGTGAAACGGTCAGACACGTGCCCCGCGTGGGCTGGAATGGCCGGTGTTTTGTTTTGCCGAATGAAACGCTGGGTCAGTCTGAAAACGATGAGCGTCTTATGTTCAACAGCGAAGCGGGCGTAGAGGCGAACTTTGCGCAGCGTGGCACGCTGGAGGCATGGAAACAGGATATATCCCGTCTGTGTGTGGGCAATAGCCGCCCTACGTTGGCGGTAGCGACGGCGTTTGCCGGGCCGCTTTTGTTCTGGTCAATGGGCACTGGCGGCGGTGGTTTTCACTTTGTGGGTGGTTCGTCTGTTGGCAAATCCAGTTCGCTATTGATGGCGGCATCCGTCTGGGGTAAGGGTACAGAAAAAGACCCGGACAGCTACATGCAAAAGTGGCGTGCGACTGGCCCAGCCCTGGAGTTTTTGGCGGAACAGCACAATGATTCGTGCCTGATTCTGGATGAAATCGGCCAACTTGATCCACGCGAGGCGGCGACCGTGGCCTATATGCTGGCAGATGGCGCGGGTAAGAATCGGGGTAAGGCATCCGGGGGACTGCGCGCCAAACCATCCTGGCGCATGTTGTTTCTCAGTAGTGGCGAACTGAAATTGTCAACGTTGGTCGAGTCGATTGGCGCAAAGTCAAAGGCTGGGCAGGAGGTGCGACTGATCCCGATAGCCTCGGAGGTGGTGGCAGGTTCGGCTTTTGAGTATCTGCATGAATTCAGCGGCGGGCATGAGCTCGCCACATGGGTGCAAACCCATGCAGCGCAGTGCTACGGTGTTGCGGGCCGGGCCTGGCTGGAGTATCTGGTGGCACACACTACAGGGCTTAGCGATGAAGTCTCACAGCGCATCGCGGCGGTAGAGTCCCAAATGGTGCCACCCAACGCATCCGGGCAGGTCAAACGCGGCGGGCGGCGTTTTGCTTTGGTTGCCGTGGCAGGTGAACTGGCGACCCTTGCCGGGTTGACCGGCTGGCACTATGGCTGGGCAACCGAGGCGATCAAGATTTGTTTCAATGCCTGGATTGCTTCGCGTGGTGGTGTGGGCGCCAGTGAGGTTACAGCCATGCTTAAACAGGTTCAGAGTTTCTTTGAATTGCATGGGGATGCACGGTTTACGTGGTGGCATCGTGTCGGGGACGATCATGCACCAAAGACCATCAACCGGGCCGGTTTCCGGCGTGCTTTCGACGCAGGCGGAGACCCACATAAACCCATAGGAAATACTACGTTTGATATTCCACTGGGCAAAGTGTTTGAAGATGGTGGAACATCAAAATTCTATGTACTGCCCAAGGTTTTCGAGCAGGAGGTATGCAACGGCCTGGATAAAGATACGGTTTGCGCCTTGCTACTCAAGAAAAATGTTTTGTATCGGAAAGATGAAGGGCGTTATCAATTGAAGGTAAGACTTCCCGGCGTTGGTCATGCGTGGACGTACTGCATTACTGATGAAATTTTCTCCCTTGACGTATAAAAGGAATAGACCATGAAAACACCATGCGAAGAATTTGTAGCCGCAATAATGATCAAACCAGAATGCCTGGCCGCGATGGAGCACTACGATCTCCTAGCGCGCACACTTGGGATCGATCATCCATATGCCCAAGCGGCAATGCAGCAAGTGTTGGAGCTTGCTCCGCGAGAGTTCCTCAGCAACCTGGCACAAGAGCTGGGAGTGTTACCAAAGCCAATCGGATACACCGAGTCTGGTGAAGCCGCCTTTTGCCTTGAGGATGTAATGCAGCACTTAGGGGTAGAACCAGACGAAGCACAGCAGCTGATTGACCAGTTCATCCAGGAGCGTGAAGCAGCCGGGCTGGGCAGCGGCCTGATTGATCCTGAAGACGTGCATGTTGCACATTAAGGAACGGGCCGGGCGCGGCGGCGCGGCGGGTGTTGGCCGGGTAGGAACGCACATCGCGCAGCAAATGCAACAGACTGTTGCGCTCCAAAGACTGAGGCTGCTTTGAAAAGGTACTTCCGGCGACTTTTTGACTCGGGGGTGATTCGAACCGCGTGGTCGGCCTAGGGTCTGGGGTTCGGACATACGCAACAATGCAACACAACCCATGCTCTTTTCCGTGGTGGTATCGGCATCGTGCTGGTGTTCCCTGTCAGTGTGACGCCTGGTCGGCACCGTGCAACACTCAACAGTACATCAACCATAGACAATGAAAGATGAACCATGAAAATAACTGTCAACGTGAACGGCCTGGAAAAAGTTCGAAAAGCACTGGCGGACTTTCCAAAGAAAGCCAACTACGCTGCCGTGGCTGCCACAAACAAGTCACTGGAATGGGCCGCCACAGATGTGCG
>JAYRRD010000101.1:0-15503 GCA_041910275.1 Rhodoferax sp.
CTACAAAAAGGGCCTGCGCCTTTCCAAGAAGGCCATGCAGGCCGTGGAAGAACGTCTGGTGCGTAATCCTCTATTGCCCAAATGGGACATCCTCATTCGTCCACGGTATATGGGATGAGATTTTGCGGAAATGGCCTTAATACAAAACCAGACACCGCCAGCGGCGCAGCGCCACGCCCACGCACCTCAATGAAAGCGCATTTTTGCCCGCAAACGGGCGATAGACTGGCTGTGCAATTGGCACACACGTGACTCGGTAACGTCCAGAACCTGGGCAATTTCCTTGAGATTCATGTCCTGTTCGTAGTACATGCTCATGACGTATTGCTCGCGCTCAGGCAGACTCTTGATGGCCTGCACCAGCGATTCCCGCAGACGCTGGTTACGCAACAGATTCAAAGGGTCCGCATCCGCATCGGCAACGTGGCGGTCCAGATAGCTCTCGTCGTCTTCACCTGAGCGGTTCATGTCCTCCAGATACACCAGCTGCGTCCCACGCACCTTGTTGAGCATATCCTGGTATTCAGTCAGGCTAAGGCCCATTTCTGCGGCTATTTCGGACTCCGCCGGACTGCGGCCCAGCCGATGTTCCAACTGCCGAATGGAGACTTCGATTTCCTTTTGATTCTTGCGCGATCCACGCGACATCCAGTCATTGCCGCGCAGTTCATCCAGCATGGCGCCCCGGATACGCTGGGTGGCGAAGGTCTCGAATTGCACACCCTGAGAGGATTCAAAACGCGAGAGCGCATCGGCCAATCCAATCAAACCGACTTGAATCAAGTCATCCACCTCCACGCTGGCCGGCAGTTTGGCCATCATGTAATGGGCCAGACGGCGAACCAATGGCTGGTATTGCTTGATCAGGGCGTTGCGTTCCAACTGCCCTTTTGCTGTGTACATCAATGGCTCCCGGCGAAATTGTCAATCTGCTTGTAAACCTCCATTGTCGCATCGCCCGACATGGGCATCAAGTTGCGGGAATTCAGTGGCATGGCGCTCTCCAGGAGGCGCAGCGCAAGACGCTGCATTTCCCCGTATGGAGGCTCCTCACCCACCGGCGTTGTGATGTTGATACTGCGTGTTTCGTAACCCAAAAAATTCCTTGCACACTCCCCCAGATTGGTCACATTGTTCACATTGGTCATGCTGGAGCGCGCCATCTGCTCGGTTTGCACGTTGACGATGGTCGGTTGCAGCTTGCCGTTGAGCAAGAGGCGCTTCAATGCCTGATAACCCGTCAGCAAAGAGCTGCGCGTGGGAGACACCGCCAGCAGCGGATCAATGGCACAACCACCCGCCAATGAAACGATCCACTCCGCACGGCTGTAGAGAATGACAACGCCGTATTGCGGGAACAAGCGGCCAATTCTCTGCAGATGTTCGGACTTCTTCTCGGGCCGGGCACACATGCCATGTACCGCCCTGGCCGCAGGAAGAACCGCCCATTCGCTCACCTCTGCGTGGCCGGAGCCACCCGTATGGACATCGTCCAGGAGTTGCTCCAGGCCGGGGTTGGTTTCGGACTCGCAGGTCGTGGCATCCAGAACGGTGACCGAGTAGCCATAGTTCACCAATGCCAGACACAGCCGCCACAGCAAGGGCAACTCCGCCTGCTCATCCCCGTGGCTGACCATGGCGATGAACTTGGGCGCGGGTGGCGGGATCAGCCCCAGCAGGCCCGACGCCTGATTGGTGAAGTGCTCAAGCATCGAAACGCCCCCGGGCAATGGACTGGGTTGTTTTCTGGCTGTAGATAAAACCCAGATCGTTGATTTTCGGATCGTAGGCGGAAACACCATCGGTGCGCATGGACGTGCGCACCAGCTTGCCGGCGCTGGCGGACTCCCAGTCCTCCGGCACCCGTTGCCCTGTGGTGATGCCGCACAACACCAGCTGGTGCCGGATGGCTGCATCAATGGCCGGTCCGAGTTTCACGGCTTCATCGGTTTTCGAGAAGATCGCATGCTGTGCATTGCCGGTTTTGAACGCGCAAACGGCCTCATCCAGCGTGTCGCCATGGCTGCCAGCATTCAGGACCAGGAGGCGCTTGACGTTGGGCAAATCCAGCAGGTCCATCAATTCGCGCTTGCGCGTATCCCTGGGGGCCAGGCCCGTGGTATCAATCAACACCATTTTCTTATTGGACAACAAGCCCAGCAAATCCTGCAAGGCAAAGCGGTCGTGGGCCAGGTGGGCCACTACGCCCAGCATCTTGCCGTACGCACGCAATTGCTCGTGGGCGCCCACGCGGTAGGTGTCCAGGGTAATCAAGCCCACACTGGCCGGGCCGTGTGTGCGCGCGCATAAACCGGCGAGTTTGGCCGCCGTGGTGGTTTTACCGACGCCAGTGGCGCCAATCAGTCCGAAAATTCCACCATCCTCCAAGGCAGGATTTTGGGCATCCGTCTTGAGGTTGCGCTCCAGCACGTCAATGACCCACTGCACGGATTCTGCCGCACTCAACTCTTCTGGCATACGCTCCAGGATCGTGCGGGACAGATTGGGCGAATAGCCCGCACGGATCAGTTTGAGCATCAGATTGGACTGGATCGGATTCTGGCGCGCCTGGCCCATCCAGGTCAGCGTGTTGAAACGGTCTTCGATCAATTCTTTCATGGCCTGCAACTCATCCACAACGCTGCGCGACACTTCTTCGGATTGCAATACCGGAGGGGCAGGCTTGCGTACAGCCGGAGCTTTGGGAGTAGCAAAAGCATTTTTATCGACGAAGCGTTCCGTGGGTTGCACACGGGGGCTTTCCTGCTCCATATGCCGGCTGCGTGGGCGCTCCCGCTCCTCTTCATGCAACATGTGCATGCGTTCCTGGGGAGCCTCGTGCTGCGGCAGTGGACGTTTTACGGGTTGACTGGGAGCCGGGACAGTTGCGGTTGCAGTGGGTGATGGCTCGTGGCGCTTGCGCAGCATGCGTTCGCGCACGTAATCCTGAAACGACAAGGTGCTCATGGACAACTGGGTAGCGTCGTCTTCCACCTTGCTGGCTACTTCCTGATGCGTCGGCTTGGTGCCGCGCACCATGCTGCCGGGCATTTTTTGTGCATTGCTGTGGGTGTTAGCCTCGGCTCCCCGGTCCAGTTCAACCAATGTTTCTTCTGCCGTTGCCACGACTTCCACGCCGTTTTCGGTCGCACGGTTCGACAAAATCAAGGTACCTTCACCAAAAGCCATGCGTGCCATGGCAAGCGCCTCGCGGGAAGTGGCTGCAGTAAAGCGTTGGATATTCATGGTCATGCACCTCGGAGAATCGGCCCGATGCGAATCGTGTGGGTGTCAGGAATTTCGCTATGCGACAGCACCTGCAGACGTGGCGCCACACGGCGCAAAAGCCGCGCAATGGTCGCCCGGATCTGGTCCGGCACCAAAAGGCAAGCGGGTATGCCAATCTCTTCCTGGCGCATGGCGGTTTCCGCTGCGCTGCGTGTCAGCATATCGGCCACTCCGGGGTCCAGCGCCGGGCCGGCTGCATTACCCAGGGCCTGAACCAGCAAGCGCTCCAGGGCAGGATCAATGGCGATGACATTGAGTTCGTTGGTAGGCCCGTAAATTTGTTGCACGATTGCTGCGGACAGGGCAATGCGCACCCTTTTGGCCAATTCTGCCGGATCGGTTGTCGATGTGGCATGTTCAGCAATGGACTCGATGATGGTGCGAATATCGCGGATATGCACCGCCTCATCGAGCAGCAGCTGTAGCACTTTCTGAAAAATAGCAACGGAAACCATTTTGGGTACCACTTCTTCAATCAGTTTGGGAGCCAGTTTGGTGACATGCTCCACGAGTTGTTGTGTCTCTGTGCGGCTCAGTAACTTGGAGGCCTGCACTTGCATCAAGTGTGACAAATGTGTGGCCATGACAGTCTCCGAATCAACCACGGTAAAACCGACCATTTGTGCCGTTTCCTTTTGCTGTTCGTCGATCCAGTGTGCGGGCAGACCGAAAGCAGGGTCGGTGGTCGCAGTTCCTATCAGGGGTGTGGTGATGCCACCGGGATTGATGGCCAGGAACATGCCCGGAAATGCCTCGCCTTCACCAACAATGACGCCACGCAGCGTGATACGGTACGCGCTGGGCTTGAGATCGAGGTTGTCACGCACATGCACCGGCGGCGGCAGGAAACCCACTTCCTGTGCAAACTTGCGGCGTACCCCCTTGATGCGCGTCAGCAGGTCGCCGGGGCGGTTCTTGTCAACCAGTGCAATCAGCCGGTAGCCCAGCTCCAGCCCCAACTGGTCCACGGGCTGCAAATCATCCCAGGAAGCCTCTCCATCGCCCGCCGGTGGCGGCGTTTCCGCTTGCGGAGCTGCCGGGGGCGGTTTGTGCGCCAGCATCCATGCAGCATAGCCCAATACCGCAGCGATACTCAGAAACACCAGATGCGGCATGTTGGGGATGATGCCCAGGATGAACATGATCGCAGCCGTGATGCCCAGCACCTTGGGGGAAACAAACATCTGGCCCACAATCTGTTTGCCCAGGTCCTGGTCCTTGCCAACCCGTGAAACCACCATGGCAGCCGCCACCGAAATCAGCAAACCGGGAATCTGTGCGACCAGCGCATCACCAACCGCCAGCAGGATATAGGAATTGGCGGCCTGGGATGCTGTCAGGTCATGTTGCACAACGCCGACAGTAAAGCCGCCAAAAATGTTGATGAGCAGAATCAGGATGCCGGCAATGGCATCGCCACGGACAAATTTGGATGCACCGTCCATGGAGCCAAAGAACTCGGCTTCTTCTCCCACCTCGGCGCGGCGGCGTTTGGCTTCCTTTTCGTCAATCAGACCGGCATTCAGATCGGCATCCACCGCCATTTGCTTGCCCGGCATGGCATCGAGGGTGAAACGTGCAGACACTTCAGCGATACGCTCGGAACCTTTGGTCACAACCACAAAATTGATGACCACCAGAATCGCAAACACAATCAGACCCACTGCAAAATTGCCACCGATCAGGAAATGGCCAAAGGCCTCGATCACCGCACCGGCTGCGCCGGCACCCGTGTGGCCCTCAAGCAACACCACCCGTGTGGAAGCCACGTTGAGCGACAAACGCATCAATGTCGTCAGCAACAAAACCGCAGGAAATGCGGCGAAATCCAGCGGTCGGATCATGTAAGCAGCAACCATCATGACCATCAGCGCCACCGCAATATTGATGGTGAAAAAGACATCCAGCAGGATCGGCGGCAAGGGCAGCACCATCATGGCCAGAATGGCGACCACCAGCATGGGCGCGGCTGCACCCTGGAGCACCGAGGCGTTATTGCCGTACCACTGCTGCAAAGACTTCAATTGTGCATTCATGGTGCACCCGCCTTCTTATGTAATTTGTGCAATGGATCAAGTTCCACAGGAACAACAGGTTCAGGCACCTCACCGGGATAAGGCCCTTCGCCGCGCATGGCCGCGCGCAACCGGTACACGTAGGCCAAAACCTGGGCGACTGCGGTATACAGGCTCGACGGAATATCCTGGTCAATTTCGGCGTTGGCATACAGCGCACGCGCCAGCATGGGTGATTGCAGCACCGGAATGGCGTGGTGCTTGGCAATGTCGCGAATCTTCATGGCCAGGAGGTCTGCGCCCTTGGAGATGACCCTGGGGGCATCCATGGTTTGCTCGTCGTAGCGAATGGCCACGGCAAAGTGCGTGGGGTTCATCACCACAAAATCGGCCTTGGGTACGGCGCCAACGCTCGCCCCTTGGGCAATATCCCTTTGTTTCTGGCGGATTTTTGCCTTGATTTGCGGATTGCCCTCGGATTCCTTCCCCTCTTCCTTGACCTCCTGGTGCGACATCTTCATCTCGTCCTTGTGCAGAAAAATCTGCAAGGGCAAGTCAATGAGTGCCGCCAAAAACAGTACCAGAAACATCAGACCCAGGCCGCTGGTCAGCCACTCGACCAGGTACCGGATGGCAATACTCGATGGCTGCAGGATCAAGGAGGCAATCCCTTGCATCCCGGAGCGCAAGAACATCGTGGCAACGGCAAACAGGATACCCATCATCACCATCGTCTTGGCAGTCGAAATCATTTTCTTCTTGGAAAACAGATTGCCAAAACCCGTGAGCGGGTTGAGCCGGCTGAAGTCCGGCATCAAGGGTTTGAGACTCTGGACCCAGCCGCCCGAGATCACGGCAGACAAAATGACGGCCGCAGTGGTGATAGCAGCCATTGCCGCACAACCGGCAACACCAATGGCGGTGGCATCAGACAAGCGCGTGAACATGCTGCCGGTTTGCCGGATGGTAGATGCGTCAAATGACAATTGCTGCGCCATGCTGTGCCGCAATCTGTCGAACAGTATCGGTGATAAGAGGAGTACGCAAGCAGCACCGGCACCCAGCACCGCCAGATGCGACATGTCTTCGGAACGGCTGACTTGGCCATCTTCACGGGCTTTCTGGAGCTTGCGTTCAGAAGCCGGTAGGTTGCGATCTTGACTGCCTTGGTCCATGATGGGAAAAACGTGAAGTTCCCATCATTGTGGCAAGCGCCCTTAGAAACTAAAGGCGAAAAAAGGGGAAATCCCCCCTCTTTTATTTCAGACCCATCTTGACAAGGATGTGATTGACCTTGTCCTCCAGCGTCGCCTTGGTGAAGGGTTTGACGATATAGCCCGCAGCGCCTTGCTGGGCGGCCAGCACAATGTCCTCCTTACGCGCTTCTGCGGTCACCATGAGGACGGGCAGGTGCTTGAGTTTGTCGTCCTTCTTGATTTCACCGAGCAACTGGAACCCATTCATGTTGGGCATGTTGATATCACTGACAACGAAATCAAAAGTCGAACTGCGCAGCTTTTGCAAGGCAGCCACACCATCTTCGGCTTCATCCGCCTCGGTATACCCACTCTCCTTGAGCAGGTTGCGCACAATCCGCCGCATGGTGGAAAAATCATCAACAACTAAAAAACGCAAATCTTTTGACATGAATTACCCTTTCCCGGGTGAATATTGCATAGCGCTAAGTATCACAGAAATTTGAACGGAATGAACGGATTTAACGCGCCCGGTCTGAAACCGTAGCTGGCTGCGGTGCTTGGGAGGCAGGCTCCAGTTCCACAGGAACCTGCTGTGCACCCAAAAGCCGCTCCTCGGCATCCTTGGTCATCACCAGAATGCTGATACGCCGGTTGCTCGGACTAAACGGATCCTGGGAGTCTAGCAGCAAGCTCGAAGCCATGCCCACCACACGCGCGAGTTTTTCTTCCGGCATGCCAACGCCGATCAACTCCCTCCGGGACGCATTGGCGCGGTCCGCAGAAAGCTCCCAGTTGCTGTAACCCCGGGCCGCGTTGCTGTACGGCGTGCGATCCGTGTGGCCATCCAGGCTGATCCTGTTATTGACATCCTGCAAAACCACGCCGATTTCCCGCAAAATGTCGCGCATATAGGGCTTTACGACCGCGCTGCCACTGTCAAACATCGGGCGCCTCTGGTCGTCCACGATCTGTATCTGCAAGCCATCCGGTGTAATTTCCAGGCGGATCTGCGAACTGAACTCCGCCATCTTGGGGTTGCTGGAGATGGCCTCGGCAATTTTGGCGCTCAATTCGGCAAGCATCAGCGCCTCATTCGCGGCAGCCTTTGACTTTTCCTGATCCCCCGCCATTTTGCGCGCCTTGCGGTCGGTGCCTTCCCCACGTTTGTTCTGTCCGGCATTCATGGTAATGCTGGTGCCACCCCCGGTGATCACACTGGCAGTGGTTCCAGCACCGGCACCACCGGCCATGGCGACCTTCAGGGGCGAGGAAAAGTAGTCCGAGAGACCCTTTTTGTCGCCCTCGGAGGTGCTGCCAAGCAGCCACATCAACAAAAAAAACGCCATCATCGCCGTCACAAAATCCGCATAGGCGATCTTCCAGGCTCCCCCATGCGCCGCGTGCCCACCCTTTTTTATCCGCTTGATGATGATGGGCTGGAGTTTTTTTGCGTCCCCGCTCATGCTTATGCCCCTTGGGCGTTATTTTTTCTTGACATACGCCTCCAGTTCGGCGAACGTGGGGCGCTCGGTGGAGTACAGCACCTTGCGCCCAAACTCAATGGCCGTCGACGGGTTGTACCCCTGCATGCTGGCCAGCAAGGTGGTACGGATGCACTGCAATTCCTTGCCCGACTCTTCCACTTTTTGTTCCAGAACGCCAGCCAGTGGCTCGGCAAAGGCGTACGCCAACAAAATGCCCAAAAACGTCCCCACCAGGGCCGAACCGATCATGCCGCCCAGAACCGCTGGTGGCTGGCCCACCGAGCCCATGGTGTTCACCACCCCCAACACCGCAGCCACAATACCGAAGGCTGGCAGGCCGCCCGCAACCCGTTGTATCGCCGCAACAGCCGCGTGTGCTTCGTGGTGGTGCGTTTCAATTTCACTGTCCATCAAGGACTCGATTTCGTGGGCATTGAGGTTGCCGGAGACCATCATGCGCAAATAATCGGTAATGAATTCAACCACATGGTGGTCAGAGCCCACGGTGGGGTATTTCTGGAACAAGGGTGATTGATGGGGTTCTTCGACATCCTTTTCAATCGCCATCAGGCCCTCTTTGCGGGCCTTTTGCAGAATATCGAACATCAGCGCCATCAATTCCATGTAACGCGCCTTGGTGTACTTGCTGCCCTTGAAACACAGCCCCAGACCTTTAATAGTGGCCTTGACCACTTTGCCCTGGTTATTGGCAAAAAAAGCACCCAGTGTGGCGCCACCAATGGTGATCATCTCAAACGGCAAGGCCTTCAGAATCACCGAGATGTTGCCACCGTGAACGATATACACGCCAAAGACGCACACCAGGATGACTAGCCAACCAACGATTACATTCATAGGTGCACTGTGACAGCAAAGTCAAGGACTGGATGGGGCGACAAGCGCAGTAAGGGACGCATGCCGTGCATCATAGCGCAAAGGCAAAACCAGGGGATATGCTCCCGATAATATAGCTTATCCCGCACATCACACGTGCCCTACAGCCATATTTGCGCATATTTGCGCTACATTCTAGGCAAAGGTGTTGAGCTTGGTTCCCAGATTGCCACTGCTCGCCAGGGCCTGCGGCTGTGGCAATGCCTGCAGCAAGGCAGCCGCGCCAGCAGCTTGCGAATCCAGCGCCTTCTTCAAAACTGCAATGTTGATGGCGTCGGACTTGGGGGCGGCGGCTGCGGTGGTGGCGGCCTGGACAGCGGGGGTGTTGGTAATATTCATGAAATTTTCTCCTGTTGGGGGTGATGGTGGGTGAATGTGGTCTCGTGCGTATCTGACCATCGGTCACACGCCGCCAATCTTGAGCACATTCAGCACATTCGGCGCAATTAGATGTCATGCCGCAAAATCCAGGTCCGGCAATGCACCCTTGTCTTCTGCATAGCGCTCCTTGATTTTCAACATCTCCGGCAGGGCCTGGTGCAAAGCGGGTAATAGCCCAGGGTCGAAGTGTTTACCGGCACCATCCTCGATCAATGCCATGGCAGCCTCCACGGTCCAGGCCTTTTTGTAGGGACGGGCGGTGGTCAAGGCATCAAAGACATCGGCAATGGCCACGATACGGCCAAAAAGCGGGATTTCCTCGCCCTGCAAGCCCTTGGGATACCCGCTGCCATCCCACTTTTCGTGGTGCGTGGTGGCCACGCAATGGGCTGCGTGCAGCAAATCATCCTTATGTTGCCCGATGATTTCGCCGCCCATGTCCGGGTGCTGGCGCATGACTTCCCATTCGGTGGCATCGAGTGCACCGGGCTTGAGCAGGATGTTGTCAGGGACGCCGATTTTTCCCACGTCGTGCATCGGCGCGGCATGAAAAAGAATGTCCACGCTCGAAGCACCCAGCCCGGCAGCCTGCGCGATCAGGCGCGCGTAGTGGCTCATGCGGATGACATGGTTGCCCGTTTCGTTGTCCTTGAACTCGGCGGCACGCCCCAGGCGGCGAATGATCTGGCTGCGCGTTTTCTCCAGCTCGGCGGTGCGCAAGGCCACCAGGCGTTGCAACTCGCGGGTCTGGTCATACAGCGCCAGGTGGGTGCGCACCCGCGCCAGCACAATCGCCGGGCTGATGGGCTTGGTGATGTAGTCCACCGCCCCCAGCTCCAGCCCTTTGCGCTCATCCTCGATTTCGTTCATGGCGGTGACGAAAATGATGGGAATGTCGCGCGTGGCCGAGTTGCGTTTGAGACGTTGACAGACATCGTAGCCACTGATGCCAGGCATCATGATATCGAGCAGGATCAGATCGGGTCGATTCTCACCGGCAGCAATTTTGAGTGCTTTCTCCCCATTCAAGGCAACTTTCGTCACGTAATGGGGCGACAAAACCTCGGTCAGCACGTCGATATTGTCCGGCGTGTCATCAACGATCAGAATGGTTTGCGGTATTTGTCTGGCTATAGTGGAATTCATGTGTGTTCCTGTAATGGGAGCGTGACGTCAAGCGCACGCGCGATCTCGTGCACCAACTTTAGCGCGTCTTCAAACTCATACTTGGCGATCAACTTTTGCAACTGGAGGCTATTGCCCCCCTGCCCGACGCTGCGCAGCTTGTCTACCAGGCGTTCACTCAGCCGTGCAGCACGTGCGTCATCATCCGCCAGCAAGGCTGCCAGCTGCGCCAGCTCGTTGGCCAGAACCGAAGGATCTGGCCGATCCGGCAAGGGCGCCGAAGCATCCATGCTGGCAGTTTGGGGCATATGCAGACTGGCCGCGATCTGGCCCAAAAGCATGTTCAACTCGTCGGACATGGCGACCAGTGCCGGTTGCAAAGCGTCCTGCGCGCCATGGCGCAAGGCGCTTTCCACGTCCGCAGCCAAGCCCAGCAGACGGGTGGCGCCAATATTTCCAGCCAGACCCTTGGTGGTATGGGCCTCACGCAGCGCAGTTTCCAAAGCGCCGCTGGTGATGGCTGATTCAATCCGCCCCATCACCCCGGCTTGCGTTTGTGCAAAGCGTGCGATGAGCTTGCGCACCAGCTTGGCATTGCCCCCCATGCGCTGCAGCGCTTGTGCCAGGTCCAGGCCAACAACCATGGGCAAATCGGTCTCGCGTCTGTGCAACGGCGCCGGAGCATCCGGTAATGCTTGCATGTGCGTTGTTTTGGGCTTGATCCACTGTGCCAGGGTCTTGAACAGTTGCACGACGTCAATCGGTTTGCCGATGTGGTCGTTCATGCCCGCCGCCAGACACAGCTCGCGGTCGCCACGCACGGCGTTGGCCGTCATGGCCAGAATCGGCAGTTGGGCAAACCGGCTATCGGCACGGATGCGGCGCGTGGCTTCGAAGCCGTCCATGACCGGCATCTGGCAGTCCATGAGCACACCGTCATAGTCGTGGCGCTTGACCTGACTCAGTGCCTCAAGTCCGTTATTGGCCACATCAACCCGGATACCAGCCGCCTGCAACAGCTCCAGCGCCAGTTCCTGGTTGACGGCATTGTCTTCCACCAGCAGCAAATACGCACCGCGCACGCTTTGTTCAGCCGCGTGGCTGGCCTGCTGGCGCTGCTGTTTGCGCCCTTTGGTGACCACCTCCTTGCCCAGCGCGGTCAGGATACTGTCCAGCAGTGCCGAGGGACTGACGGGTTTGAGCAGCAGGCCGTCGATCCGGGTGCCATCCGCCTGGTCCAGAAATTCATCGCGGCTGTGTGCTGTGACCATCACAAAGGCCGGAACACCGTCCAGGCGAGGATCGGAGCGAATCTGCTGGATGGTGGCCAATCCGTCGAGTTCGGGCATCATCCAGTCCATCAGCACCAGACCATAGGGCTGTCCCGCGCTCTGCGCTGCTTCCAGCGTGGCAATGGCCTCGGCGCCACCGGGAACCGCTGTGGCATCGAAATTTTGCGATGCCAGCATGGCCAGCATGATTTCGCGCGCACGTGCGTTGTCGTCCACGATCAAAATGCGCAGCGCGCGCACATCGGCGTCCAGCGTGGGGCGTTCGCGTGGCAATGTCTTTTGCAGACCAAAACAGGCCGTGAACGTGAACGTGCTGCCAACGCCCAGCTGGCTTTGCACACTGATCTTCCCCCCCATCAGCTCCACCAGACGCTTGCTGATGGTCAGGCCCAAGCCGGTGCCGCCATACCTGCGGGTAGTCGAGGCGTCCGCCTGGGAAAACGCGTTGAACAACTTGTCACTCTGCTCGCTGCTCAGGCCAACACCGGTGTCACTGATGTCAAAACGCAGTTGGATGCTGTCCGGCGGACTGGCTGGATCGGATTCGAGCACGTGAATACCGACGGTGACTTCCCCCCGCTGGGTGAACTTGATGGCATTGCCCACCAGATTGATCAGCACCTGCCCCAGACGCAAGGCGTCGCCGACCAGCGCGGTCGGCACATCGGGCCCCACGTCAAAGAGCAACTCCAGCCCCTTGTCCTGGGCCTTGATGACCGACAGATCGGCCAGGGTTTCCATGACGTCTTCCAGATGGAATTCGGCATTTTCGAACTGCAACTTCCCGGCTTCGATCTTCGAGAAATCGAGAATGTCGTTGATGATTCCCAGCAGATTGCGTGCCGCACCGTCTATTTTTTCGATGTAGTTGCGCTGCTTGGCACTGAGTTCGGTATGCAATGCCAGATGCGTCATACCGATGATTGCATTCATGGGGGTGCGGATTTCATGGCTCATATTCGCCAGGAAATCCGATTTCATGCGTGTGGCCTCTTCCGCCATCTCCTTGGCCTGGCGCATCAGCTCGGCGGCCTTGCGTTCGGCCGTCACGTCGTCAAACATCCACACCGTTCCACTGGACAAATCATTGCGGTCAATGGCGTTGCCGCTGACACGGCACCAGAAACGCGATCCGTCCTTGCGACGCACCTCTTGCGTACTGGTATGAATCTCCCCGCGCAGGATGTCGGCATACGGACCTTCGGACAGCTCGCGGGTTTCGGGGTACCAGATGCGCGGAGACTGCCCCAGCATCTCGTCCAGCTCCCAGCCAAACAGTTCGGCCATACGGTGGTTGACGCGGATGATGGACCAGTCCTTGATGAGAGCAATCCCCATGTTGGCCGACTCGAATATCGCGTTCTGTTCGTCACTGGCTTGCCGGATGGCTTTTTCCGCTTTTTTCTGTTCGCTGATGTCGCGCATCGTGGCCACCAGCAAGGATCGGTCCTCGTCCTCGGCCACGTAGTACGACACGTCCACATCCAGAACGCTGCCATCCAGGCGTGTATGGCGGGTTTCAAAGCGCAGCGGATGCCCGACGTTCCGCAATTTGGCCATCAGGGCTGGCATGTTGCTGCGTGAGAGGGCGTCCAGGAACTGCGGCGGCACGCGGCTGCCGACCAGGCGTTCGGCGCTGCTTTGCATCAACGCCAAGCCGGCCTTGTTGGCGTACACCACGGTCAGGGTTTCCGGGTCGGCCCAGAACATCGGCTCGGAATTTTCGACCACGGTGCGATTGAAAAGGATTTTCTTCTCGTTTTTTTTACGTTCGGTGATGTCCACCATCCAGCCCAGGATACCGGGCGCCCCCTCATGGTCGGTGGGCAGATAGGTCACCAACAGGTCGCGCACGGTGTGGTTCGCGCAAAACATCTGCACCTCCATGTTGTGCACGGAACCCTGGGATTTGAGTTCGGACACGATATCCGTGCGCACCTCCGGCTCGACCAGGGCACTCGTCGCCACATCACCAACCTTCATATCCAGCAGCTCGGTGACGCGCGGATTGGCAAAGCGGATAATGCCCCCGGAACTGACCGCCACCCCGACTGGCGCAGTGTCCAGGATGTGTTGCAAGCGCTGCGCCTGATCGTTGAGTTTTTTTATCAGCGCCGTCAGCGTCAACCCGACAAAAGATGCATTGACCAGCATCAACACCAGCAGCTGCGCCCACATGTAGTGGGCAAAATGCTTGAACTTCATGGTGTCGTTCAGATTGCCGGGTGTGTGTAGCATGACCCTGGTGTCATCCAGGGCACGCAAGATGAACAGGATGCCAGCGGCCGCAATCGGCCACAAAAGGATGCGCGCCGTCGTCTTGTTAAAGCTTTTGCGCAGCACCACGCTGCATTCGGCATACCCTTTGAGGCAAAAAAACCCCGCTACCAGATAGATGGAGACACAGGCGGCATTTTGCCAGTCCAATGCGCGCGCCAGAGCCCACAGCAGCAACACCCCCAAGGCCATGGCAAGATGGTCACGTACGGTAGTGCAAGGCAATTCGTACAGCGCGCGCATACCGGAACGAAACAACAGGGTTGCGCTCAAAATCAGGAAGTCGGCAACATTGAATGCCTGGATAAACTCAAAATAGCCCACACCCGCCGGGCGAAACAGCGCCACCACGTCCACCAGAACCAGCAGTAGATTGGCCAGGCTGAAATTCAGCGCGGCAGCGCGTGAAATATTGAGTTTCAAACCGAAAACAGCCCAACCCAGCCCGGTCAGGGCGGAAACCATGGTCATCACATGGGCCAGAACCTCTGCCTCATCCATCTTCGCCAGGGCAAAGGCCGTGCCCATCACGTGGGCCAGTGCATCGGGTTGGTTCATGGTGCCCAGGATACTCGCAAGGTTTCCCATGACTTGGGTTTCGGTGGTGGGCATGGCGGTTTTCCTTGTCGGTCATTACCTGGTTAGCTGATCACCCAATCGGCCCCTATCCCCGTAGGATGTGCGGCAGAAGCTATTAACTCAGAAGCAATCATAAGCACTCCGGCATCCTGCGTACCTTGGACCTGATGTTACGCAATCTCCCCTCTCCCGCTTGCGGGAGAGGGGCTGGGGGAGAGGGCGGTATTTGTCTCACACAGAATCTGGTTGTTCCAGAAACGCAGAACGGTGAAGCCTTCGCTGTGTAAATAGGCGTCACGCCTACGCGTCATACTCGACCTGCTCTGCATGCTGCCCTCCGTCACTTTCCACGATCAGCTTTGGATCAAAGCAAATAAAATCAACAATGTAGTGTCCAACAGGCTTTTGTCGCTTGAATTTCTTGCCCATGAAGCTATGCGCCCGCAGATGAAACCACAAGCGCAATTCGGCATCGGTTTGGTGGATGCACAGCGACTTGGCTCGCTCCCGCAGGCGGGAGAGGGGAGCGCGGATGTTGTGGGGTTTTGTTTGCGTAACATCAGTCAATAAATCCCACTGATGGCCTTTAAATCATGTACTCAATTCTTCGTACAACCAAGAATTGTACGCGGACCACCCCATCAGCGTTCGCTCAGGGCTTGAGCACAGGCTACTCCCAGCCGGGGACGTTCACCGCGTAGCGCGTGGCCTTGCCCACGCCTTCCACGCGCAACAAACCTTTGGCCAGCAGATCGGCCAGATCGCGCGTGGCGGTGGCTTTGGAAGCGCCAGTGATCCTGGCGTACTTCTCATTGGTCATACCGCCGGGTGCTTTCAAACCATGCCAAAAGCTGCTCCATGTGCGCACGCACCTGTGCAGAAGGCGGAGCCTCGTAGTGCACCACCTCACGCCCCAGAACCCCGCTGACGATTTGCATGGCATCGGCATGCTCACGCACACGCCCCACA
>JAYRRD010000102.1:0-135249 GCA_041910275.1 Rhodoferax sp.
GACCTACGATGGAACCACGACCGCCACGCTGACCCCGGCCAACTTCCTGCTCAGTGGTTTTGTCAATGGCGACTCGGCCAGCGTCACCAAGACCACGGGTAACTATGCAAGCAAGAACGTGGGCAGCAACCTGCTGGTCAGCACCAGCCTGGCGAGTTCCGACTTTGCCCCGGCTGGTACAACGCAGCTGTCCAACTACAGCCTGCCTACCAGCGCCAGCGGTACCATTGGCAGCATCACACCGGCTGCGTTAACCGTCACTGCCAATGATGCCAGCAAGACCTTTGGCCAGACCCTGGGCTTTACCGGCAACGAATTCAGCGCCAGCGGTTTACGCAACGGTGAGACCATCGGCAGCGTTGCCCTCAGCAGCACGGGTGCAGTGGCGAGCGCCAGCGTAGCAGGTGGCCCCTACCCCATCATCCCCAGCAACGCCAGCGGGGGCACCTTCAGCCCTGGCAACTACAACGTGACGTATGTCAACGGCGTGCTCACCGTGACCCCTGCAACGCTGACAGCGGTCGCGGCTGCGCTGACGGGAACGACCACCAAGACCTACGATGGAACCACGACCGCCACGCTGACCCCGGCCAACTTCCTGCTCAGTGGTTTTGTCAATGGCGACTCGGCCAGCGTCACCAAGACCACGGGCGATTACGCGAGCAAGAATGTAGGCTCCAACCTGATGGTCAGCACGAGCCTGACGAGTTCCGACTTTGTCCCGGCTGGTACAACGCAGCTGTCCAACTACAGCCTGCCCGCCAGCGCCAGCGGCCCCATTGGTAGCATCACACCGGCACCACTGACCGTGACCGCAAAGGACGCCAGCAAGACCTTTGGACAGAAGCTCAACTTTACCGGCAACGAGTACAGCGTCAGCGGCCTGCAAAACGGCGAGACCATCGGCACTGTTGTTCTATTCAGCGAAGGTTTCGATGCGACTGCCAGCGTTGCAGGTAGTCCCTATCCCATTATTCCCAACGCCAGCGGAGGCACTTTCAGCCCCAGCAACTACAACATCACTTACGTCAATGGCGTGCTCACGGTGACCCCTGCAACGCTGACTGCGGTTGCGGCTGCATTGACGGGCTCGACCACCAAGACCTACGATTGAACAACTACCGCCACGTTGACTCCGGCCAACTTCCTGCTCAGTGGTTTTGTCAATGGCGACTCGGCCAGCGTCACCAAGACCACGGGAGATTATGAGAGCAAGAATGTGGGCTCCAGCCTGATGGTCAGCACCAGCCTGGCGAGTTCCGACTTTGTCCCGGCTGGTGCAACGCAGCTATCCAACTACAGCCTGCCCACCAGCGCCAGCGGCCCCATCGGTAGCATCACACCGGCACCATTGACTGTAACCGCCAAGGATGCCAGCAAGACCTTTGGCAAGACCCTGAGCTTTACCGGCAACGAATTCAGTTCCAGCGGTTTACGCAACGGTGAAACCATCGGCAGTGTTGCCCTCAGCAGCACGGGTGCAGTGGCGAGCGCCAGCGTAGCAGGTGGTCCCTACCCCATCATCCCCAGCAACGCCAGCGGGGGCACCTTCAGCCCTGGTAACTACAACGTTACGTATGTCAACGGTGTGCTCACTGTGACCCCTGCAACGTTGACTGCGGTCGCGGCTGCGCTGACGGGAACGACCATCAAGACCTACGATGGCACTACCGTCGCCACGCTGACTCCGGCCAACTTCCTGCTCGATGGCTTTGTCAATGGCGACTCGGCCAGCGTCACCAAGACCACGGGCGATTATGCGGGCAAGAATGTGGGCTCCAATCTGATGGTCAGCACCAGTCTGGCGAGTTCCGATTTCGCTCCGGCTGGTACAACGCAGCTCTCCAACTACAGTCTGCCCACCAGCGCCAGCGGTCCCATCGGTACCATCACTCCGGCGGCACTTGCTGTGACCGCCAAGGATGCCAGCAAGACCTTTGGCCAGACCCTGAGTTTTACCGGCAACGAATTCAGCGCCAGCGGTTTACGTAACGGTGAAACCATCGGCAGTGTTGTCCTCAGCAGCACGGGTGCAGTGGCGAGCGCCAGCGTGGCAGGTGGCCCTTATCCCATCATCCCCAGCAACGCCAGTGGGGGTACCTTCAGCCCTGGTAACTACAACGTGACGTACGTCAATGGCGTGCTCACCGTGACCCCTGCAACGCTGACGGCGGTCGCGGCTGCATTGACGGGCTCGACCACCAAGACCTACGATGGAACCACGACCGCCACGCTGACTCCGGCCAACTTCCTGCTCAGTGGTTTTGTCAATGGCGACTCGGCCAGTGTCACCAAGACCACGGGCGATTATGCGAGCAAGAATGTGGGCTCCAACCTGATGGTCAGCACGAGTCTGGCGAGTTCCGATTTCACTCCGACTGGTACAACGCAGCTCTCCAACTACAGTCTGCCCACCAGTGCCAGCGGCCCCATTGGTACTATCACTCAGGCATCACTGACTGTGATCGCAAACGATACCAGCAAGACCTTTGGCAAGACCCTGAGTTTTACCGGCGGCGAATTCAGTGCCAGCGGCTTGCAAAACGGGGAGACCATCGGCAGTGTTACCCTCAGCAGTACGGGCACGGTGGCGAATGCCGGCGTGGCAGGTGGCCCCTATCCCATCATCCCCGGCAGCGCCAGCGGGGGCACCTTCGACCCCGGCAACTACAACGTTACCTACGTCAATGGTGTGCTCACCGTGACCCCTGCAACGCTGACTGCGGTCGCGGCTGCATTGACGGGAACGACGACCAAGACCTACGATGGAACAACTACCGCCACGCTGACTCCGGCCAACTTCCTGCTCAGTGGTTTTGTCAATGGCGACTCGGCCAGCGTCACCAAGACCACGGGCGATTATGAGAGCAAGAATGTGGGTTCCAACCTGATGGTCAGCACGAGTCTGGCACGTTCCGACTTTGCTCCGGCTGGTGCAACGCAACTCTCCAACTACAGCCTGCCCGCCAGCGCCAGCGGCCCCATTGGCACCATCACACCGGCACCATTGGCCGTGACCGCCAAGGATGTCAGCAAGACCTTTGGACAGACTTTGAACTTTACCGGCAGCGAGTTCAGCGCCAGTGGTTTGCAAAACGGTGAAACCATCGGCAACGTTGCCCTGAGCAGCGCGGGTGCGGTAACGGGCGCCAGCGTGGCGGGCAGCCCCTACCCCATCATCCCCAGTAACGCCAGCGGAGGCACTTTTAGCCTCAGTAACTACAACGTCACCTATCTCAACGGCACATTGGTTGTCAATTCCGCGCAGACAGGAACACCAGGGGAGCCACCTCCTCTCGTTGTATTCAATGAACCAAGTTCGCCAGAAGCAGGTATGGCGCGCGCACCAACCAACCTTGTCGTGGCCTTCGTTGAAAAAATGAAAGCTGCAGCCATTGAAATTGAAACAAAAGCTGAAGATAAGAAGAAACCAAAAACGGATATGGTCCTGGAAGGGGAAATATGCAGACCGTAATCAACAATTTTGTGAACCGTTGGGCAGCACGGATAGCACACATTGGCCTGGGGTTGTTGTGTTCTCTGCACCTTGCACATGCGCAAACTGTCGGCGAGATAGAGTTTGCGCGCGGCGTTGGATTCTCGCAGTCAACGGGACAAAACCCGCGTACCCTGGGCAAGGGGCTGGCCTTGCAGGAAGGGGACAGGCTGACGACCGCTGAAGGGGGGCTGGCCATTGCCAGATTGAACGATGGAACCAGGTTCACGATACGCCCGAATTCCGAACTGGTTATTCAGCAATACCAGTTCAATGCCAACGCAAACGCCAACGACAACAGCATGGTGATGCAGTTGTTGCGCGGTGGGTTTCGTGCCATTACAGGACTCATCTCCAAAGGCTCACCCGACGCGGCACGGGTGCAGACCAAAACCGCAACGATTGGTATTCGGGGCACAGACTTTGATGCCCGTATCTGCACGACAGACTGCAAAACGGAATCAGCCAAAGTGACAGAGAAGCCACGTGTCAACAACGTGCTGGCAAGCGCCAAGGTTGTCGTTGTACAAGGTGGTACGCTCTCGGCGTTTGACAATTCGGGGCAACGCCGCAATCTGGTAGAGGGTGGGAGCATCTATCCGGGTGATGTCGTGGAAACGGGGTCAAACGCCAAGGCGGTACTGGCCTTCAGGGACGATAGCCGCATGACCCTGGGGGCGAGCACGCGCTTCAAGGTCGATAGTTTTGTGTTTGATGACAAAAATCCGAACGATGGCAAATTCCTGGTGTCCTTGTTGCGCGGATCACTGCGTGCCCTGACCGGGTTGATTGGCAAGGCCAACCACCGCAATGTCGGCTTCACGACGGCCACAGCCACTATTGGCATACGTGGCACCGGCCTTGATCTGGACTGCACCGGCGAAGCTGCCTGCAGTTTCTTTACTTGGCTGGGTTCTATCGAAGTAACGCCAAACGGACAAAGCGCCCTTCAGGTATTGCAAGCCGGGCAAGGTTTATTTGTGAGTCCGACTTCCATACGTCCTCTGAGCGAGTCAACCCTGAACAACCTGACGCGCCCGGATTCGGTGCCCGTCAACGTCCAGCAGCTCTTTACCGGGGGGGTAGTGGAAGAAGGAACGGAAGGATTGTTTGTTTTTGTACGCGACGGACATATCGAGATCAAGGCTACCAACGACATTTTGCACCTTGGCAAAGGGGAGACTGGTCATGTTGGTATCGACGGTTCGGCGATTCGACCACTGGCATTGCCCCGATTTATTGAATATGACCGCATTCCTATGCCCAATACCAAAAGCCCGATGCTTGGGACTGTCCTGGGTGAAACGGGTGTGCGCTCGCCTAACCAGTGCAGATGACCATGTTCCCACTCCATCCATATCATCCATATTCCACCCGGTGCATGATTGCGCTGGCAGTGCTATGTGCGCTGTGCCACATCGACCATGTTTACGCACAACCGACCGCCACAGCGCAAACAGCGACTGCAGCAGCTAGCGACACGCAGCCCAGGTTTGTCATCAAGGGTTTCGACATCGTCGGCGATAACCCGTTGGTAAACGGCGAGGCATCCGACATCCTCGCACCGTATTTGCGAGCTGATGCCAGCATTGAAACGTTGCAAATGGCCACCGCAGCCCTGGAATCTGCGTTGCGAAAAAAGGGTTATGCCTTGCACCGCGTGGTGTTGCCGCCGCAGGAAGTTGGCAGTTCAGTGACCCTTACCATTGTCAAGTTTGTCATTGGCAAGATCAGTATTGAAGGGGCGCAGCGTTACGACATGGACAATATCCGCGCCAGCCTGCCCGAGCTGGTGGCGGGAAAATCGCCCAATTTCCAGAAACTGGCCATTCAGACCAGCATAGCCAATGAGTCGCAGGGCAAGCACGTACAAATAGGGCTCAAGGAATCGGAAGAGCCTAACAAGATTGATGCACACGTTGTGGTGACAGAGTCCGGGCCGTGGAGTCTGGCTGTGAACGAGAGCAACACGGGGTCCAATGCGACCGGCAATGACCGCCTGACACTCACCGCCAGCCATGCCAATCTGTTCAACAGGGATCACCAGGCAACCCTGTCCTATTCGACCTCCCTGGAGCGCATCAGCGACGTGCGCCAACTCGGCTTGAACTACCGCATACCGCTGTACCGGCTGGGTGGCATCGCGAGCATCAACTATACCCACTCGGATGTGCAGGGTGATTTTGGTGCGTTCAAAAGTTCAGGTGCCGGACGCACGCTCGGGATGGCTTACAACCACTACTTGCCTCCCGATGGAGGCAGTCGTAGCTATATTGGTTTGGGCTTTGACGACAAACAATTCGATATTGCCAAGATCAATGGCATCCCGCTTGCGGGACAGATGACGCGGCGCGCACGGCCACTCACCCTGGGTCTGAACACGCGTGTGGATACCGATACAGCGTCGTGGAACTACAACCTGGATTTTGCGATCAATACCACCGGCGGTGACGGCAATGATCTCGCCGCCTACCAATCCGAAGATACGCGCATCAGCACCGTCAATTGGAAATTGCTACGTGGCGGGGCCAATTACCTGAGCGCTGTGGGCAACGGCTGGTTGTGGGGAGTGCGTACACAGTTTCAATTAGCCAGCGACGCCCTTATTTCTGGCGAACAATTTGGCCTGGGAGGTGCTGCATCGGTGCGCGGCACCAGCGAGCGCGCCCTTGCTGCAGACAATGGATTGCTGCTTTCCACAGAGATCACCACACGCGAACTGGTACCGGGCCTGCGGCTGCTGGGTTTCATCGACGCTGGCTGGCTTGGAAACATCCATCCCAATGGCAATCCCAAACCCGCACATGACGCGCTATCCAGCGTTGGCGTGGGCCTGCGTTATACCTTGCCCCAGCTTTCTGTCACGGCAGATTATGGACGTTTGATTGCGGGCAGTAGCCAACCCTATGTGCCTGGCGCGCTCCTGCCGCAAAGTGGCGATCAAAAACTGCATGTCAACTTATCGGCACGATTCTGAAGACCATGTGCGTATCCTGATAATCGAAGACGACCCGGGCGACTTTGGGCTGGTCAAGGACTGTTTGCGCCAGGCGGGTCTCGGTTTTGGCCGTGGCGGAAGTGCTGCGGGGCTGATCTGGGCCCAGACCTTGGGTGCGGGCATTGCCGCCGCGCAACAGGGCATGCCGGATGTCATTTTGCTGGATCTGTCCTTGCCCGACTCCAGCGGGCTTGTCACCTTGCAAACGCTGCGCGCCGCACTGCACAACACGCCTATCGTGGTGTTGACCGGCAACGATGAAAAAGCCATGGCCCTGACCGCGCTCGAATCGGGTGCACAGGACTATCTGGTCAAGGGCGTGGTGGACCCGGATGCACTGGGTCGCGCCATACGGTATGCCCAGGTGCGGGCGCATATCGTGCAGGAGCGCGATTTCACCCAGGCAGTGCTGGACAGTTTGCCGGGACTTTTTTATCTGATTGATCAGCAGGGGCGGTTTCTGCGCTGGAACCGGAATCTTGAAAAGATATCGGGCTACAGTGCGGCAGAAATTGCCACCATGTCGCCGCTGGACTTTTTTGATGCGGTTGACCACGGCCCCATTACCGCAGGCATCGCACAAACATACGCCAGCGGCGAAGCCCTGGTTGAAGCGGAACTTGTGGCGAAAGACCGCACCCATACACCTTTTTTGTTCAGTGGCAGACGTTTCATGCGCGACGGAACGCCTTGTCTGATGGGTTTGGGGCTCGACATCAGCCAGCACAGGGAGGCGCATGCACGCATCGAGTGGCTGTCGCATTTCGACACGCTCACGGGCCTGGCCAACCTGCGTTTGCTGGATGACCGTGTGCAACACGCCATCAGCATGGCCCGCAGCAGCCGGCGCACACTGACTTTGATGACGCTGGACCTGGACCATTTCAAGAACATCAACGACTCGCTGGGACACTCCGTTGGCAACGCCTTGCTGGTCGAAGTGGCTCGGCGTATTCAATCGCTCGTGCGCGAAGAAGATACCGTGTCACGCCGGGGCGGGGACGAGTTTGTCATGCTCTTGCCGACCACCGATGCCGCCGATGCCGCCCATCTGGCCGAGCGTTTGCTGGCAATCATTGCCAGAAACTGCCAGATTGATACACACGAACTGCTCACCACGACCTCGATTGGCATTGCCATGTACCCGGCGGATGGCCGGGATTTTGAAACCCTGAGCCGAAATGCCGATGTTGCGATGTACCGCGCCAAACAGGACGGGCGCAACTGCTACCGCTTCTTTGCGGCGGAGATGCAGACCCACTCCATCCGCACCCTGCACATCGAGAGCGCCCTGCGCCGCGCGCAAGAGCGCGGGCAACTGAGCCTGCACTACCAGCCGCAGCTGGCACTCTCCAGTGGCCATGTCATCGGTGCCGAAGCCTTGCTGCGCTGTAGCCACCCCGAACTGGGTTCGGTGTCCCCCGCTGACTTCATCCCGATTGCCGAAGCCAGCGGCCAGATCGTGCAACTCGGTGAATGGGTGCTGCGCACGGCGGTGCGCCAGATGAAGGCCTGGGTGGACCAGGGCCTGGTATCTGGCGCAGTACCTCTGGTGATGGCGGTCAATTTGTCGGTGG
Organism: Rhodoferax sp.; assembly: GCA_041910275.1. Lineage (GTDB taxonomy): Bacteria > Pseudomonadota > Gammaproteobacteria > Burkholderiales > Burkholderiaceae_C > Allorhodoferax. The sequence goes on from JAYRRD010000102.1 coordinate 8,072, forward strand.
TGCAGTTTCGCCATCCGAGTCTGGTCGAGTCCATCATGCAGATTCTTCAGGAAGAACAGCTGGCACCCGAGTATCTGGAGCTGGAGTTGACCGAAGGCGTGGCGTTGAGCGACCCGCTGGGCGCCATCACGGTCATGAATGCGTTGCACGCCAGGGGCATCTGCATGTCGATTGATGACTTTGGCACCGGGTATTCGTCTTTGAGTTACCTGAAAAAGTTCATGGTTTACAAGCTCAAGATTGACCAGTCTTTTGTGCGCGATATTACCGAAGATCCGGAAGACAAGGCCATCGTCAGCGCCATCATCCGCATGGCAGGCAGCCTGGGGCTTAAAACCATTGCCGAGGGCGTGGAAACCGCAGGCCAGCTGGCTTTTTTGCGTGACAGCGGTTGCGACGAAGTGCAGGGCTACTACTACAGTAAACCGCTGCCCGCGCCCGCCTTTGAAGCCTTCTTGCGTCAGGCGCGCAACCGGGCGTGAGGCATGGTGAAAAACTATTCTTTTGATAGTTGTTCCCGCTCATTCCACGGCGGATGCAGCCTTTTTCCGCATAAATTTCGCCTACTCGCCGCAGTCCTGATCCTGGCACTCCTGGGGGGGGGCGGTGCCGCCTGCGCCAGCACGAACAGCGCCGCAGGGGATTTTCTGACAGCGCAGGAGCGCCAGTGGCTTGCTGAACATGCAGCCGATCTTGTCGTCGCCCCCGAGGCCAACTATCCCCCCTTCAGTTTTGAACGGGACGTCTGGCAAGGCTTGTCGGCGGATATGACACGGCTGGTGGCGGCGCGGCTGGGCGTGCAGTTCACCATCCTGCCCGCACAAAATCTGGATGCAATCCTTGAGCAGGCGCAGCGCGGCAAGGTCGGCATCATTACCTCGCTCAAGGAAACGCCAGAGCGTGCGCGCTATCTTTCCTTCACGCCAGCTTATGTCAGCGTTCCGACGGTGATTCTCTCCCGAATAGATGCCGCCACCAGTGGCGATATTCAGGAACTGGTGGGAAAAAAGGTGGCGGTCGGCAAGGGTTATGGCGTGCAGGCGTACCTGGAGCAGCATTTTCCCGAGATCACGCTGACCCTGGTGCCTGACGATCTGGAGGGCATGCACCAGCTGGCGTTTGGCGCTGTGGATGCGGTCATCATGGACATTGCCAGCGCCTCCTACTTTATCGAACAGCAAAAAATCACCAATTTGCGCGTGGCTGGCACCTTCGATTACACGTATGACCTGAGCTTCGGCGTGCGCAAGGATGTACCAATATTGCATACGATTTTGTCCAGGACACTGCTGGCTATCCCTGAGCGTGACCGGCAGGCAGTCATCAAGGACTGGATTCGCATTGAACTCAATCCCCTGGACCTGTTGCGCTCACGATACCCGCGACTTTTACCCACTTCCCTGGCAATCCTGGTTGCGCTGTTCGGACTTGGCACGATGGCCTGGATCATTGTCTTGCGCCGGGCTGTGGAGAGGAAAAGCCAGGCATTACGGCAGAAAAACGAAGAGCTTGCCCGCTCCAACGCCGAGCTTGAACAATTCAGCTATGCCATCTCCCACGATCTGCGCCAGCCGTTGCGTATGATTTCGAGCTACCTGCAACTGTTACAGGACAGCCTGGGAGACTCGCTCGATGGCGAAAACCGAGTGTTCTTCGGCTTTGCCATTGATGGCGCCAAGCGCATGGATGCCATGATGCTGGGACTGCTGGAGTATGCGCGGGTAGGTCACAAGGGTGCGCCCATGGTCTGGACCGACAGCCGCACGATACTGGACGATGCCCTGCTGTTTTTGCGCCCCCTGGTGGCCGAGGCGCAGGCAAAAATCCACATCGAAGGCCAGTGGCCACGCATTTTTGTCAGCCCCGATGAAATGCTGCGCCTGCTGCAAAACCTGATCGGCAATGCACTCAAATTTCGCGTGGCCGGGCGCGTGCCCGAAGTCACCATCAGCAGCACGATGGCGCATGGGCAATGGCGCCTGTGTGTCAGCGACAACGGCGTGGGCATCGCCCCGGACCAGATTGTTCGTCTGTTCCAGGTATTTTCCCGTCTGCAAAGCCGCGCCAGCTATGAAGGCACCGGCATTGGCCTGGCGCTGTGCCGCAAGATCGCCGAGCACCATGGCGGAGCCATCCAGGCCGAATCACAGGGTCCGGGTCTGGGAAGCCGCTTCACGCTGATCGTGCCAATGGCCCGGGAAGAACCAGGCAAGGACAGGACAACAGGATGAAACGCACGCTGTTTATCTCCCATTCGCCGACCACAGCCCTGTTTTGTATAAATTTGCATATGAATTTCCAACCGATACCGTGGCCATCTGAATCGGAGCGAAACCCATGAAGCCCAGCCACGTTGACCTGCGGGCAATTTCCCCATCTCATGCAGGCATGCACGTCCGCTGGTTGACTCTCTCCCTGGTGCTCCTGCTTGTTGCGCTGGTTTATTTTCTCTATGACCGTTATCGGCAGGCCGAAGCGACGGCGGTCGCACAAACGCGCAATCTGGTACAGGTGCTTGAATCGCGCCTGGCGGGTGATTTTGCACGGGTTGATGGCGTACTGGCCTACATTGCCAGCCAGGTCCGTGCCGCCGACCTGCAAGTCTCGCCACCCGCCGCCGCACAGGAGGCCCATAGGCAACGTCTGGTTGATCTCCAAGCCAGTTTCCCGATGGCTGGCGTACTGAGCATCTTTGATGCCCAGGGGACACTGCGCTACACCTCCACCCCGAATCAAAAAAGTATCAGCATTGCAGACCGCCCCCATTTCCGGCGCATGCGTGACGACCCCAAGGTCATCGTTACTTTTTCGGATGCCCAGATCGCGCGCACCACCGGGCAGTGGTCCATCATCCTGGTGCGTGCCTTGCGCGATGAACAGGGGCGTTTTCTGGGTTCTGTCAATGCCGTGATCGGACTCGATGGTATTGCCAGATTGTTTGGCAGTGTGGATGTGGGCGATGGTGGCAGCATTCTCCTGCGGCGTAGCGATACCTTCAGGCTCATACAGCGCTTTCCACTCCACGATGAAAAAGACCTGAATCAGCCAGTGCCCCATGACCACGCCATTCGCCAGCGTATGGATGCCGGCGAGCGCGCTGGTACGCTGAAATTCATGGCGAGCACCGACGGCGTAGAGCGGCTTGTCAGCTTCAAGGTACTGGACAACTACCCCTTTTACGTCCAGGTGGGGTTTGCCAGGTCCGACTACCTGGCTGCCTGGTGGGAGGATGTCGTCGCCGTTGCGGGTCTTATGGTGCTGTTGTTGCTGGGATTTGCGCTTATCCTGCGGCGCTTGCGCAAGGATGCGCGGAAAATTGCCGTCGCAACGCAGCAGTTGGCTTATCGCCAGGCGCTGTTTTCCAGTCTGTTTGAACAAGCGGGCTTTCTGGCCGGAATTCTGGACGCGTTCGCTCGCTTGCTCGAAGTCAACCAGGCGGCCCTGGCAGTCATCGGGCAAAGCCGGGATGCGGTGATCGGGCAGAATTTCCCCGACTTGCCCTGGTGGTCGCACGCCAGGGATCGGGCCGCACTGTACACCGCGCTGCGCGCTGCCGCATTGGGCGCGTCGGCCAGTTTCGAGGCGCAACACCCGAAGGTAGACGGCGGGAACATGACCGTGCTGTTTAACGCCTTGCCGGTTCTGGTGGGTGAAGAGCGCTACATCGCCGTGACCGGCATCGACATCAGCGCGCGCAAAGCCGCCGAAAATGCTTTGCGCCACAGTGAATTTCGCCTGAAGGAAGCCCAGCGCATCGCCATGATCGGCAGTTGGGAGCTGGACCTGGTCTCCAACCGCTTAACCTGGTCGGATGAGATATTCCGTATCTTCGAAATAGACCCTCTGCAATTTGAGGCCAGCTACGAAACCTTCTTGTCTGCGATTCACCCGGATGATCGGGACATGGTGAACGCAGCCTACCAGAGTTCGCTGCAAGACCGCCTGCCGTACAGTGTCGAGCACCGTTTGCTGTTTGCTGATGGCCGTATCAAGCATGTGCGCGAGCAGTGCGAAACCACTTTCAGCGATGGCGGCAAACCACTGCGCTCCGTAGGAACGGTACAAGACATCACCGCACGCAAACAGGCCGAACAGGTGCTGCAACAAAACACCCGTGCACTGGAGCGCTCCAATGCCGAGCTGGAGCAGTTTGCCTATGTGGCCTCGCACGATCTGCGCCAACCGCTGCGCATGGTCAACGGCTATGTGCAGATGCTTGAGCGGCGCCTGGCCGAAAAGCTGGATGCCGAAACGCGCGAGATGATGCACTTTGTCACCGATGGCGCCAAACGCATGGACCAGATGCTCGTCTCGCTGCTGGACTACTCCCGCGTCGGACGCAAAGGGGAGCCGCTGGCGCTCATGCACAGCCTGGATGCGGTGAATGAGGCGCTGCATTTTCTTGAGCCGACCACCCATGAGGCACAGGCCACGGTGCGGGTATCGGGCGACTGGCCACACGTGATGGTCAGCCGCGACGAATTTACCCGTTTGTGGCAGAACCTGATTGGCAATGCCATCAAATACCGCGCTGAGAATCGCGCGCCGCACATTGACGTCAGCGTCACGTCCGGGGACAGGGGGTGGCGCTTTTGCGTGGCGGACAATGGCATAGGCATTGACCCGGCGCAGTTTGGGCGCTTATTCAAGGTATTCCAGCGTCTGCATGCGCGTGGCCAGTACGAGGGGTATGGCATTGGCTTGGCGGTGGCACGCAAGATCGTCGAGCGCCACGGTGGCAACATCTGGGTGGAATCCGATGGCGCCGGCCAGGGTTGCCGATTCTGCTTTACCCTGCCACAAAAACCGGACGAGGCATGAGCATATGACCATGGCCCCTGTTTCGGACAGAAGTCTTGGCATCAGGTTGCTGCTGATCCTGTTGTTTCTCAACGCAACCCTGGTGTTGTGGGCCATCTATTCCTTGCTCGAAGGCAAGCAGCGTTACGAAGAAAAGGCCAGGAGCACCACGCAGAATCTGGCCAGGATGCTGGATCAGAGCGTGAGCGCCAGTGCCGCGAAAATTGATTTGACGCTGCTGTCGGTGGCGGATGAACTCGAACGCCAGTTGCGCGAAAACGCCCACCTGGATATGCCACGTAGCAATGCTTTTTTGCGCACCCATCAACAGCGTCTGGCTGAAGTGTCGCGCCTGCTGGTAACCGACGCTACCGGCTTGGTCATTCTTGGCCAGGGCGTATCAGACAGCACACGTGCAAGTTTTGGGGATCGTGATTTTTTCCCTGTGTTACGTGATCGCAACAATCTGGGTTTATACGTAACTAATCCGGTTGTGGGCCGCGTCACCCAGACATGGGTCATTCCCTTTCTTCGCCGTTATAACTACCCCGATGGCAGTTTTGCGGGTGTCATCTCGGCACCGGTGCCGGTGGCTTACCTGGATACGCTTTTGTCTTCCGTGGATATAGGTCCAAAAGGCTTCGCCGTGCTGCGCGATGTCAGGCTGGGAATGATCGTGCGCCATCCTGCCAGCAACGCGCCCTCTGAAGCCATTGGCACCAGGGATTTCCCCAAGGAATTGGGCGACGGCATCGCATCCGGGTTGCAGGAGTTCAACTTTCACGACAAGGGAGCCACCGACGGCATGGAGCGAACCAATTCCTACCGCCGCATGCACAGTGTGCCATTTCACATCGTTGTCGGACAAAGCAGCGAGGATTATCTGGCTACATGGCGGATGGGCGCGCAAAGGACCTTTGGCGCGCTGGCGGTTATCTGGCTTGTCACTTCCATCGTTGCCTGGTTTTTCTGGCGTTCCCTGATCAAGAAAAGACAAAGCGAACAGTTGCTGCGGGCCAGTGAAGAGCAGATGGCCGCATCGCAGGCGATGGGTGGCACGGGTTCGTGGTCCTATGACATGGCGACAAGGACCATCCAGGCATCGGCGCAGAGTCTGAAAATATTCGGATTTCCACCGATTCGCAAGGATTACCCGCTGGATGCGTTCCTGGCTTGCATCCCGCAGCGCCAGCGTGTTGAAAAGGTTCTGACCGATGCGATCCACGCAAGGCAGCCATATGAGGATGAATACCTGATGCATCCGGCAGACGGATCATCCGCAAAAATCATCCATGCGATTGGCAAAATGGAGCATGACGCGCAAGGAAATCCGCTGCGGATTCTGGGCTTTATCCAGGATGTCACCGAACGCAGACAGGCTGAACAGGCGCTGATACAAAAGACCCAGGCGCTGGAGCGCTCCAATGCCGAACTGGAGCAGTTTGCCTACGTGGCCTCGCACGATTTGCGCCAACCGCTGCGCATGGTCAATAGCTACGTGCAGTTGCTGGAGCGTGCCCTGGCCACCAGGCTCGACAACGATACACGCGAGATGATGCACTTTGTCACCGATGGTGCCAAACGCATGGACCAGATGCTCGTTTCGCTGCTGGAATACTCCCGAGTCGGGCGCAAAGGTGAGCCACTGGCGCGCATGAACAGCCGCGATGCGGTGGATGAGGCGCTGCACTTTCTTGGACCGGCTATCCAGGAGGCGCAGGCCGTGGTGCAGGTGTCGGGTGACTGGCCACACGTGATGGTCAGCCGCGACGAGTTCACCCGTCTGTGGCAAAACCTGATTGGCAATGCCATCAAATACCGCGCTGCGGACCGGGTGCCACACATTGATGTCACGGTCACACACGAGGACAGGGGTTGGCGCTTTTGTGTGGCGGACAATGGCATCGGTATTGACCCGACGCAGTTTGAGCGTTTATTCAAGGTATTCCAGCGCCTGCACACGCGCGACCAGTATGAGGGACACGGCATTGGCCTGGCGGTCGCACGCAAGATTGTCGAGCGCCACGGCGGGCGCATCTGGGTGGAATCCGATGGCGCTGGTTCGGGGTGCCGTTTCTGCTTTAACTTACCTGAAAATAGCTTGCCATGAAACAGATTTACGCGATGGTATCGCTTGCACCGTCCCGGTTATGGCAAGCCCTGGCGGGGATACTGTTGATTCTGGGCGGATGGATCGGTTGGCATTTGTACGCCGATTACGTTGCGACCGATCTGCAGGAGCGCACGGGTTTGACCAAACAAACCCATATCGTTAATGAAAACCTGGAATACCAACTGATTGCAACGCACCACGCGCTGAATGCCATCCGCTCCGAACTGCCCAGGCTCATGGCGCAAAAGGACGGTTTGATACTGCTCAAACAGCGCCTGCAGAGCATGCGTGATGCCATGCCAACCACGCGCGCCATCACCGTCTTTGATGCACAGGGAACATTGATTGCCAGAAGTCCCGATCAGTTTGTCGGACAAAACTTCAGCAAGCGCGATTACTTTCAGATCGCACGCCAGGGTGGGGATGCAGCCATACTCTACGTCGCACCGCCATTTCTGGCCGCCACCGGAGAATATGTACTGAATATGTCGAAGGTGGTACGCAACGAACAGGGTGACTTCGACGGCATTGTCCTGGTCAGTCTGGGACCCGAGTATTTCAGCACGCTGCTGCGCTCCGTGCTCTACGCACCCGACATGCGTTCAGAACTCATGCATGCGGGTGGAAAAATGGTATTCCAGGTCCCCGAGCGGAAAAAAGCCAATACACAAGCGGGTACAACGGATACGCCCGATGCCTTCTTTGCCCGGCATATGGTAAGTGGCCAGTCCAGCAGCGTGTTCGAAGGAATTACCGCTTTTGGTGGCGATAATCGCCTCATGGTTTTTCGCACGATTCGCCCGGCAGCAGTGTCCATGGACCGGCCACTGGTATTTTCCGTCAGTCGGGATATGACAGCCCTTTTTTCCCCCTGGCGCACCGATGTGCTGGTGCAAGGTGGTTTGTACACGCTGCTGGTTCTCGCCTCCACCGTGGGCATGTATTCCTGGCAGAAGCGGCGCAGGGAATATGAGCGTCTCATGGCCGAACAGGAGGCACAGCGCCAGCAGGTGGCAGAAATCCTGTACCAGCAAGCCGAGGCGCTGACCCTGAGCAACGCCGAACTGACCCGTCTGGGCGAGGCGATGGCGCACCACTTTCAGGAGCCTGCACGCCGACTGGCAAGTTTTACCCAGCGATTGTTGGCAAAATCGGATCTGGCCAAAGACGAAGACAGCCGCATTTCGTTGAACTTCATCAACGCCGAATCCAGGCGATTGTCCTTGCTGGTAGGGGAGGCCCAACGCTACCTGGCGCTTGACCACGGCAATGTCTGTTCAGCAACAGGACTTGATAGCGGCGTTGTCCTGCGCCAGTGCATTGCGGCCGCTGGTGCAGCTGCCACCGATGCCCATATCGTGGTGCACGAACCACTGCCCCTGGTGCGGTTGAATGCAAAGCCTTTGCGCGAACTGTTTACCATCCTGCTTGACAATGCACTGCGTTACCGCCACGCACAACGCCCCTTGCAGATCGAGGTCAGTGCCAGCACGCATGGCAAGCGGGCGGTGTTTCGCTTTGCCGACAATGGCAGCGGTATTGCCCCGGAATACCGCTCTCAGGTGTTGCAACTATTTACCCGGCTGGTGCCCAGCAGCATTCCGGGTGCCGGCATGGGACTTGCGCTGGCGAATAAAATCACCTACTTGGCTGGTGGCCATTTGCACATTGAGGACGGCCTGGATGGCGGTGTTTGTATTGTGTTTGATATACCCCTGGAGATGAAAGCATGAGCACCCACAGAAAACTCGTCGTCCTGTTGGTCGAAGACGAACCCGCAGATGCCCATCTGGTACGCCTGGCGTTTGAAGAAGGCAAGGTTTTCGTGGAACTGCACCATGTGCCCGACGGCATCGAGGCGTTTGCCTTTTTGCACCGCCAGGGAGCCCATACCCAGGGGCCGATGCCGGACCTGATTCTGCTCGATCTCAACATGCCACGCATGGACGAGCGGACATTTTTGCAAAAAATCAAGGCCGATCCGGTCTTGCAAAGGCTTCCGGTGGTGGTGTTGACCACATCGGATGCCGAGCGTGACATGCTCGACAGCTACCACAACTTTGCTGCGGGCTTCATCGTCAAACCCGTGGATGTGGACGACTTCATCAACGTTGTGCGTGGCCTCGGTGACTACTGGTCCAACATTGTGCGCCTGCCCGAACACAAGCACGCGAGACACCAGGACGCGATCACCTGAACTGGAGGTTCCGAGGTGAACCAGGATTTTCCTCCCCCAGAACGTCGCCATCCTGCCGTTGTCCTCATTATTGAAGATGAGGCGGGTGATGCGTACCTGATTCGCCGCCAGCTTCTGGAGAAGGATGCGCATGCGTTCTCGGTGCATCTGGCCGAGTCTCTGGATGGTGCACGCACCCTGATAGAAAGCCAGCGCCTGCACCCCGATGTGGTGTTGCTCGACCTGAATTTGCCGGACTCCCATGGTCCCGACACGGTCGAGCGTTGTCGGCTGCTGGTGGATGCGCCGATTGTGGTGCTGACCGGGTTGGATGATACTTCGGTAACCCAGTCCGCCATTCAATCAGGTGCGCAAGACTATCTGACCAAAGGCTCGGATGCTGGCGCACTGCGTCGGGCCGTGCGCTATGCCATGTTGCGTTACCAGCGGGATGCCGATATTCGTCTGGCGGCAACGGTGTTTACCCACGCACGGGAGGGTATCATGGTCACCGATGCCGATGGCACCATCATGGATATCAACCGGGCCTTTACCCGCATCACCGGGTATGAGCGCGAAGAAATCCTGGGCCAGAACCCGCGTATCCTCCAATCAGGGCAGCAACCGAAAGACTTCTACCTTTCCATGTGGCAGTGCTTGCAACACCAGGGTTTCTGGGAAGGCGAGCTGTGGAATCGGCGCAAGGATGGTGTGGCGTATGCCGCGCTGCAAACCATCACTGCGGTGCGCAACGCTGCAGGAGCCATCCGCCAGTACGTCTCCCTGTTCTCCGACATCACCGCCCTCAAGGCGCACGAAAACGAACTGGAACATATCGCCCATTACGACGTGTTGACCGATCTGCCCAACCGTGCACTCCTGGCAGATCGCCTGCGCCAGAACATGGTGCAGGCGTTGCGGCGTGGCAAACTGCTGGCGGTGGTGTTTCTGGATCTGGATGGATTCAAGGCCGTCAATGACACGCACGGGCATGCTGCAGGCGACCAGTTGCTGGTCAGCCTGGCGGCCCGCATGAAGCAGGCGCTGCGCGGGGGTGACACACTGGCGCGCATCGGCGGCGATGAGTTTGTGGCGGTGCTCATTGACTTGGAAAAAAGGGAGGGCAGCCAGCCCATGCTCAACCGCTTGCTCCACGCGGCAGCCGAGCCGGTGCCTTTTGGCACCGTGCAACTGCAGGTTTCGGCCAGCCTGGGTGTTACCTTTTACCCGCAGTCCGTCGAATTGGATGCCGACCAGTTGCTGCGCCAAGCCGACCAGGCCATGTACCGGGCCAAGCTGTCCGGCAAGAATCGTTGCTGTGTATTTGACGTGGGCACATCCGACATATCCGATATATCCGACGGAGAGAGCGGATGACTGCGTCCGTGCCGAAACATGTACCACTGCTTGTGGTGGAGGATGACCCAGGAGACTACGGCCTGTTGCGTGCAGCCCTGCGGCAAGCCGGCTTGGTGCCCATGGGCCAAAGCGATACCAGCGTCTGGGCCAGGACCTTGGCTGAAGGGATAGCCGCTGCCAAGCTCTGGACGGCGTTCCAGCTTGTCTTGCTGGACCTGTCATTGCCGGACTCTACCGGCCTTGATACGGTGCAAGGCATGCGTGTGGCAGCATCTGATCTGGCCATCGTGGTTCTGACCGGGCACGATGATGACGCTCTGGCCGCACAGGCGCTGGAAGCTGGTGCACAGGACTATCTGAGCAAAGGTCAGCTCGACGCAGACACGCTGCGCCGTGCGGTGCGCCATGCCATTGTGCGGCGCAAGCTCGAACGCAAACTTGAGATTGCCATCCAGGAAGCGCAGGCCGCCAACAAGGCCAAGAGCCGTTTTCTGGCCACCATGAGCCACGAGATCCGCACGCCCATGAACGGCGTTCTTGGCATGGCACAGTTGTTGATGATGCACAACCTGCCAGAGGCCGAGCGGCTGGACTATGCACGCACCATTTTCCATTCCGGCCAGACCTTGCTCACTTTGCTCAACGATATTCTGGACTTGTCCAAGGTCGAAGCCGGTAGGCTCGACCTGGAGGCCAAGGTGTTCGATCCGGTAAAGCTCCTGCACGACATCCGCTTGCTGTTTGCCGAATCGGCTGCCAACAAGGGGTTAAACCTCACCCACGCCTGGATCGGCCATGCACAACCGTATCTCGGGGACGTGCACCGCCTGCGCCAGATGCTTTCCAATCTGGTGAGCAACGCCATCAAGTTCACCGCCAGGGGAGAGGTGCGCATCGAGGCACGCGCGCTTGCCGGACTGGACGATGCCACGCAGGTGGAATTTTCCGTCCTCGATACCGGCATTGGCATTCCCGAGGAACAGCAAGGGCTGCTGTTTCAACCCTTCTCGCAGACGGATAGTTCGACCACGCGCCAATTCGGGGGTACGGGCCTGGGACTGTCGATTGTGCGCAGTCTGGCACGCCTGATGGGTGGGGACGCTGGTGTGGAAAGCACGCTGGGCAAGGGCTCCAGATTCTGGTTTCGCATCCGGCTGGAGCCAGTCGTTGCAGACACTGCCAGACGGCACACACAACAACCCCACAGCACCCGGGATGCTACCGGGATGGTTACGGACCAGTTGCAATTGCAATTGAGGGGCAAGGTGCTGATGATAGAGGATAACGTGGTCAACCAGGCCGTGATTCGCGCCCTGCTGGGTTCGCTGGGGCTGGAGTGCATTGTGGAGGAAAACGGTCAGAAAGGGGTTGATGCATTGATGCGGGCCGAAGCGGCCAACAGACCCGATCTCGTCCTGATGGACCTGCAAATGCCCGTGCTCGATGGCTTTGGCGCAACAGCCAGGATTCGCCAATGGGAGAAAGACAACGGCCTGGAGCGGCTGCCCATCATCGCCCTGACTGCCGATGCCTTTGCCGAAGACGAGCAGCACTGCATCCATGCCGGAATGGATGATTTCCTGGCCAAACCCATCCACCGCGACACCTTGGCCACCACCATGCAACGTTGGCTCCCCGGCCCGCGTACCCTGACATGACCAATCCACCCCCCCCCCGCCGTTCCCACGCGTCAGGCGGATTCTCCTGTACGGCAGATGTTGCGGCGCGCGACCCATGACGTCCATGTCCGCCTGGACCACCATCCGCTGCTGGCAGGCATTACCAAGCCCGGATATCCGCTACGGACCTACCAGCATGTGCTGCTGGGCTACTTCCATTTTTACCACGCTATCGAAGAGGCGATAGAAAGTTGCCTGCAAGCACACCACCTCGACTTTGACTACGCGGCGCGGCGCAAGCATGCCTGGATTGCCGACGATCTTGCGTATTTTGGCCTCGATCCGCATGCCAGCGCCCATCTCCCCAAGGAGGAGCCAGGGCCATTTGCAGGTGCCAATGCGGGACAGGCAATCGGGATGATCTACACCATCGAAGGTTCAACCCTGGGTGGCCAGGTCATTGCGCGGCACTTGGCAAAAAACCTGGGGCTCACGCCGGACACCGGCGCGCGGTTTTTTCACGGCTATGGTGCACAGGCCCCGCAGCAATGGCGTGCGTTCGAGGACTTCATGCATACCAACTGCGCCGATGCGAACGTGCAAGAACAGGCCTGCCTGGGCGCCAAGGCCACGTTTATCCTGGTCGAGCGATTGCTGGACGATTACCATCAAAAGCTCCAGACCTGTGTACTACGTTTTCAGTAGCTGTCCCCGCTTGTCCCACGGGCGCTTTAGGCTGATTTGATACCTGATTTGAGGCCAGGTTGAAGCTAAAAATGTGCCACGGAGGCTTGCGGGGAGCATTTGTAGCGCGGTTTTGGTGCTTTTCATATCACGGGTGATATGAAATGGGTGTGATTGAATCGCACCCCCGCACATAGTTACATGCGATTTTCGTGAGAGAATCCGCCCCTGGTTCTTTTTGGGTTGCGGCTGTAGCTCAGTGGATAGAGTATTGGCCTCCGAAGCCAAGGGTCGTGGGTTCGATCCCCGCCAGCCGCGCCAACCTGTTGATTTCATTCAAAAGCAACCCATGCACAAGCGGTTTGATAGCAGCGGTAGAGAATTCTTTTCTGAATTCAAACTCAGGAATATGGCATGAGGCTTGCGGACTATATATTTGAAACCTTGGCTGACCGTGCAGTGGACACGGTCTATATGGTGACAGGCCGTGGGGCTCTTTTTTTGACCGATGCCGTGGCCAAGAGTACGCGCATACGGGCCATATGCACCCACCATGAGCAAGCGGCAGCTTATGCCGCAACCGCCCGTGCACAGCTCCATAATTCCACGAGCGTATGCCTGGTCTCGACCGGATGCGCCTCGACGAATGCCATCACTGGCACGCTTAGCGCCTACCAGGACGGGTTGCCGGTTTTGTTCATCTCGGGTCAGAATATATTAAAAGAAACGACTTATTACACTAAAAATAATTTGCGCACGTATGGCCAGCAGGAAGCCAACATCGTTGAAATCGTCAAGTCAATTACCAAATATGCGGTAACGGTCACCGATCCGCGCGACATCCGGATGCATCTGGAAAAAGCAATTTACCTAGCGAATGAAGGTAGAAAAGGGCCGGTCTGGATTGATATACCGTTGGATTTGCAAAGTGCGCAGATTGAACCCTCGGAAATTATCGGGTTTACGCCTGACAGGACTATCATTGCTGCACCTGAAAATGACATAAGCTATATAAAACAGGCGCTGGGTTCGGCCAGACGGCCCGTATTGCTCATAGGTTCGGGTGTGCGTTCGGCCAATCAACTGGAGGCTTTGGCTAGTTTCGTCGAAAATAATCAAATCCCGGTTGTCTATACACCGAGTTCTGCCGACTGCTATCCTTTGTCGCAGCCTTTGTCGATAGGTTCTCTTGGCGCTATGGGCTGCTCGCGTGCAGGTGCATTCGCAACGCAAAATGCAGATTGCCTGCTGGTACTCGGTAACCGCCTATCGTCGCTGACTACCGGCGTGGATTATTGCAAATTCGCGCGTGCTGCAAAAATCATCGTGGTGGATATTGACGAAGATGAGCACAAGAAAAGCGAACTGCGTATTGACCGCCTCGTTATGCAGGACCTTGATGGATTCTTCGAATTACTCGGACCGGAAAAACTTACCGCCGACATTGCCGATTGGGCGGCGAACTGCCAGCGTTGGAAAAGTGTGTTCATGAAGGAGCCCTATTTTGCGTCCACAGACCGGGTCGATTTGTATGATCTCACGCATGTGCTGTCAGATAAGCTGGCTGATGATGCCATCGTTATCACCGATTCCGGGCTGATTGAAGTCATTTTGCCGTCGAATCTGAATTTTGGTAGCAACCGTCGCTGTATTCACCCGGTTTCACAGGGGGCGATGGGATTTTCCATACCAGCTGCACTGGGCGTATCCGATGCCCAAAGGCAAATCGTGGTGGTAGTGGGAGACGGTTCCTTCATGATGAATATGCAGGAACTCGAAACCATGCGATTCCACAAGATTCCGGTGAAATTGATTGTTATCAACAACAACGTATATTCCATTATCCGGCGGCGTCAGAAGGAGTTATTTCGCAATCGCACCATCGGCACGGACCCCGGTAATGGCGTGACGGTTCCAGACTTTAAAAAAATAGCCGACCTGTTTGATTTTGCGTATATCCATATCGAAGGAATCCATGCACTGGAGTCAGGACTGGATCAGGTGATGCAATGCAGTGGCCCTGTGTTGTGCGAAATCATGGGCAAGGAAAATCAGGAATACGTGGAAATATCGCATACCAAGAACATCGCCGGGAAATTCGTGCGCCGTCCTTTGGAAGACCAGTGGCCATTCCTGGAGCGGGAGCAATTTGTCAGGGAAATGATTGTAGAACCGATTGATCAATAAAGAATCATTAAAGAATCGTATGAAATTTAACAATGGCGTTGTTATCGAAAATCACGGCAAGCCGTATTTCATTGCAGAGTTGAATACCAGCCATTTTGGCAATATTGACACGGCAAAACAGATGATAGATGCTGTGAAAAGTGCCAATTGTGATTGCGCCAAATTCCAGTCCTGGTCAGCTGATACGCTTTATGCGCAAACATACTATAAGAAAAATCCGATAGCCAAGCGGTTCGTTACAAAATTTTCATTTTCACCCGAGCAGCTCAAAGTATTGTCCGAGTATGCGCGCAGTATTGGCATCGACTTTGCATCCACTCCCTATTCACGCGATGAAGTGGATTTTCTGATTCACCAGTGTGCAGTTCCTTTCATCAAGATTGCCTCGATGGAGATCAATAACTATCCTTATCTGGATTACATTGCACGCACGGGTTCCGCCATTATCCTGTCAACAGGCATGGCCGATCAGGAGGAAATCACGCGCGCCATTCAATGCATCCGTGATGCGGGCAACGACAATGTGTGTGTATTGCATTGCGTTTCCATATATCCTGCGCAGCCATTCACCATTAACCTGAATAATATGCGCACCATGCGCGAACTCTATCCTGGTCTGCCCATTGGTTATTCGGATCATACGATTGGAGTTGAAACACCCATTGCTGCCGTGGCATTGGGTGCGCCTGTCATTGAAAAACACTTTACCCTTGATTCTTCCAAGATCGGTATGGACAACCAGATGGCCATGGAGCCGCAGGCGTTTGCTGCAATGATCCGCTCCTGTTGGGTTGCATGGGAGTCTCTTGGCAACCATGACCGTGTAGTGTCTGATGCCGAATTGGCCCAGCGTGTCAATATGCGCCGCAGTATTGTGAGCAAACGCCCGATTGTGGCTGGCGCGGTCATTGCCGCCGAGGACCTCGATTTCAAGCGCCCAGGTGACGGCTATTCACCGGCACAAATCGGGTCTGTGCTGGGTAAGACGGCGGTTCAGGACATTCCCTGTGACGAAGTGATTTATCCCCATATGCTGCGTGCCGATTGAACAGGTCTACAAAACCAATGGATACTTCCCCTCCCCCTTTTCGCCTGCACATCGGTGGCCAAAAACCACTGGAAGGCTGGAAAATTCTCGACATCGCACCGGGTCCCTTTGTCGACTATGTCGGTGATTGTGCCGATCTCTCGCAATTCGCGGCCAATTCGGTGGATGAGCTTTACCTGAGCCATGTGCTGGAACACCTGGGCCACCAGGGCGAATTCGAGCAGGCGCTGACCGGCTTTTTTCGCGTGCTCAAGCCTGGGGGGGTGATTTCGGTCGGTGTGCCTGACATGCAGGCGCTATGCGAGATTTTCCTCGCGCCGCAAACCCCTCTGGGCGTGAAATTCGGTGTGGTCAATATCCTTTTTGGCGGCCAGAAAAACCCTTATGACTTTCACCGCGCCGGCTTTGATGAAAACCTGCTGCGCCATTTTCTGCAAGCAGCCGGTTTTGAGGCGGTTGAACGTCTGGGAAATTTCGGCCTCATTGACGATGCCAGCACCTACGAATATGCGGGGCGCACGGTCTCGCTGAACATGCGTGCCAGAAAGCCGCTGCATGCCACCGCTGTTCTGCCAGCACCAAACAAAAAACTTGCCAAGGAGCCTGTGATGGACAACCAGGAAGACGCGCCGATTTTTGGCCCGGTATTCGCCATTCCCGACAAATTTTTGCGCGATTTTTCGATGCAGGGCAGTGTACCCATCCTGATGCAGTTTCGTTACGAAACATCCGGCGGCAACCTGGTCTGGAGTAAACAATACTGGGATGCACTGCAGCCCAGGATTGATCTCCTGATCGAAACCGGCCAGCCTGCGGGCTACAGCTCCGATCCGCATATGGTGGCGTTGCTGAGGGCATTCCCGGTGCAGGGCAAGAGCGTGGTGGTGATCGGGTCGGTCCATCCGCTCTACGAAGCCATCGTTGCGCGCATGGGCGGCATCCCCTCCACCGTCGAATTTCGCAAAATTCACCACGACATCCCTGGTTTGAACACCTACACGGTCGAGGAGTCCCAGAAAATGGATCTGCAGTTCGACTGTGGTGTGACCATCAGCGCGCTGGAACACGACGGTCTGGGGCGTTATGGCGACCCTATCGACCCATTGGGCGATCTGAAAACGATGAAGTCGTACAAGAAAATCATCAAACCCGGTGGCCTGATGTTTCTCTCCGTGCCTGTCGGACAGGATGCCGTTTGCTGGAATTCACACCGGATTTATGGCCGCTACCGCCTGCCACAGTTGCTGGACGGCTGGAAAATCGTAGGCCAATCCGGGTTTGACGAGAGCCTGTTTCAGCTGGGAAGAGTTGGTGAAGACTATCGCGAGCCCGTTTTTGTTTTGCAGAATCTATAGTCGATACATTTATGGGGCTTCCCCGGCAACATCTCAGCCTTGAAGCGTTTCTGGCATGGGAGAACGCGCAGACGGATCGGCACGAATACCACCGGGGGGAGTACTTCTGCATGGTGGGCGGTCAGCGCGGGCATGGTCGTGTCATTGCCAATCTCATGCGCCACCTGGGTAATCATTTCGACGCCAGCCCGTGCCAGGCCTTCAGCGAAAACATGAAGGTGCAAGTGGGTACCGACAGCATTCTGTACCCCGATGTGTTCGTTACCTGCGACAAGCATTTCAGCGCAACGCAAACTGTCTTCACTGCGCCAGTGGTAGTCATCGAGGTGTTATCACCCAGCACGCAAGGGTACGACCGCAGCGCAAAGTTCGCCATCTACCGCCGCCTGGCATCGCTGCGCGAGTACGCACTCATTGACCCGGACACACGGCGTGTAGAGGTGTTTCGACCCCAGGCTGACGGGAACTGGACCTTGTTCGACATGACAGACATGACAGAGCTGGGTGCAATACGCCTGGAGTGCGTGGACTTTGAGCTGTCCCTTGAGAAACTTTTCCAGGGCATGGACAGCGTACCAGAAGCGCAATAACTGCGGAAACGGCCCCGGACGCTATCTGCCTCCCGCTATACGCACCAGAGCTGTCGCATAGGTGCTGTATTTCTTGTTGGCCGGATTGATATCCCGAACCCGGTCCAGCAAGCTCTTGACCTCGCGAATGATGGCGTCGTTGCGCCCCTCCTTGGTCATCTGGCCAATGAGCAAGCCACACAAGTTCATGATGACCACCTCGCTGTTGGGCAGGTTCTGGACAGCTGTGCGCAGCAGTTTGGCGCCTTCCTGGTACTCGCCCTTCTTGGCCAGCAAAACGCCCTGGTTATTGATGTTGATCACCTCTTGCCGGGATTCCTGGATCAGTGCCTGGCCTTCTTCCTTCATGTTGACACTCTCGAAGACATTCGCAACTTGGCGCGAAATATCGAGATTTTCATGGTTATTCTTCACGAGGTCGCTCAACAATGCGAATGCCTGTTCCTTCTTGCCGATCTTGAGCATGCTTTGGGCCATTTCCATGGCAACTTCGGTGCTGACCTTGCCCGGAAGCTGGCCCATCAACTCTGAGGCGGTCGCCATGGCCGCCTCGGCCTTGTCGGTGAGCCCCATGCTGTCATATACCGTACTCTCGACTGCTGCGGTCTGTATGGTGGCTTCAATATTTCCCTTGAATGTAGCCTTGCTGCGCGCCAGCACCTTGAGCGCTTCGTCCGGCACATGTTTATCGGTCAACACCTTGGCCAGGCCAGAATAGATTGCAGGACTCTTGTGGGCAGAAAACTCACTGATCTTGACTGTGGTTTCAAATGCTTTTTGCGCAATATCCAGATCGCCATTTTTATAGGCCGTATCGCCCAGATTCTTTTGCCTGACGGGCGAATTCGGCGACAACTTGACGGCCTCCTGCAAAATCTGCTGTGCTTGTCGGCTGTCACCCAGTGCATCC
The DNA here is from genome assembly GCA_041910275.1 of Rhodoferax sp. Lineage (GTDB taxonomy): Bacteria > Pseudomonadota > Gammaproteobacteria > Burkholderiales > Burkholderiaceae_C > Allorhodoferax. The sequence continues at coordinate 26,913 of JAYRRD010000102.1, forward strand.
AGTGCTTTCACCAGCCAATCCGATGCCTCCATGTACATGCGGTTTTCTTGCAGGACTTGCTGAAATATCAGCTTTGCCGCTTCGTAATCGCCCGTGTAAAACAGGACTTTCCCCAAGCCGGTTCTCGCCCAGGGAATATTGCGCATCATCAATATGGATTCAAACAATTCCCTGGCCGCGTTGTAGTCGCCGATCTGCAGCAATAAATCGCTTTTGATGCGCAAGATTTCCTGCGGGTTATTGGCCTGGGCGCTCAATTGCAGGTCGCATTGGGCAATGGCCGCAGCATAGTCCTTGGCCTTGATGGCGGTTTCAATGCCGATGAGGGATTGTTTGCGGACAATCAATTTTTCCAGCCGACTCTGGAGCAGACTCTGGTTAATGGGTTTGAGCAAATAGTCGTCCGGCTTGACCTCCGCAGCACCCATCACCATGTCGGTTGTTTTTTCCGCCGTGACCATCATCCAGATGGTGGAAATGCCGACGTAATTGCGCATCCTGGCTTCATCGAGCACCTGTTGCCCGTTTTGTCCGATACCCAGATTGAAATCGCAAATCACAATGTCAAAGGTATTCTGGCGCAACTGGTTGAGGGCTTCGGGACCGTTGCCGGCGCTGTTGACCTGGGTAACGCCCATGGCACGCACAAAATTGCCCAGCATGGTACGCATGCCTTGGTAATCGTCAATCACCAATATCCTGGCCTTGCTCAGTGAAGCAGTCATTGCCTGTCTCTTTCTTCTCTTTCGTCTCTCTCGTCCGAGCTTTTCACGGCAGCCTCAGTACAAAACAGCCGCCACCGTAAGCACCGCCATTCTCTACACCCAAAGTGCCGGTGCGTCCTCCATTGCGATGCAACTTTGCCACATGGTACGAGAAGTAGAAACCCAATCCGGTACTTCCATTCAAAAAGTTGGAGCTGGCGTTGAGCGGCACCCCTGCGCCCAGGAGCATGCTGGCGGGATAGCCGCGCCCATTGTCTTCAACACGCAACTCCAGACAGCCATTGGAAGTACTGGCGGCAATCCTGATTTTGTCATTGGTGTAGTTGTACGCATTATTCAGGGCATTGATCAACACCCCGATAACCAGATCGCTGTCAAAATACCAATAACAATGCGGGTCACAGTCCACCGTGATCGTCAAGCCCTTGAGGTCCATGATGGATTTGTTCTGCAGCAGCGATTCTTCGATCACTTCGAGCACCGAATGCTCGGCGATATCGGTCGGATAGATGGACTTGCCCAGTTTGTACAGACTGAGCAACTGGATCAGGTTGGAATTCATCCGGTTGGCCTGATAAATCACCCGCTCCAGATTTTCAAACGTTGCCGTATCCCCACGCTGGCGGCAGTCCACAGCGATGCCTTCCAGATAATTGATCTGCATATTCAACGAGTTTTTCATGTCGTGAATGGACGAGGCGATAAGGTCCGTAAAACTGATTTCCTCCGACTCCATGAATTGTCTCTCCTGTACGGGCATTGGAATCCGTGTTGTTCGAACCTCGCATTATGTCAGTTGCAGTCCGTTGAAAAGCAACCCTAACCGACACGCTCCAGCTGTTCCCAGCGCTCCAGGGCGGCAAGCAGCTCATCGTCAATCTGCGCTGTGCGAGCGGCCAGCTCCAGGGCACGGGCGTTGTCGCTGGCATAAAGACTGCCATCGGCCAGCGCCGCGTTGATGGCTGCTTGCTCGGATTCCAGTGCGGCGATGCGCTGCGGCAGGCCATCGAGTTCCCGCTGCTCCTTGAAACTGAGTTTGCGTGCCTTTGGCGCTGCTGCAGCGGGTGTATTCCGGGATGTACTGCGATCCTGTTTTGATAGCTGCTCCCGCTCATCTACTGAGCGCTTCAAGCCATTTTGGCTTGAAATATTGGCTATTTCAGCTGCCCGGCGGCTCTGGGTCAGCCAATCATTCACACCGCCTTCGTATTCGCGCCAGCGCGCATTACCCTCATAGGCGATGGTGCTGGTCACCACGTTGTCCATGAAACTGCGGTCATGGCTGACCAGGAACACCGTGCCATCGTACGTTTGCAGCAGGTCTTCCAGCAGCTCCAGTGTGTCAATGTCCAGGTCATTGGTGGGTTCGTCCAGCACCAGCACGTTGGCCGGGCGGGCAAACAGCCGGGCCAATAGCAGGCGGTTGCGCTCGCCCCCGCTCAGGCTGCGTACCGGCGAGTGCGCGCGCGCCGGTGCAAACAAAAAGTCGCCCAGATAACTTTTGACGTGTTTTTTCTGGTTACCAATTTCGATCCACTCGCTGCCCGGACTGATGAAATCCTCCAGCGTGGCATCCAGGTCCAGGGCATTGCGCAGCTGGTCGAAATACGCCACCGTCACATTGGCTCCCAGGCGCACGCTGCCCCAGGGGCTGTGGCCCGGCTCGGGTTTGGGGGCGTTGGCGGGTGCCGGGTCCGGCGCGAGTTCGCCCAGAATCAGCTTGAGCAGCGTGGTTTTGCCTGCACCGTTGGGGCCTAGCAAACCAATCTTGTCGCCGCGCAAGACGGTCGCGCTGAAGTCTTGCACCACCACCTTGTCGCCAAAGGTCTTGCTGACATGCACCAGTTCCGAGACCAGTTTGCCACTGGCAGCACCACTGACCAGGTCCATGTTGACACGGCCCACCGCCGCGCGCCGCGCCGCATGCTGGGCGCGCAGATTTTCCAGCCGGGTGATACGCCCCTGGGCACGGGTACGCCGTGCCTCCACGCCTTTGCGAATCCAGACCTCTTCTGCGGCCAGCAGTTTGTCGGCGCGGGCGTTGATGACCGCCTCTTGCGCCATTTGTTCTTCTTTTTGCAGCACGTAGGCCGCAAAGTTACCGGGATAGGACAACAGTTTGCCGCGATCCAGCTCGACGATGCGGGTGGCAACCTTGTCCAGAAACGTTCGGTCATGGGTAATGGTGACGATGCTGCCCTTGAATTCCCGCAGCAGACCTTCGAGCCACTCTATCGAGTCGAGGTCCAGGTGGTTGGTTGGCTCGTCCAGCAGCAGTACATCGGGCGCCGACACCAGTGCCTGCGCCAGGGCTACGCGCTTCTTGGTGCCGCCGGACAGGGTGTTGATGATGGCCTGTGGCTCCAGATGGAGCCGGTGCAGCGTCTCCTGCACCCGCTGCTCCCAGTTCCAGCCGTCCTGGGCCTCGATGGCGCTTTGCAATGCATCCAGATCGCCATGGCCCCGTGAATATTCATCAATCAGGGCGATAACCCCCGCCAGACCTGCGCGAACAGCTTCAAAGATACTAGCATCTGCACCCAGGTCCGGCTCCTGTGCCACGTAGGCAATGCGGGTGTTGTTCTGGATTTGCAAGCTGCCGTCGTCCGGCTTGTCCAATCCCCCCAGGATTTTGAGCAAAGACGATTTGCCGGTGCCATTGCGCCCGATGAGCCCGACGCGCTCGTCGGCTTCCAGGGAAAAATCAGTGTGGTCCAGCAAGGCAAGGTGTCCGAATGCGAGCTGGGCGTCAAGTAGGGTAATGCGTGCCATGGGGGAGGGATTATCACCCGTAGCGTACATTCCCTTATCCTGGAATGGCCCGATACGATATTTTGAAAGGAAGCCACGCATGATCAAACTGACGGTTAATGGCAAAGCACATGAGATGGATGTTGCTCCCGATACACCTCTGCTTTGGGCGCTACGCGACACATTGCAGTTGACAGGTACCAAATATGGCTGTGGCCAGGCATTGTGTGGCAGTTGTACCGTGCATGTCGAAGGCAACCCGGTGCGCGCCTGCACAACGCCCGTTTCAGCGGTGGCCGGGCGGAAAATCACGACCATTGAAGCCATCGAAACCCATCGCATTGGCAAGGTGGTGCAAGAGGCCTGGCAAAAGCTGGATGTCGTTCAATGCGGCTACTGCCAATCCGGCCAGATCATGAGTGCAGTCGCGCTGCTCGCCCAAAACCGCAAGCCGACCGATGCCGACATCGACACCGCCATGTCGGGCAACCTCTGCCGTTGCGCCACTTATGTGCGCGTTCGGGCAGCCATTCACGAAGCCGCCAGGGCTTTGGCATAAGGAGAGCCAACATGCGTGAAATCATGATCGAAAACCATAGCCGTCGCCACTTTTTGCAAGGCGGTGCCGGTCTGACGCTGGGCTTTTGTCTACCGTCGATTGCGCTTGCCGCTGCCGGAAAAATGCACATGGGTGATCCCACGTCCAGTTTCGAGCCGAACGCATTTTTGCGTATTGGTGTTGACAACAGCGTCACTGTCTTGTCCAAGCATCTCGAAATGGGGCAGGGTACCTACACCGGGTTGGCCACCGTACTGGCGGAAGAACTGGATGCGGATTGGAAGCACGTGCGGGTGGAAGGGGCGCCAGCCGATCCCAAACGCTACAACAACACCTTGTGGGGACCGACACAGGGCACAGGCGGGAGCACGGCGATGGCCAATTCCTGGGACCAGATGCGCAAGGCCGGTGCGACGGGACGTGCGATGCTGGTGTCCGCTGGAGCCAAACGCTGGAATGTCAGTCCAGCCGGTATCACGGTACGCGACGGCATTGTCAGACACGCTGCCAGTGGCCGCCAGGCGAGCTTTGGTGAACTGGCCATGGATGCTGCAAAGGAAGTGGTGCCGACAAATCCTGCATTGAAAGACCCCAAGGATTACCGCCTGATTGGCAAGCAGGCCAAACGCAAGGACAGCGTGCCCAAGACCACCGGCACGGCGAAATTCACGTCGGACGTTTTCCTGCCGGGTATGCTGGTGGCAGTCGTCGCCCACCCGCCCTTGTTCGGTGCCACGGTCAGGTCTTTCGATGCCAGCAAGGCCAGGAGCATCAAGGGCGTTGTCGATGTCGTTCAGATACCGCAAGGTGTGGCGGTGCTTGCCAGCGACACGTGGAGCGCCAAAAAGGGCCGCGACGCACTGTCGGTCAGTTGGGATGAGTCCAAAGCGTTCAAGCTGGGTACCGATGAGATTCTGACAAAGTACCAGGAAATGGCAAAAAAGCCGGGACTGATTGCCAAGCAGATCGGCGATACAGACAAGGCCTTTTCTGGCGCATCGAAAGTGCTCGGTGCCACTTTTGATTTTCCGTATCTTGCACACGCTGCCATGGAGCCGATGAACTGCGTTGTTCAGATCACGCCTGATGGCTGTGAGGTCTGGAACGGTGAGCAGAACCATACGCTTGACCAGGGAATGCTGGCGGCCCTGTTGGGCATCAAGCCCGAACAGGTGAAGATCAACATGCTCTATGCCGGCGGCAGTTTTGGTCGCCGGGGCAGCACGCAGTCCGACTATGTATTGGAGGCAGCGCATATTGTCAAAGCGATCAACGGCAAGGCGCCGGTGAAGCTGATCTGGATGCGTGAAGACGACATGCGCGGTGGCTACTATCGCCCGCTCTTTCACCATGCGCTGGAGGCAGCGCTGGATAGCAGTGGCAAGCTGGTGGGCTGGCGCCATCGTCTGGTGGGGCAGTCGATTGTTGCGGGTACGCAGTTGGAGTCGATGATGGTCAGGAACGGCATAGACCCGATTTCGGTCGAGGGTGCTGCCAACCTCCCATATACCATTCCCACCCTGACGGTGGACCTGCATACACCCACCGACATCGGCGTGCCGGTGCTCTGGTGGCGCTCGGTGGGTTCCACGCACACGGCCTTTTCCACGGAAGTGTTCATGGATCAGGTGGCGCTGGCGATGGGCAAAGATCCGGTGGCACTGCGTCTGGAGTTGCTCGGTACGCATCCACGCCATGCCAACGTGCTCAAACTGGCCGCAGAAAAGGCCAAATGGGGCGCACCCCTGAATGCCGCGCCCGGCGAACGCCGTGGCCGTGGGGTAGCAGTGCATGAGTCCTTTAATACGGTCGTTGCGCAGGTCGTTGAAGTGACGGTCAAAAAGGATGGTTCCATCAGGGTTGATCGGGTCGTTTGCGCGGTAGATTGCGGCACGGCAATTAACCCGGACAATATTCGCTCACAAGTCGAAGGTTCGGTGGGTTTCGCCTTGTCCGCAGCCATGGGCAATGCGATCACGCTCAAGAACGGACGGGTCGAGCAGGGCAACTTCGACACGTATCCGCTGCTGCGCATCAGCGAGATGCCCCAGGTAGATGTTCACATCATTCCATCAACCAAGCCTCCGACAGGCATAGGCGAACCAGCGGTTCCGCCGGTTGCGCCCGCCCTGGCCAATGCCATCGCTGCTGCCACCGGCAAGTTCCTGCGCAAAATGCCTTTTGATACTGCCGGACTGGCAGCCTGAATACTACGTTTTCAGTAGCTGTACCCGCTTCTCCCACGGGGGCTGTAGGCTGATTTGATGCTAAATTCAGGTTAAATTGAGGCTAAAAACGTGCCACACAGGCCTGCGGGCAGTATCTGTGGCGCGGTTTCGGTGTTTTTCATATCACGGGTGATATGAAACAGGTGCAGCGCATGCATCTACAATTCCCGCCCTCATCTACGGGGAAACGATGGTACATACGCAATTGAAGATGCGGATTCTGGCTTGGCTGCTGGGCCTGGGGTTGGTGTTTGCCCTTGTTCCGGGCGGTCTGGTACTGGCCCAGACAGACACCCCTGACGCCGGGGTGGCATTGGCAGTGGCAAACCCCTATGGTCTGGCTGCTTTGTGGGATACCTCGGATGCCGTTGCCAAAGGCGTGCTCCTGACACTGGCAGGCATGAGCCTGGGGAGTTGGTACATCCTGGTTGCCAAACTGCTGGAGCAGCGAAAAATCAGCCGCTATGCACAAGAAGCTGCGGAAAAGTTCTGGAGCGCAGGTTCCGTGGAGCAAGGCACCGCCGCACTCCCCCCGGAAAGCCCCTACCAGTTCATTGCCGCGTCCGGCCTGGAAGCCACGCAAAAACACAGCGGTCTGATGGGACACATCCCCTTGCACGACTGGATCAGCATGCGTATCCAGCGTGCGGTGGACCGTGTCAACCGGGACATGCAAAGCGGCCTGGCTTTTTTGGCAACGGTTGGCTCCATTGCGCCGTTTGTGGGCCTGTTCGGTACGGTGTGGGGCATCTACCATGCACTGAGTGCGATTGGCGTTTCAGGGCAGGCTTCCATTGACAAGGTGGCCGGTCCCGTGGGCGAGGCGCTCATCATGACGGCCCTGGGGCTGGCCGTGGCCGTGCCAGCGGTTCTGGCCTACAACTGGCTGGTGGCACGCAACCGAGGCGTGATGGACGACATTCGCGGTTTTGGCAGCGATTTGCATGCCGTCTTGCTAGGCTCTTGCACCACGCCATGATGCGCACGACGGGAACGGAGGATGCGCAGCCAATCGCCAGCATCAACACGACACCCCTGGTCGATGTGATGCTGGTGCTGCTGATCATCTTTTTGATCACCGTTCCGGTCGTCACCACCTCGATTCCCATCACCTTGCCCAAGGAGCGGGTGGAGGTGCGCGAAACCAGGCCGGAAAACATCATCATTTCTGTAGACAGCGCCAACCAGGTGTATTGGTACGACAAGCGTGTGGCCAGCAGCGAAGAACTGATAGCCCGGCTCAAAAAGGCCGCCGACACCAAGCCCCAACCCGAAGTCCAGATTCGTGGCGACAGGGTGGCACGCTATGAGGGCGTTGGCAGGATTCTGTACGCCTGCCAACGCGCGGGCATTGCCAAGGTTGCGTTCATCACCGAGCCTCCTGGTTAAACGAAGATGGCAATGCATACAGGAAAATCACTGCATGGCGGGGACGAACCCGAGATGCTGATGGACATCAACACCACGCCCCTGATTGACGTGCTGCTGGTGTTGCTGGTGATGTTGATCATCACCATTCCGATCCAGCTGCACGCGATCAATCTGGAAATGCCCAGGGGTGTTGCAACGCCCCAACCCGACAAGCCGGAAAAAATCCGCATCGACATTGACGCCAACAGCACACTGTATTGGCAAGGTATACCGATTTCGGCCCAGGAACTGGAAAACCGCATGGGCACACTCGGACCACAGACGCCGCAGCCGGAATTGCATATCCGGCCCGACAAGTCCGCGCAGTACGCCGTCTTTGCCCACGTTCTGTCCACCTCGAAACGCCAAGGGCTGCGCAACATCGCCGTCATTGGCAGCGAGCAGTTTGCCCCATGAATGCGGCAGACGTTCAAACACGCATTCATCCGGTCTACGGCAAACGCAGCTGGTCGCAGCGCTACCGAAGCGGCGCCATCGTCATTGCGCTGCATATTCTGATCGTGTGGGGTGTCCTTTCAGGCAACGTCCGCAACGCCTTGTCGCCCGAGAAAATGCCGCTGGCTGCCGAAATCATTCAGGAAGTCAGCATTGCGCCACCACCACCGCCACCGCCAGCCCCACCCAAGACCATCCGCATGCCTGAGCCTGCGCCCAAGTCGGCTACCCCTCCCCCTTTTGTACCAGCGCCCGATGTCGCGCCAGCGGCGTTGGCTACCGCCCCAAGCATTGAAGCGGTCGCCACACCACCGCTACAGGCAGTCAGCATTGCGCCGCCACCACCAACGACGACAGCCCCGGCACCAGCATCCACCGTGCCAGTACACTCCGACATGGCGCTGAGTTGTCCGACGCAGCTACCTCCCGAGATGCCGCGCAAAGCTCTGCAGGATGGCACCAGCGGTGTGGTGAAAGCGCAGGCCTTGATTCGCGATGGTGTGGTCAGGGAGGTCACCATCGTATCCGGGCCACGGGTGTTCCATGCTGCGGTGCGTGCTGCGATGCTGGCATACAAATGCCATGTTGTCCCTGGGGATGTGTTGGCACTCCAGGAGTTTGTTTTCAAGGTTGAATAGGCTACTTGTTCCATCTCATCGTGAAATTCATGAAATCACAGCGTATTCAATCGGGTGCCCTGCTGCTGGCCGTAACCGTAGGCTTGTCCGGGTGCAGCGAAATTCTGAACAATCCGCACCCGTCCGGCTCGGAAAAGACCAACACCATGTTCTTGCCGTTCAGTACACGCTCGCCCAAGTACCTGGACCCGGCCAGTTCGTACTCCAACGATGAAACCCCTTTTACCTACCAGATATACGAGCCACCCTACGGCTACCACTACCTCAAGCGCCCGTACGAGCTGGTGGAGCGGGCGGCTGCGTCTTTGGGCAGTACGCATTACCTGGACGAAAACGGCCAGGCATTGCCGGACGATGCCCCAGGTGAGCGCATTGCGGAAACGGTGTTTGACATCCCCATCAAGCAGGGCATCCGGTTTGCGCCCCACCCGGCCTTTGCCAAAGACAGTAAGGGTGAATTGCTGTACCACCACTTGCAGCGCGCGGATGTGGCCGACAAATACAAGGTCACGGATTTCAAGGAAACCGGCAGCCGTGAACTGACGGCCCACGATTACGTGTATGCCATTCGCCGCCTGGCCACGCCGCGCGTCAAGTCGCCCTCGTTCTCCACCATGGCGGATTACATCGTGGGCCTCAAGGAGTACGGTGCACGCATCGCCGCTGCCGACAAGGAGCTGCGCAAGAAGCTGGCACCGACTGACCGCGATCTGCCGTTTCTGGACTTCCGCCAGTACGACTTTCCTGGCGTGCAAGCGGTGGATACGCATACCCTGCGGATTCGTATCAAAGGGAAATACCCGCAGTTCAAATACTGGCTGGCCATGAGTTTTTTTGCCCCTGTTCCGTGGGAGGCGGAGAGTTTTTACGCCCAGCCCGGAATGGCCGCCAAGAACCTGACGCTCAACTACTGGCCGGTCGGAACAGGCCCCTACATGCTGACGGATTATGTGGAAAACCGGCGCCATGTGCTGGAGCGCAATCCGAATTTTCATGGTGACACCTACCCTTGCGAAGGTGAACCGGGGGACCGTGAAAAAGGCTATCTGGACGATTGTGGCAAGCCCCTGCCATTCATAGACAAAATTGTTTTTGACATCGAAAAGGAAGGCGTGCCACTGCATGCCAAGTTCATGCAGGGTTACTACGATTCACCCGCCATCGAACGCCTGGACCAGGGAACCAGCCTGCTTGTTGCCATGGGCGACTCGCGCGAGAAAGAAAAGGAGTACCGGGAAAAAGGACTCAAATTGCCCACCAGTATCGAAGCCAGCAGCTGGTACATGGGTTTCAACTGGCTTGACCCGGTGGTGGGCAAGGGCAACACGCCACAGGAGATGGAACGCAACCGCAAACTGCGCCAGGCTTTGTCGATTGCCATTGACTGGGACGAGCACATTGCCATCTTTGAAAAGGGCCAGGGGATGGGCGCGCACGGCCCGCTGCCGCCGTCTTTGTTTGGCTATCGCGCAGATGGACCGGCGGCATTCAATCCGGTGGTATTCACACGCGGCGCCGACGGCAAACCCGTGCGCCGCCCGATTGAAGATGCCAAACGCCTGCTGGCCGAATCCGGTTACCCCGATGGACGCGACGCGCGCACCGGCAAACCCCTGGTGCTCAATTTTGATTACCAAAGCGCCGCATCGCCCGGCACCAAGGCCATGCTGGACTGGTACGTGCGGCAGTTTGCCAAAATCGGCGTACAACTGGAAATACGCGCTACCGACTACAACCGCTTTCAGGACAAAATGACCAAAGGCTCGGTGCAAATCTTCTTCTGGGGCTGGCTGGCGGATTATCCCGATGCCGAAAATTTCCTGTTCATGCTGTACGGCCCCAACTCCAAGGCACTGACCAACGGCAACGGCGAAAACAACACCAATTACCAGAATCCGGTTTTTGATGCTCTGTACGAGCAGATGAAGTTTCTGGACGATGGAGCGCAAAAACAGGCTTTGATTGACCAGATGATCACGACCGTCCAGCAGGATGCGATCTGGAGCTTTGGTTATTTTCCAACGTCCGCTGCCGCCTACCACCAATGGGTCCATAACGGCAAACCCACGCAAATCGTGCGCAACCACATCGGCTTTTTGCGTCTGGACCCGGCATTGCGGGAGCGCAAACTGGCCGAATGGAACAAACCCATCTGGTGGCCCATTCCCTTACTGGCACTGCTGCTGGTCGGTGCCGTGGTTCCCGCCTGGCTGGGATGGCGTCGCCGGGAGCGCGCAACTGCGGGAGGAATTGCAACATGATCCACTACATTCTTCGGCGTCTGGGCTATGGGCTGCTGATTCTGATTGGCGTCAATCTGTTTACCTTTATCCTGTTCTTTGCCTTGAATACCCCGGATGACATGGCGCGCATGAACATTGGCGGCAAGCGTGTGTCACAGGATGCCATCGAAAAATGGAAAAAAGAGCGTGGCTACGACAAACCGCTTTTGTGGAATACGGCTAAACCCGGCGTGGAACAAGCGACTGACACTATCTTTTTTGAACGGTCGGTGCAATTGTTCGCCTTTGACTTTGGCTCCTCCGACAGTGGCCGCGACATTGGTTATGAACTGCGTAAACGGATGTGGCCCTCTTTGGCACTGGCACTACCCACCTTCCTGCTGGGCACCTTTGTGGTCATTGTCTTTGCCTTGCTGATGGTGTTCTTCCGCAGCACCTACCTGGAATTCTGGGGTTTTACCCTGGCGGTGCTGCTACTGTCCATTTCTTCGCTGTTCTACATTCTGCTGGGGCAGTTCCTGTTCAGCAAGGTGCTCAAACTCGTGCCCATTTCCGGCTTTTCCGGCGGGATGGATGCCTTCATCTTTCTGGCACTGCCCGTGGCCATCGGCCTGGTCTCGCGCTTAGGGGCGGAGGCGATCTTGTTTCGCACCTTGTTTCTGGAAGAAGTTGGCAAGGACTATGTGCGCACGGCACGCTCCAAGGGACTATCGGAGCCAAGGGTGCTCTTTGGCCATGTGCTGCGCAATGCGCTGCTGCCGATTCTCACCAGCACGGTGGCGGTTTTGCCGCTGCTGTTCATGGGCGCCCTGATCATGGAATCATTTTTTGGCATTCCGGGTCTGGGCAGCTACACGATTGATGCCATCAATGCCCAGGACTTCGCGGTCGTGCGTGCCATGGTGTTTGTCGGCTCGGTGTTGTACATCCTCGGCTTGATACTCACCGACATCTCGTACACCATCGCCGATCCCCGTATCCGTCTGGGCTGACCACCATGCCAAAACCCGTTTTCCTTGCCACGGATATTGTTTTATACCTGTTGCTCGCAGCGCTGGCCTTGTATGTGCGGCATGCCCGGCGCACGCCGGGGCTACGTGAAAACTGGCGCAGTGTGTTGCACGACCCGGCTGCCATGTCGGCTGCGGTGGTGCTGGGGGTATTTCTGCTGGTTTCCGTGCTGGACTCCATCCATTTCCGCACCCTTTTGCCACCGGCCCCCGGTGCTGCTGCCAACGCGGCGCCTGCCTATTCCACCACCACCTTGTCGCTGCTGGACCAGTTGCTGAGTGCGCGGCGCCTGGCGCGGGAGAAAACCTACTCCGTACCCTTGGCTACCCACCAATTTTCCAAGGAAACCATGCAGGTGCAGGGCAAGAGCGTGCGCGACTTTCCCCGGCTGAATTTTGGCGGCGCGCACCTGCAAGACCCGCACAAAGACTGGGCCGCTGACGTGGCGGTCCGCTCGGTCGCAGGGCTTGCCGGGGGGGCGGTTGTGGCTTTTGCCTTATGGCTGGCGTTGGCCAGGAGGTGTGGTTCAAGCTCCGTTCCCTGGCGCGCCATGCTATGCACGGCCACCGTGTTGCTGCTGCTGTGCGGCTGGTGTGCCGCTGTCTGGCCTTACTACCACGTGCTTGGCACCAACCAGACCGGCAACGACGTGCTTTACCAGGGCTTGAAATCCATCCGCACGGCCATGGTCATTGGTGCCATGGCGACCCTGGCAACGCTGCCTTTTGCCATCCTGTTTGGCATTCTGGCGGGCTACTTCAAGGGCTGGGTGGACGATGCCATCCAGTATTTCTACACCGTGTTGTCTTCCATCCCTTCGGTGCTGCTGATTTCGGCCTTTGTTCTGATGATTCAGGTGTTCATCGACAAGAACCCCAACCTGTTTGAAACCGGCCTGGAGCGTGCCGACATACGGCTCTTTTTGCTGTCCCTCATTCTGGGCCTGACGGGCTGGGCCACGCTGGCGCGGCTGCTGCGGGCCGAAACACTCAAGCTCGGTGAACTGGACTACGTGCAGGCCGCACGCGCTTTTGGTGTATCCGACCTTGGCATCATGCGCCGCCACATTGTTCCCAATGTGATGCATATCGTGCTTATCGTTGCCGTACTCGACTTTTCCGGGCTGGTGTTGCTGGAGGCCGTGCTGTCGTATGTCGGTGTTGGCGTTGATCCCAGCACCAACAGCTTTGGCACCATGATCAACAGCGCCCGTACCGAGTTGGCACGTGATCCCACCGTCTGGTGGAATCTTCTGGCCGGGTTTACCCTGATGGTGACGCTGGTGCTTTCGCTGCAACTGTTTGCCCGTGCGGTACAGGAAGCTTTTGACCCACGTACACGCGCCTTTCGCGTGCGGCGCACCGCACCCGCTGCCAGGTAGTAGGTAGGAGACCACATGCTGCGCATTGAAAACCTCACAACCGACATTGCAACCGACAGCGGTCTGGTGCGTGCCGTGGATGCACTGACTTTGACGCTGGAACGTGGCGAAACCTTTGCCCTGGTCGGGGAATCGGGCTGCGGCAAGTCGATGACCGCACTATCCCTGCTGCGCTTGCTGCCCGACAGTGGTCGCATCAGCGCCGGGAGTGTCGATCTGGATGGCACTGACATTGCGCAATTGCCCGAAGCGCGTATGCGCGACGTGCGCGGTCGGCGCATCAGCATCATCTTTCAGGAACCGGGTACCAGCCTGAACCCGGTGATGACGGTGGGACGCCAGATTACCGAGGTCATTGAGCGCCACACGCCGCTACGTGGCACCGCAGCCCACGCCCAGGCGCTGGACTGGTTGCAGCGCGTGGGCATCCCCGAGCCCGAGCGGCGCATCCACAACTACCCCTTCCATCTCTCCGGCGGTCAGAAGCAACGGGTGATGATTGCCATTGCCCTGGCTGCCGAGCCACAAATCCTGATCGCCGACGAGCCAACAACCGCACTGGATGTCACCATTCAGGCACAGATTCTGGATTTGCTCAAAGAGCTGCAAGCCGCGCGCAATATGGCGCTGCTGTTGATCACGCACGACCTGGCGGTGGTGAAAAGCATGGCACACCGGGTGGCGCTGATGTACGCCGGTCAGGTCATCGAAGTGGCCGACGCCAAAGATTTTTTTGCCCAACCGCTGCACCCTTACGCCGCCAATCTGTTTGGCGCCTTGCCGGAATTCAGCAAGCGCGGGCGCGCCCTGGCCTCGATTCCCGGAACCGTGCCACCGCTCAATCAAGCATTCACCGGCTGCCGCTTTGCCGAACGCTGTGGCAGCGCCATGGAGCACTGCCGCAGCGCCCCGCCGGAGCTGCACGTGGTTCGCCCCGGCCATGCCGTGCGCTGCGTCTTGTACCAGGATGCAACGCACAATGCGCCGGTTCAGGTGCGAAACCCTGGCGGCGATAGCATCGCCCCGGCTCCTGCCGAGATTTCCGCAGAGGCACTGCTGGAAGTGCGTGACTACTGCGTCTGGTTTCCCATTCGCAAAGGTTTGCTGCAACGCACGGTCGGTTACGTCAAGGCCGTGGATGGCGTGTCTTTCTCCCTGGCGCCTGGGCGCACACTGGCCCTGGTCGGTGAATCGGGCAGTGGCAAAACCACGGTTGGCAAGGGCATCTTGCAACTGTTGCGCCACAACGCCCACATCCGTGGCACGGCCACGTTGCAAGGCCAATCCCTGCACCAACTCCAGGGCGCTGCCTTGCGCCGCGTGCGCCGCACCGCGCAAATCGTGTTTCAAGACCCCTTTGCCTCACTCAACCCACGCATGCGCGTGCAGGACATTCTGGCCGAAGGCGTTGCCTCCCTGTGCCCCGAAGTCACCGCCGCACAGCGCAGCCAACGGCTGCTTGCATTGCTGGATCGGGTTGGTTTGCGCCCCGATGTGCTCGCACGCTATCCCCATGAATTCTCGGGTGGGCAGCGCCAGCGTCTGGCCATTGCCCGTGCGCTGGCGGTCGAGCCGCAACTGATTGTGGCCGATGAACCGACCTCGGCGCTGGATGTCTCGGTACAAGCCCAGATTCTGAATCTGCTCCAGGAATTGCAGCAGGAGCTGGGCGTGGCTTATCTGTTTATCACCCATAATTTTGGCGTGGTCGAATACCTGGCGCACGACATTGCCGTCATGCAAAATGGCCGCTTGGTGGAAATGGGTACCGCCGATGCAGTATTGTCCCGCCCGCAACACGCCTACACTCGAACCCTGCTTGCAGCGGTTCCCCGTTTGCATGAGGCGGACATCTCTGTATGAACAAAAAAGTCTTTATCAAAACCTTTGGCTGTCAGATGAACGAATACGATTCGGACAAGATGGCCGATGTATTGCACGCAGCACAAGGCTACGAACCGACAGAAAATGTGGACGAAGCCGACCTGATTGTTTTCAACACCTGCTCGGTGCGTGAAAAGGCGCAGGAAAAAGTGTTTTCGGATTTGGGCAGGGTACGCCACCTGAAGAAAAATGGCGTGCAAATTGCCGTTGGTGGTTGCGTTGCCAGCCAGGAAGGCGATGCCATCATCGCCCGTGCGCCCTACGTGGACGTGGTATTTGGTCCGCAAACCCTGCACCGTCTACCCGAGCTGCTGCACCAGCGCGCACTGCAAAACCGCTCCCAGGTGGACATCAGTTTTCCCGAAGTGGAGAAGTTTGACCATTTGCCACCCGCCAAGGTGGACGGTGCATCGGCCTTTGTCAGCATCATGGAGGGGTGCTCTAAATACTGTAGCTATTGCGTGGTGCCCTACACCAGGGGCGAGGAGGTGAGTCGGCCATTTGAAGACATTCTGGTGGAAGTCGCCGGGCTGGCCGACCAGGGCGTCAAGGAAGTCACCCTGCTGGGACAAAACGTCAACGCCTACCGTGCCCCCATGTCCGTCTCAGGCAGCATGGCCGATTTTGCCACCTTGCTGGAATACGTCGCCGACATTCCAGGTATCGAGCGCTTGCGTTACACCACCAGCCATCCCAATGAATTCACCCCGGCGCTGATCGCCGCTTACGAAAAAATCCCCAAACTGGTAAGCCATTTACACCTGCCAGTGCAGCATGGCAGTGACCGCATCCTGATGGCCATGAAACGCGGCTATACCGCCATGGAATACAAAAGCACCGTACGTAAACTGCGCGCCATTCGCCCGGACATGGCCATGAGCAGTGATTTCATCGTCGGCTTTCCTGGTGAAACCGAGGATGACTTTACCAAGCTGATGAAACTGATTGATGAAATCGGCTTTGACAACTCTTTCAGCTTCATATTCAGCCCCCGTCCCGGAACGCCCGCAGCCAATCTACCGGATGACACCGCACACGAAATCAAGCTACAACGCTTGCAACAGGTACAAGCCACCATCAACGCCAATATGGCACGCATTAGCGCAAGCCTCGTGGGCACAATCCAGCGTATCCTGGTCGAAGGCAACTCCAAACGCGATGCGGGCGAGTTGATGGGGCGCACCGAATGCAATCGGGTGGTGAACTTTGCTGGCACGCCGGATTTGCTGGGACAAATGATCCCCGTGAAAATTACCGAAACACGCAGTTATACATTGCGTGGCGAGGTTTTGGTTTAGTCTGTTGTATTGCGAAGCCGATAAACCAGGACTATCCTATCGATAGATACCAAGACACTCATACACTTGATTGACCATGACTTCAAACCCTTCTGAGGACCGCACCATCGAGTTGCAGCGTGACGATTCGCCCTTGCCTTCGTTCATTGTCAAACGCAAGGAAGGTGTGTTCGTCATCACGACACACATTCCTACCAACACGTCCTTTCAAGAATTTATCGACCGATTGTTCGCGCATGGAGCCCGGTTTACCGATTTGCACTACGATACTTTCCATCGTCTGCTCTACTTTGCAAACACAACCAAATGGCCCGCACCCGAGGTCAGGCTGGCCTCGGAAATTGTTGTCTTCAGTCCTGCGCGCAAATCCCTATACAAGGAAGTCCGATTGATGGACGGTGGCGCGCGCGCAGAGTACATGTTCGAGCCGGCCCAGCTGGAGATCAGCTACCAGGAACCTATCTACGGCGATACCGACGCCAATGGTCCAGGTGCGATCACCGGCTACCAGAACAAAACCAAAACGGTACCCACCACACTGGATTTTGGTGAATTCGTTGCTGAAATGTGGCTCAAGGGCGTACGTTTTGGTATCCAGGAGCGCGTTGTCAAAGCGGCCATTGCGGCCAACCGGGTGGATCGGGTGGTGGTTGCCGTCCAGCTCGCGCCCACGCCGGGGCGTGATGCCCAGTTGCACGAGGAGTGCGAGGGGCTGCACCGGGACGACTCCCCCTTGATCAAAGCCAGTGGACAAGCCGACTTGCGGCGTTTTAAAAACCGCTTTCCGCAAATTGCCAAAGGGCAGCGGATGATGAAGAAAATCCCGTTGGTGCTTGGCAAACTTGGCTACACGGTGACAGGGGAAGAGCTGGAGCCTGCTGTGCCGAAAGATATTGACATGAATGTCTTGTCCGGGCCTGGGACACGAATTGAAAATCACAAGGACGGCGAATTCATTGTTGCGATAGCAGACGGCTTCCTCTCGATTGATGTCGCCTCCAACCAGATATCCATCACAGAAAAGATTGAAAACAAGGGCGGCATCAGCGCCAAGACCACTGGTGATTTGCTGCTTGCCGTGGAAGAGTTTGTCGAGCACGGAGAGGTGCAGGAGGGTCGCATCGTCGAAGGACTCCACATGAAATTCACCTCGGCGGTCTATGGCACCCTGGAATCAAAGGGAGGCCGCATCGAACTGGAGGACAATCTGGCCGGAGGTGTTGCGCGCAGTCCGGGTGGGACAGTCACCATCAGCAAACGGGCTTCCAACGCCACAATCGAAGCAGTCGGTGGCGCCATCCGGGTCAACTACGCCGAAAACAGCAGCATCATCGGCACCACTGTCACGGTGAACCATGCGATCCACTGCATTATCGTAGCCGACACGCTTACCATAACCAATGCGGAAGGGTGCTCCATTGCCGCCAAATCGATCACCATTGCCGGTTCCGGTGCGCGCAGGGGTGTAGAAAACACGGTTTCGGTGCTGTTGCCTGATACCTCGGGTTTTGAAAAACGTATTGCGACGATCAGCAAGGAAGTGGAAGAGTGTGCAGCACTCATCAAGGCCCGCTCCGATGCCATCAGCAAAGTCAACGCCAACCCCGAATTTGCCAAATACCAGTCTATCGCCGAGATGGCCCGCAAGGGAACCATCAAGCTATCTGCCGAACAACAACACAGCTTGCACAACATGGCACTCAAGCACGCCCCGACCAGCAAGGTGGTTGAGAAACTGACGGCTGAAAGGCAGGCCTTGCTGCAATCGTTCAAGACCAAGCAGCAAACCCTGGAACAACTCAAAGCAGACCAACAGGCGCTCATCCGTGGACTCGGCTGCAAGATTAGTAAAGTCGTCGGCGACACGTACGTACGCCAACGCATGAGCAGTATGGGGCTTACCGAATTCGCCGCCTTGTCAGAAAAAGACATAGAAATCATGCTGCGTGAGCGCGGGCCGGTTGCACAACGCATTTTTTCCGATGACAAGGGCAGTGTGGATTGGCATTTGTAGCGTTTCGCGCTACGAGAACGGCAAAACCAAGCCGCCCCTGGCTTTGATCAAGCGGCTCAATCTACCGGATCGTCACCCCGACCTGCACAACGAGGTCGGAGCCGCCTGCCCCTCTACCGCTTGGATGTACCATGCAAAATTTGATCAAGCGGCTCAATCTACCGGATCGTCACCCCGACCTGCACAACGAGGTCGGAGCCGCCTGCCCCTCTACCGCTTGGATGTACCATGCAAAAAACACCGCATTGCTGCCAGACGGCCTCATCGGTGCAAGCGGGTGCCAAATCCCGCTTGGCACTGCATTTGCGGTGCCACTCAGGCTGTTGATGTGTTGATATGAGTGCCACAACACCATCAGGCCACTGACAGCAGGTACCGTCAGACGCAATCCGTGTGAATTAATGCACAAAACACAAGCTTCCACAAATGCCAATGCTTTTGGCACGCATTGTGCTCTAGTCACCTCGCGTTCATTTCATTTTTTAACAAGGAGCTAATCATGAAGCGTTCTATGCAAAAGGGTTTTACCCTGATCGAACTGATGATCGTTGTGGCGATTATTGGTATTTTGGCCGCAGTGGCACTGCCGGCTTATCAGGACTACACGGCGCGTGCCAAGATTGCTGAAGTGGTGCTTGCCGCCTCGGCCTGCCGCACATCCATCACCGAAACTGTCCAATCCACACAGTCTTCAACGCTGCCTGCGGCGAATGCTTGGGGTTGCGAAGCTTCGACTTCGACAAGCAAATATGTTGCGTCGGTGGTGACTACCAATGCGGGTGTGATCACCGTGACATCTACGTCGGCTACTGACCTTCCCTCGGAAGCTAGGGCAAAAGCGATTACTTTGACCCCCTACGTGGACGCTACCAACGCGTTAGCTAATACTGATGTTGCCAAGACCGTATTTAAATGGGTTTGTGGCCCTGCCGCTACCAATGGTATGCCCACCAAGTTCTTGCCTGGCTCTTGCCGCGGTTGATGATCTCTCGCTCATAACAGATTGAGCTAAAAAAAGCGGCTACGGCCGCTTTTTTTATTCCACATGATATATGGCAAGCGCAGTAAATAATATGCAAAATATTTTTATCCATTCATGGAAAAATAAGTTGGCCGGTACGCTAGCGGCTATTCTGTTGCTGATTTATCTGCGCCCTTATTATGGCATTCGACACGATTCGATCTTGTATTTGGGGCAGTCCTTGCTGCGGCTGGATCCGGCCAATTTTCAAAATGATCTGTTTTTTGCATTCGGCAGCCAAGCCGATTTCACCTTACTTCCAACGTTGATTGCATGGATATTACAGCGCACGGATGCCGCCCATACTTTTCTCTGGCTGACGGTCATCGGGTTGTTTTTTTTCCTGGGGGCCAGTATTTTTTTGCTGCACCGGCTGTTCCCGCCCAAATTCGCATACTGGGGGCTGTTGGCGTTACTCATTTTTCCCCCTAATTACGGCGGTTTTGGTGTATTTTCTTATGCGGAGAGTTTTTTTACTGCGCGCAGTCTGGCTGAACCCTTGGCCCTGGTTGCGCTAGCCAGTTATGTGTCTGGTGCTTATGTTTGGACAGTGCTGTGGATAGTGCTGGCAGCCATGATGCATCCTTTGCAGATTGCACCCGTCATCACCGTCGTTTGGTGTGATCTGGTGCGCCGCGACAGGCGTTGGCTGCATGCACTGTGGCTGCCGAGCCTGCTGCTCGCCGGTGGATTTTTCGGGGTTCCGCATTCCGAGAAATGGATGTTGCGTTTTGACCCTGAATGGTTCGAGTGGATTAGTGAACCCACCCGCCATGTTTTTATCACCCAATGGGATTGGGTAAATTGGTCACAGTTGGCCCTTGATGTATTTCTGGTGCTTCTGTTGCAAAAACAGGCTGAAGTGCGCCTTCAGCTTTTAGCCAAAGCGTTGTTGGCGGCAACGGTCCTTAGTCTCACAGCCAGTGTGGTGCTGGCTGATCTCTGGCACAACGTGTTGGCAACTGGACTGCAACTGTGGCGTGTGCAATGGCTGCTGCATTGGCTTGCGGTTGCGGCTTCGCCATTCTTGCTATTGCGGCAGTATCAACTGGGGGGAAGAGGTGATATGCGTTTGTGGTTGCTGGGTGCCGCCATTGCGTTGGGGATGCCCAGCCCGGCTATGTCGGCGGCGGCCGTATGGCCTCTTGTACTCCTCTACCATTTCTGGCCCAAGCTTGCCCCCAGGGTCAGCGACCGATTTAAAAGATTATTATTTGGGGCACTGCTCGTTGCGCTTGTGATTGTGCTGTTTAAAGGTGGCTTGAACTTAAGTATTCGATATAGTCAAAATAGTGACACACGCGAAATTCTTCGCCCTGAATATCTCATTCTCAGCTTTCCAATAATTACTGCATTATTGATGGTTTTTGGTATCTATTTTTATTCACAGCAACCCCGCTGGCGTAATATAGTATGCATTGGTTTGTTGTTGGCATTGGTGCATGCGGCTACCGAGTGGGATCGCCGCAATACCATGACACGTTACATCGAGGCAGCACAAGCCGACACTCCCACCTTTGGCGTTGCACTGGAAACTGGAGCGGCTGTTTTATGGTCTGATGAATTGTTGGCGCCATGGCTAACCCTGCATCGCCCCAGCTATTACAATGGACATCAGAATGCCGGGATACTTTTTAATCGAGATACTGCAAAAGAAGCAATGCACCGGAAAAAGACACTGTCCATTTTTATGTTTCAAATGGAGATATGCAATATGCTGAATGGGAGTAGCGTTGTGGAAGCTACCTGCACCCTGGATGCTTCAGAAATTGCGCGGACCTGCCAGGCAGCAGGCAAAGATTTAAGTTATATTGTTTTGAATGACCGCATTCCAAAAAAATATGCAGGCACCTGGAGCATAATCAGCAACCATAGCAAAAGTTCCCCTATTATTACCTACCATCTGTATCGTTGTAAAGACTTTGCAGCCGCAGAAAGGTAAATCATAAATAACCTAGGAGATTAACATGAAAATTAACTCGGCACTGGTGGCCCCGTCTGTTTTGACTACCAAGCGCACGCTGGTGGAGGCATGCCTGGAAGCAGCAGGATATTTTATGGCTTCTTTGGCCGCACTGGTGCTTGACCTGGCAGTGTTTTCAGTTGGCATGCGGCTGTTGGACTTGCCTTGGTCCATCGCAGCCAGTTTGAGTTTTATCGCCGGTGTATTTCTAGCCTACCAGCTAAGCATCAGGTGGGTTTTTTTGCAGCGCCAATATCGTCAGAATCCGCAGTTGGAATGGGTTACTTTTGTTGCTGTTGGCATCGTTGGTCTGGCGATTACGCAGGTCATTCTCTGGATTGGCATCGAAATACTTGGAAAAAATCCTGAAATAACCCGTTTCATTGCATCTGGAGTAACTTTTGTATGTAATTTTTTCGGTCGAAAGTTGTTGTTATTCAGAAATCCTTAAATATTTTCCTTCAATAGCCATTGACCATTATGCAAAAAATTATCATTATTGGAGCCGGGCCAGCGGGTTTGACTGCGGCTCGGGAGTTGCAGGCTGCGGGAATGACCGATGTCACCATATTGGAAGCAGATAAACAAGTTGGCGGAATTTCGCGTACTGTCAATTACAAAGGCAATCGTATCGATATTGGAGGGCATCGGTTTTTTTCAAAATCAGATTGGGTCATGCAGTGGTGGGCCAAGGTTTTGCCGATTCAGGTGCCAACCGAATCAACCAATATTCAGGCCGTTCATCTGCAATACAAAGGAATGAGTCGATCCGGACTTCCGATCAATGCAGCAAACGGCAAGAGTCAGGATGAGGTTATGTTGGTGCGGAATCGCCAATCGCGCATTTATTTTAATAAGCAATTTTTTGAATATCCTCTGAAGTTAAATTTAGATGCCTTACGCAAACTGGGGCTCAAAAAAACAATCAGTTTTGGCATCAGCTACGTTTATGCCAGATTAAGCCCTATAAAGCCAGAACAATCCCTTGAAGATTTTTTTATAAATCGATTTGGTAATAAACTCTATCGTCAGTTTTTCAAAGAATATACAGAAAAAGTCTGGGGTGTTCCGTGTCATCAGATAAGTGCAGAATGGGGTGCACAACGTATTAAAAGCCTGTCCATTTTTTCAGCACTGTGGCATGCGTTTCGGTCTGCATTGGGCATGCAGGGTGCAGGCAATGCCACACAAACTTCACTGATTGAAAAGTTTATCTACCCAAAATATGGGCCTGGACAAATGTGGGAAACCGTTGCCAAAGAATTCGTTGCTTCTGGTGGGAAGCTATTGCTGAATCATAAGGTTGTACAAATTGAAATTGAAGATGGCCATATTCTTGGTTTGACGGCGGTCAACTCAAAGGCGGAACATTTGAATTTATCTTGTGATCAGTTGATTTCTACCATGCCGATCAAGGATTTGGTCCAAGCCCTACCGAACAGTTGGGCACCTTCTGCAAGCGTCATTGCTAACCAACTCCAGTACCGTGATTTTATTACGGTGGGTTTGCTCTACGATTCGTCGGCACTATCGACATCGCTGAGTGATAACTGGATATACATACAAGAGCCTGGCGTTCAGGTTGGTAGGGTGCAGGTATTCAATAACTGGAGTCCATTCATGGTCGCCAAGGAAAATACTGTATGGCTAGGGCTGGAATTTTTTTGCGTTGAGACAGATGCTATCTGGAAAATGGCCGATGAAGATCTTAAGCAACTTGCACAGCGCGAGATGCACCAAATCGGCCTTACCTTGGCTATGAATGCAATCGACGCAGTGGTCATCCGGGTCCCCAAAGCGTATCCTGGGTATTTTGGTGATGCGTATGCCAAATTTGATCAATTGCGCTCTGAACTTGACTGCATACCTAATCTTTACTTGATTGGACGCAACGGTATGCATCGTTACAATAACCAGGATCATTCCATGTTGACAGCCAAAAAAGCTGTTGAATTGATCGTGGCTGATAACCCTTGTAAGGATTCCATCTGGTCTATCAACGTTGATGATGAATATCACGAAGAAAAATCAGGGAAATAATGCTGGTAGCGTGAAATACGCTGCTGGATATATCCCGTGCTCATCTTTATCTATTGTTCACTGGTTAAAAACAAAAATCGTTAGCCTTCGCCAAAACCTGTTCCCGCTTGAAATCATTGCACTGGCCTCTCTGGCCACGGCGTTATCCATTATCACAATATTCTCTGTTCATTTTTATTTTCCGAACGGGAATTCTACTGCCTTTGCACTGAATCATTACGTTAACGGCTTCATCTTGGCATCTGCCATTGTTTTGCTATTTTCTTGGGCGTTGGTGCATAAATCGCAGGTGGCGCCTAAAATTTCCACCGGAGTGACATCTGGAGTGGAGTAGGTCATGGAAACGCAAGCGCCCGCATCGGAGAATCTTGCCTCGAGTGCTGTCAAAGCCAAATACCGAGTGACAAACTGGCCTGAGTATGATCGTGCATTGGTGCAACGAGGCAGCCTGACGGTGTGGTTCGACGAGGAATTTGTCACTGGGCCAGAATATCAGGCGCAGGCGGATACGTTGGCGCAGGCAGTTGAGCTGTATCTCAAGTTAGTGGCACAGGCCATTGAAAATACAAAAACCTGATTGACAAAACGTATGTCCATACTTAGAAAAACCATCAAGAAAATTTTTAGCGTAAACCGAAATAATCTTTTGCTGAACAGCAGTATATCCGGACCACCTACGGTTGAAACTATTCAGCAACGCGAAGGTGGTGCGATAATTTGTTTCCTTGTGGATAGCGAGGGCGGTGCATTGGCCAAGTTGACAAACGAACTGATCCAACCCATTGCCAATAGATCTACCAAGGTTTTCCGTTTGAACCTTACCCAACCAGATTGGCCGAAAGAACTAGAGACAGCGCTGTCTGAACCTGTGTGGTTTATATTTTCTGCATTTGGAGGTGGGCAGGCCATTGATGTAAATGTAGATGGTAGACGAAGAAATCTGTGGGAGGCTGCAAAAATTCCCTTTGTCAGGGTTTATGGCGACATACCAGCATATTATCCGGACAGGCATGTTGGGAAATATGTAAATTCAATCAATGCTTACGGCGATTCCAGTCACGCTGATTTCTATAGGAAATGGTTTTCGGATAAAGCTTTTACGATTTTGCTGCCACCTTTTCCGATGGAGGCAAGACCACTGCAAGAAATTGATGAAAGTGCACAACGAAAGGGGCCTATTATTTTTCCAAAAAATGGAAATTCCCCTGAAGCATTAATCGACTACTGGCGAACAGCTCTTCCAAGTCCTATGGTAAAGGCATTGGAATCAGTTGCAGAAGAATGTTTATCGAAAGACAATATAAACAGCAATCCGTGCATTGATAGTCGTTTGCTCCGATACTATCAAAATGCGCACTTTGATTTGGCTAGTGCAAGGTCGGTTCTTTGCTTTATGGTTGCCCAAATTGATGATTATTTGCGCAGATACAAAAGCACACTGATTGCACAATCAATTCTAGACTTGCCAGTCGTCGTCAGTGGCAAAAACTGGGAGCATGTGAATTTTAGCGGAAAGAAGGCTATTTATGATTCGAATTCCGATTTCGCAAGCACTCGTGCCCGCATTGATGATGCGCCCGCAATAATTGATATGTCTCCCAATGTCATGCATTCAGCACATGATAGGATATGTCGCGCCGTAGGTCGTGGGACGGCCTTCCTTACAAATAAGAATGAGTATATGCCAGAATCTATTGGCATCAATACAGAATATATTTTTTCTTTCGATAAAAATAGCATTCACGATGTAGTCGAGCATTGCGTATTGAATCCTGATGAGGCGATTAAATTGGGGATTTTTCAGTCACGTGCATTTCGGGAACTATACACAACAGAAAAATATTGTGAGGTGTTGTTGTCCGCAGTTCAAATCATGTCCTTCGCACTTGGTGAATGTCCATCAGGCACGCAGAACTTTGTCGATTTCCCACACAAGGACTTCAGATAATGCGACGTTGCACGTTTTTTTCTCTGTCGCCAGGGGTATTGCGCGCACGCGCCAGCGCTGCGGCAATCACGGCGCTTTTGTGCTCTGGCGCGGATGGGGGTGGGGTGGGTACATCGACACCCTTTCCTTTTATTTCAAGCTGATTACGGCTGAATCTATTGTCAGACGTGCGGCGGTAGCTCTTGAATACATAGCGCTGGCGGGCCGTTGCTGCCTGCTCTGGCGACCAGGCATCCCAGCCTGTGGCGCTGCCGGATGCATTTTCCTGTGCAATGCAATCAACGGGACACACCGGTAGGCAGCGCGCACAACCCGTGCAATAGGCTTCGAGTACGGTGTGCATGCGCTTGTTGCTGCCTACGATGGCATCCACCGGGCAGGCATCCAGGCACAAGGTACAGCCGATGCACCAGTCTTCGTCAACGAAGAACATGAAGCGCGGCCCCTCGGAGCCAAATTCCGGGTTCAAGGGCTTTTCCGGCAGACCGGTCATTGCGGCCAGCCGGACCACGCCTTGCCGACCACCCGGAGCACACTGGTTAATGTCAGCCTGGTCATCGGCAATCGCCTGGGCATACGCGGCGCAGTCTGCGTAACCGCAGCGCGTGCACTGGGTTTGAGGTAGTGCGTCCAGAATCAAGGCTGCCTGTTTGGAGTTGCTATTCATTTTGTATCTTTACCCGCACGATCCATGAGGCTTGCAGCTCAGGGCGTCGTTCCGTGGCTTTCCTTGAGGATGCCGCGCACGGCGGTGCGGCTGTGTGCGCCAAAATTGCCTAAAAGTTCGGCAATCATGGCCTCCAGTCGGTTGCGGTCCTCGGGGTCGCGTTTGGCCAGTTCGCTCGTCAGGTCAATCTCGGACTCCTTGACGCCAAAGTCGAAGCTCGGGTCCGAGATAAAGGCCGCAGGCATGCTGCTCTCCAGTGTGCTGACCACCTGGGGGCCGTAGCCGGCGGCCTGGGCGGCGACGACATCGCGCACGTAACGGTCACTCCATGCCGGGTAGCTGCCATCCTTGCCCATATTGCGCAGTGCCGCTTCGACGCTGGTGTCCTGTTTGTTGCGCGCGGCGCGCTGCAACAATTCGAGCTGGTATTTTTCCAGCGCCAGATGGCGGTTGGACAGCAGCACCACCGTATCGTTCTTCTTGCTTGGTGCTCCGCTCATGGCCAGGAGATTGATCCACAGCAATCCCGTGGTCGAATGGCCGGGCGCCAGGCTGGCGTGGTAGGGTTGTGTCAGGTCTTGCAGGTAGTGCAGCGCCAGTCCAGCAAAGCGCCAGCCCCAGTAGGTGTGCCCGGTGCGAAAGGCCAAGGCGGACAAGGTGGAAAACTGGTAGATGCGCAGCAAGGGGAAGGTGCGCTTGATGAAGGGCGCCGCCATGTACAGCACCCGGCTCTCGTGGTAAAAGCCCATGTGAAACGGCGCCTGGGTGGCATACGGCAAGCTGGGGTTGCCGAAGGGCAGGGTGCCGAATCCGTAGCGTTTTCCCCACTCCGAGGGGCTGTCGTCCCACAAATTGATGTCCAGTCCGTAGTCCGGCTCGTCCGAAGCCGAAGCCAGCACGGCCAGCGCCGAGACCATTTCGCCTGGGCGCAGCGCCTGGTAGCGGTAGATCGAGTTGGCTTCTTGCGGTAGCGTGTTGACCGCGCTGTGCGGCAACATGTTGCTCCCCGAGGCTGTCTGCTGCGGATCGGGCTGGATGTAGAGGGCAAATTTGCTGTTGGGTGCCACGCGCAAGGCCATCAGGAATGCCAGGCGCCGGGACTCGTCCGAACGGTCTGGATCGACCTGAAAAGCCAGCGCAGTCGGCCGGGAGGGATACTTTTCCAGGTTGTTTTGCGCCCACACTTCCTGGCTGATGAGCAGCGCCTGTATGGCTTTTTCCTCGGCTTTGAGGAAGGCTTCCAGCGGTTCGGCGCTGACCGGCGGGGCATTGGCGACTTCGGGCATTTTCTCAAAGGCCCGGTAGGCTACAAAACTGTGGTTGCTCCAGGCGAACGCAGCCGGACACACCAGGGCCAGCGCCACAAGCAAGGTGGTGGGGATGCAAGAGCGGATCGACAAACGCATGGTGTTCTCCGAAAAAAGGCTGAATGGTTTTTATGTTGCTGCGCGCCAGCGGCTCCAGGCCAGGAGCAAACCCAGCAAAGTAAAGGCACTAAACCACAAGAATGACCAGTTGGCAAGCGATCCGCCCAAAAAGCTCCAGTCGATTGTGCTGCAATCGCCAGTGCCGCGAAAGATCATGGGGATGACACGTTGCAGCGGAAAGGTTTCGATCATGCCGTAAAAGTCGCGTCCACACGACACAACCTCGGGCGGATACCACTGCAGCCAGCTCTGACGCGCCGCCACGTAAGCGCCCCCGGCGGCCAGCAAAGCCATCAGCAAGCTGCCTGCGATGTGTATGCCTTTTTTGCCACTGGCGCTTGTCAATGCAGTGCAGATAGCTACCAGAATAAGAGCATACCGCTGCACGATGCACATCGGACAGGGGTTCAGTCCCACCACCAGTTGCAGGTACAGGCCAAAGCCGAGCATGCACAGGCAAACCAGACTGAGCGACAGCAAAATGCGCCGGGGCGCGGCGTTCATCAGCGCGAAAAGACGGGTTGGATTCACAATCAGGGTTCTCCTTGGTTGAAAGGTGTGCGTATTGTGCATGGGAAGTCGGCAACAGAATTCCAGGACGTGCCATCCGTGCATTGCAAACCGAATAAGATCGGGCGCTATTACTGAACCATCAAGAGGTTTTCATGGCACGCACCGTTCACTGCATCAAACTCGGCAAAGAAGCCGACGGTCTCGATTTTCCGCCCTATCCGGGTGAGTTGGGCAAACGCATTTTCGAAAACGTCAGCAAGGAAGCCTGGGCCGCCTGGCTGAAACACCAGACCATGCTGGTCAATGAAAACCGCCTGAATCTGGCGGATGCGCGCGCGAGGCAGTATCTGGCGCGGCAGATGGAAAACCACTTTTTTGGCGCCGGCGCCGACTCGGCCCAAGGTTACGTTCCGCCCACAGCCTGACCACCTGACCACCCGCCCCCCGAAGTGGCACAGGTCTGGCGTGCTTGTGATCTGGCTGCACTTTGGGCCGACCGCGCAGACCTGACCCTGCTGGATACCGATTTTGGCCAGGGGCAGGGTTTTTTGCACGTCTGGAACACTTGGCGCCAGACACCAGGGCATCGTCCGCGCCTGCTGCACTATGTCGGCATCGCTGCGGTTGCACCTGCACCTATTGGCTGCGAGGCGCTTGATGGCATGGCGCAAACCTTATTCGCCGCCTGCGCTGGGCTGGAGTCGGGTTTTCACCGCATCACCCTGGAAGAAGGGCAGGTCTCACTGACCTTGTGTCTGGGTGAGAAAAAAACTATGCTGGCCGAGCAGCGTTTGCAAGCCGACGGCGTCTGGATTGCGGCACCCGATGATGCGTTCTGGGACGACTGGAGCGTAAAGTTGCTCGCGCAACGTTGTCGGCGTGGCGCATGGGTGTGCATGCCTGCATGGAACCCCTTGTTCGCCTTGGCCGGATTTGAACGTGCTACGGATGATGATGGTGGTGGCGCGCGCATCCGCTACAACCCGCGCTGGGCTATTTCCACCAGCCGCAACAAGGCAAGTCCTACCATGGCACAGCCTGGGCGTTGTGCCGTGGTCGGCGCGGGCATGGCCGGTGCCAGTGCCGCCCACGCGCTGGCGCAGCGTGGCTGGCAGGTGCAGGTGTTTGACCAGGAAACCGCTCCGGCAGCGGCGGCATCCGGCGTACCCGTCGGCCTGGCCGTGCCCCAGCTGTCCACGGACGACAACCCGCGCTCGCGCATCACCCGCTGCGGCATTCGCCTGCTGCTGCGACACGCACTCCAGCTCTTGCAACAGGATCAGGACTGGAGCCCTTCCGGTGTTCTGGAGCGCCGCGCCGACGGCCAGGGCGTGTGGCACCCCCAGGCGGCCTGGATCAAACCGGTGCAGCTGGTGTGCGCCTGGCTGAACCATCCCGCCATCCGTTTTGTCGCCCAGACCAGCGTAGAGCGGCTCACGCACGTGGATGCGCTGTGGCAGCTCCATGGCGCGCATGACCGGATGCTGGGCAACTTTGAGCTGGTGGTTCTGGCCAATGCCCTGGGCTGCATCCCGTTGCTGCGCGAGGTGTTTCCCTCTGTCGTCCACAGGCTGCAAGCCATACATGGAATCCTGAGCCATGGCCGCCATGCCGAGGCCATTCCCAACCTGCCATCCACCCCGGTCAATGGCCACGGTTATTTCATCCCTGCGGTGCCCATTGCTGCGGGGACGCAATGGCTGCTTGGCGCCACCTTTGAGCCGGATGCCTTGAAAGCCGCTGACATCTGGGCACAGCATGCATGCAATATGCAGCGCTTGCCGCAACTCTGGCCCCCTGGCGGTACCGAACTGGGCGAAACGCTGGAACGTGGCCCCCTGGAGCTGTGGTCGGCCACCCGCTGCGTCAGCCACGACCGCCTGCCGCTGCTGGGACCACTCCACACCACGGCGCAATCGCAACTGTGGCTCTACACCGGCCTTGGCTCGCGCGGCCTGAGCTTTGCCCCCCTGTGCGCCGAGCTGCTGGCAGCCAACCTGATGGGCGAGCCTTTGCCGCTGGAAAGAAGCCTGGCGGCCAAAATGGATGTAAAGCCGCTGCCCAGGTTTGGGTGAGCTGTAGGTAAATTCTTGTTACTACGTTTTTAGTAGCTGTCCCCGCTTGTACCACGGGGGTTGTGGCTGATTTTATGCCTGATTTGAGGCGCAATCGAGGCTAAAAACGTGTCACAGAGGCTTGCGGGGAGCATTTGTAGTGCAGTTTTGGTGTTTCTCATATCACGGGTGATATGAAACTGGCATGATTTCATGTGGTACATGCAGGGGTGGCCGCACTTTGCATCGTACCCTGACCGGCTCAGGTGCTGGCAATCGCCGCCTCCAGCGCGTCGATAAACATGGCCGCCACGTCAAACCCGGTCTGGTGGGTGATTTCCTGAAAGCACGTCGGGCTGGTGACGTTGATCTCGGTCAGGCAGTCGCCAATCACGTCCAGGCCCACCAGCAACAGGCCGCGCGCCGCTAAAACAGGCCCCAGGCTCTCGGCGATGCTGCGGTCACTGGCGCTCAGGGCCTGGGCCACGCCTTTGCCGCCTGCGGCCAGATTGCCGCGCACCTCCTTGCCCTGCGGAATGCGCGCCAGGCAAAAGGGAACGGGATTGCCGCCAATCAGCAACACGCGCTTGTCGCCAGCGCTGATGGCGGGCAAATACTTTTGCACCATGACGGTCTGTGCGCCATCCCGGTTGAGGGTTTCAATGATGCTGCCCAGGTTGAGTTCATCGTCCCTGACACGGAAAATCCCCATGCCGCCCATGCCGTCGAGTGGCTTGAGAATGATGTCCTGGTGCTCGGCATGAAAGCGCCGGACGGCCTCGGGATCGCGCGTGACCAGGGTAGGGCCGATGAACTGGGAAAATTCCATGATCGCCAGTTTTTCCGGGTGGTCCCGCAAGGCGCGCGGCTTATTGAATACCTTGGCCCCCTCGCGCTCGGCCTGTTCCAGCAGGTGTGTGGCGTAAAAGAATTCGCTGTCAAACGGCGGGTCTTTTCGCATCACAATCGCGTCAAAGTCCTTGAGAGACAAGCGGGAGTAGCTATCAATATTGAACCATTCCGTATTCCTGTCCGAACCCGTCAGCGTGATCGCCTGCACATCGGCTTGCACGACATCGCCGCGTTGCCATACCAGGTGGCGCGGTTCGCAGGCGAAGATGCGGTGCCCGCGTTTGTGGGCTGCGCGCATCATGGCAAAACTGGTGTCCTTGTAGATTTTGAACGAAGAGAGGGGGTCGGCGATGAACAGTGTATCCATGGGTATTGTTCGACCCGATCAGGCGGGCACGCTGGTTTGCGCAGGTGAGGTGGCAAGATAAGGGAAGAAATCGCGGTCCGCGCCAAGCATGTGCTGTGCAACCACTTCGTAGGCCAGGAACTTGTACAGCTCTGAAAAATCCAGCGTGCCGGAATGAAACTGCACGACCAGCGCCACCGCCTTGGCGGTCAGTTGCCGGTGCAGCGTGATGTGTTGCTCAATGGTCGCAAAATTCGCGCTGGTGAGAATGACCTCTTCGTCCCGGAAGTGTTGCACCACCTCTTCGATCAGGGATGCGATGCAGCGGTTGATTTCCGGTCTGGGATGATCCTGGGACACGGCGGTCAGCAATTCATTGGCATGGGCGAACAGCTGGCGGTGCTGTGCGTCGATCACAGGGTGGCCACATTCATAGACGGTACGCCAGACCAGCTTGGCAAAGAAAACACCGCCCTTGCTATCCTTGCCGCGTTCGGCGGGTGCGGGTGTGCTGGAAGTTTGGTTTGTCATGGCAATAATTGGCACACAATGGTTAAATGGAGCCGTCAGTGTACAAGCACCCGCAAATCAATACGCATTCGCCAAGTCATACAGGTTCGCCCATGGAACACATTTTCCAAAGAATTCCGATCCGGCACATGCCGGGATGCACGATGGCATCCTGCTTGCGTTTCATTGTGTGTCTGGGCGTGCTGCTCCTGGCTTTTGGGGGCTGGCGCAGCGTTCAGGCGGCGCCACCGTCCTATCAGGCAGCGGGGACTGCGGTCAGCGGTACCAGCTCCGCCAGCCCGGCATGGCCTGCCCACGCTATCAACGATGTGGCCTTGCTCTTTGTGGAAACTACCGGCGGCCAGGCGGCCACGCTCTCGAGTGCAGCCGGGTTTGTGGCAGTGGCCAATAGCCCGCAGGCAAGTGGCCCTGGGTCAGCGGGCACCCGTCTTTCGGTATTCTGGGCCAGGGCCACATCAATCAGTATGTCCGCTCCGACCATCACTGTTGCTTCTGGCGACCACGTGTATGCGCAGATTCTTACCTATCGCAATGTCTACCGCTACGGCAATCCGTGGGACATCACAGTCGGTGGCGTCAAGGCCTCTGCAAGCACCTCTTTGACGGTGAGCAGCATGAGCACCACCGTCAGCGACACGCTGGTGGTGCAGGCGGCAACGCGGGATAACGATTCCAGCGCTGCTGGCTTCAGTGCGCAGAGCAACGCCAGTCTGGCAAGTATTGTCGAGCGCTCTGATGCCGGGACCACTTCGGGCAACGGTGGCGGTTTTGCCGTATGGGACGGGCAGATGACCAGCGCCGGTGCGACCGGCTCCACCACGGCGACGGTCGCCATCAGCTCCATCAATGCCTTTTTGAGCATCGCACTCAAACCCGATGTGTTCGAGGTGAGCAAGGCGGCCAGCATCGCATCCGTTCCCATCAATACCAATTTCACATTTACCTTGTCGGCACGCAATCCCGTCAACGCCGCAGACCAGGCCGGGGTCATCATCACCGATGACCTGGGTGCCGCCGGGCTGAATTTTTCTTCCTGCTCCACGGCCAGTGGAACCTGTACGTTCATCGGCGGCGTCGTGACCTGGAACGTGGGTTCTGTGGCTGCAGGCAGCACGAAAACGGCCACTTTGACTGTTAATGCATCGAGTGCCGGGGCAAAAATCAACACCATTACGTCCAATGTCGGTACGCCGGTAGCAAGCGCATCGGCGACGGTGCAGGCCTACGCCCCCCTTGCAGACTGGCGCATGGACGAGGCTTCCTGGAACGGCACTGCCAATGAGGTGAAGGACAGCAGCGGCGGCGGCTACCACGGAAGAAGCAAGGTCGCCAGCGGATCGACATCGGTGGCCACCACGCTCACCGGCTCTCCAGCCTATACCAGTGGCAGTCAGAATACCTGCCGTTACGGTGAGTTTGACAAGACCACCAGCCCCGCACGCAGCTATAGCTATGTTGAACTGACGGGGCTTCCCGCCCTGCCGTCGAGCTTTACGTTTGCCGTGTGGATCAAATCGAGCAATCCCAGTTATGTCGGCCAGCGTATCCTGGTGCGTGACGATGCGGACAATGGCTGGTCATTCAGCCTGGGCGATTCCGGGGCAGCTCGCCTGCGCTTTTTCAACCGCAACATCTCTCCCTCGGGTTCCCCTATCGTGATAGCCGGCCCTGGAAACGGCAGGAATAACCTGTGTGGCTCTGTGTTTTGCCTGGATTCGGATGCCGTCATCACGGCGGGCAACTGGTTTTTTGTCGCAGTCTCGATTGACACCACGGGCAAGGTCATTACCAATTACCTTTTTGATGCCGCTGGCACACTGGTGTCCAGCACGAGTTCCGCGTTTACCGGCACATGGAAGGACGGCACCGGAACGGCTGCCATCGGTGGCGAAACTTCGGCATCCGGGGAACTGCCATCAAACTACCATTTTCAGGGCAATATCGACGAAATGCAGATTTACTCGGGGGTACTGTCCCAGGCAGACTTGAGTCTCTTGCGCACCCGCAGCAGAACCTGCGGCGTCAGCGTGGACCATTACGAGTTGTCCGTGCCGACTGGCAATCTGGCGTGTTTGCCCAGCACCGTGACGGTCACGGCCTGCGCCAATGCATCGAGCCCCTGCACCAATCCGGTGACGACGATCAGCGGGCAGACGGCAACACTGTCCAGCGGGGCAGCCACGCTGGGCTCCAGCACTGTCACGTTCGACGCCAGCGGCGTGGCCAGCACCACCTTGCGCTATCCATCGGCTACGAACGGAGAGAGCGTGACGGTCACCTTGTCCGGCGAGCAGGCCACGGCCAACAATGCCCGTCAGTGCTGCCCCAACGGAAGCAGTTGCACGGTGGCCAATAGCTGCACGGCCACGTTCAACACGGCAGGCTTCATCGTCTCGAACGCGGTTGGGGGCAGCGTCCACACCGTTCCCACCCAGACTGCGGGCACGGCATCCTCCACACTGTATTTGCGTGCTGTCAAAACCAGCACCACTACGGGCGCTTGTGAATCGGCCTTGAGTGGTGCCAACACCATCAGCTGGGCTAACCAATGCAACAACCCGACCACCTGCGACGGCACCAACCGGATGAGCATCAACGGCGGTACCGCAACCACCATACAGGGCAACCCCAATACCGGGGTCAGCACGTATACGCCGGTTGCAATGACATTCGATGCCAACGGCAATGCGCCGTTCACCTTCAACTATGCCGATGCCGGACAGGTGACGCTGTACGCCAATAAGGCGGCAGGTGGCAGTTTGCTGACATCCTTGAGCGGATCGAGCAATGCCTTTGTCGTGCGCCCTGCATCGCTTGCGGTGTCTGGCGTCACCACGGCTGGTGGCGGCGCCAATCCAGGCACCACGACTACAGCGGGTGCTGCCTTCATGGCAGCAGGCGAAAACTTTACCGTCAAGGTGCAAGGACTGACCTCGGGCGGAGCCGTTACGCCCAACTTTGGCAATGAAACCACTGTGCCCGCCATTACTTTTGTCAATGCGGCAAACACGGTATCCAGCATTTACAGCCTGGTGGTGCCATCCGGTGGCGGCTCGGGGGTACTGACCACAGGCACCAGCGCCAATGGCAACGGCGGTGGCGTCACGGGCACCGTGGTGGTCTCAGGAAACCAGTGGAGCGAAGTAGGCGCATTCACGCTCAAACCCTATCTGTCAAACTATCTTGCGGGGGGCAGTGCAGTTTTGGGCGCGGAGTCGGGAACTGTTGGACGCTTCAGACCCTACCAGTACGGGGTGGCGGTTGCGGGTGGAAGCGGCACGGGCGCCATCTGTGGCAGCGGCAATACCGCTTATGCGCATATCGGACAGCCACTGGCGAGCACCTGGACGGTCACGGCACAGAATAAGGCCGGTGGCACTACCAGCAACTATGGCAGGGGCACGCCCACCCTGGTGACATTGACTACGCCGTTGTCACAAGTCACGGTCAACGGGCTGACTGCGGGCCTGGCGCTGGATACCACCAATGCCTTGTACAGCCTGGCTTTTGCCACAAATCAGGACTTTGCCACGCGCGCCAACGGTACGGCGCAGATTGCAGCGGCGTTGCCGGTGCGGATGAATCCGACCCCGGCGGCGCCCATCCTCTCGTCCTTGCGAATTGGCGGTGTGACCGATGAGGTGGGCATCGTGGTTGGCGCACCCATTGATCTGCTGGCCAATGCCACATCCACCCCGACAGCGAATCAGGTCAATTTTGAACTTGGACGCATCCGTCTGGACAATGCCTACGGTTCAGAACTGCTCGATCTGCCCATGACCATGCGCTCGGAATTCTGGAATGGAACGGGTTGGGTGCTCAATAACGTGGATACCTGCACCAACGCCACCCTGGCGTTCGCGGCGGTGGGTACGCCGAATATCACGGGCAACACCTGTGTCTGGGACACCGGCACGGCGCCGGGCAATAGCGGTGTCGGCTGCGTGGCAGCACCTGCTGCCGGTCGGCAGTACCGGGAGACGGGGGTGGCCGGGTTTGCCGGGGATTTCAATCTCTGGCTCAGAGCGCCAGGTGCCGGAAATGCCGGTTCGATTGACGTCACGGCGACGGTGCCCGCTTGGCTGCAATTCAACTGGCGGGGCGCGGTTGCCAACCCCACCGGACGCGCCACTTTTGGCGTGTATCGCAGCCCCTTGATCTACCGGCGCGAAAATTATTGAGCGTTTGGCGGTTTTCAGCGCTCCAGACCCGCGAACACGCTGCGTTCGATATAGCCTATGCTGCCCACGGTGCCCGATGTGGCAACCGAGGTGATTTGAAACATGGCGATGGTGCCGCTATCGGCGTATACGGTCCGGGCACACGTGATGGTCAGGGTGAAATCAGCGCCGGTGTTTACGACAAAGGGTGCAGGCGGTATTGGACACGCCGCCGGTGCTGCATTGATGCTGGCAATGGCCCACTCCAGCCCGGCGCGCGCTGCCCAGTATGCGCGCGAACCCCGCAAATCCTGAGCCGATGTGAGGTGCTGGGTCGTGGAAAACGACACCATATAACTACCCAGCGCCGCCAGAACCACCAGCAGGAACACGGCGGCGATGGCGGCGAAACCGGTTTGCCTGGAAATGCTACGTGCTGACATTCATCCCCCTTATCCCTTGCGCTTCCACAGCTTGCCGAAATCAAACTCGATGCTGCATTTGCTCAGGTCAAAGCGGTAGGTCTCATCATGAAAATCGGCCACCTTGCGGTATTCGCCGTCCATCAGCCGCCAAACCTTGGCTTTTTTTGCATCGGGGTACACCAGCGCATAGTACGCGACTCCTTCCGTGCGGTAGAGATTGAACTTGACAACCTCGTCATGGCGCGCGGTTTTGGGCGAGATGACTTCAAAAATCAGATCGGGCGCACGGGTCAATCGCTCACCTTCGGGCTGGTAGCAAATCACCAGCACATCCGGGCGCACCACGGTGTCGTGGGAAAACTCAACGTCAATTTCGTATAGAGCTTGGCAGTGCGGACAATCGTCAAGGTTTTCGCCCAACTGCTGCGCAATGGCGAAGCTCACGACCTGATGGGTAAACACCGGCGAGGGCGACATGGCTATCGGGTGGCCATAGAGCAGTTCCCAATCTCCCTCCCATTGCATATAGTCTTGCACGGTGTAGGTTTGCGGTGCTGGCTGAATGGACATGGTGTCAAATCCCTTTCATGGCGTACTGCTGACGTGCACTTCATGGTGCAAAGTGACGGTTTCGTCGCTATCGGTCAGTCCCAGGGTCATGCGGATCAGGGCATTGCGTTGCAGGTCGGGACCGTTGAAGTTAAAGGTGCAGGTGCTGACATTGCTGGCAAGAATGGGGTCCGTATCCGCTGGCGCCGGGCAGGCTACGGGGGCAGCGTAAGGCAGTGTCCGGGTATAACGGCGCAGATTTCCGCCTGCGCAGACGTAGCCAACCACCTGCTCGGCAGCAGGCACGACATGAAAACGGTTGTTGCCCGATGGCAGGGGAAATTGCACGCCTGGATTCAGGGTGATGGGGGTTTCGATGGGCGCTGCCGTTTCGGTTCCCAGGTTCGATACGATTGCAACATTGTCGTTGTTGTAGGCATTGGCGCCAGCGATTCCCAGGTTGTAGACCACGATACGGTCATTTACCGCGATGCGCTGATTTGCGGGCAAGGCGTTGTTGCCGCCCAGCATATTGAAGGTTGTGTCCGCGATGCTGAAGTCCAGGCTTGTGTTGTCGCCTGCGGCGATTTCCGTCGTGCGGTAACGTCCGCCGGTTTTGGTCGGGATGAACTCGACGCATTGCGTGCCCGGCGTGCGCAGGCTGTTGGGCAAGGCCTTGTGAATGTCGCGCGTCATGCGCCGCAGGGTTGTATCGGCCACATCGGTCAGGGCCGCGCGGCGTGCGCTGGCAAAGTAGGCATCAATCGGACCTTTCATGAATACCGCAGCCATGCTGCCGATCACGCCCAGAATGACGATGACCATGACCAGTTCGACCAGGGTGAAACCACGTTGCAAGTACGGGGGCGGCATTATTCTTCCTCCGGCGCTCGGCATGCAGGTTGTGCATTTTTTGCGCTGGTGATGAATCGTTTATCGAACGTGTACATTGCATCGCAGTGCGCGGATGCCGCAAGATGCAGTGCATCGGCGAAATCGAATCCATCCCGGTACCCATTCAGCGCAGTGCGAACCGTGGACTCGGACTCAAAAAACAAATTGGCCGTCAACAATAAGCGGTCAAACAAACTGGCTATTTTTACCCGCTCGATTTTGTAGACGCCGCGCAAAACCCATTCCAGCTCCAGCGATACTGTCAGCGGTACAAAGCAGCGACTGCTTTCAATCAGTCTGACTGCCGTCGCCATCTGCCGCAAATCATCCCCCGTAAGAAGCCGAACCAGAATATTTGTATCAATCGCAATCATGCAAGTCTGCCGCAAATCGGGCTACATCCATTTCTTCATCGGAAACATAGGCGCCTGTGTAACCCGCTGCGCCAGCCAAGGCAGTTGCGGATAACGGTTTTTTGGGATTTTGTGCGGTTTGAGGTTCCAACGGCCACAGGATGACCTCAACCCGTTGATGCTGAATTTCAGGAGGTACCTGAAAAAACTCGGGCATGTTTTCCACGATTTGGCGGATAGGTTGCATGATGCGTCGTTCCTTTCGTATATTTTGCAATGTTTCCATTTCGGCACTGGTTCAGTTGTCTCAGTAATTGGCCCGGTAACCCGTCATGGTGATGGTGTCGGGGCTGCCGGGCACGGTCACTGTCACCGTGATTCTCTGGGTGACAAGGCCCGGCAGATCAGCGCTGTTGGCCACCGTCACGGAAGCCACGTTGTAGTTGCTTAGTGCCGCAATGGGGTTGCCCTCCACATCGTAGATGCCGGTGGAAGAATAGCCGTTGTAGTCGCATACGTCGTCCCACAGCGTCCGGTTGGTTCCTGTGCCCAAGTTGCAGGTTATCACGCCGTTGGTTCCACCGCCTGGGTCCTGGAATGCCTTGAGTGAAATCTCCTCCAGGAGCGACTCGGCAATGGCAATGGCCTGCTTGCGCACCATCGGATCGGCGCTGGATTTGACCACCGTGCTGGATACCGAGAGGATGCCAGCCAGCCCCGCGCCCACCACGACGATGAAGATAATGGCTTCAACCAGCGTGAAACCCCGCTGTCGCCGTCCGTGATGTTGCGGATTAGTCGTGTACATAACCTGTGATTGCCTCTATCGTGATGGTCTTTGCGGCATTGGCAACCTGGATCGTGGCCCTGGCTACCGTGTTGCCACTGGTATCGACGGGTTGGCCCAGCGCGTCGAAACCGAACGCCGTCGGGACCGCTCCGCTGTAGGTTGCACCATTGGCCGATCCGCTGGCATTGCCATCGGGGCCGGTGAGTGCTGTGCCACTGACGCCCGCGCAGTCAAAGACCCCGGCGGCATTGGCGATGCGCAAGGCAATGGTGCTGGAGGTAAAACTGACGCAGACGGTGCGTCGCTGGGCAATCGCGCTTTTTTGCGCATAGCGCAGGTACGACAGCGTGACGTCGTGCAGGCCACGCGCGTCAAAGTCACCACGGTCGAACACGCGCGGCACAGCAAAAACGGACAGAATGCCCAGCATCAGTATGACCATGACCAGTTCAACCAGGGTGAACCCCCGCTCACGCACATCAACCACATCACCCACGTATGGGCAAGCTGGTCCGGGATGGTCTTTGGTATCTCTTTGCATGGTTCTTGCGTCTATTTGCTATGTAAAAAATAGCTGCCCCCGATCTATCCACGGGCGGTAAAGGCAAATTCCTTCCATATTTCCACCTGGACGGGCATGCGTTTGCGTATTCAAGTGTAGTGCAGCGATCCCAAAACGTACCAAAACACAGATTTAGGACGTAGACTTGCAGTTTTACTCCAGGGTGTGGGGGAATTTCAATGAAGACGAATCCATTTTTGTGCATGCGGGTGTTGTTTTTGACAGTGCTGGCACTTTTTCTGGCGGCTTGTATGGAAACCGCGCCGCGTGCGGGCTCCGGGGGAGAGTCTGACAAGGCCGCTGCGTCAGGTGCACCGACGTTTGGCAATCCTTCGCCCAATGCCGGCAGTTCCACGTCCGAGAAGGCCAATGCAGCCGCCGATGCAGCGGCTTACAAGGAGGTGGCCTACAAAAACAGCAAGAAAAAGGGACCGGCACTGATCGTCATTCCGGGGGAGATCAAGAGCAACAATGCCAGCTTTACCCAGAAAATCACGCCCAACAATATCGCCGATTTTGGCGAGCTGGAGTTGTCGCAAGCCAATTTCACGGTGCTGGAGCGGGCCAGTCTGGGGCATTTGCTGAATGAAATCACGCTGGCGTACAACGTGGGCAACGCGGCGGCGGCGCGCAAATCGCTGCAAGCAGGCAAACTCAAGACCACCAAATGGATTGTGAAGTTCGACATTCTCAAGGCCGAACCCATTGCAGCCAACACCAAGGGCTTTGACGGTGCCGCCATTGGTGGCTTGGTCAGCCAGTTCGCCGGGGGCGTTGGCGGCTCGGCGGCGGGGCAGGTCGTGGGGTCGGTCAAGACCGATGAATCAACGGGTGTCTGGTTGGTGGGCATGCGCTACAAGATCATGAATGCCAACACCACCGAACAAGTGGCGCAAGGCTACAAGGAGCTCAAGATGGAGGTGGGCAACAAAAATACCAGTGTGCTGGGAATTTCCGCAGGCGCCAAGGGCGGCGTTGGCCTGGATACCATGGTGCAGCGTCTGGTACAGACTGCGGTGTGGGAAATTGACGCGAAATACAAGTGATTTATACGTAATGGCGCCTTCCGAAGTACGTCCGCTCTATTCGGCAAACCTTGCCATCAGTCCGCAGCTGAGACGGCAAAGGATTCTGGTGGTGGAAGATGAAGCGCTGGTCGCCCGTGACATCGGCTTTCAATTGAAGTCCCTGGGGTTTGAGCCTGTGGGCGTGGCCGGTGACGCGATGCAAGCGGTACAGATGACGCAAGACCTTGCGCCCGACCTGGTGCTGATGGACATCGGGCTTGGTGGTCCGGAGGACGGAATCAGCGCAGCCGACACCATTCGCCTGCGCTACCGTGTGCCGGTGGTGTTTCTCACGGCGTCTTCCGCCGAAGAAGTGGTCGCACGCGCCAAACTCACAGAACCCTTCGGGTATCTGCTCAAGCCGTTTTCCGAACGCGAGCTGGGTACCACGCTGGCCATGGCGTTGTACAAGCACCATACGGATACCCGTTTGATCAATACCACGCGCCAGCTCAAGGCATTGTCGCGGCGTGTGCTGGAGGTTCAGGAGCAGGAACGCAGGCGCGTGGCCATCGAGCTGCACGATGAACTGGGCCAATCCCTGACGGCGATCAAGATCAACCTGCAGCTGGGTGCGCGGCTCAAGGGGCAGCCGCTGACGGATTTGAACCAGGAAAACATCCGTATCGTCGAAGATGCCCTGCAGCAGGTGCGGCGTCTGGCCACCACCTTGCGCCCCTCCATACTCGATGATCTGGGCTTGGCAGCGGCATTGCAATGGATTTCCGAGCAAAGCGCCAGCCGCAGCGGTTTTACGGTCAGGTTTCACCACGTGCGCACGCCAATGCGCCTGGCCTCGGACATCGAAACCGCCTGCTTTCGCATTGTGCAGGAGGCTCTGACCAATATTGCGCGCCATGCCCAGGCGCTCCAGGTCGATATCAGCCTGGAGCGTGTGAACGACCAGCTGTTTTTGCGTATCACGGATGACGGCTGTGGCTTCAACCTGGAAGAGATGCAGGCGCGCGCCCTGACGGGCGCCAGCACCGGGATTCTGGGTATGCAGGAACGCGCCACCCTGATCGGCGGGCAGCTTACCATCCAGTCAACACCTGGCGCGGGCAGCGTGGTGCGGCTCACCTGCCCGTGGCGCAACCACGAGGAGTCCGCATGAGCGCAATCAGTTCCACCCGCGTTGTGTTGGCGGATGACCATACCCTGGTGCGGGTCGGTTTGCGCATGCTGCTGGAGTCCATGGCGGACATCGAGGTGGTGGGCGAAGCCAGTGACGGACTGGAGTTGCTCGTGCTGGTTGAAAAGTTACGTCCCCAGCTGGTTCTGATGGACATTGCCATGCCCGGGCTCAATGGCCTGGATGCCACGCGGCGCATCACCAAGGCCTGGCCCGATATGCGTGTGCTGATACTGTCGATGCACCAAAACGAGGAGTACGTGCGCCAGGCCTTGTGCCATGGTGCGATGGCGTATTTGCTCAAGGATGCAGCGCCGCTGGAGCTGGAGTTGGCGCTCAAGGCGGTGTTGTGTGGCGAAACCTACCTCAGTCCGGCGGTCTCCAAGGGGGTGGTGAGCGATTATGTGCAGCGTTTGCGCAACGAGGAGCCGGTGGAAGAGGTGCTGACGCCCCGCCAGCGCGAGGTGCTGCAATTGGTGGCGGAGGGGCAAAGCTCCAAGGAAATTGCGCGTCGGCTGGATGTATCGGTTAAAACAGTGGAAACGCACCGCAGCCAGCTCATGCGCCAGCTCGATATCCATGAAGTTGCCGGACTGGTGCGCTATGCCATGCGCATGGGGCTGGTTTCGGATGCACATTGGCAACCAAGTTATAACCAAGGGGGTGTGACATGATGAATTTTCCAAACATACGGGAAGTGGTGGCATGGCGCCGGATGTGCGCCTGGCTTTTTTTGGCGGGGGCCGTGCTCCTGCCTGCCATGGCGGCGGACCAGGAAGCGGGTGTGCGTTTTGCCACGGTGCAGCGTGTCAGCGGCGGCGTGCAGATCATCAGCACAGGCAATGCGGCCCACGTGCGCGATCTCAAGGTGGGGGATGTGGTGCGTGTCGGGGACAAGGTGCA
This sequence comes from Rhodoferax sp., assembly GCA_041910275.1. GTDB lineage: Bacteria > Pseudomonadota > Gammaproteobacteria > Burkholderiales > Burkholderiaceae_C > Allorhodoferax. The sequence continues at coordinate 69,708 of JAYRRD010000102.1, forward strand.
AACCCTCCCTGCGGCCGAGGTGGTGCTGCGCACCGAAGATGCAGGCGTGATCGCTGTGCGTCCCAACGCGGCCTTCATGGTCGAACGATTCAAGGCGCAAGGAGGCAGCGATGACCATTTCGGTGTGCGCATTCTCAGCGGTGCCCTGCGGATGATGACGGGGTGGATTGGCAAGCGCAACCCGGAAAATTACCAGGTTGCCACGCCCACATCGCTGATGGGGGTGCGCGGCACCGACTATGAACCCTATGTGCTGTCACCGGAGCTGGCGCAGCAATTCCAGCAACGCGAAGGAACGTACAACCGCGTGTACCAGGGCAGTACCACCATGCGCACCGCCATGGACGGCCAGGGCGCGGTGCTGGAAGTCAATGCCGGCCAGGTGGGCTTTGCGCCGGCGCCGAACCGTCGCAAGTCACGCGCCTTGTTGACGGCCTTGCTGCCGGTGTTGCTGGACAAGGTTCCCGGTTTTTACGTTCCAGGACGATTCGATGCGGAGTTGCCTGCCTATGCGGCGGCGCAGTTGAGCCGCGCCTTGTTGACCTTGCCCGAGCCAGCAAAACAGACCAAGCCGGATGCAGCCGCTGCGGTGCCGCAATCGGATAGCCGTAACGCTGCAACACCACCAACCGACAGCGATAGCGCACAATGCCCCGCGCACACGATTGCCAACCGTTGGCTGGAACAGCTCGATGCGGCCATTGCCCAGCGCGATGCACAAAAGTTTGTCGATATGTTTGATGCTTCCGCTTCTGTGGTGGCAACGCTGCAACAAGCCGACGGACGCAGCACGCAACACACCTTTGACCGGGATGCCTTGGCGCGCAGCACTTTTGCGTCATTGAATCAGGTACGTGATTTCGCCAGCCGTCGTCCGGTGGTGCAGGCCAAGCTGGCGCAAGGCGTTACGGTCGAGCAATGCAAGGGGCTGGAAGTGCAATCGGTAGTGATTGAAAGTGGCACGCGCAACGGCCAGAGCTACCGTCTGGAGTCGCTGGAGACCTTCAGCCTGGAGCTGCGCGATGGTGTCTGGCACGCAACGGCGGCCAGCACAAGCCAACGTTGATGCCCGATGGTCTCAGGCAAATGCCCGGAACCTTGCCGCCCATTGCTGCATAACCCCAGGCCGTGCAGGCAAGGTGGTGATGGGGGGAATGTCCGACATGGCTGCGGCTTCGCGCGCGCGCAGTGCGTACTGCTTTTGCCGCTCCAGTTCGTCCTTGAATGCACGCATGGCGCAGACCGCTATTTCGACAAAATCCGCCGCAGGAAGCGGTTTGGGCGTGTACGTCGGGGCAAATACGATCCCTTCCCGGTGGAACATGGGGCCATCTTGCCTGGGCAGTGAAGGGCTTTGGCAGTTGGTTTGCATGGCAGTCTCTCCAGTGGAAGTGGTCAATGTGTCAGTGCATCCAGTATCTCCAAAACTTGAGCCCAATAATTGCCGAAATAAAGCAGAAATAACCATGCAATTCTCCATGACCGAAAGTAGCAAGCCATGCACCTTGCGTTGAAAATCGCCATTGCCATCATCGCCACTGTCCTGTTGGGCGCTGCGGGCGTTTTCAGCTGGTATATCCATACCAAACAGCCGGTGCGTAGTGGTACGGTGCAACTGCCAAAACTCGCGGCAGCGGTCAGCGTGGCTTACGACGAACGCGGTGTGCCGCATATCCGTGCCGACAATGAAATCGATATGTACCGCGCACTGGGTTATGTGCATGCGCAAGACCGTCTGTTTCAGATGGAGATGGCGCGCCGCCTGGCCAAGGGGGAGTTGTCCGAGGTGCTGGGCGCCCGGATGCTGGAAACCGATAAACTCTTTCGCACACTGGGCATCCCTGTCAGGGCCGCAGAAATGGCCGCCAAACTGGATGTGAGCAGCAAGGCAGGCATCGCCTTGCTGGCCTATCTGGATGGTGTCAACCAGTACCAGGCGACGCATGCTGCGCCCATCGAGTTTGACATTCTGGGGATTCCCAAACGCCCCTTCACCGCGCAGGATTCGTTTGCCGTTTCCGGCTTTTTGGCCTACAGCTTTGCCATGGCGTTCAAAACCGAGCCGGTATTGACGTATGTGCGCGACGAACTTGGGGCCGATTATTTGCGGGTGTTTGATCTGGAGTGGCGTCCCGAAGGGGTCATTGAACCATTGGCGCTGAAAAAGCGCGACTGGCAGGGGCTGAACCAGTTGGCCAATCTGAGCCACGAGGCACTGGAACTGGCGGGTGTGCCTGCATTTGCCGGCAGCAATGCCTGGGCTATCTCGGGTGGTATTACCGTCAGCGGCAAGCCTTTGCTGGCCGGAGATCCGCATATGGCGTATTCCGTTCCGGCAGTCTGGTACGAAGCGCACGTGCGCAGCCCCGGCTTTGACCTGTATGGCCACCACCTGGCGCTTAACCCGCTGGCCTTGCTGGGGCATAACCAGCGCTTCGGCTGGAGTCTGACCATGTTCGAAAATGACGATGTGGACCTGATTGCCGAAAAGGTCAACCCGGCCAACCCGAATCAGGTCTGGGTACGCGGCCAATGGGTGGAATTGCAGACCCGTACCGAGACGATTGCCGTCAAGAATGCACAGCCGGTGCAAGTGCAGCTGCGCCGCTCGCCGCACGGACCCATCATCAGCGACGTGTTGGCCGAGAGCTTCGACAAGTCGGTGGTTGCCATGTGGTGGGCGTTTCTGGAAACCGAGAATCCGCTCTTGCAGGCCTTTTACGAGCTTAACCGTGCTGATACGCGCGACAAGGCGCGCGCCGCTGTCGAGAAAATCCACTCTCCCGGCCTCAATATTGTCTGGGCCAACGCTGCGGGCGACATTGGCTGGTGGGCTGCGGCCAAATTGCCCATTCGCCCACGGGGCGTCAACCCGGCATTCATCCTGGATGGCAGCGGCACCGAGGCAGACAAAAACGGGTTTTACTATTTTCAATTCAACCCGCAGGAAGAAAACCCGCGACGCGGCTACATCGTTTCGGCCAATAACCAGCCCAAACCCGTCAGTGGCGTTCCCGTTCCCGGCTACTACTGCCTGGCGGATCGGGTGCAGCGGCTGGATGCTGCGTTGCAGGACCTGGATCGCAAGTGGGACACCGCAGAGGCGCAAAAGTTACAGCTGGATGGTGGCAATGGTTACGGCCCGCGCATTCTTGAAGATTTGTTGCCCGTACTGAAATCGGTCACCACCGATCCTTACGAAAAAGCCTTCATCGAACCCCTGGAAAAATGGGATGGCGACTACAGCCACAGCAGCATGGCGGCGCTGTTGTTTACCCAACTGTTGTACGAATTGACCCATGCAGCGATGGCCGATGAACTGGAAGACGTCCAGTTCAGGAATCTCCTGAGAACCTTTGCACTGGACCATGCCTTGCCCCGTCTGGTTGCGGATGCCAACTCGCCCTGGTGGGACAACATCAACACCAAGCCCGTGGAAAGCCGCGTCGAGATCACGCGCATGGCCTGGAAAAATACGCTCAAACACCTGGAGTCGATGTATGGCACGGATTTGCTGCAATGGAAATGGGGCAATGCGCATACCCTGACGCATCCCCATCCCCTGGGGGTGCAAAAACCGCTGCACCTGCTCTTCAATGTCGGGCCATTTCCCGTGCCCGGTGGCCGGGACACGCCCAACAATCTGTACTATTTCATCGGCCCCGGACCCTGGCCTGTCAGGGCTGGGCCATCCACCCGAAAGGTCATCGACTTTGCCGATGCCAGCAAGGCGGTCGGCATCAATCCGGTGGGCCAAAGTGGTGTCTTGTTTGACCCCCATTACGCCGACCAGGCCGAGCGCTTTGCGCAAGGTGTCTATGTGCCGCAGCACCTGGATGCTGCGGACGTGCAAAACCATACGATGAGTACGCTCACGCTAAGGCCATAAACTCCATACCCATGCCCATGTACTTTCGCAAGGAACCCCCTTATACCCACGGCCAGGCGCCGCAGACGGCCATTTTGTTGTGCAACCTGGGCACGCCCGATGCGCCCAGTACCTCCGCTGTGCGCCACTACCTGGCGGAGTTTTTGAGTGACCGTCGGGTCGTGGAAATTCCCCGGCTGCTGTGGTGGCTGATTCTGCACGGCATCATCTTGCGTTTTCGTCCGGCCAAGTCGGCGGCCAAGTACGCCAGCATCTGGACCAGGGACGGCTCGCCTTTGAAGATATGGACGGAAAAACAGGCCAAGATGCTGCAAGGCTGGCTGGGGCAGCGCAACCACGGCGTCAAGGTACGCTGGGCCATGCGCTACGGCAGCACATCCATTGCCAGCCAGCTCGACGCCATGAAGGCCGATGGCGTGACCCGTGTGCTGGTCCTGCCCGCTTATCCGCAGTACAGCGCCACCACCACCGCCAGTGTGTTCGATGCGGTGTATGCCTGGGCGCAGCGCACCCGTTTCCTGCCGGAATTTCGCTTCATCAACCATTACCACGACCACCCGGATTACATCGACGCATTGGCCGCCAGCGTGTTGCGCCACTGGAAAAGCAATGGTTACTCGACGCCGCTGGTCATGAGTTTTCATGGTGTACCCGCACGCACCCTGGAACTGGGCGACCCTTACCATTGTGAATGTTTCAAGACGGCGCGCTTGCTGGCCGAGCGCTTGAAGCTGAAAAAAGAGGAGTACAAAGTCACTTTCCAGTCACGTCTGGGGCGCGCGCAGTGGTTACAGCCCTATACACAGCCAACGCTCGTGGCACTGGCCAAGGCGGGTGTGAAGCGGGTCGATGTGGTGTGTCCCGGTTTCGTCAGCGATTGTCTGGAGACCCTGGAAGAAATCAGTATGGAAGCCCGCGCCGCATTCCTGCTCGCCGGTGGCAAGACGTTTCACTACATCCCGTGCCTGAACGACGACCCCGAATGGATCACGGCATTGAGCAACATCAGTACGCGGCATCTGGCGGGCTGGGACACGCACTTGTCACCCGACAAGGCCGCACTGGCCACGTCGCGCGAAGAGGCGCTGGCCCTGGGAGCGAAAACATGAAACATTTTGTACGTTTGGTGGTGGCCTGGGTTTTGTGTGCGGCGTGCATGGCCGTTGGGGCGAAAACCGTGCTGATTGACGTGCGCACGGAGAGCGAATACGTGCAAGGGCATATTGATGGCGCCATCCACATGGACCATCGCGCCATCGACCGTCTGATCGAAGCGGAGAAAGTCGCCAAGGACGACACGGTGATTCTCTATTGCCGCTCAGGGCGGCGTTCGGCGCTGGCGCAGGAGACACTGAAAGCCATGGGTTTCAGCCATGTGGAAAACTACGGCGGCATCGAAGCGGCCCGCAAGCGCCTGGGCAAGCCCTGATACTACGTTTGGCGGATTTGCCGTGTCACGCACTGCGTAAACTGCTCGCGTGTGAACGGTTTGGCCAGAAAGTCGTCCATTCCGGCCTCTTGGCAGGCGATCCGGTCCGACGGCATGGTGTTGGCCGTGACCGCGATGATGGGTGCATGCTGGTTCGGGCCAGGTTGTGCACGAATGCGCCGCGTGGCCTCCAATCCGTCCATTTCCGGCATTTGTATGTCCATCAGAATCAGTGCGAATGTCGCTTGCTGCGCTGCCTCGACGGCCTGCACACCGTTTTCCGCCAGGGTTGGCGTATAACCCAGGCGCGCCAGCAAGGCCATCGCCAGCTTCTGGTTGATGATGTTGTCTTCTACCAGCAGCACGGCAATGGACACAGGAGGTGCTTGGGCTGATGTGGAATCTGGTGGCAACATGGTCAAAATAGCGGAATGTGTCAATTGGCGAAGGCGGCGATGCCGGTCTGGGCGCGGCCCAGAATCAATGCGTGAATATCGTGCGTTCCTTCGTAGGTATTGACCACTTCCAGATTGACCAGGTGGCGCGCCACGCCATAGTCATCGCTGATGCCGTTGCCGCCCAGCATGTCGCGTGCCGCACGGGCGATGTCGAGCGCCTTGCCGCAGGAGTTGCGCTTGAGGATGGACGTGATTTCCACCGACGCCGTGCCCTCATCCTTCATGCGGCCCAGGCGCAAACATCCTTGTAAGCCGAGCGCGATTTCTGTCTGCATGTCGGCCAGTTTTTTTTGAATGAGCTGGTTGGCTGCCAGCGGGCGACCGAACTGTTTGCGCTCCAGCGTGTAGCGGCGCGCGCGCAGCCAACAGTCTTCGGCTGCACCCAATGCGCCCCAGGCAATGCCGTAACGGGCACTGTCCAGGCAGGTAAAAGGCCCTTTGAGTCCACGCACTTCGGGCAGGGCATTTTCTTCCGGGCAAAACACGCCGTCCATGACAATCTCGCCGGTCACGCTGGCACGCAGCCCCACTTTGCCAAGGATAGGGGGCGCGCTCAGGCCGGCCATACCTTTTTCCAGCACGAAGCCGCGAATGGGTCCGGGTTTGCCGCCTTCGGAGACTTCCTTGGCCCAGACCACGAACACATCGGCAATCGGGCTATTGGTGATCCACATCTTGCTGCCCGACAAACGGTAGCCACCATCCACCTTGTGCGCACGGCAGGCCATGGCGCCGGGGTCGGAGCCGTGGTCGGATTCGGTCAGGCCAAAGCAGCCAATCCACTCGCCCCTTGCCAGTCTGGGCAGAAACTTTTGCCGCTGCGCCTCGGTGCCAAATGCATGGATCGGCCCCATGACCAGCGAACTTTGCACGCTCATCATCGAACGGTAGCCGCTGTCAACGCGCTCGACCTCGCGGGCAATCAGCCCATAGGAAACGTAGTTCAGGCCGGGGCCGCCGTAGTCTGCGGGGATGGTGGGACCGAGAAGGCCCAGCTCGCCCAACTCACGAAAGATGGCGGCGTCGGTGGTTTCCGTGCGGAAGGCCTGCGTGACCCGTGGCAATAGCCGATCCTGGCAATAAGCAGCGGTGGCATCGCGCACCATGCGCTCGTCGTGGGTGAGCTGGCGTTCGAGTAAAAAAGGGTCTTGCCAATTGAAGGGGGTTTGTGTCATTGCTTGCGGCTATTTTCCGCGCAGCTCGCGTCGCAGAATCTTGCCCACCGGTGTCTTGGGCAGTTCGGCGCGGAATTCAATCACCTTGGGTTGTTTATAGCCGGTCAGGTTTTCCTTGCAGTAGGCGCGCACATCGGCCTCGCTGACATTGGGGTCTTTCTTGACGATCACCAGTTTGACCGCCTCGCCGGTCTTGGCATCGGGCACGCCCACGCAGGCGCACTCCAGGATTCCGGGCATGTGGGTGAGAACTTCTTCCAGCTCGGTCGGAAATACATTAAAACCGCTGACCAGGATCATGTCCTTCTTGCGGTCGACAATCTTGAAAAAGCCACGCGCATCCACGACGCCGATATCGCCGGTCTTGAAGTAGCCATCGGGCGTCATGACCTTGGCGGTTTCATCGGGGCGCTGCCAGTAACCGGCCATGACCTGCGGCCCCTTGATGGCGATCTCGCCAGACTGCCCCTGCGCCACTTCCTGGCCTTCGTCATCGAGCAGTTTCATGTAGGTATTGGGCAGCGGGATGCCGATGGTGCCGGTATATTCACTGGCTGTCACCACGTTGCAGCATGCCGATGGCGAGGTTTCGCTCAAACCATAGCCTTCGCAAATCGGGCAGCCCGTTTTTTCAAACCACAGCTTGGCAACAGCACCTTGCACCGCCGTGCCGCCGCCCAGCGAAACTTTCAGATGGCTCCAGTCCACGGTACTGAAGTCGGGATGGTTGACCAGACCATTGAACAGGGTGTTGACCGCCGGGAAACTGTGGATGGTGTGCTTGGACAGTTCCTTGAGCACAGCGGGAATATCGCGCGGATTGGGAATCAGCACCAGCTTGCCACCCATGCGCATATTCAGCATCATGCCAATCGTGAAGGCAAAGATGTGGTACATCGGCAAGGCGCACACCGCCGTCGGTTGCTCGCCAGCGGGTATCGTTCCCATGACCGGGATGTTCCAGGCCTCGGACTGCAACACGTTGGCAATCACGTTGCGGTGCAGAAGCACGGCCCCCTTGGACACCCCGGTCGTTCCACCCGTGTATTGCAGCACGGCAATGTCGTCGGGTCTGGTCTCCGGCTTTTTGAAGGGCGCCTTGGTTCCCAGTGCTATCGCGGCATTGAAACGCACCGCCCCTGGCAGCTTGTATTCCGGCACCAGCTTTTTGACATTGCGCACCACGTAGTTGACGACGCTGCCCTTGATGAGGCCCAGCTGGTCGCCCATGGCGCACAGGACCACGTGCTTGATGGGCGTTGCCGCCAGGCATTTTTCCAGCGTGGTGGCAAAGTTTTCGATAATGACAATCGCTTTGGCGCCTGAATCCTGCAACTGGTGTTGCAACTCGCGCGCGGTGTAGAGCGGGTTGACATTGACCACCACCAGGCCCGCGCGCAGGATGGCGGCAACGGCCACCGGGTACTGCGGCACGTTGGGCATCATGATCGCCACACGGTCCCCTTTGACCAGCCCCAAACCTTGCAGATACGCAGCAAAGGCCTGGCTCAGGCTGTTGACCTGGGCGTAGGTGATGTCCTTGCCCATGAAGCTGTACGCCACCTGTTTGGCGTACTTCTTGTAACTTTCTTCGATCAAGGCCACCAAGGAGGTGTAGGCTGTCGTGTTGATGTCGGAGGGAACGCCCTTGGGATAGCTACTCAGCCAGATACGGTCAGTCATTTTGCAAATCCTTCACGAATGGGGTATGTCGGGGTTGTCGTCAGGCTTTGAGTGCGCCCAATACTTCGTCGAGCATTTTCTTGGCGTCACCAAACAGCATGCGGTTATTGTCTTTGTAGAACAGCGGATTATCCACCCCGGCGTAACCCGACGCCATGGAGCGCTTCATCACAATCGAGGTCTTGGCTTTCCAGACTTCAAGCACCGGCATGCCGGCAATCGGGCTGGAGGGGTCATCCTGCGCTGCCGGGTTCACGATGTCGTTGGCGCCAATCACCATGGCCACATCCGTGCTGGGAAAATCGTCGTTCAACTCGTCCATTTCCAGCACGATGTCGTACGGAACCTTGGCCTCGGCCAGCAACACGTTCATGTGCCCTGGCATGCGCCCGGCCACCGGGTGGATGCCAAAGCGGATGTTGACGCCTTTTTCCCGCAGGTGCTTGGTGATTTCATAAACCGTGTGCTGCGCCTGCGCCACCGCCATGCCGTAGCCGGGGACGATGATGACGCTCTTGGCTTCGCGCAGCAGCTCGGCTGTCTCGGCGCTGGAGATCGGGGACACTTCGCCCGCAGGCTGTGCGGCGGCGCCCTTGGGCGCAGAGGTACCACCGCCGGTGCCAAAGCCGCCGGCAATCACGCTGATGAAGTTGCGGTTCATGGCTTTGCACATGATGTACGACAGGATCGCGCCGCTGGAGCCCACCAGGGCGCCGGTGACGATCAGCAAGTCGTTGGAGAGCATGAAGCCGGTGGCCGCAGCCGCCCAGCCCGAGTAGCTGTTGAGCATCGACACCACCACCGGCATGTCGGCGCCGCCAATGGCCATCACCATGTGAATGCCAAACAAACCGGCAATCACCGTCATGACGATCAGCGCGGTGATGCCTTGCTCATGCGACGGCGACTGGATGAACACGCCGCCAAAGTAAATCACGACCAGCAGCCCGGCGAGATTCATCCAGTGGCGTGCGGGCAGCGTCAGCGGTTTGCCATCAATGCGGCCATTGAGCTTGCCAAAGGCGATCAACGACCCGGTGAACGTCACCACGCCAATCAGGATGCCCATGTAGATTTCGATTTCATGAATCGTTTTCTCGGCGCCCAGGAGATGGGACGTGGGGTCGAAGTAGCTGGCAAAACCCACCAGCGCCGCCGCCAGACCGACCAGACTGTGCATCAATGCCACCAATTCGGGCATCTGCGTCATCTGCACCGTGCGCGCTGCGTAAATGCCGATGCTGCCACCCACGGCCATGGCGCCGATGATCCACGGAATGCCCGCAGGCGATACGCGCGGGCCAAAGACCGTGGCCAGCACGGCCAAGGCCATGCCGATGATGCCGTACAGATTGCCCCGGCGCGAAGTTTCCGGGTTGGACAAGCCACCCAGACTCAACACAAACAGAATCGTCGCCCCGATATAGGAGACTGTTGCCAAACCGTCATTCATAAATTCTCCTTCTACTTGCTTTACTTGCGGAACATGGCCAGCATGCGTTGGGTGACGGCAAAGCCGCCGAACATATTGATCGTCGTCAGAACGATACCGGCAACCGCCAGCCAGCGAATCCAGTCGGTCGTGCCCAGTGGCGGCGCAATCTGCACCAGCGCGCCGATGGCGATGATGCTGGAAATCGCATTGGTCACACTCATCAGCGGCGTGTGCAGCGCGGGCGTCACGTTCCAGACCACCATGTAGCCGACAAAGCAGGCCAGCACAAACACCGTGAAGTGTCCCAGGAAGGCCGCCGGTGCATAGGCGCCCACAAACCCGAAAAGCAGTGCGGCCACTGCGAACATGATCGCCAGCTTGCCTGCCGCCATGGGTTCACTGGCGGCGCCGTGCCCATGGCCACCTTTCTTGGCCGCAGGTGCAGTGGCAACAGGTTTGGCTGCAGCCGGGGCCACAGCCGTTTGTTTGGGCGGTGGCGGTGGCCAGGTGATGCTGCCCTGGCGAACGATGGTCAGGCCCCGGATGGCTTCGTCTTCCATATTGACGTCAATGTTGCCGTCCTTGGTCTTGCACAGCTCTTCGGTCAGGCGAAACAGGTTATTGGCGTACAGCGTGGACGACTGCTTGGCCAGACGCGAAGCCAGGTCGGTATAGCCGATGATGGTCACGCCGTGCTTCACCACTGCCTGGCCCGGCTCGGTCAGTTCGCAGTTACCGCCTTGCTCGCCTGCCATATCGACAATCACGCTGCCGGGTTTCATGCTTTGCACCATTTCGGCAGTGATGAGCTTGGGTGCGGGCTTGCCCGGAATCAAGGCGGTGGTGATGATGATGTCCACTTCCTTCGCCTGTTTGGCGTACATCGCGCGCTGGGCCTTCTGAAAACCTTCGCTCATCACCTTGGCGTAGCCGCCGCCGCCCGAGCCTTCTTCCTCGTAATCAACCTTGACGAACTCGCCGCCCAGCGAGACGACCTGATCGGCCACTTCTGCACGGGTGTCATTGGCACGCACGATGGCGCCCAGACTGGCTGCCGTGCCAATTGCCGCCAGACCCGCCACACCCGCACCGGCGATGAAGACCTTGGCCGGGGGCACCTTGCCTGCCGCCGTGATCTGGCCATTGAAAAAGCGGCCAAAAGCGTTGGCGGCTTCAACAACGGCGCGGTAACCGCTGACACCTGCCATGGAAGTCAGCGCATCCATCTTCTGGGCGCGGCTGAGTGTGCGCGGCAGCGCGTCAATGGCCAGCACCGTGACTCCGGCGGCCTCCAGCTGCTTGAGCAGTTCCGGGTTTTGCGCTGGCCAGATAAAGCTCACCAGCGTCTGACCCTTGTGCATCAGCGCCACTTCTTCAGGCGTGGGGCCGCGTACCTTGAAAACAATGTCGCAAGCCGCCCACACGTTGGCAGCACCCGCAATGACCTCGGCGCCAGCTGCGCGGTAGGTGTCGTCGCTGCAATTGGCCAAGTCGCCCGCGCCGGATTCGACGGCCACCTTGAAACCCAGCTTGATGAGTTTTTCCACCACCTCGGGCACGGTGGCGACCCGTTTCTCGCCGGGAAAAATCTCGCGCACGACGCCGATGCGTTGGGGTGTTTTGGGTGGGGCCGACGAAGCGGCATTGGCAACGGGGGCTGGACCCGATGTCGTTGCGGTGGTTAAGCCAGTCTGCATGAAACGACTCCTCTGCTGGTATTTGGTTTTGGTATGGGGTATCCGGTATGGGTAGCGCACACGCAACAGACGCTGCGGACGCTGCGGCGCGAAGCTTAACTGAAAAATATGCGCTATTCTCCTACGGTTTTGGGAGTATTCGTGCGCGAGGTCTCCTGCAAGGCCCATCCGTCTTGCATCTCTTCGATAATGCACGCATGAATACACGATGGAAACCCAGCGTTACCGTGGCCGCTGTCATAGAGCACGAGGGCCGATTTTTACTGGTTGAGGAAGTGACGTCCGACGGGCTGCGCCTGAACAATCCGGCGGGGCATCTCGAACCCGGTGAATCCCTGGCACAGGGATGTGCGCGTGAGGTGCTGGAAGAAACAGCGCACCAGTTCTCGCCCACCGCGTTGGTCGGGGTGTACATGGCGCGGGTGCAACGCGCACCGAACGACCCGAATAAACCGGACGAATCGAATGACGTGACCTATCTGCGCTTTGCCTATTGCGGCACGCTGGGCACTTTTGATCCCGCGCGCCCCCTGGATACCGGCATTGTGCGCACGGTATGGATGACGCCCGACGAAATCCGCCAAAGTACCGAACGCCACCGCAGTCCCCTGGTTCTGCAGTGCATGGAAGACTACCTGAAGGGGCAGTGCTACCCCATGGAACTGGTCTTCACCGATGGCAGCATCACGATTCCCGACGCAGGAATGCAAAAATGATAGCTGTCCCCGCACGGCCCATAGGCGTTACAGGCTAATTCGACCCCTGATGTTCCCCGCGCTTGTGGGCTTTGTCGTCGGCAGCGCGCTGCAATTGCGGCAAATGCAGCTCTGGGACTGGCCGATTTATGTGGCATTTGTGCTTCAAGCCCTTGTGGGGTGTGCGGGAGTAGCTACGAAATACAGAGCGGAAATTCGACGCATGCTCGCCGTGACGGGCATGCTGGCGGGTATCGGGTTCGGGTTTGGGTTTGGACTGACCGGCTTGCGCGCTGCGCTGTACCTGTCGGACACGCTGGCGCCAGCACTCGAAGGGCGCGACGTGCTGGTCACCGGGGTGGTTGCGAATTTGCCACAACGCAACGAAGCTGGCGTGCGCTTTCGGCTCAAGCTGGAGTCGGCGCAGCTTGACGGGCGGGAACTGCATCTGCCTGCGCGCCTGGACGTAGCCTGGTACGGCGGCGCGTTTGCGGCAGTGCCTGCAGCAGCGCCAGGAGATGTGGCGCTTGAACTGAACCGCCTGCCAGCTGATGTGCGCGCCGGGGAGCGCTGGCGGCTGCGTGTGCGCCTGAAAGCCCCGCACGGCAGCCGCAACCCGCACGGCTTCGATTACGAGCTGTGGCTGTGGGAGCAAGGCGTGCAGGCCACTGCTTACGTGCGCGCCAGTGCCAAAGACCCGCCGCCCGAGCGGCTGGAGCAAACCTGGCATTACCCCGTCACGCTGGCGCGTCAGGTGGTGCGCGAGCGGATTTTTGCGCACCTGCAAGAGCAGCAGCAGCGTCCGTTCGCCGGCATGCTGGCCGCTTTGGTCGTGGGCGATCAGAATGCCATTGAGCGCGCGGACTGGGATGTGTTCCGTGCCACGGGGGTGGCGCATCTGGTGTCGATCTCTGGCTTGCATATCACCATGTTCGCCTGGGGCGCGGCCGGGGTGATTGGTTGGCTGTGGCGCCGTTCGGGTCGGCTGTGTCTGGTCTTCCCGGCACCTTTTGCCGCCTTGTTCGGCGGGTGTGTGTTGGCTTGTGCGTATGCCTGGTTTTCCGGTTGGGGCGTGCCGGCGCAGCGTACCTGCCTGATGCTGGCGACGGTGGCGCTGCTGCGCTTGTCGGGCGCACGCTGGCCGTGGCCGCACGTCTGGATGCTGGCCTGCGCCGTCGTTGTCGCCAGTGATCCCTGGGCGCTGCTACAACCCGGTTTCTGGTTGAGCTTTGTGGCGGTCGGAGTTTTGTTTGCTACTGAATTCAAAGCGCCTCCCGCACACCCCACAAGCGCAGGCGGCCTGATTGGCACAATTTTGGCCAATCTGCGCGAGCAATGGGTCATCACCATCGCCCTGACACCCCTGAGCGTGCTGCTCTTTGGCCAGATTTCCCTGGTCGGATTGGCTGCCAATGCGCTGGCCATTCCCTGGATCACGCTGGTGGTGACGCCGCTGGCCCTGCTGGGCGTGTGCGCGGCGCCCTTGTGGGATATGGCAGTTACTGCCGTCGGTTGGTTGTTTGTGTATTTGCAGTGGCTTGCCGCCTTGCCCTGGGCCATGCTGATGCTGGCCGTGCCGCCGCTGTGGGTGGCTGTCGCCGGGATGTTGGGTGGTCTGGTGCTGGTCATGCCCTGGCCGTGGAGCCTGCGGGTGCTGGGTGCTCCGCTGCTGGCACCGCTGGTGCTGTGGCGGCCTGCCTTGCCACCCGTGGGGCAGTTTGAGTTGCTGGCGGCAGACATTGGCCAGGGCAACGCGGTGCTGGTGCGCAGCGCCCGGCACGCGCTGTTGTTTGACGCCGGGCCGCGTTACAGCCTGGAGAGTGACGCCGGGCACCGTGTGCTGGTGCCCTTGTTGCAATCCATGCACACCCGGCTGGACCGCGTTATTCTGAGCCACCGGGACACGGACCACGTGGGCGGCGCCGCAGCGGTTCTGGCCATGCACCCACAGGCGCAGCTCCTGAGTTCGATTGAATCGGACCATCTGCTGCAGTCCTTGCGTCCGGCGCAGCGCTGTGTTGCCGGGCAACATTGGGAGTGGGACGGCGTGCAGTTTGACATCCTGCACCCGCAACCGGGCGACTATGACGCACGCACCAAACCCAAACCCAACACCATGTCCTGCGTGTTGCGCATCAGCAATGGCGCGCAAACGGCCTTGCTGGTGGGCGACATCGAGCAAGCGCAGGAAGCCCGATTGATTGCCAGTGGTGCGCCATTGAAAGCCGACGTGCTGCTGGTGCCGCACCACGGCAGCAAGACATCGAGCAGCGCTGCCTTTCTGGACGCCGTGGCGCCACGGCTAGGCCTTGTGCAGGCCGGGTACCGCAATCGCTTCGGCCACCCGGCCAGTGCGGTGGTGCAGCGCTACCAGGAGCGCAACATTGCCGTGTTCGATTCTCCCCACTGCGGCGCCTTCACATGGCAATCGTGGCGGCCATGGCAGCGGGAAATTGTTGAAAATGAAGCCTGTTTCCGAAAGCAGGCACTGCGTTACTGGCACCACCGGGTTCCGTAAATAGTAAAGGATTCAAAAGGTAGCATTAGTGTGCATAATGCAACCCGACATAAGGAAAAGCAAGGAGAGATAAATGGCTGTCCCCATGAAGTTGTCTGATGATCTGGTAGAGGATGCAAAAGTGACTGCTGCGGTGGAGCATCGCTCCGTTCCTAAACAGATTGAACACTGGGCACGAATCGGAAAGGCCGTTTTGGAGAATCCTGACATGCCGCTGCGAATGATTCAAGACACATTGCTATCGCTTGAAGAAGTCAAGGCCGGGCAGGTTGCGCCGTACCAATTTGGGTAGTCTGATGGAGTTAAAGGTTCTCGCATCGTCTTCGTTTGCGCGTATGGTGAAAAAGCTGCACGCAAAAGACAAGACGGTTGTTGATCAAGCGGTCAGAAATGTTGCCAATAATCCGGCAATTGGTGAAGAAAAACGCGGCGACTTGTCGGGGGTGTTTGTCCACAAGTTCAAACTTAACAACCAGGAAACCTTGTTGGCTTATTCATTGCAACCAGACAAGCACTCCCCGAAGGAAGTTACCTTCCTATCCGTTGGATCACATGAGAATTTTTACGAGCAATTGAAACGCTGAATATTCAAGATGGCATCAGCACCCGATCAATTGGAACATAAAGGCGAAATCCTGGCCGTGGACGATGTGCCTGCGTCGCTCAGTTTTCTGTATGAAATACTGAGCCAGCAAGGGTACACGGTGCGCACCGCGCCCAATGGGGAGCTGGCGCTGTGGACGGCAGCCCATCGGCCACCGGACCTGATTCTGTTGGACGTGCGCATGCCCGGCATGGATGGTTTTGAGGTCTGTCGCCGGCTCAAGGCCAATCCGGTCACCGCTTCCATACCGCTTATTTTTTTGTCGGCAGATGCGGATATTTCCGAGAAAGTGCGCGGTTTTCGCGCAGGGGCTGTTGATTACGTCGGCAAACCGTTTGCCAGCGAAGAAGTGCTGCAGCGCGTGGACACCCATTTGTTGCTGGCGCGTGTCACCAAGGAACTCAAGGCAGAAAAACTGTTGCTCGAAGAGCGGGTGTCGCAGCGCACCGAACAACTGACCTATGCTGCCAACGTCCTGCAGACAGAAATTGCCGCCAGGATCGAGGCCGAAGCCCAGCTGCGGATTGCCGCCAGCGCGTTCGAAGCCAGCCTGGCGGGAATGCTGATTGTCGATAGCGACTGGAACATTGTTGCCGCCAACCCGGCTTTTGTCGCCCAATCGGGCTATGCATTGGCCGAGTGTCTGGGCAAAAGTGCGCACATCTTCCGCTCGGACCGGCACGATGCGGCATTTTTCGACAACCTGTTGCGCGTGGTGCAAACCGAGGGCAAGTGGACGGGGGAGGTCTGGAGCAGAAACAAGGATGGCAACGTGTTTCCGACCTTGCAAAGCATCTCCAGCGTCACCGACGGCGATGGCGACGGTCAACCGATTCGTTATGTGTGCGTGACGCTGGACCTGTCCGAGGCCAAGGATGCGCAGACGCTGATCAATTTTCTGACGCGCCACGATGCCCTGACCGGCCTGCCCAACCGGGTGCTGGTAGAGGACCGTTTCTCGCAACTGGTCAGCAGCCTGGACCATGAGGCCGAGTCCCTGGCTGTTTTATGCGTCAATCTGGACAGGTTCCGGTTTGTCAACGACTTTCATGGCCGCTCCTGCGGGGATGGCCTGTTGCACTGGATGGCATCGTGCCTGACATCCAATTTACCGAGCACCGATTCGGTATTTCGGGAAAGCAGCGACGAATTCATCATTGTGCACCGTGCACCCGGCGACTCCACCGACTCCCTGGGCCTGAACAACTTCGCCCAGTTCCTGCAGGAAAAATTGACGGCCACCGTGAAGATCGAGGATGCCATCATCGACGTGTCCGTGAGTCTTGGCATTGCCTCCTACCCGCTGGATGGGGTATCGTTTGAAGACCTGAGCAACAACGCACGCATTGCCATGATGCGGGCCAAAGACCACGGGGGTGCCAGCTATGCGTTCTTTTCCGAAAAGCTCGATCAGGCCGGACGCATGCGTTTCGATCTCGCACAACGGTTGCGCCACGCGCTGGAGCGCAGCGAATTCGAGGTTTTCTACCAGCCACAGGTGCATGCGGCTTCCGGGAAAATCATTTCTGCCGAGGCCTTGCTGCGCTGGAACACACCGGGATTGGGCATGGTATCGCCCGCTTTGTTCATTCCGGTCGCCGAGGAAAGCGGGCGGATTGTTGAAATTGGCACCTGGGTATTGCAGTCCGTGTGCATGCAGATTGCACGCTGGCACGCCCAGGGGCATGGTTACGTGAAGGTGGCGGTCAACCTTTCAGGGGTGCAGTTCATGCGCCACGATCTGGTGCAAACCGTCACGCACGCCTTGCTTGCCAGCCAGATTCCGCCTGCGTACCTGGAACTGGAAATTACCGAAAGCGCCATCATCGAGGACGTGCAGCGCGCCATTGAAACCATGCATGCACTCAAGACACTGGACGTTACCATCTCCCTGGATGATTTTGGCACCGGATACTCCAGTTTGAGTTATCTGAAACGGTTTCCCATTGACTACCTCAAGATCGACCAATCGTTTGTGCGCGATTTGCTCGTTGAACCCGATGCCCGGTCCATCGTTCTGGCCATCATCGGACTGGCCCATTCGATGCGGCTCGAAGTCGTGGCCGAAGGGGTTGAAGAAAAAGAGCAAGCGCAATTTCTGGCCGCCAATGGCTGCGACATATTGCAAGGCTACCTGTTTGGCAAGCCGGTCAATGCCCAGAGTTTTCTTCATCGGCTGATCACTGAAAAGCCCATCACTGAAAAATGATCCCATCTTCCAAAACCACGCAAACCACGCTGGGCGACATTCTGGTTGTGGATGACGCCCATGCATCACGCCAGGCGTTGGTAAGCTTGCTGAAAAATGCCGGCTATGGCGTGCGCGAAGCACCCAATGGGGAGCTGGCCCTGTGGTCCATGGCCAAACGTGCGCCCGATCTGGTCATGCTGGACGTGCGCATGCCCGGAATGAGCGGTTTTGACGTGTGCCGCAGCATCCGGCAGCAAAGCAATACGGCGACGGTACCCGTGATTTTCATCACCGACATGGCCGACATGGACGACACGCTCGAAGGCTTTGATGCCGGCGGCACCGATTTCATCAGCAAACCCATCTCCGATGCCGAAACACTGGCGCGCGTGCGCACGCACATCACCATGGCGCAAGCGGCCAAAAAGCTGCTGGAGCAGTACAGCCTTGCAAACGACACACAATCAACCCCGCCAACAACGCCTGCGGTTGAGGGCACTGCACGTCCGGCGGAAATCCTGGTGGTCGAGGACACGCCCATTTCGCTCCTGTTGCTGGGGACCATTCTCAGGATGGCCGGGTATGTCGTGCGCGAAGCCACCAATGGCGAGCTGGCGCTCTGGAGTGCCACCAAGCGTGCACCCGATCTGATTTTGCTCGATATTCGCATGCCCGGCATGAACGGTTTTGACGTGTGCCGCTGCCTCAAATTTGACCCGGCCACCGCCCACATCCCCGTCATCTTCATCTCCGCGCTGACCGAAGCGCAGGACAAGACGGCAGGGTTTGCCGTGGGAGCGGTTGATTTCATCGCCAAACCCTTTGATGGCAAGGAAGTGTTGGCCAGGGTGCAGGCACATTTGCGTCTGGCGCGCACCCAGAGCAAGGTTGAAAAGGTTGAAAAGGCCGACAAGTTTCAAGACACCAGACCACAGACTACCGAATTCAACAATGCGTTCGCTGCAAGTGTCAATGCCATTGCCTTGACCGATGCCAAAGGCTTTATTCTGGCGCTCAACCCGGCGTTTGTGCAACTGACGGGCTACCCGATTGAAGAAGTACGCGGCACGCCGTTGATGGACTTGCTGGCGCGGCATGCAAAATCCCCGCTGGCCAAAACCTGGCCCGATCTGCGCAAACAAGGCTCGTGGAGTACGCAGGCGCGCTTGCTCAAACGCGACCAGAATTACATTGCCTGCCAGATGTCGGCGTCTGCGCTGCAGAACTTTGATGGACACACCGACTCGTGTGTTGTCGTACTGCAAGACATATCGCTCAAACCCCCCGAGGAAAGTCTGATCGATTTCCTGGCGCACTTCGATCCGCACACCGGCTTGCCCAACCGCGCACTGGCGCAGTCGCGTTTTACCGCCATGAAAACCTCCTTGGCCCAGGGCGACAGGATTGTCGTCTGCGTCATTCGCCTGAGCTTGCCGCAAGACACATTGGCCATCAACGATCTGCCCCGGAAAATCGCCGTGCGGCTGGCACCTTTGCTGGACGCGGCGGACACCTTGTATCGGGAAGACCAGCAACACTTTGTGCTGCTGCATCCGCAAACGCAGGGGGCAAACGGCGATGCTGAACGGGCTGTACGCATCGCCAACCAGATCAATACCGACACGCCCGACACGCACTGGCCGGAAAAACCACCGGGTTTGCGCTGCTCCATCGGACTGGCGTTCTTTCCCCAGAATGGCGACACCCTGGTCACCCTGGTAGAGGCTGGCAAAATCTCCATTGAGCACGCAGCACCTGGAAGCTCCGTCATTGAAACCTCGGTTGTGCAGCACCCTGATTTTGACATCGGGTGCGCCTTGCGCAGCGCGCTGGCAAAGCATGAATTCAGGCTGCTCTATCAGCCGCTGCTGGCGCTGCCAGGCGGACTTGCACAACCCCAGGTTGTCGGCGCCGAGGCCTTGCTGCGCTGGAAAGTGCCGGACCTGGGCTACATTGCCTTGCCACGCCTGTTGCGAACCGCCGAGGAAACCGGCGAGATTGTTGCGATTGGCGCCTGGGTCATCCACAGCGTTTGCGCCCAGATCAAACTCTGGGAGCCCCTGTTGGCGGACAGCTTCAAGGTGGCCATCAATATCTCGTCGCTGCAATTCTGGCAGGACGGGTTGTTTACGACCATCGAACAGGCGCTGCGTGACAGTGGTATCGCGCCCGCACGGCTGGAATTCGACATCACCGAAGACACCATCCTGGAAGACGAGACACAGGCAATCGCCGTCCTGCGCCGCCTGAAAATGCTGGGTGTTACGCTGGCTCTGGATGGTTTCAACCCGCACCGTACCGATCCGGACCTCTTGCAAAGCCTGCCGCTGGATTGCCTGAAGGTGGATCAGAAAATTGGCGCCATGGATACAGACCCCGGTGATGCCGGGTTGCTCAGATCCATTGTCGAGCTGGCACATACCTTGCAGCTCCAGGCGGTAGCCAAGGGCATAGAACGTCCCGAAGAACTGCAGCAGATCAGGGACTGCCACTTCGACCTTGTCCAGGGCTTCCTGCTGGCGCGGCCGATGGCTGCGGATGCGTTTTCTCCCAAGTACCTGTGCTGACCCACCCCACGCACCGCTGAAACCATGGAAGCCTTTTCGTTCAAATCACGTGATATTGAAAGCAAGGCCATCAACGTGGTGCAGGGCGCCTGGGCGGTCGAGCAGGAGCGGGTATTGCGCACCATTCTGGGTTCGTGTGTGTCGGTGTGTCTCTACGATCCCGTTGCCAGGATAGGCGGTATGAACCACTACGTCTTTGCCCCCGGAACGGCCCAGACCTATGCGGCAGCGGGCGGCAAGACCACCATGCACGGCGATATCTGCATGGAAGGCCTGCTCAGTGCCATGCTGGCCAAGGGCGCTGTCAAATCACGCTTGCGTGCCAAGGCATTCGGGGCCGGCGTCATGTTTTCCACCAAGGCTGGGGACATGGCTCCGGGCAAGCGCAACAGCAGCTTTGCCAAATACTGGCTGGAACAAGAAGGCATTGTGCTGGAACTCGCCGATTTTCATGGTGCCTACGCACGCAAGCTGATGTTTCACCCCGCCAGTGGGCAACATGTGTGCCAACGCATCCCCACCCCGTTTCTGCCCGGTGACCCGGCAGCAATCGCCATGAACAAGAAGTGAAAAAAGTGAGAGGAACACATGAAACAGCTACTTGATGCCGCAAACCAGACCATTGCCAACCAGAGGGTGCTGCACCAGGCCGTATTGGCAGCGACGCAAGACGGGTATTGGCTGCTTGATAGCCAAGGCCGTTTTCAGGAAGTCAACGCAGCGTATTGCCGCATGAGTGGCTACAGCCAGGCGGAGCTGCTGACCATGGGCATCAGCGATGTCGAGGCCATCGAAACCAGGGGACAGACTACACGGTACATTCAGCAGGGGATAGCCAGTGGCAGTACCCGTTTCGCATCCCGGCACCGCCGCAAGGACGGCAGCAGCTATCCCGTGGAGCTCAGTGCCATATTCCCGCAGGAACTCGGGGGATTTTTTGCCATCATTGTGCGCGACCTGAGCGCATTGCATGCGGCACAGAAGACATTGATGCCCCAAAGCCACACACCATCGGCAAACGAAGCCCGCTGGACCCTGGCGCTGGAGGGGTCAGGCTATGGTGTTCTGGACTGGAACCTTCCACAAGGTACGGCATTTTTCTCCAAACGATGGAAATCCATGCTGGGTTATGCGGACGAAGACATGGGTGCCACGGTTGACGAGTGGGTCAAGCGTGTACACCCGGATGATGTGGACCGGGTGATGGCCGACATTCAGGCAAACATGGACGGAAAAACCGATTCCGCCAGCATTGAACACCGCCTGCTGTGCAAGGACGGAAGCTGGAAGTGGGTGCTGGCGCGGGGCATGGTCGTCAGCCGTGACCAGGATGGACGCCCGCTGCGCTTTGTGGGCACCAGTGCGGACATCACCCAGCGCAAGAACCTTGAAGAGCAGCAATGGCAACTGCACCGCGAAATCGAGGCGGCACAAGCGGCAGCCGTTGCCGCCAACCAGGCCAAGAGCCGTTTTCTGGCCAACATGGGCCACGAACTGCGTACACCGCTGAACGCTGTCATCGGATTTTCCCGCCTCATGTCGGAATCCGTCGGCCTGAGCGAGACCCAGAAGAAATACGCCGATATCATCCATCGCTCGGGTAACCACCTGCTGGCCCTGATCAACGACATATTGGAACTTGCCAAGATCGACGCCGGACGCATCGAATTACACGAAGAAGCCACCGATGTGCTCCAGTTGCTCCAGGAAGTCACCGACATCCTGCGCCAACGGGCAGAGCAGGTCGGTCTGGAACTGGTGCTGGAGCAGGATATTCTGGAAAGCAGCCTGCAAGTTGATGCCGTCAAACTGCGCCAAGTCTTGATCAATTTGCTGGGCAATGCCGTCAAGTTCACCCCGCAGGGCCGTGTGACGCTGCGCGTGCGCACCAGGCCCGGCGCCAACCAGAGGGTGTACCTGGATGTGGAGGTGCGCGACACCGGCATCGGCATCGCCCCCCAGGATCAGCAGGCCATTTTTGAACCGTTCGTACAAATTGTCGCTCACGCCACCAGTGCGGGCAACGGGCTGGGTCTGACCATCACGCGCCAATACCTGCAGATGATGGGTGGCGAACTCCAGCTGGAGTCTGCACCGGGTGTGGGTTCGTGTTTTCGCTTCACCCTGAATCTGACTCCCGCACGTTCCCCAAAAACCGCACCAACCGACTTGCGTCGGCGTGTACTGGCGCAGCCTGACCAGGGCAAGCGCATCCTGGTCGCAGACGACGACCCGGATACCCGTGAACTGCTACGCGAACTGCTGCTGCCCATGGGCTTTATTGTGGCCGAGGCCGCCGATGGCATTGAAGCGGTTGCGCAAACGCGGCGATTCAAGCCGGACCTGATCATCATGGACCGGCGCATGCCCGTCCTCAATGGACTGGATGCCAGCAAACGCATCCGTGCGCAGCCCGCGTACCAGCGGACAAAAATCATCATGCTCACCGCCAGCGTATTTGATGAGCAACGACAGGAGGCGCTGGCGGCAGGTGTTGATGATTATTTACGCAAACCCTTGCAGGAAGACGAGTTGTACGCCGCCCTTGAGTTGCAGTTGCGCATCCATTTCCAGCTCAAGTCAATCACTACACCGGCAACTGCACCGACAACCGTGCCAATGATTGCCGCAGCAGTGGATGCAGCGGCCCTGGCCAGCTTGTCCCCGGCGCTGCTTCAGGCGCTCAGAGTGGCCACGGAAGAGCTCAACCGTACCAAACTGCTGGCGGTGCTGGAGCAGATAGCACCAGCCAATCCCGCCCTGGCACGCGGCATCACCACCATGGCCGACGAATTCCGTTACCGCGAACTGTGGGAGCTGATCGGCCCATGACGTGCATTGTTGTCTACACCACCACCGGGAGTCGGGAAGAAGCGCAGCGCATCGCAAAAACACTGGTTGAGCGTGAACTGGTGGCGTGCGCCCAGATTTCCGAGATTGAAAGTTTCTACCGCTGGGACGGCGCAACCCAGCACGACCACGAGTTTCGGTTGGTGCTCAAAACCAGCGCGGAGCGTTACAAGGAAGTCGAAGCAGCGATTGCTGCATTGCACTCCTATACGCTGCCAGCCATTTACGCCCTGGCCATCGCGCACATCCATCCGCCATTCGCCCAATGGATCAACGGGCAAACGTGCGCGCCTAAAAACCCGGAAACCATCCCGCAATGAGCCACTTTGACGTGTTCAACGGCGACGCCGACGGGATTTGCGCCCTGCACCAGCTGCGTCTGGCGCAGCCGCTGGAATCGACCCTGGTCACGGGCGTCAAGCGTGACATCGGTCTGCTGCAGCGCGTGGTGGCCCGGACGGGCGACTCGGTAACCGTACTGGACGTGTCCATGAACCGCAACCGTGAGCCCTTGCTGCGCCTGCTCCAGCAAGGCGTACGGGTTGAATATTTCGACCACCATTTTGCCGACGCCGTTGCTGCGCACCCAGGCTTGAACGCCCACATTGATCCCGCCCCCACGGTGTGTACCAGCCTGATCGTGGACCGCCATCTGCAAGGCCAGCACCGGCTGTGGGCCATAGTCGGTGCGTTTGGCGACAACCTGGGCAAATCTGCACAGCCGCTGGTACAGACTTTGGGCCTCGATGCACAACAGGTCGCCCAACTGCGCGCCTTGGGCGAAGCCATGAATTACAACGCCTACGGTGACTCCGAGGCCGATTTGCTGGTGCCACCCGCCACCCTGTACGCAAGCCTGAGCGCCTATGCCAACCCGTTTGACTTCTGCGCCGACAGCCCCAATCCGCCCCTGCTTATGGAGGGGCGGCGTGCGGACATGGAACGTGCGCGCGCACAACAACCAGCATACGTGTTGCCATGGGGCAGCGTCTATGTGTTGCCTGACGCACCCTGGGCACGCCGGGTGCATGGCAGTTTTGCCAATGAACTGGCGCAACGCACGACCGAACGGGCCCACGCCGTATTGAGCGCGGACGCACGCGGCGACTACGTGGTCAGCGTACGCGCACCCCTGGCGCGTCCGTCCGGTGCCGAACACCTGTGTCTGCAATTCCCCAGCGGTGGAGGACGTGCGGCGGCGGCGGGCATTGACCATCTGGCACAGGAACGCTTGCCGGAATTCATCGCGGCGTTCGGGCAATCGTTCAGGCATTGACTCCATAATTGATAGCTGCCCCCGCTCATTCCACAGGCGCTAGCGGCAAATTTCGGCAAATTATGCACAGGGGGCGCGGGGGAATGTCTCATTTTCACCCCACCTGATAGGCCCGCAGACCGGGAAAGCTTCAGGGAAAATTGCAAGAACTCGGCTGTAAGTCTCACAGGATGAGCACGTGCAGCTACTGTAAGCATAGCAATTTGTTGCTGCCACCCCCCTGAATTTGAACGTTCCCCTCTACACTTTAGCCCCTGGTGCGCACTAAAGTCACGGGGTTGTTCCGATTCCAGAAAACAAACAAGGAGTGTGCCATGAAACAGCAACTGAACCGTCTTTCGATCCGGGCAAAACTTGGTCTACTGCTGGCCTTCAGCCTGATTGGTATGGTGACCATCGCAGCATTTGCTGCGCACAGCCAGTACAAACAAGGTCTGCACGACCGCAAGGACGTGGTGCAGCACACGGTCGAAACGGTTTCGGGCGTGCTCCAGTGGGCCTATAAACTGGAGAGTTCCGGCAGCGTGACGCGCGCGCAGGCCCAGGACATGGCCAAGGCAGCCATTGGCCTGATGCGCTATGACAGTAAGGAGTATTTCTGGATCAATGACTTGCAGGGTATCCTGGTGATGCACCCCATCAAACCGGATCTGGTGGGCAAGCCCAGCAACACGATCCGTGACCCCAATGGTCTTTTGGTGATTGAAGAGGCCGCAAAAATCGCCAAGAACCGGGGGGCTGGCTACATCTCTTATTTTTGGCCCAAACCCGGCAAGGACGTGCCGGTGGAGAAAGTGTCGTATGTGCAGCATTTCGAACCCTGGGGCTGGGTCGTGGGTTCGGGCCTGTATGTCGATGATCTGCGTGAGGAATTCATGGTCAACGCCTTGAGCCTGGCAGCCCAGGTGGCAGCGGTTGCGCTGGTCGTGGGGTGGCTTGCCTGGGGTATTTCGCGTTCCATCGCGCGCGGTATTGGCAAGGCGGTCAAGGTTCTGCACGTCATGGCCGAAGGGGATCTGACCGTGCCCATCCAGCCCAGAGGCTCCGACGAAGTGGCAAGTCTGTTGCGCGCCATGGTGGAAATGCAGGCCAAGTTCACATCGGTCGTGCGCTCGGTACGCCAGGGCTCGGAGAGCGTCTCCACAGCCAGCACCGAAATCGCCGCCGGGAACCAGGATTTGTCGGCCCGTACCGAAGCCCAGGCCAGCGCACTGCAGCAAACAGCCGCTTCGATGGAGCAGCTCGGCGCCACCGTCAACAAGAATGCCGACAGCGCACGCCAGGCCAACCAGCTGGCAAGGGATGCATCCTCCGTTGCCATCAAGGGTGGCGAAGCCGTCCAGGAGGTGGTAAAAACGATGAAGGACATCAACGACTCCAGCCGCAAGATTTCCGACATCATCCAGGTGATTGATGGCATTGCATTCCAGACCAACATCCTGGCACTGAATGCTGCGGTGGAGGCCGCGCGTGCGGGTGACCAGGGGCGCGGGTTTGCCGTGGTTGCCAGCGAAGTGCGTGCCCTGGCCAGCCGCTCGGCGGAAGCCGCCAAGGAGATCAAGGGGCTGATACAGGCCAGTGTCGAGCGTGTGGAAGATGGTACCGCGTTGGTGGACAGGGCGGGTGCCACCATGACCGATGTGGTGGAATCCATTCAGCGCGTCACCGAACTGATGGGTGAAATCAGCAATGCCAGCAATGAACAGGCGATAGGAGTTTCCCAGGTGGGTGAAGCCGTGTCACAAATGGACCAGACGACGCAACACAATGCCGCCATGGTGGAAGAAATAGCCGCCTCCGCAGCCGGCTTGATGGCGCAAGCGAATGAGCTGGTGCAAAACGTGGCCGTGTTCAAGCTGGGCGGCTCGGGTCGGAGAAGTCCTCTGGCCATGATTTCTGGCCCATCCATCTGATGCGCACCGCACTGCTGCCCTTTTTGACGGGAGTGGCCCTGGCCTGCGCTCTCGCGTGCAGTGCGTACGCTGCCACCGATCTGACCACGCTCAGTCTGGAACAGTTGATGGACATCCCCGTGATGGGGGCCTCCAAGTACGAGCAAAAACAAAGCGAGGTTGCTGCCGCCGTGCGCATCATCACGCGCGAAGAAATCCGCAACTTTGGCTGGCGTACCCTGGATCAGGCACTGAGCAGTTTGCCTGGTATCCACGGTACCTACGACCGGCAATACCACTATCTGGGCACACGCGGATTCGGGATTCCGGGCGACTACAACACACGGGTGCTGGTCACCATCAATGGCAACCGGATCAACGATGCTGTGTATGACCAGGGCTCCATCGGACGCGAGTTTCCTCTGGACCTGCAATTGGTGGAGCGCATCGAATTCATTCCCGGTCCCGGCGGAGCCATCTATGGCCAAAACGCCATGTTTGGCGTGATCAACGTGGTCACCCGCAGTGGCGCGGATGTGGCCGGCAGCGAAATTTTCACCTCCTGGCAAGAGCCACAAGGCGCAGGCACGCTGGGGCTGGCGGTGGGAAAGCGCTTTGATAATGGTCTGGACATGTTGCTGGGTCTCAGCGGTCTGCATGCCCCTGGCGAGAACCGTTCCTATGAGTTTGGCAACACCGGCATATCGGGTGTGGCAGCGGGGATGGACGGCGAACGCGGGGGCAAGTTCTTTGCGCACCTGGCCCAGGGGCCGTGGGCGTTGGAACTGCTCAACAGCCGCAGCCACAAGGATGACCCGACCGGCAGTTATTTTTCCGATCCATTGACACCCAACCAGTACATCGTCGACACCTATACCCTGGCCCAGTTGCAGTACCAGGAGCACTTTCTGGACAATACCCTGCAGGTGGCGGGGAGGCTGTTTTCCGGGGCCTACCGCTTCGAGGGGCTTTCCATTTACGCCGGTGCGCCTCTGGATGCCTTTGCCGTCAGCGACTGGCAGGGTGTGGAACTTCGCTTGCTGTCCACCGTCGTGCGACAGCACAAGCTGATGTTCGGGCTGGAGCTGCAGGATAACCAGCGCATCGACATGGGATCGGATGACAGACTCAACCCTGCCCGTAGCGTGTTAATTGCCCGTTCGGGTTTTCGCAATGGGTTCTACCTGCAAGACGAATACCAGTTCGCCGAGAGCCTGGCCGCCACGGTGGGGCTGCGCATGGATCGCAACGATACCACCGGGACTTCGACCAGCCCGCGCCTGGGCCTCATCTGGCAGGCCAGTCCGGCAACCAGTCTCAAGGCGCTCTATGGACGCGCCCACCGTGCCCCCAATGCCTATGAGCGCGATTACGCCGATGGTGTCTCCCAGGTGGCCAACCCGGCGCTTGCGGGCGAGCGGGTGGATACGCTGGAACTCGTTGCCGACCACCGTGTTGGCCATGATCTGAGCCTGCGGAGCAGCGTGTACCAATGGAATATACACGACCTTGTTTCCCTGGGGATGGACCCGTTCAGTGGTTTGTCGCAATACCAATCGGGAGAAACGGTACGTGCCACCGGCATTGAGCTATCCGCCGACAAGACCTGGAGCACCGGCATGCGTCTGCGTGCCAGTCTGTCCTTGCAACAGGTACGCGATGCCCTGGGCGCAAACCTGGCCAACTCACCCGAGCAACTGGTGCGTATCAACCTATCGACCCCCCTGCCTTACGCCGGCTTGCACCTGGGGTATGAGTTGCAATACGATAGCCAACGTTTAAGCCTTGATGGCCGTTATCTCGGCGCTTACACCCTGTCACATATCCATCTGCGCACGGATCGGCTTGTGCGGGGGCTGGAACTGGGCTTTGGCGTTCGCAACCTGTTTGACCAACGCTACGCCCATCCCGCTGCCGATACCAACTGGCAAAATGCACTGGAACAGGATGGCCGTAGCCTGTACCTGCAGGCGGTTTACCGATTGTGATGATGCACGCACATCCCTTGCATACCGGCGTACAGCCCCCAAAAGGGTCTTGGTGGCATGGGTGGTGCTGTGGTGTCATATTTGCCGTCGGGCTAACGCACGGTATGGCAGCCCGGGGCGAGGCTTTGCCGGAATACCAGTTGAAAGCCGCTTTCGTGTACAACTTTGCCAGCTTTACCGAATGGCCTTCCACGGTAGGTACTACGCTTAATTTATGCATTTATGGCCACGATCCATTTGGCACCGAGATCGACGGACTCAACGGCAAAAGCATTGGTGCCCGTACTTTGGCAGTCACTCGCAAACACCAGCCCGAAGCGCTCAAGACCTGCCATATCGTCTTCATCGCCGCACCGGACATCCACCAGCTGCCCACTCTGATGGCCGGTATCCACGGTTTACCCATTCTGGTTCTGGCTGACAGTCCGGGCGCTGCGCAACAGGGTGTTACCCTCAATATGAAAATGGCCCAGGGGCGGGTCACGTTTGAAGCCAATCTCGGTGCTGCCCGGACCGCAGGCTTGACCCTGAGTTCGCGCATGCTACGACTGGCCACGGAGGTCATCCCATGACTCCGGTGCCGCAGGTCCGGCTGGAATGGCAGCTGCGCCGCATCAACCGGATTTCCCTGGGTGTGACGGTGGCCATTATTGCCGTGGTCATCATTGTCAGCAGTTTCATTCTGGGACTGCTGATGCTGATGGACTCGATTGCACACGAGGCCATACAACAGGCCGACGCCACTGCGGCAGCACTGGTTTTTCAGGATACCAAGGCGGCACAGGAATCGCTGCAACTGCTGCGCCATGTGCCACGTATTGACGAGGTGGTACTGTACAACCTGGATCGGTCAGAGTTTGCACGCTACACCCGCGAAGGCCACAGCCAGCGCTCCAACCCGCTGACCAGTCCTTCTCCCCATTCCGAGGTGCGCGCACTGGGCATCCGTCATATTGAACTGGTTCGGCCCGTGCTGTTTGATGGCCAGGTCAGGGGCAGCATCTACCTGAACTACAGTCTGGATGCGCTCTACCGGCAGACCCTATGGCAGATGCTGGTAACGTTTGGCGCCATGTTGCTGGCCGTAGCTGTCAGCAGAATTTTGCTCAAGCGGCTCAATGCCACGGTTATAGATCCATTGACGCAACTGTCGGACATTACCAGGAAAATTTCCCATTCAACGGACTATGCTTTGCGCGCCCAGGGCAGCGCCATCGTCGAATTGGACCATCTGGCCCTGGGTTTTAACGCCATGCTGGAACAGATTCAACTGCGCGATGCACGTTTGCACAACCACGCCGAACACCTCGAAGACCAGATTGCTGCACGCACGGTAGACCTGATCCAGGCCAAAGAAGCTGCCGAAGCCGCAAGCCGCGCCAAAAGCGAATTTCTGGCCACCATGAGCCACGAGATTCGCACACCCATGAACGGTGTGCTGGGCATGAACGAATTGTTGCTGGACACTGCGCTGGACCCGCAGCAACGCCAATGGGCCGAAATGGTACAGACCTGCGGGCAACACCTGCTGGGTGTCATCAACGATATTCTGGATTTCTCGAAAACCGAGTCCGGGAAAATGCGGCTGGAGTCGGTGGATTTTGATCTCATCCGGCTGGTGAATGACACGGTAGCCATGCTCATGCAAACAGCGCAGCACAAAGGACTGGAACTTTCCACCGAGTGCATACCGGACATTGCGCACCTGCACCTGCGGGGTGACCCGTTTAGGTTCAAACAAGTGCTCACCAATCTTGTCAACAACGCCATCAAATTCACACAACACGGGTTTGTGCTGGTCCAGGTCAGGGTATTGGCACAAACCGACGCGGAAGTTGCTTTCCAGCTATCGGTGCAGGACACCGGCATTGGTATCGACACGGCGGACATTGGCAAGATATTTGAACAATTTTCCCAGGCCGACAGCAGCACCACGCGCCAGTTTGGCGGCTCCGGCCTGGGTCTGTCCATCTGCCGTCGGCTGCTGGATCTGATGGGCGGCACCATCGAGGTCCATAGCGTCGTCGGGAAAGGCTCCCTGTTCGTCGTTGAATTGCGGCTTCCCTGCGGAAGTCCGTTGACGCCGCTGACGCCGTTACCGCAGGAAAAGCCCATTCCGACAGGGCAGACTCTGCACGGATTACGCGGTGGTATTCTGGTGGTGGAAGACAATCCTGCCAACCAGAAACTGGCTTGCGCCATGCTGAACAAGCTTGGTTTGCACGCAGATGTGGCACAAAATGGCCAGGAAGCGCTGCAACGCCTGCAAGAGCGATCCTTCGACCTGATTCTGATGGATTGCCAGATGCCCGTCATGGATGGTTATCAGGCTACAGTGGCCATCCGGCAAGGAGCTGTGCCACAACAGGCGGCGCTGCCCATCGTGGCCTTGACCGCCAACTTCACATCCGACGACGAGCAGCGTTGCCGTGATGCAGGCATGAACGATTTTCTGGTCAAACCATACACCTTGGCGCAATTGCAGGCGATGTTGCAGCGCTGGCTGCCCGTTGGTGACTGGGTGATGCAGACTGCAAGTGGGCCAATTGAACAATTTGACGATCCAGGCATTGATCCGGTCATTGATCCTGCCGTCATCACCGAACTGCGTACGCTGGACCCCCAAGGCGGCATGGGCCTGGTGGTGGAGTTGCTGCAAGCATTTTTGTCGGTTGCGCAGCCGGGATTGACAGACATTGAAAACGCCATCGCCAACGCCGATAACAAGACCTTGACACAGGTGACACACAAACTCAAGTCAGCGGCGGCCAACATAGGCGCCAGGTCCCTGTCGAAAATGTATCGGCAACTGGAGCAACTCGGTACTACCGGCCAGCATCAGGATGCAGAGCAATTACTGCTGTCTTTGCATCAGACCCATGCCAGCACGGTGCGCAGAGTAAATGAAATAATTGAAAGCACCCTGTGATGGACGATTCCGCGAAAATTCTGGTGGCTGACGATGACCCTACTGTGCGGTTGTTGATGCGCGCCTGGCTCGGCAAGGCGGGGTTTACCGTGACACTGGCGCTGGACGGCGCCGAGGCGCTGCGACTTTTTGAGCAAGCCGCCTACGACATGGTGTTTCTGGATGTCAACATGCCCCGGTTAGGCGGAATAGATACTTGCCTGGCCTTGCGCGCGCAAGCGGGTGAGTACCTGCCCATTGTGATCATGACGGGCGTGGATGACACCGCAGCGGTCGAAGCCGCATACCGCTCAGGCGCTACCGATTTCATTGCCAAGCCGGTCAACTGGGCACTGCTGGGGCACCGTGCCCACTTTATTCTGCGTGCGGCCCGCGCCCTATCCGAGCTGGGTGTGGCCATTGCACGCAGCAAACAGGCGGAAGCCGATCTGCTGCGCAGCCAAAGCCAATTGGCCAGCACACTCAAGGCCATTCCCGACTTGTTATTCGAAATCGGGCTTGATGGCCGCTACTACAGTGCGCACTCGCCACGCACCGATCTGATGGCCGCCCCTCCCGAAGAATTCCTGCATAAAAAGGTGTCCGATATATTGCCTGCTGGCGCTGCGTCGATATGCATGCAGGCCATTGAAGAAGCGCACAAGAACGGCTTTTCGAGTGGTCGCTGTTTTGAACTGGAGCTCAAAGCAGGAGCTAAATGGTTTGAATTATCCGTTGCGCGCAAAGATGACTTTTCCTCCGAAGACCCGCGCTTCGTTGTGTTATCGCGCGACATTACCGAACGCAAGCTGACCGAGAAAAGGTTACTGCTTGCGGCCAGCGTTTTCAGCCACGCGCGCGAGGGCATTCTGATTACCGATGCGCAGAGTTTGATCGTTGAAGTCAACGACACTTTTACCGACATCACGGGTTATACGCGCGACGAGGTACTGGGTAAAAATCCGAACTTGCTGCAATCTGGACACCATTCACCCGCGTTTTACGCCGAGATGTGGCAATCCATCATCACCACCGGAAGCTGGCACGGTGAAATCTGGAACCGGCGCAAAAATGGCGAGGTTTATGCCGACATGCGCACCATCAGCGCGGTGCGCGACGACAGCGGCAATGTATTGAACTACGTTGCCTTGTTCGTCGACATCACGCCGATGAAGGAGCACCAACGCCAGCTGGAGCGTATTGCGCACTACGATGCGCTGACCGCCTTGCCCAACCGCGTTTTATTGGCGGACCGCATGCAGCAAGCCATGGTGCACAGCCAGCGGCGCAATAACGCCCTGGCTGTGGCATACCTTGACCTTGACGGTTTCAAAGCGGTGAACGATACCTACGGCCACAATGTGGGCGACGAACTGCTCATCGCTCTGACCGCACGCATGAAGGCCGTACTGCGTGATGGAGACACCCTGGCGCGCATCGGGGGCGATGAATTTGTTGCCGTGCTCGTTGATATTGCCCAGGTCAAGGACTGCGAAATGGTGCTGGAGCGCTTGCTCAAGGCAGCGTCGGACCCGCTGTTGGTGGACAACATACAGCTGCAGGTTTCTGCCAGCATCGGGGTGACCATGTACCCGCAGGATGCGGTCGATGCGGATATGTTGATGCGCCACGCCGATCAGTCGATGTACGTGGCCAAACAGACTGGCAAAAATCGCTACCAGATGTTTGATGTGGCCCAGGATGCCGTCATTCGGACCCAGAAGGAGCATCTGACGCACATTCGCCTGGCGCTGGACCGGCACGAGTTCGTGTTGCACTACCAGCCCAAGGTGAACATGAAAAGCGGCAAGGTGGTCGGAGCCGAGGCCCTGATTCGCTGGCAGCACCCGCAGCGCGGCCTGTTGGCACCCGGTACATTTCTACCAGACATTGAAAACCACGCCATCATCGTCGAAGTGGGCGACTGGGTGCTGTCCACGGTACTGGCACAGATGCGCACCTGGCACGCACAGGGCCTGTTTTTGCCCATCAGCATCAACGTCAGTGCCCGCCAACTGCAAGACGAAGGATTTGCCACGCGCGTTGCCGCGCTCCTGGCAGAATATTCCGAGGTGCAACCCCAGCTCCTGCAATTCGAGATATTGGAAACCAGTGCCTTGCAAGACATACACAAGGCGACGGCTGTCATGCAGGCCTGCGAGGCATTGGGCATCGGCTTTGCGCTGGATGACTTTGGCACGGGCTATTCCTCGCTGGCCTACTTGAAACACCTGCCGGCAAAAACCCTCAAAATTGACCAGAGCTTTGTGCGTGACATGCTGGAAGACCCGGATGATCTGGTTATCATCAACGGCATGATCGGACTGGCCCGTGCCTTTGGCCGACACGTCATTGCCGAAGGCGTGGAAACGCTGGCGCATGGTGATCTGTTGCAATCCATCGGTTGCGATCTGGCACAGGGTTTTGGCATTGCCCGTCCCATGTCTGCCGCAAGCCTGCCCACCTGGATTGCCAACTGGAGCGCGCAGGCAAACTGGACGGCCTGATCAAAAAACATACACAACTTGAAGCCATGAGGACACCATGCATATGACGCGCTTTCCATTTCTTTTGAGCATTGCCGCGCTTCTGGGCGCTTGCAGCCAGATTGACACGGGCAACGTTGGCGTTGAACGCACGCTGGGCAAAGTCAGTCAGGAAGCGCTGCCGCCGGGCGTGTACTTCACGCTGTTCAAGACGGTGGACGAGTTCACGGCCAAGGAGGTCAGCTTTTCGCTCATGGATCTGACCCCCAAAAGCCGCGACAACCTGACCATGAAGGACGTGGACATCGACATCTATTACAAGACCACACCGGCTGCCATTCCGGCGCTGTACACGAAGTACCAGGGTGACCTCGTCAAGCACAGCCAGGTGGTGAAGGATGGTACAGGCGACCTCGTGATCGCGTACAGCCGCGTTTCACGCGAGGCGCGCGAAGCGGTTTATAAAGCCATTGCCCAGCTCGAAGCCACAACCATGCACACCAAGCGCACCGAGCTAGCGGAAATGGTGCGCGCCGGACTTCAGCAAGAGCTGGACGCCAACGACAAGGGCGCGTTCACGGTAACCGCCGTCAACGTGCGCAACCTGTTGACCGACCCGGCCATCGAGGCCGCCATCCGCCAGCGTGCGGAAACCGATCAGGCCATCGAAAAGAAGCGCAAGGAGATTGAACTGGCAAAGGCCGAGGCCGAACGCCTGATTGTGGAGGCCGAGGGCCAGGCCAAGGCGAACAAGATCATCAGCGACTCGCTGACGCCCAGCCTCAAGGAAATCAAACTGGCCGAACTCCAGCGTGACGCTGCCGTGGCAATTGCGGGCAAGGCGGGCAATACGGTCTTCCTGGGTAACAGCAGCGCACAGCCGCTGGTGCCGGTGCGCTGAATTGCCACTTTTTATGGCCAGTCCTGGGCGACGACGCGATCCACCTTGCTTTGCAGCTTGTTGAGTGCGCTCAGGTAGGCTTTGGCTGAAGCCACCACGATGTCCGGGTCGGCACCCACGCCATTGACGATGCGGCCATTGTTTTGCAGGCGCACCGTGACCTCGCCCTGGCTTTCGGTCGAGCCACTGATGGCGTTGACCGAGTACAGCACCATTTCGGCACCGCTCTTGACGTGTGCCTCGATGGCCTTGAGCGACGCATCCACCGGGCCGTTGCCCTCGGACGATGAGCGGACCTCCTGGCCATTGGCCGTGAACACGATGCTGGCCTGCGGGCGTTCGCCGGTTTCGCTGTGCTGGGACAAGGAGACGAAACTGTACGCATCGCGGACATGTGCGATGCTTTCCTCGTTGATCAGGGCAACAATGTCTTCGTCGAAGATTTCATTCTTGCGGTCCGCCAGTTCCTTGAAACGCGCAAACGCCGAGTTGATCTCGCTCTCGCTGTCCATGTGTACGTTCAACTCCTGCAAGCGTTGCTTGAAGGCATTGCGTCCACTGAGCTTGCCCAGCACAATCTTGTTGGCACTCCAGCCTACATCCTCTGCACGCATGATTTCGTAGGTGTCGCGTGCCTTGAGCACCCCGTCCTGGTGAATGCCGGATGTGTGTGCGAAGGCATTGGCGCCGACCACCGCCTTGTTGGGTTGTACCACGAAGCCCGTCGTCTGGCTCACCAGGCGGCTGGTTGCCAGGATGTGGCGGGTGTCGATGCCAAGCTCCAGACCAAAGTAGTCCTGGCGCGTCTTGACGGCCATGACGACTTCTTCCAGGCTGCAATTTCCCGCACGCTCGCCCAGGCCGTTGATGGTGCACTCCACCTGGCGTGCGCCACCGATCTTGACACCGGCCAGGGAATTGGCCACTGCCATACCCAGGTCGTTGTGGCAATGCACCGACCAGATCGCCTTGTCGGAATTGGGGATACGCTCGCGCAGCGTCCGGATGAAGTTGCCATAGAGTTCGGGGATGGCATAGCCTACGGTATCCGGCACGTTGATGGTGGTCGCTCCGGCCCGGATCACTGCCTCCAGCACCCGGCACAGGAAGTCCACATCGCTGCGGTAACCGTCTTCGGGGCTGAACTCGA
Source organism: Rhodoferax sp. (assembly GCA_041910275.1). GTDB lineage: Bacteria > Pseudomonadota > Gammaproteobacteria > Burkholderiales > Burkholderiaceae_C > Allorhodoferax. The sequence continues at coordinate 105,500 of JAYRRD010000102.1, forward strand.
TGTCTCCCACCAGGTTGCGGGCAAAACGCACGGCTTGTTGTGCCTGTTCGTACACCTGGTCCGGCGTCATACGCAGTTTCTTTTCCATGTGCAAGGCGCTGGTGGCCAGGAAGATATGGATGCGTGCCCGCTCGGCATTTTCCAGTGCCGCTGCGGCACGCGCAATATCGCGGTCGTTGGCGCGGGCAAGGGAACAGATGGACGAGCCGCGCACGGCATCGGCAATGGCTTTGATGCACTCAAAATCGCCATTGGAACTGGCAGCAAAGCCCGCTTCGATCACATCCACCTTGAGCCGTTCGAGCTGGCGGGCAATACGCAGCTTCTCGTCGCGCGTCATCGAGGCGCCGGGGGACTGTTCGCCATCGCGCAAGGTGGTGTCAAAAATGATCAGTTTGTCAGCCATTTCTTTACTCCTATTCGGTTATGTGAGGGGGAAAACAAAAAGCCCGTTGCAAGTGCGAACGGGCTTTGAGTTGGTGCAGCGCAGGTGCTACATCGTCCGCCCGTTGTGACGCAGGAACGATAGCAGCAGTAGCGCGGTGGTCTTCATGGCTTCAATGTACCATAAATAGGGGCCGGGGGTGGCTGCTGCGCCGACTGTTCAGAAGCCTTGGCCTTGGCCAGTTGTGCCAGCCGCACAAATTGCGCGCATTGCTCCACCCACTGCAACCTTTGTGCGTGACTGAGTTGTCCAAAGGCGCGCAGCCGTTCGTCGCTCACGTAATAGGTACGCTGGTCGCGCAGTTCGCTGGGAGTGGGGTGTGTCATGGCATTTGCAAGCGTTTGAGGTGTTCAATGTCGGCCAAGTCAACGGGGCGGCCCACACTTTGTTTCAGGGCAATCATATCCTCCACGCTGGCAAGACGCACTGGCGTACCTGAAACGTCCAGACGCACTGCCCGCTGGCACATATCGGCGGGCGGCACCGGAGGGAATAGCAGCACGTCCAGCGTGACCCCTGCCATGTCGGGTGTGCGCAACGCAAACGCTTGCAGGTTACGCTGCTGGTGCCATAGCCGCAAGGTTTCAATCTGACCCAGGGTTTCCAGAGGTACTGGCAAGACGGGGCACAGCCGCAATTCCTTGGCTGCTTCAATCAGATGTTGCAAATTGTCGGGCGAAATGACCACGCACACATCAATGTCCATGGTATTGCGCTCGACACCATGCAAGGCCACCGCCAGCCCGCCAATCAGAACGTACTCGACCTGGTGGCGATGCAGTGCGGCAAAAAGATCAAGGTAAAACATGGCCCGCAGTTTAACGATGTGCCCATATACGCTGCCCTGTGCATGGCAATGGCCCCGGCTGGTCTGCCCAGCGCAATACTATCATAAAAATAGCTGTACCCGCTCATCAGGCGCGCCCTACAGACCAAAAGGCACAATTTCTCATATCCTTTACATCCGGTAACTGGCTTGCAGGTAGACGCTACGCGGTGCCATCGGCAGATCGTTGGGCAAGGCGGCGCCGGTGGCCTGCATGGGTTCGCGCACGTCGGCGTTGAAGAGGTTGCGCACGGCGGCGGCAAAGTCCCATTGGTTGCGGCCATTTCTGGTGCGCAAGGCCAGATCCAGGGTGCTGAAGTCGGCAATGTCGCTGCGGGTGTCGTTGGGTGCGCGCTTGCGCTCGGCTACCCAGTTGACCTGGGCACTGGCCAGCCAGTTGTTGCCAAACTGCCATTCGGCGCGGGCATACAGGTGGTGGCGTGGGGCAAAACCTGCGTCTTGCTGCGTGAGTTCATCCGTGGAGCGTTGCCAAGCGTAGTTGCCGGTGAGCCGCAGCTGGCGGCTGGCGTCCCACACGGCTTCGAGTTCGCCGCCCTGGCCGTTTTGCGTGGCAATATTGGCATAAACCCCGCTCACAAGGCGGATGATGTCTTGCATGTCGTAGCGAAACAGGTTCAGGTTGACCTGGAGGTCGCGCCGCGCCTGCCAGGCAAAGGCCAGCTCCATGGTGCGGATGGTCTCGGGGCGCAGGTCGGGATTGCCCCGCGCAACCGGATTGGCAACGCTGTAGGTTTCATTGAAAGCGGGCGCACGAAACGCCTGCCCGGCGAGCAGCTTGGCGGTCAGGTCCAGCGATGCGTCCCACACCAGGGCCAGGCGCGGGTTGGTGGTGCCGCCAAAGTCGGAGTAGAGGTCGCGGCGCACACCGGCGGTCAAGGTCCAGTCCTTGGCAAAATTCCACTCGTCTTGCACCAGCGCGTAGTTGATCAGGCGCTGCTGCGGACGCATGAACGGGTTGGTGTCCGAGAAATCGACGATGGCCCCGCCCGCCGTGGGCACCAGCCCGCCCGCAGGGGAATAGGTGAAGTTGCGGGTTTCGCGGGTTTTGTAGAGGTCCAGGTCGTCGTGCCCCAGCCCGATGCGGATCGCGTGCTGCGCCAGGCCCGTGTAGGTGGCGTAGGCCGAAAGTCGTATCTGGCGCTCCCAGGTGTCGGGGCCGCCAAACAAACCGTTGGCCGACGCACCGCCCGCAATATTGGCGCCAGGTGGAAAAAGCTGAAAGTCGGTGGGGGTAAGCTGGGTGTACTGGAGGTAGCTGGCCGTAAAACCCAGCCCCCAATCCTGGGCAAACCGGGCATCAAACCAGGAGGTGTCCAGCATGGTGCGCTCACTGCGTGCCCGGCCTACCGGGTCCAGTGCATAGGAAATACCGACGCCGGTGCCCATGTTGTCGCGCAATTTGTAGTTTGCGTGTACGCGCCATTTGTCGTAGCCCAGGTCCAGGTTGGCATCCACGGCATCAAAACCCATGTTCACGGGGCCAGGTGCCAGCGTGGCGCGGGTGCCAAAGATGCGGTCAAAACGCGACTGGGCGTCTGCCGTGACGGTTTCCTTGATGCCATCGGTCGTGCCCACGCGCAGATAAGCCGCCACGTCCACTGCGCCGAGCTTGCCGCCGTGCTGCACCCAGGCATTTCGGGTGTTGAAAGACCCCGCACGGCCACCCACTTCGGTTCCCTGGGTGTCGGCAGCGGCCTTGGTGATGATGTTGATGACCCCGGAAAAGGCATCAGCCCCGTACAGCGCCGAGCCGGGGCCACGAATGATCTCGATGCGCGCAATGTGCTCAACGGGGTAGTCGCCCCAGATATTGCCCTTGTTGCCAATAAACAAGGTGGTGATCGGAACGCCGTTTTGCAGGATCAGGGTTTGCGGGCCGACGTGCAGGCCCGGCACGCTCTCCAGAACTTCGTCCAGGTCGGTCGCACCCATGGCGGCAATGTCCGCTGCGGTGATGACGCTGGCCACCGCAGGCGCGCGGCGCAGCGCCTGCTGGCTGCCGGTGGCGATGCTGACCAGCGTTTTGTCACCATACAGCGCGGCCATGTCTTCTTCGTCCTGGCTAACTTGGCCCCACGCGGTGCCAGAGCTGGCAATAGTTACAACTCCAAAAAAACCCAGAAAACAGCGCAGTGGATACATGGCAAACTCCTCAATGGTTCAAGCGTTCAAGCATTTGTGATTTATGCAAGCATTATGTGGCACAAATCCGGTGCGTGACAAGCAGGGTTCACAGCACGGCAGCTCCGGCGATACGCCAGGAAAACCAAAAAGGGCACCCGGACGGTGAAACCGGCCAAACCGGGAATCACGATGTGCCAGAATGGGGACGCATTGGGGGTGTACGGTTGAATTTTCTACCCGCCATATCGGCTCGGGAACCGCTTGAGCCGCCGTAATGAACGTCAAGGAGTCGCCAACATGCCAAAGAAGTTTTCCATCGTCAGATACATCCAGAAAATGGGGAAAAATCTGCCGCGCATGGTCGAAGACATCCCGCGCATGGTCGAAGACATTCCGCGTAGCGTTATCGACGAATCGGCGGCGATGATCGGCGCGCTCGTCGTGCGTCGCGAACGCGCCGCCGTTGATGTCCCGGCGAATGTCGAAGCGCAACCGACGGTGACGGTTGCCGACCTGTTGCTCGCCTATCTCAACGAGCTCGGCATCGAGTACATGTTCGGTGTTCCTGGCGGCGCGATCAGTCCCCTGTACGACGCCTTGGCGCGTAGCGAGCGCAATGGTGGCTTACGCCATGTTTTGGCGCGCCACGAGGCTGGCGCGGCATATATGGCCGACGGTTATACGCGCGAATGTCGCAAACTCGGCGTCTGCTGCACCACCTCGGGTCCCGGCGCCACCAATCTGATCACCGCCGCAGCTTGCGCGTACGACAACAATATCCCGATGCTGGTTATTACCGGACAACCCGCTCTGCCAGCTTTCGGCAAAGGCCCGGTGCAGGAATCGAGCGATACCGGTGTCAACACCATTGGCATGCTTAACTTCGTCACGCGCTTCAACACCTTGATTTCGCACCCGAATCAGCTCGAAGCCAAACTGGTCTCTGCGCTCAAGCGCGCCTTTCGCGCGCCGCGCGGGCCGGTGCACCTCTCGATCCCGGTGGATATCTTGCGCAGTCCCAGCCCGGTGACCAAGCCATCGTTCGACGTGCTGGCCTTGCTTGCGCCCTCGTCGATGGCCGATCACGACGGCATCGAACTGCTGCGGCAGATGCTCAAGGATGCGAACAAAGTCGTGTTGCTGGTTGGTGGTTGGTGCGGCGAAGCGATTGGCGCGATCTTGCAGTTCGCCGCCTTGACCGGAGCGTCCATCGTCACCACGCCCGACGGCAAGGGGCTGGTCAGCCCCTACCATCCGCTGTTTCGCGGCGTCTTCGGTTTCGGCGGTCATGCAACCGCCGAGGCTGTGCTGCGCGACCCGGAGGTCGATCTGATTCTCGCCGTCGGTGCCGGCATGGGCGAATTGAACAGCGGCGGTTGGAGCGAGTCCCTGCTGAACGAGCGCCTAGTGCATATCGACGAAAACGAGGACAACTTCGCGCGCACGCCGATGGCGTGCTTTCATGTCAGCGGGCGTATTCTGGCGATTTTCAGCCGCCTGGTCGAACTGCTCAACGAAGAGAGCAAGAGCGACAACGCCGAGTACGAGCGCCAGCGTGCCTCGCGCGAAGCCAACAACATCAACTGGAATCCGCATGCGATGTTGGACGAGCCCGACAAGTTCGACAGCGACGCGACGCCGATCAAACCGCAGCGGTTGATGAGAGACCTCGCGCGCATGTTTCCGCCGACGACGCGCTTCCTTGCCGATACCGGCAATAGCCTTTTGTGGGCGGTGCATTATCTGCACCCGACCATTGATCGACGCATCGGTGAGCGCCGTATGGGCGGCGGTGGGCGCAAGCCTTCGATGGGGCGGCGCGGCACCGATAGCGGCTGGCTGCGCGTGACGATGGACTTTGCAGCGATGGGTTGGGCGATTGGCGCAGCGGTCGGCACGGCGATTGCCAATCCCCATGCGCCGGTGGTGTGCATCACCGGCGACGGCAGCATGTTGATGAACGGTCAGGAACTCTCGGCCGCCGTCGCCGAGCGCTTGAGCATTGTCTTCGTCGTGCTCAATGATCAAGCGCTCGGCATGGTCAAGCATGGTCAGCGGCTGGCCAAGGCCGAACAGATCGGCGTCTTCATGCCGCCGACCGATTTCGCTGCGATGGCGCGCGCGATGGGCGCAACCGCCTACAACATCCGCTCGCCCGAGGAATTGCTGGCGCTGGATGTCAATGCGATGTGCGGACGCAAGGGGCCGACCTTGCTCGATGTCGCCATCGACCCCGACGAAGTGCCGCCGATGAAGGTGCGTGTGCAGGTTTTGGCGGAGTCGAAATAAAGTCAGCTCTAACTGTACGGAGACCGCCATGAGCGCTATCGATTCAGCCAACCTCATTCATACCCGAATCTGGCGCGAAGAGCCGGAGCCGGACAATCCTTTCGCTACCAAGGCCGCGTTTTGCCATGGCTACGACGTGTATGGCGAAATGCTCGGCGCTTCGCGCTGGGTGGACATGTTGTACCTGTTGCTGCGCGGCGAAGCGCCCTCGACCGAAAGCGCCGCGATGCTGGAGTTGTTGGCTGTCGCCTTGGCCAATCCCGGCCCGCGCGATCCCTCGGTCCATGCGGCAATGTGCGGCGCAGTGGGTGGTTCGACCGCCGCCGCATCGTTGATGGCGGCACTGGCGGTCGGCGCCGGGCGCTACGGCGGCGCCAGAGACGTGTATGAAGCCATGCATCTTTGGCTGGATTGTGGCGTCGATCTAGCGGCCTGGGTCGAAAAAGTCGCTCGCGGCGCGAGTGAACCCATCGATATCTGGCCGTCGCAGGAACATCCGCCCGGCTTCGATCCGCATGGCGCATCAACACCGATGATCGTGCGGCAGTTGCTCGATCAGCTGGCGCAACGCCATCCGACGCCGTGCATACGCTGGCTGGCGCAGCATCGCCACGCATTCGAAGCGGCGTTCGGATGTCCGCTGGCCTTGAGCGGCGTCGCCGCCGCCGCCTTGGTGGATTTGGGCTTTTCCGCCCGACAAGGCGAGATGCTGTATCTCTTGCTGCGCTTGCCGGGCGCCGCCGCGCATGCGCTGGAGCAAGCCGACTACGGCTTCAAACACTTTCCCTTCTATCCGGTGGAGCTGGAGGACGATCCGCTTGCCGCCCGCCAACACACTTAGTGCATTAGTGCAGGAGCACGCATGGGCAAAGTCAAACTCGAAGAGTATGTCGGCATCCTTAAAACGCGCGTCGGCGCTTGCTGGCCGGGCACGCGCGCGGTGTTTCGCGGCCACGATCTGCACCGTGAGTTGCGCGATATCGACTGGCTGGAAATGTACGTTTTCGGCATTACCGGACGCCGTTTCACGCCGGCGCAGATCAAGTTATTGCATGGTATCTGGGCGCTGACCAGCTATCCCGACGCCCGCTTATGGAACAACCGCGTCGGCGCCTTGGCCGGCAGCGCGCGCAGTTCGGCGGTATTGGGCCTGGCCGGCGCCGTGGCGGTGACCGAAGCGGGCATCTATGGCGGTGGCCCAGGGATACGCGCCATCGAATTCTTCACGCGTATCGGCCAGGCCGTGGCGACGGGCGGCGATTTGCATGCACTGGTGCATGAAGAACTGAAAACCCGCTGGATTTACGGCTATGGCCGACCGGTCAACTGCATCGACGAACGCTTGCCGCCGCTGATCGCGCTGGTCGAGGATTTACAACTGGACGGCGGCGCGCATTACAAACTCGCGTTCGAGGTCGAGAAAATTCTGCTCGCCGAAGTCAAACCCTTTCTGAAGATGAACTATGCGGCCTTGACCGCCGCTTTGGCGACCGACTTGGGATTTACGCCGCGCCAGTATCAACTGTTCAATATCCTCAAGACCTTGGCCGGTATGCCGCCGTGCATCGTCGAAGCCGCAGAAAAGCCCGAAGGCGCCTTGTTTCCTATCCCGTGCAAGGATATTGCGTATGAAGGCGTGGCGGCGCGAACGTGGCGACATGGGTGCGACTCCATGTGATGCATGGGTTCTTGTTACTACGTTTTCAATAGCTGACCCCGCTTGTCCCACGGTGGCTACAGGCTGATTTGATACTAAATTCAGGCCAAATTCATGCCAAATTGAGGCTAAAAACGTGCCACACAGGCTCGGCGGGAGCATCTGCAGTGCGGTTTTGGTGCTTTTGATATCACGGGTGATATGAAACTGGCGTGATTCACGATGTGATGCATGTAGGGGTCGCCCCGTAACCGCCCTGGGGTCAGGGCAGGCACGGGGGCCACAGACGCATCATTTTGAATCGCACCCGTGCAGCGGGCTCGGGCGATGAAAAAAGTGTTCGAAATGCTTGAATTCCTGTGCCAGAATCGTACAAAAGGCGTAAGCAAGTTGCGCGCCCATCTCACCCTTCTGGAGAACGACCATGAAAACTCACTGCACCCATGCTCTGCGATGCACAATAGCCCCGGTATGGCGCTGGGTACTGCTGTGGCTGTTGGCCTGCGTGGCCCCGGTGGCGGCGGCCTCGTTGTCGCCGGCCGTCTTCGCCGTGATCTACTCGCGCTCGGATGCCGTGATCAACCGCGAGTTTGAGCGTTTTGTTGCCGATATGGAACAGTCCTCGGATGTGGTGGTCTATCGCGTGGCGTTGAATGACAGCGATGCCATGCAGACGGCGGCCAGAGCCTTGTCCGATGGCTCTGCGCGGGGTACCGAGCTGTCCCAAAGGGTGGCCGCCACGAACTCCCAGGGGGGGATTGCCGTGATTTATCCGGATATCGGGGAGCCTTTCCGTAGTGTTTTTCTCAAGATCATCGAAGGCATCGAGGAACGCACCAAAACCCGTGTTGCCAGCTATGCGGTCGGGAGTAATTTTGACATGGCAACGCTATCCGAGGAACTGCGCCGTCGGGATATTCGCATGGTCATTGCCCTGGGGCGTAACGGGCTCAAGGCGGCAACCAGTCTGGACCGGGATATTGGTGTTGTCGCAGGGGGCGTGGTCAACACAGCCGATGCCGATGTGCGTGGCATGGCGGTGCATAGCCTGGCACCCGATCCGCAACTGCTCTTTGACCGCTTGAAATCCCTCATGCCCGGTGTCAAGCGGGTGTTTGTGGTGTACGACCCACGCCAGAATGGCTGGTTGATCCGGCTGGCGCAGGACGCCGCCAAAAGCCGTGGCCTGGAACTGGTGGCACATGAGGCCTCTGACTTGCGCGCTGCGACCCGGTTGTACCAGGAGTTTTTTGCCAGTGCCGATGTCAAAAGGGATGCATTGTGGCTGCCGCAGGACTCTACCACCGTGGAAGAGTCGTCGGTCCTGCCCATGATTTTGCAGGAGTCCTGGAGCCGCTCGCTGGTGGTCTTTTCCAGCAGCGTCAACCACGTGCGCCGTGGCGCCTTGTTTTCCCTCTATCCGAACAATGTCGAGTTGGGCCGCAATCTGGCCAACTCGGCCCTGAGTCAGATTGCAGCTGGCAGCAGCTTGCTGCGCGGGGTGGTTCCGCTCAAGAATGTGCTGGTTGCCGTCAACGTGCGCACCGCCACCCATCTGGGGCTTGGCTTGGGGGTTGGCTCTGGTCAGCAAAACTATGACATGGTATTTCCCGAACCATGAGCCAATTGAGGAGTCCATGGTCGCGTATTTTTCGCACCACAACATTTCGCCGCCAGCTTGTTGTCACCGTTGCGGTGGCGGTACTTTTTCTGGGGCTGCTCTCGGCGCTGACCAGCGTCTGGCAGGGTAGCCGCCAGATTCGCCGCACCTTGCTCGAACAAGGCGAGCGCATCGCGGAGGGCATGGCGCGCCAGAGCAAGCTGGCATTGCTTTTTGATTCAGCCGAAAACGCTGCGGAGGCGTCCGCCGCCACCATGGCTTTTACGGACGTGGTGGCGCTGGAAATTCGCCGTCCCGACCATAGTTTGTTGGTATCACGGGGGAAGCATACCGACGCCATACCGTCCACCACTGCCGCCACTAAGGCTTTGCAGCAAAAGGAACCCTTTCTGGAATCCGAATCGGATGATTTCTGGCATTTCGTGGCGCCCGTATATGCCCAGCCCAGCAATACGTCGCAGTTCGAGATGGTCGAACAGCGTGCTGAACTCCTGGGCTACGTGCGCCTGACCCAGAGCAAGGCCACTTTGGCGCGCCTGCGCGCTGAGGTGCTAATAACCAATCTGGGGCTGGTGTCGGCGTTTGCCGTGCTGTTCATCCTTGCCCTGCGGCTGTTGACAGACCGGCTGACACGGCCTTTGAACCATTTGTCCGCCGCCATGGCGCGCGCCCAAGCCGGTGTCAGTGGTGTCCGGGCGCAGCTGATGGGTCCACGTGACATCGAAGAAATGGCGCAGGCCTTCAACAGCATGATGGCCGTGCTGGAAGAGCGTGAAAACGAGTTGCGCACGGCGCGGGACGATGCCTTGCGCTTTGCCAAACTCAAGTCGGAGTTTGCTGCGACGGTCAGCCACGAAATTCGTACACCGCTCAATGGCGTGGTCGGGACGCTGGATATTTTGATGAGCGCCGACTTGCCCACCAAGCAGCACCAGTTTGTCGAAATCGCCTGGGATTCGGCGCAATACCTGCTGGACCTGGTGAACAATATTCTCGATTTTTCGCGTCTGGAATCCGGCAAGGTGGAGGTCGAGTACGCCGAATTCGACCTGACCCGCATGGTCGAGGACGTACTGGAACTGGTATCGCCCCAGGCTTTGCAAAAGGGGCTGGACCTGGGCTACCTGATGGCACCCGATGTGCCGTTGAGCAACAAAGGGGACTCGCGCCGCTTGCGCCAGGTGCTGGTCAATCTGCTGGGCAATGCGGTAAAGTTTACCGACAGTGGCGAGGTTGAAGTCCGGGTGGGCCTGCATGCGCGCAATGTGGACACGGGTACGGTGACGCTGCGCTTTGAGGTGCTGGACAGTGGTATTGGCATCCCGGTTGCGGACCAGTCCCTGATATTCGACTCTTTCACCCAGGCCAATGCCACATCCACGCGCCACCACAGCGGCTCCGGGCTGGGTTTGGCAATTTGCAAACAACTGGTTGAATTGATGGGCGGCAGCATTGGCGTGACCAGCACGCCGGGCAAGGGCAGCTGTTTCTGGTTTTTGGCTCCCTTGGTCGCGGTCGCGTCCAAGCCGGAAATCCTGTCTGAAAACAGGACATGGCCAGGATTGCGCGCTTTGGTGGTGGACGAAAGCGATACCGTGCGCCGTTTTTTACAACAAACCCTGCTCCATTGGGGGTTTGCGTGTTGCACCCCGGTGGTTCCTGCGGATGCCCTGGATGAACTCGATGCGGCACTCAAGCGCGGCGAACCCTACCATCTGGTGATTCTCGACACCGCATTTGCCACACGCGATGGCCACAATCTGGCGATCCGCGTGCGCACCGAGCATGCGCCCACTTTGCGCCTGATTCTCATGAACCGCTATGCGACCGAGAACGTACGCACGGCAGCCCTGGCGGATGCCTGGTTGTCCAAACCCCTGCGCCTGGACCGGCTGCGCGATGCCATCATCGCGGCCACCGGCGGCAGTCCCGATCAGGCTGCTGCGTCGCCTGCCTTGCCCGCGCCGCAAGCGCATGGTGTGCACGGCGCACATGATGGGGCATACCAGGCTCTGGTGGTGGATGACGACCGGACCAACCAGACCATTGCCCAGGCCATGTTGGCATTATTGGGCTGTCGTGCCGAAATTGCGCCCAATGGCCAGGCGGCATTGCTGGCTTTCAAACGCCAGTCCTGGGATATGGTTTTCATGGACTGCAACATGCCGGATATGGACGGCTACCAGACCACCGCAGCCATGCGCGCCCTGGAAAACCACAGCGGCAGGCGCACCCCCATTGTTGCCATGACTGCCAACACCCAGCCCATGGACGTTGAAAAGTGCCTGGCTGCGGGAATGGACGACCATCTGGCCAAACCTTTGCTGCGTGACAGTGTGTCGGCCAAGCTCCAGCGCTGGATCGCAGCCTACGTCCGGCCCGTTGCCGCCACAACTGCTACAACTGCTACACCACCGCCGCCATCGCCACCATCGCCACCATCGCCACCACCGACCTTATCGGCTGAACCTTTGGACCATGCGGTGCTGGTCAAGCTGCGTGAGGCGCTGGGCGACACGATCAATCGGGCCATCGAGCCCTTTCTGGAAGACATGCCCCGCTACCTGGAAGAGATGGACCAGGCGGCGGCAGCGGGCGAGGCGGACCGGCTGCGCCGTGCCGCCCACGCGATCAAGGGTGCGGCCGGAAATATGGGCGCCAGGCATCTGGTGGCAGTCGCCAGACAGATCGAAGCGCTGGCCGAATCCGGCGAGTTCAATGCTGCGTGTGACCTCCTGGCACGCGCGCGGGCCGAATACACCGTGGTACAGCAGGCACTGCAAACCGAACTGACCGTCGAATCGCTGGCTGTGCAGACTTTTGAGAATAAAGATGCCCTGGTGCTCGTGGTTGATGATGACCGCAGCACCCGTTCGGCCTTGCGCTACGCTTTGCAACACAGCGGTTTTCGCGTCGAGGAGGCCGAGAACGGCGTACAGGCATTGGCTTTGACCGAACGCATCTTGCCGGATGTCATCCTGCTCGATGCCGTCATGCCGATCATGGATGGTTTTACGACCTGCGCCAAATTGCAGGAGCTGCCTTTTTCCAGGAACATCCCGGTGCTGATGATTACCGCGCTGGAAGACAACCAGTCGATTGCCAGCGCCTTTGCTGCCGGTGCCAGCGACTACATTCCCAAGCCGATTCAGCTCAACGTGCTCAACCAGCGCGTCAAGCGGGTGGTCGAAGCGCACCGTGCCCAACGCCATGTGCACCACCTGGCCTTTAACGATAGCCTGACGGGCTTGCCCAACCGGATGTTGTTTGCCGAAACGCTGGGGCTGGCGATTAAGCGGGCGCAGTCGCATGAGCAGTCGCTGGCAGTGCTGTTTCTTGATCTGGACCGTTTCAAGTTTGTCAACGACACGCTGGGGCACGAAATTGGCGACCAGTTATTGCAATCGGTCGCCGGGCGGCTCAGGAATTGCCTGCGTTCCAGCGATTGCGTGGCCCGCCTCGGCGGTGACGAGTTCACCGTGTTGCTCAGTGAACTGACCGACCCGGTTTCCGCCACACATGCGGCGGAAAAAATATGCCGTTCGCTGGCGACGCCTTTTGATATCGAGGGGCATGATATTTTTGTCTCCGCTAGTATCGGCATCTCCATTTACCCAGGGGATGGCCAGGACGTCAGCACCTTGCTGCGCCATGCGGATACAGCCATGTACCGCGCCAAACGCAGCGGTGGCGGCTTTCAGTTCTACGAGCCGGGCATGGAAGCCAGTGTGTCCGACCATTTGCGCATGGAAAGCGCGCTGCGCCGGGCGCTGGAGCGCAACGAGCTGGAGGTGTACTACCAGCCCAAGGCCGACACCCGCACCGGGATCATTACGGGGATGGAAGCCCTGCTGCGCTGGAACCACCCGACGCGCGGCATGGTTTCGCCGCTGGAATTCATTCCGCTGGCGGAGGAAACCGGCCTCATCATTCCGATTGGCGCGTGGGTGTTGCGCACCGCCTGCGCGCAAACCAGGGTCTGGCTGGACGCGGGCATCCCCAGTTTGCACGTGGCCGTCAACCTGTCGGGCAATCAGCTGAAAATGAGCGGATTTTCTGACCTAGTCACGGCCATACTGCAAGAAACCGGACTGGAGTCGCGTTTTCTGACCTTGGAAATCACCGAGAGCGTGCTTATGGAGCATGCCCGTGAGACCATCGTCACGCTGCAAAATCTCAAGGCCATCGGGCTGCACCTGGAAATTGATGACTTTGGCACCGGGTATTCGTCCCTGGCGTACCTCAAGCGCTTCCCGGTGGATGCGCTGAAGGTGGACCGCACCTTTACCCGTGACATGATCAGCAACGCGGACGATGCCGCCATCGTGACCGGCATCATCGCCCTGGCGCACAGCCTGCGACTCAAGGTCGTCGCCGAAGGCGTGGAAACCATGGAACAACTGGACTTGCTGACACATCTGGCGTGCGACACGATTCAGGGTTATTACCTGGCCCAACCGCTACCGGCCAAGGAATTTGAACGTGTGATCCTTGCGACAAATTTCGCGCAATTTGCACTGGCCTGAGATTGCACTATTTATTCGATAGCTGTCCCCGCTTGGTGCATAAGGGCTACAGCCCGAAATTGCCCAGATAACAGGCCAAACGCATGCCCGTTTACAATCGGCGGCTGCTTTTTTGATTTGTGGAGTGTGTCCGTGTTCATTTCCTCTGCCTTTGCCCAAACCGCCCCGGCTGCCGCGCCTGGTGATATGCAGTCCTCCCTGATGAGCATGTTGCCGCTGGTGCTGATGTTTGTGGTGCTGTATTTTGTGATGATCCGCCCCCAGATGAAAAAGCAGAAAGAGCTTAAGGCCATGGTGGATGCGCTTGCCAAAGGGGATGAAGTCGTGACCGCAGGCGGTGTGCTGGGCAAGGTCAGCAAACTGGGCGGCAATTTGGGTGACAATTTCCTGGGGCTGGAAGTCGCCAATGGCGTCGAAATCCAGATACAACGCAGCGCCGTGGTGCAGGTATTGCCCAAGGGAAGTATTAAATAATGAACCGCTACCCGGCATGGAAATACGCGATCATCCTGGTCGCCCTGGTTCTGGGGGGGCTGTATGCCCTGCCCAATCTGTTTGGCGAGTCTCCTGCCGTGCAAATCTCGGTTGCCAAGGCGTCACAGAAGCTCGATGCCGCCACCGTGACACGGGTGGAGGAGTCGCTCAAGGCCGCCGGGATCGCACCCGATGCCATCACGCTGGAGGGGCTGTCGATCAAGGCACGTTTTGCCAGCACCGATGTGCAGATCAAGGCCAAGGATGCCATCCAGAAAGCCCTGAATCCCGAAGGGGCCGAGGGCAGTTATGTGGTGGCCTTGAATCTGTTGTCACGCTCACCGGCCTGGTTGACCGCCCTGCGTGCTTCGCCCATGTATCTGGGGCTGGACCTGCGTGGTGGCGTGCATTTCATGTTGCAGGTGGACATGGTGGCGGCGTTGAACAAGCGCGCCGAGTCGCTCAGTGGGGACATTCGCAGCGCACTGCGTGAAAAGAACATTCGCCACGGCGGCGTCAACCGCAACGGCCAGATGATCGAAATGCGTTTTCGTGATGCACAGACCGCCCAGGCTGCCAAGCGCGTGATCCAGGACCAGTTTGCCGAGCTGGGTACGCAGGAATCCGTCGAGGGTACCGATGTGAAGATGGTCGCCAGCATCCTGCCCCCGGCGGCGCGCAAGGTGCAAGAACAGGCGCTCAAGCAGAATATCACCACGCTGCATAACCGTATCAACGAGCTGGGCGTGGCGGAGCCGGTGATTCAGCAGCAGGGACTGGACCGCATCGTCGTGCAACTGCCGGGTGTGCAGGACACCGCCAAAGCCAAGGATATTCTGGGCCGCACGGCAACGCTGGAGATTCGCATGGTCGATGAAGGCACCGAAGCGCGCGCGGCCGAGCAGGGTGTCGGGGCCGTCCCTTTTGGTTCCGAGCGTTACCTGGAGCGCAACGGCATGGCGGTCATTGTCAAGAAACAGGTGATTCTGACCGGAGACAACCTGACCGATGCCCAGCCCGGATTTGACAACCAGACGCAAGAGCCCGCTGTGCACCTGACGCTGGACGCCAAGGGCGCGCGCATTTTCCGCGATGTCACGCGTGAGAGCATCGGCAAGCGCATGGCTATCTTGCTCTTTGAAAAGGGCAAGGGTGAAGTGGTCACCGCGCCGGTGATCCGCTCCGAAATCGGTGGCGGCCGGGTGCAGATTTCTGGCCGTATGACTACCGTGGAAGCTGCCGATACGGCATTGTTGCTGCGTGCCGGTTCACTTGCGGCTCCGATGGAAATCATCGAAGAACGCACCATCGGCCCGAGCCTGGGGGCGGAAAACATTGCCAAGGGTTTCAACAGTGTGACCTGGGGTTTCCTGGCCGTGTCGGCCTTCATGTGTGTGTACTACATGCTGTTTGGCATCATCTCCAGCGTGTCGCTGGCATTCAACCTGTTGCTGCTGGTTGCCGTCTTGTCCATGCTGCAAGCCACGCTGACCTTGCCTGGCATGGCGGCCATGGCCCTGGTTCTGGGCATGGCGATTGACGCCAACGTGCTCATCAACGAGCGGGTGCGCGAGGAGCTGCGCAATGGTGCCTCGCCGCAGGCCGCCATCCATGCGGGCTATGACCGTGCCTGGGCCACCATCCTCGACTCCAACGTCACCACCTTGATTGCCGGCCTGGCGCTGCTGGCCTTTGGTTCCGGCCCGGTACGCGGTTTTGCGGTTGTACACTGTCTGGGGATATTGACCAGCATGTTTTCGGGCGTTTTCTTCTCGCGCGGGGTGGTCAATTTGTGGTACGGAAGGCAAAAGAAACTCAAGACCGTGTCCATCGGAACCATCTGGCGTCCCGACAATACGCAACAGACCACAACAAACTAAAAGTTTAAAAGTTTAAAAGGTAAAGGGGGAAAGCCGCCATGGAATTTTTCAAGATACGCCGGGACATTCCGTTCATGCGGCATGCCCTGGTTTTCAACCTGGTTTCTCTGCTCACTTTTTTGGCAGCCGTGTTTTTCCTGTTTTCACGGGGACTGCATCTGTCGGTGGAATTTACCGGCGGCACCCTGATGGAAGTGAGTTACGCCCAGCCGGCTGATCTCAACGCGATTCGCTCCAGGGTTGCTGCCTTGGGCATCGAGGACGTGCAGGTGCAGAATTTCGGCACCTCACAAGACGTATTGATCCGCATGCCGGTGCAAAAAGGCAGCAATTCCAGCACACAAACCGAACGTGTCATGGCCGCACTGCAAGCGGGCGATGCCGGTGCCAGCTTGCGCCGCACCGAATTTGTGGGGCCCCAGGTGGGCGATGAACTGGCGGCTGATGGCCTCAAGGCACTGGCCTGCGTGGTGGCAGGCATCATGATTTATCTGGCGATCCGTTTCGAGTGGAAGTTTGCCGTGGCGGCCATCATTGCCAACCTGCACGATGTGATCATCATCCTGGGATTTTTTGCATTTTTCCAGTGGGAGTTTTCCTTGCCCGTTCTGGCTGCCGTGCTGGCCGTACTGGGATACTCGGTCAACGAATCCGTGGTGATTTTTGACCGTATCCGGGAGAACTTCCGCCGTTTTCGCAAGATGACCACCATCCAGATCATTGACAACGCCATTACTTCCACCATCAGCCGCACCATCATCACCCACGGCTCCACCCAGCTTATGGTATTGTCGATGCTGTTGTTTGGTGGCGCCACCTTGCACTATTTTGCGCTGGCGCTGACCATCGGCATCCTGTTTGGTATCTACTCCTCGGTGTTCGTCGCAGCGGCCATCGCCATGTGGCTGGGCATCCAGCGAGAAGATCTGATCAAAACAACCGTTAAAAAGGAAGAAAATCCAGGAGACCCCAACGCAGGCGCAAGTGTTTGATTGCTGTTTGATTTATGGCTACCCCACCCCCCGTACCCACCCCATCTTCGACGGTATCGCCCCGGCTGCAATTTGCTCGGGCGCTGCGTGAACGTTTTCTTGCCGAATTGGGCAAGGCAATGGCCGGAATCGGGGATTCTGTGTACGAACGCTTCACCCAGCTCATGGACGAACCCTCCACGGCCCGCGAAACGCAGGAGCGGCGGGACAACTGGACGGCCTACAAGAAATGCCGCCCCGTCTGGCAGGAGGAAACCCTGAAGGTGTGGCGCACATGCCTGGAGCCACCCAAGAAAAAGGCAGCAGCCCAGTTTGATGAGGATGGACTGCAACTGGTCAGCGCCGATGCGGTGGAGAGCAAGATACAGGCCTCGCGCATGGTCATGGTGGTGCGGGAAAAGGTGCATGCACAGCTGGAAGACTTGCGCATACGCATGCTGCACCTGGAAGGCATGGATGAGCTGGCGGACAACGATATTTTCCATCCCGAAGTGCTGGTATCGACCCTGGTTGAGCAATGGGCCAATTCCGGCATGCCTGGTGCCTCGTGGTCCAGTGCCACGGAAGTGGTACAAAGGCTGCTGATCGAGTTTTTGCAGGCAGCGTACACCAGCGCCAACGATACCCTGATCAAGAAAGGGGTGCTGCCCACCATTGAACCCAAAGACCGCCGCGCCAAGGCGCCCGCCGCCCGTGGCGGTGGTGCAGCAGCGGCGCGCCCCCCGGCTCCCCCTCCCGCCGATGCCCCGCAAAAACCTGCGGATACACCGGCCAGTGCCCACGGCGATCTTGGCCCGGCGGAAGCGCCCGCACCACAGCGCCCTGCTGGTGGCTTCTTTGGCCGTTGGGGAGCACGTACGGCAGCAACAGAACCCGGCCCTGCCACGCAGTCCGCTGCCGGGCCTTCTTCGATGCAGTCTCCTGCCACCAGTTCCACGCCATTCTGGAGACAAACGTCTACCAGCGGCCAGGGTTTTGGCGCGGGCAGTGCCGCCTCCGAAGAAACCCGCATGATGACGGCCATGACGCCCATGATGCGTGCGCGCACCCGCGCACAGGGGGTGATCAGCCAGATCAAACGGCTGTTTTCCAGCCAGGGAGGCGACGATGCGGGCCATGCGTCCGAGCAGCCCCATGCACCGTCGCCCGGACTGGCCGCAGCACTGGCTCCGCCACCACGCGGCCAGGAAGGTGAATTCGCACCCGGTGGTACGCGCTACGAGGACTACAGTCCGGCGGGCGTGGCACGGGTGGCCGTTGATTTGCGGCAGCAGACGGTCGAACTGAAGAAAAAGGCCGAGACCAAGGGTGAAAAGGCCACCATCGAAATCGTGGCCTTGATGTTTCAGGCCATCCTGGCGGAAGAACGCATCCCTCCCGCCATCCGTGTGTGGTTTGCCCGGTTGCAGATGCCGGTGCTGCGTATGGCGCTGGAAGACCCCGATTTCCTGGGTACCGCCACGCACCCCGCACGTTTGCTGATTGACCGCATGGGTTCTTGCGTAATGGGTTTTGACGCGACCGGGGTGCAGGCCAAGGTCATGGAAACGGAGATCAAACGCATCGTCCAGGTGATTGAGCAGTATCCAGAGACTGGCAAGAAGGTCTACCAGGTCGTCTACGAAGAATTCCAGAAGTTCCTGGCAAAACATCTGACGGAAGGCGACTCCACCCAAAAGGTGGTCAGCGTTGCCCAGCAGGTGGAGCAAAAGGAGACGCTGGCCATTCAGTACACCATCGAGATGCGCAACATGCTCAGGGACATGCCGGTGCGCGAGGAAATCCGGGATTTCCTGTTCAAGGTCTGGGCCGAGGTGCTGGCAGTGGCTGCCGTGCGCAAGGGTCCACAGGACAGGGATACCATTGCGCTCAAAAAGTCAGCCGCTGATCTGGTGTGGGCCGCCAGCGCAAAACCCAACCGGGCGGATCGGGCGCGGGTTATCCAGGATTTGCCCGATTTATTGCACCGCTTGCGTTCCGGCATGGCCTTGCTGGGCATGCCGCCGAGCGAACAGGACGTGCACATCAAGGCGATCAGCGACACCCTGGCCGATGCCTTCTTGTCCAAGACCCAGACCATTGCACAATCCAGCATCGACGCACTGGCCGAACGCCTGGGCCATCTGGAAGACTTTGTATCCGAAGATGGTGTGGGCGATTTGCCCCTGGACGCCGAAAGCATCGAGATGATGCTCGGCATTGATGCTTCCAACATTGAAGTGGTCGCCAACAGTGGCTCCAGGCCCACGGCGGCCATGATGGCCTGGGCGCAGGAACTGCAAATTGGCTCCTGGTTTTCGCTGGACCACAACCACCAGGTCAGCCAGGTCCAGTTTGCCTGGCGCAGTGACCGCAAACATCTGAATTTATTTGCCGCAACGTCCGGGAAGAATTTCCTGATTCAGGCCGGGCGCCTGGCGGCTTATCTGCAAGCCGGATTGTTACTGCCACAGGAAGAAGAAACCCTGACCGTGCGCGCCACCCGCGACGCGCTGACCAAGATAGAGGCCAATCCCGAACGCCTGCTGGCCTGATGCCGCTTCAGGATTTTTTCTGGCCAATTCGTGGTTCGAGTCCCTTGAGCAGACGGGAAATGTTGGCGGCGTGGCGCCATACCAGCAACGCAGCCATGAACGTTATGGCAAGCACAACACCTTTGTCCATGAACCAGGCGCTGCCGCCACCCAGAATATAGTAAACGGGTGTCACTGCTGCGGCAACCAACGCAGCCAGCGACGAGTAACGGGACACATACGCCACCAACGCCCAGGTCAGCGCCACCGCCAGACCCAATACCCAGCTGATAGCCAGCAGCATGCCCAAAGCGGTCGCCACACCCTTACCGCCGACAAAGCGGAAAAACACCGGAAACAGATGGCCCACAAAAGCGGCCAGACCGGCAAAGGCCATCGTGCCATCCCCCAGGCCATAGGGTTCGCCAAACCACTTGACCAGCATCACCGGCAACCAGGCCTTGAATGCATCGAGAAACAAAGTCAGTGCCGCCGCGACCTTGCTGCCTGAGCGCAGCACATTGGTGGCACCCGGATTTTTACTGCCAAAGGTGCGCGGATCGCTCAGGCCCATGACACGGCTCACAATCACGGCAAACGACAAGGAGCCCAACATATACGCCGCCAGCACCACCAGGACGGAAAGAAATAAAGCAAAAAAATCCAAAGCAAGTCCCCTGCAAACTATGATGAAACACGCCAGCGGCGCAGCCAGGATTTTGCCGTACTATTGTGCAGCCCCCATTTTCGACCGCATCGACCGGAGTTATCTCCATGAATATTATCTTCACGCACCTCGGCGCCATTTTCCTGCTCGCAACGGTTGTGGTCATGTTGAGTCTGTACAAATGGGTTTTCCGCCTGTTTGGCATTGTGATCGTTCCAGACGACTCGATTGGCACCGTGACCAAGAAGTTCGTATTGTTCGGCCCCAACCACGAGCTGCCGCCGGGCAAGATCGTCGCACTCCTGGGCGAGGCCGGTTTGCAGGCCGACACGCTGGCACCGGGGCTGCATTTTTTTCTCTGGCCCTGGCAGTACACGGTTGAACTGGTCAAATTCACCGTGATTCCCGATGGCCGCATCGGCGTCATCGAAGCCTGCGACGGCAAGCCCTTACCCGACGGGCGCGTGATCGCGCGCCAAGTGGAGAGCGACAACTTCCAGGATGCGCGGCTGTTCCTCGGCAATGGCGGCGAGCGTGGTGTGCAGATGGCCATCATCCCGCCGGGAACCTGGCGTATCAATACCCTGTTGTTCACGGTGCACATCGAGGCTATGACGGTGATCGAACCGGGCAAGATCGGCATCGTCGAAGCCCGTGACGGCCAACCGCTCTCGGGCGGACGCATCATCGGCAAACACGTCGCCTGCGACTCCTTCCAGGACGCGCAGGCGTTCATGAGCCGTGGCGGCGAACGCGGCCCGCAAATGGCCATCATCCCGCAGGGTAAATACCGCATCAATCCGCGCTTGTTCAACGTGACGATGGCCGACGTGCTGGACGTGCCCGACAACAAGGTCGGCATCGTCACCACGCGCGAGGGTGCGCCGCTGAAGACGGGTGAAATTGCCGGCCCCGAAGTGCCCGGACACAATCTGTTTCAAGACCCGCAAGCCTTTGTGGACAACGGCGGAACCAAAGGCTTGCAAGAACAGGTGCTGCTGGCCGGGCGTTACTTCATCAACCCGATGTTTGCCACGGTGGAAATCATCGACATGACCGAAGTGCCGATTGCCTCGGTCGGCGTTGTGGTCGCTTTTGTCGGCAAATTAGGTGATGACGTGACGGGCGCCGAGTTCAAGCATGCCAACATGGTGCGCCGGGGCGAAAAAGGCGTCTGGGTCGATGTGCTCGACCCCGGAAAATACGCCATCAACACCTACACACACAAGGTGCGCGTGGTGCCCACAGCCAACGTCGTGCTCAACTGGGCCACGGGCAAGACCGAGGCGCACCGGCTCGACGCCAACCTCTCGACCATCACCGTGCGCTCGGCTGACGGCTTCACCTTCAATCTGGATGTGAGCCAAATCATCCACATTCCGCGCAACGACGCACCCAAGGTGATTGCGCGCTTTGGCAGTATGGAAGCGCTGGTGACGCAGGTGCTGGAGCCAACCATTGGAAACTACTTCCGCAACGCAGCGCAAAATTCGGACGTGATCGACTTCCTGAAAAAGCGCACCGAACGCCAGGCCGACGCCAAGGACGCCATCGCCAAAGCACTCAAGGAGTACGACGTCGGCGCGGTCGAGACGCTGATCGGCGACATCAGCCCGCCTGCCGATCTGATGAAAACCCTGACCGACCGCAAGATTGCCGAGCAGGAAAAAGTGACCTACAACACGCAGATGGAAGCGCAAAGTGTGCGCCAGCAACTCGAACAGGCCACGGCCCTGGCCAACACCCAGGCGCAGGTGGTTGATGCCGAGCGCAAGGTGGCGATTGCCGACTTCACCGCCCAGGCGGCAGTCAAGACCGCCGACGGTGCTGCACGCGCCAAGAAAATCAACGCCAATGCCGATGCCGAAGTGATCCGCGTCACCGGCGAGGCCGAAGCCGGCAAAACCCTGGCTGTGGGCCAGGCCGAGGCGACCGTCATCAAGCAAAAAATCGACTCGATGGAGTCCGGCAACTACGCTGTGGTGCAGGTTGCGCAAGCGTTGGCCGCCGCCGGGGTCAAGCTCGTGCCCGAAGTGCTGGTGCAAGGCGGAGGAACTTCCAAAGAAGGTGGCGGTACGCTGGTGGATGTGTTACTGGCCGGTCTGGTCAAGGATCACTACCAGGGACACAACGCCACAACGGCAAAACCCAAAGCCTAGGCAGGGAAAATTGATTCCCTGAATGTCAAATCGGGCTGTATAGCATGTGGGGCAAGCGGGTGCAGCTCTCTATTTTGTAGTATTCTGGTCCACGGCGAAACGCCCGGCGTAGCGGAACACCTGTCCGAACCAGGGGTGAATGAGGCGAAAGTCCATGGCGAAGTGCCGCTCGTCGATGGCGTATTCGTCAATCACGGTGTGGCCCAGCAGCCAGCGTTCGCTCAGGCGCCAGCGCCGGTGCCCCAGGCGCAGCACCAGGCACACGCCTTCGTAGTGCAGCGCTGCGCCCCGCACGTGTGGGGTGATTTGCAGGCCGAGCCAGGGATTGACGTATTCCACCAGGTGCGCATCGGGCTCCAGTACCCATACGCTGTCAAAGCGCAGTACCTGACCGTCAGCGTAGCGCAGGGTGCGCTTCCAGGTCTGGCACGTACCCTGCGGGTCTGGCGTGTGCCGCTCCACCACGGTATGCACCTGGGGGGCGCTGCGGTGCACCAGTGCTCCCAGCCACTGCAAGGCCCACAGCAGGGGGCGCATCCACGCCGGGAACTCCACGTCCAGGGTGCCCACTTCGCGCACGCTGCCGCCCCGGTAGTGGGCTTGCAGGGTGGGGGAGAGTTGCTCCCAGGCGGCGCCCAGGCATAGTGCCAGCGGGCTGTGTGCATTCATCTTTTCGCTCATGTTCATGTGGAAACTCCGGGAAGGTGTTTGAAAACCATGAGTGCTACGACCAGCACCATGGCGGTGAACGCGGGCACGCCCAGCCAGAACCAGCAGCGTGCCATGCGCCAGTACGAGGAGGGAAGGTGGGTGCCCGTGCGCAGCGCTGCTTCGGCTACGCGCTGCATGCGGATTTGCAGCCACACCACCGGCAGCCAGCACGCACCGGCCAGCGCGTACAGCGCCAGGCTGGCCGCAATCCAGCCGCTGCTCCAGGGCCAACCCGCCAGATGCGCCAGCCACAGCCCGCTGATGGGCTGAAAGATGACGGTGGGGGTCGTGAACAGCCAGTCGGCCAGCACGACGTGGCGGTTGGTTGCGGCGATGTGGGGCAGCTGGCCGCTGCGGTCGGCCATCCATTTGTAATAGGCGCTGCCCAGGCCCGTGCCAAACAGCAGTACCATGCTCAGGATGTGCAAGGTCTTGAGCGTCAGGTAATCCACGGTGCGGCCCCTGCGGTCAAATTGGTCGAATTGGTCAAATGGGCGGAGGTGGGTTCCGTGGGGACTTGCCCCCACAGGCGCAGCCAGGCGCTGGCATCGGCACGGTGGCCCCGGCGTAGCATGCGCAGGTTGTCGGCATGCGCCAGCGGCCACCACGGACCCAGTACAGCCGCCGCCGCATGCGCCAGTGCCCAGGGAATGTGCAGCAGCGGCGCGCTTGGCAGGCCTTGCAGGTGGCGCAGGGTGTGTAGCCAATCGGCAAACGTGATGGGCTGCGGGCGTACCAGGTCCAGGGTCTGGCCGCTGGAGTCGTCGCTTTGCGCAAGGCAGACCAGCACGGTGGCGGCAACATCGCCGACGTATACCGGCTGCACCGCTTGCAGGCCATCGCCCAGCACCGGGATGCGGGGCAGACGCGCCAGACGCAGGAACAGCGCTTGACTGCCGCCACCGGGGCCAAACACCAGCCCTGGACGCAGCACCCAGCCTTGCAGGGGGCGGCTGCGCAGGTCGTCGTCCGCCGCACGTTTGCTCAGGTGGTAGGCGCTGAAGGCGCTGGCATCGGCGCCCTGGGCCGAAATCTGTAGCACCCGGTGCACGCCCTGGGCCTCGCAGGCGGCAAACAGGGCCTGCGGTGCGCGGGTGTGCAGCACATCAAAGCGCTGTGTGCGGGTCTGGCCGATGATGCCCACCGCGTTGACCACGCCGTCCACGCCACGCAACAACGGCAGCCAATCTTGCGGTGTTTGCAGCCGGGCAAAGTCGTGTCCCAGGCTGCGCGCCACCGGACGCACGGTGTGGCCCGCATGGGCCAGCGTAGCGTGGATGTGGCGCCCCAGAAAGCCGGTGGCGCCGGTCAGCAGGATATGCATGTTATTCATGCGGCCTCCGTCCGGGTGGCTGGCAGCAGGACAAACGCAGCGATGCGTTTCCCCAGCAGATAAAGCCCCATCAGCAGACCACACAAGCTGACCAGGATGGCCCAGCGAAACTTGTCCACCGGGTTGACCGCGCTTGAAAGCAGATCAACGAGCAGCACCAGCACCAGAGGGGTGCCGATCAGCATCGCACAGGTGTAGGCCCACCAGAATGCCGCCGCATCGGGTCCGGGGCATACGCGGTTCAGGGTTTGCGTCAATGGGCGTTGCAAGGCGCGCAACAGCAGCAGGCTGCAAAGAATACTGGTGGCGGCCTGCAAGGCCAGTATGGACAGGGTGAACATGGAAAACTCCTTCGTGGGTTGGTTGTGCCGGTAGAGCCGGTAATACCCGCAGTGTGGGCATTTGGTGGCACAAAAACCTCCGGTTTTCCTAAAAAGGAAGCGGTTTTCACCCCTGATTGGTCAATCAGGAGCGAAAAACAGCCGATGTCGGGTTGCTGGCGAGCTTGCGGTACTGGCCTGGGGTCATGCCTTCGATTTCGCGGAAGGCGTCGTAAAAGTTGGATTGCGCGGTGAATCCCACGTTCAGCCCGACGCTGAGAACCGATGCGCTGCGTTCGGCGACGAGCATCTGTTTGGCGGCCTGTACGCGCTGCTCGCGCAGGTAGCGCGAAAAACCCTTGCCCAGCCGGGTGTTGACCAGTTCGGACAGCTGGTGCGCGCCCAGGCCCAGTTCCTGCGCCAGTGTGGGCAAGTTCAGGGCCGGGTCGCGGTAGCGCTGTTCGTTCTGCATGCATGCTTCCAGCCGCGCCAGCACGGCCTCCACGTCCACCGTTCCCAAGGTAGTACTGGCATAGGGCAGCGCCTGCACTGTTTCGCGCACCTCCTGCGCCAGTTGCGGGCGCAGCCCCAGCAATAGTTGCACCAGCAGCAGCGCCAGGCCAATGGCGCTGGCGTACCAGGCAAAAAAGTCTTGCCCCGGCAGCCAGGTTTGCAGCAAGCCAAAGGCGCACACCACGGTCCCCACCAGGGTGGCCAGGGCCAGGAGGGCCAGTTCGGACCCCCACTGCGCGCGCGTGGAGCGCAAACGCCACAGTGCGCGCAGCAACCAGAGCAGGTACAAAGCACCCAGGCCGAAGGCCAGTGGCAGTGTCCAGGTCAGCGGTGTCATGCCAGCGACGGTGGCGGGCGCCAGGTGCGCGGCCACGATCCCCACGCCGGGGGTGGCCGCCTGGGGTTCAAACACCTGGCGCGCCAGCAGGTAGAAAAGGGGTGCGACCAGCAACAGTAGCGCGCCGTAGCCCTGCGTATCCATCCAGTGCCAGCCTGCCCACAGCCAGACCGCGTGGACGGTCTGCAAGAGCGCCAATGTTGCGAGCAATGCCCAGCCAAGGTAGCGCACGCTGCGCTGCTCCGGGTACTGGTGCGCGTTGAAATGCGTTAATGCCAGCACCAGCAGTGCGCCGAAGGAGTAGCCGGTAAAGAGTTGGGCAATGAAGTGCATGGCGTTGTTTTAAGGCATACGTTATACCCTTTTAGGGCACATGTTCCAGAGATTTCCCTGATACTGGCGACGCCAGAGTGCAGCCTGGGGAGATTGGGAGTATTGCCGGTGATTTTGAACAGAATTTCTAGTATCCGCTCGAAATTGGTCAGCATTTTCGTGTTGATCAAGGTGGTGCCCTTGCTGGCTTTGGCTGCACTGGCCTGGCAAGGTGCCGAACTCCTTGGCGCCAAGGTTGCCGAGCGTTCGACCGGCATGGCCGACAGGATGCTGGGCACCATCCGGATGGTGGGTGATACCGTCATCAATGACGCCAGTCGGGCGCTGGATGAGCGCTCGCGCGAGGCGATTGAGCGCTTGACGACCGACACCGCGCGCGCCATTGCCGCTTTTTTGCGCGACCGCGACCAGGACATCATTCAGGCGGCCCAGGTTCAGCCGGGCGCGGCGCAGTACCGTACTTTTTTGCTGGGCCGTGACCGGGACCTGTTTGTCCACGGGCCATGGCGGCTGTCCGCCGACGGCAAACAGTGGG
The DNA here is from genome assembly GCA_041910275.1 of Rhodoferax sp. Taxonomy (GTDB): domain Bacteria; phylum Pseudomonadota; class Gammaproteobacteria; order Burkholderiales; family Burkholderiaceae_C; genus Allorhodoferax. The sequence goes on from JAYRRD010000102.1 coordinate 131,776, forward strand.
AACCGGCAACGCCAGAAGGTCCGGCGTCGGCGGCAGCGCCTGCACACGCGGAGGTTGCAGACAATGCCAAGGATTACCACGCGCGGCCACCGGAATATTTTGGCCAGCGCAAACTCCGGCCTCTTTTCGTCGAGATGAGTTTCATCGGTCTTGATGGCCGGGAGCGGGTCAAGGTGCGCACCGGAGACGGGAATGTGAATAGCGGGCTTGTGGACGTCCGGGATCGGCTGCAGACCTTTGCCAAGGCTGAGAGCTATTGGAGCGAACTGCAAGCACTCAAGCCGGGCGAGATTTTTGTGTCCGAGGTCATTGGCAGTTACGTTGGCAGCCGGGTCGTTGGTCCCTACACGCCGCAGGCGGCGGCCAAGGCGGGTATTCCTTTTGCGCCCGAGCAATCCGCCTACGCCGGTACCGAAAATCCGGTGGGCAAGCGGTTTCGCGGGATTGTTCGCTGGGCCACCCCGGTCGTTGCCAAGGGCAAGGTGACGGGCTATGTCAGCCTGGCGCTGGACCATGACCATCTGCGCCAGTTCACCGACCGGCTGATGCCGACCGAAGCCCGCTACACGCCGATCATCGACGCCATCCAGGGCAATTATGCGTTCCTGTGGGACCACAAGAGCCGGGCGATTTCCCATCCGCGCGACTATTTCATCGTCGGCTACAACGCGGACACCGGAGAGCCCGAAACGCCGTGGATGGACCAGTCGCTGTATGAAGCGTGGAAGGCTTCAGGCCAATCGTCGCCTGAATTTCTGGCCCGAACGCCGCCTTTCCTGGAGCCTTCCCTCAAGAAGAAACCGGCTCCGGCGCTGGTCAAGGCGGGAACCATCGCCCTGGATTGCCGCTACATCAACTTCGCGCCCCAGTGCCAGGGCTTTGAGCAGCTGACGCGCAACGGCGGCTCCGGTTCGTTTGCCATCTTCTTCTCCGGCTTGTGGAAACTGACCACGGCGGCGGCGATTCCCTACCACACGGGCCAGTATGCGCACAGTCCACGGGGTTTTGGCTTCGTCACGATAGGCGCCAACGTGGCGGACTTTCATCAGGCCGCAACGGCTTCCGGCCAGCGCATCGCGGGCGTCATCGCGCAACAGGACAAGGAGTTCGCTGTGCAGCGTGTGGCGCTGATTGATGCGATCCGGGACAACCTGTCCCATACGGCTGGTGGTCTGATCGTCTCGACCAGTGTGCTGGTTGTTTTGGTCATCCTGATTGCCATCTGGATGGCCAACGTGCTGACCCGGCGCATCACATCCATCGTCGAAGGCATCCGGCGTTTTCAGGACGGCGACCACAGCTCCCGGCTGGTGGTCAAATCGCGGGATGAAATGGGCATGCTGGCGGCCTCGTTCAATGGCATGGCCGACGCCGTGCAGGATGCCTTTGCACGCATGTCCACGGAACTGGAGATGCGCCGCCAGGCCGAGCAGCAGCTCATGATCGCCGCAGCTGCCTTCGATTCCCAGGAGGCCATCTGTGTCACCGATGCCAACAGTCTGATTCTGCGGGTCAACCAGGCTTTTGTCGAACTCTCCGGCTACAGCGCCGGGGAACTGGTGGGCCAGAACCCGCGCATCCTCCGCTCGGGCCGACACGATGCGGCCTTTTATGCGGCGATGTGGCAAAAAATTGCCGAGTCCGGATTCTGGGAAGGTGAAATCTGGGATAAGCGCAAAAACGGTGAGGTCTATCCCAAGTGGCTGACTATCACGGCCATCAAGTCCGCAGATGGTACGGTGAGCAATTACGTGGCTACCCAGACCGACATCACCGCCCGCAAGGCGGCTGAAGACGAGATCAAATACCTGGCCTTCTACGACTCCCTCACCGGACTGCCCAACCGGCGGCTGCTGATCGACCGCCTGCGCAAGGCTCTGGCGACCAGCACCCGCAGCGGCAAGCACGGCGCCTTGCTCTTTGTCGATATGGACAATTTCAAGGTGCTCAACGACACCCTGGGCCACCACATGGGGGATTTGCTGCTGAAACAGGTCGCACAGCGGCTGGTTTCCTGTGTGCGGGAAGCCGATACCGTGGCCCGCCTGGGGGGCGATGAATTCGTGGTCATGCTCGAAGACCTGAGCCACTTGGCCAACGAGGCCGCCTCCCAGACCGAAATCGTCGGCAACAAGGTCCTGGCCGTGCTGGAGCCGATCTACCGCATCGAAACGCACGACTACCGCATCACGCCCAGCATGGGTGCGACGCTGTTCGTCGGCCACCAGCAGACCCTGGATGAACTGTTGAAAAAAGCCGACATTGCGATGTACCAGGCCAAGGCGGCCGGGCGCAACACCATCCGTTTCTACGACCCCGAGATGCAGGCAGCAGTCACCAGGCGTGCCTCCCTTGAGGCGGATTTGCGCGAAGCCGTCGCTGGCGGACAGCTGCTGTTGCACTACCAGGTCCAGGTCGATGGCGTCGGTCAACCGACCGGCGCGGAGGTTCTGGTGCGTTGGCAGCATCCGCAACGCGGCCTGGTGTCTCCTGCGGAATTTATCCCGCTGGCCGAGGAGACCGGCTTGATCCTGCCTGTCGGCCACTGGGTGCTGGAGACCGCGTGTGCGCAACTTGCGGCCTGGGAGTCGTCGGCCATTTCCCATTTCTCGCTGGCGGTGAATGTCAGCGCCCAGCAGTTTCTCCATCCCGATTTTGTCGCCCAGGTGTTGGCGGTGCTGGATGCAACCGGCGCCGATCCCCGCAAACTGAAGCTGGAATTGACCGAAAGCCTGTTTTTGAACAACGTCGAGGGGACCATCAGCAAAATGGCCACACTCAAAGCGCGCGGTGTCACGTTCTCATTGGACGATTTTGGCACCGGCTACTCGTCGCTCAACTACCTCAAGCGTTTGCCGCTGGACCAGTTGAAGATCGACCAGTCGTTTGTGCGCGATGTGTTCACTTCTGACAATGACGCAGCCATTGTGCGCACCATCATCGCCCTGGCCCAGAGCCTGGGGCTGGCGGTGATTGCCGAAGGGGTCGAGACCGAGGAGCAAAGGCAGTTTCTGGCCAGTGCCGGTTGCCAGGCTTTTCAGGGCTATCTCTTCAGCCGTCCCTTGCCGCTGGCCGCGTTCGAGCAATTCCTCGCACAGCATACTATGCTTTTGGCAGCTGTCCCCGCTTATCCCTCGGGGGCTAGCGGCTGATTTGATGCCTGATTTGAGGCTAAATCGAGGCTAAAAACGTGCCACGGAGGCTTGCGGGGAGTTCCTGTAGTGCGGCTTTGGTGTTTTTGATATCACGGGTGATATGAAACTGGCTGAATCGCACCCTGACGAATGGCGCATGAGCAGCTGTAGCGATAATGCGTGCCCATCGAAAACTCTCTTGAAAATTACCCATGAAAATTGCAAGGCTCATATTGGGTTTTGAGGTCATCACAATGGATGAGAAAAGGATCGGTTGCAATGCCCTTCGTCATAGTATTGTGACGGAGGGCCACTGCCATGTTTCATATCCAGGAGTTGA
>JAYRRD010000103.1:0-17378 GCA_041910275.1 Rhodoferax sp.
CAAGCCACGCCGGCACGTGTGGAACGCCTGGCGCGTGAGAAGTTGCAAATGCAGGTGGCATCTCCCGGCATCACGACCTACGTCACTTACTCCGCGCCCGATGAGCATAAGAACCCATAAGAACACCTAGTAATCCATGAGTCGCAGTATCCAGTACACATCCAGTCCCTTGCTGGCCAGTCGTACGCCCGTATGGCGTAGCAAACTGGTCGTGGGTGCTGTTGCTCTGGCGTTCTTCGGACTAGCAGCGCGTGCGGCCTATATCCAGGTTGTGGGGAATGATTTTTTCCAGCGACAGGGAGCAGTACGCTTTGCACGCACCCTGGAGTTGCCGGCCAATCGGGGGCGCATTCTGGACCGCAATGGCCTGATTTTGGCCTCGAGCGTGCCCGCTTCGAGCATCTGGGATATTCCCGAGGATGTGGACATCAGCAAGGAGCAGCTCAAACGGCTGGCGCAGTTGCTGGAGATGTCCGAGTCCGATCTGGCCAGGAAGTTTGCCGACGAAGACAAGACCTTTGTGTGGGTCAAGCGGCAGGTGGATGATTCCGTGGCCCGTGAAATCAGTGCACTCAACATCAAGGGGATCTATCTGCGCAAAGAGTATAAACGCCAGTATCCGGAAGGCGAAGCCGCAGTGCACGTGGTGGGTTTCACCAATGTGGAGGACAAGGGGCAAGAAGGAGTTGAGCTGACCTTTAATGACGCATTGTCAGGGCGCAGCGGATCGCGCCGCGTTATCAAGGACCGACTAGGGCGTGCGGTTGAGGACGTGGGCGAGCAGATTCCTCCGGTTGATGGGCGGGATCTGCAACTGAGCATCGACAGCAAGGTGCAGTTCTTTGCGTACCAGAAACTGCGCACTGCGGTCGAGGAGAATAAAGCCAAGGCGGGCAGCGTGGTGGTGCTCGATGTCCTGACGGGTGAAGTCCTCGCACTGGCCAACTATCCCAGTTACTCCCCCACCAAACGCGCCAACCTGACGGGTGCGCAGTTGCGCAACCGGGCACTGACCGATACGTTTGAGCCGGGCTCGACCATGAAACCCTTTGTAGTCGCGCTGGCGCTGGAAAAGGGGCTGGTGCGGCCCGAGACCGTGATCCAGACAGCGCCTGGGCGCATCAGTATTGGTTCTGCGAGCATCAGCGACGCACACCCGCATGGCCCCTTGACGGTGAGTGAGGTCATTCAGAAGTCCAGCAACGTGGGCACCGTCAAGATGGCCATGCAACTCAAACCCCAGGAAATGTGGGAAATGTTCAACCAGGTCGGCTTGGGGCAAAAACCGAAAGTGCCCTTCCCTGGCGTGGTCAGTGGCCGACTGCGCTCGTATAAAACCTGGAAACCCATTGAACAGGCCACGATGAGTTATGGCTACGGCCTCTCCAGCAGCCTGTTTCAGTTGGCACGCGCTTACAGCGTCTTTGCCCGGGAGGGTGAACTGGTGCCCGTGACTCTGTTGAAATCGACCGCGCCCACGGAAGGGGTGCGTGTGCTGGATGCCCGCCATGCCCAGGACATGCTCAATATGTTGCATATGGCGGCGGCTCCCGGTGGAACGGCGCCCAAAGCGCAAACGATGGGTTATTCAGTGGGTGGCAAGACCGGAACCACGCACAAGCAGGAAGGGCGTGGCTATGCCAATAAGAAATACCGGGGATTTTTCGTCGGTATAGCACCCATCGAGAGCCCGCGTATCGTCGTCGCCGTGATGATTGATGAACCTAGCAATGGCAAATATTTTGGTGGAGATGTAGCAGCCCCGGTGTTTAGCGAGACTGTACAGCAGACCCTGCGCATGCTGGGGGTACAGCCCGATATGGCGGTGAAACCGCAAATTGTGGCGCAAGCGGTTGAGGAAAGTTTTTGATGCAAGAACTCAGCACGCCTGCCCAGGCCGCCCAGTGGCTGCACCAGAAGGTGCGGGGTCGCTTGCTGTCGGACAGCCGACAGATTGCAGCGGGTGATGGTTTTCTTGCTTGGCCGGGGGCGGCGGTGGATGCGCGCAGGTTTGTTGCCCAGGCCCTGCAGCGTGGTGCGACAGCGTGCCTGGTGGAACGCTCGGGGGTGGGCGCGTTCAGATTGCAAGGCGACCAGATCGCCACCTATGCCGGGTTGAAGGCGGCGACCGGGGCCATTGCTGCGGAGTTTTTTGAACAACCCTCGCACGCGCTGCAGGTGCTCGCGGTCACCGGAACCAATGGAAAAACGTCCACCGCATGGTGGCTGGCGCAGGCTTTGTCGGCACTGGCGCCACCGCATACCCTGCCGTGCGGCATGATCGGCACATTGGGGGTGGGGCGACCCGGTTTCGGGTTTTCTGCCACGGGGCTGACCACGCCGGACCCGGTGTTGTTGCAGCAGACTTTGCGCCGCTTCGTGGATGAGGGTTTGCGGGCCTGTGCCATCGAGGCATCGTCCATCGGTATCGAGGAGCACCGGCTCAACGGCACGCGCATGCACATGGCCATTTTCACCAATTTGACACAAGACCATCTGGACTACCACGGCAGCATGGTGGCATATTGGCAAGCCAAACGGCGCTTGTTTTCCTGGCCCGGTTTGCAATGCGCGGTTGTCAATGTCGATGATTCGCAGGGGTCCGAGCTGACGCAGGCACTCAATGCCTCGAATATCGACCTGTGGACCGTCTCCTGCCAGCGTGCGGCCAGGTTGCGTGCGCGTGCCATTGCCTATGACGCCAATGGTGTGCACTTCGAGGTCGTGGAAGGGGCGGACGTGCAGTTGCTGCATGCCAACACGGTGGGGCACCACAACGTGTCCAATTTGCTGGGGGTGTTGGGCGCCATGCGTGCTTTGGGCGTGCCCCTGCAGCTTGCGGCGCAGGCCTGCAGCACCTTGCAACCGGTACCTGGGCGCATGGAGTTTCAGGGTGGTGTGGATGCGCCCCTGGTGGTCGTGGACTATGCCCACACACCCGATGCCCTGGGCAAGGCCCTGGCAGCGTTGCGCCCCCTGGTGTCGCAGCGTGGTGGTCGTCTGTGGTGTGTTTTTGGCTGTGGCGGCAACCGTGATGCCATCAAACGTCCCCTGATGGGTGCCATTGCGTCACAAAAGGCGGATTGGGTGCAGATTACCAGCGATAACCCGCGCGATGAAAAACCCGAGGCAATCATCGCACAAATTCTCCTGGGGCTTTCGCCCAGCAAGTCGGTGGATGTGCAGGTGGACCGCGCGCAGGCCATCGCGGACACCATTGCACGTGCCAATGCGGATGATGTGGTGCTGATCGCCGGCAAAGGGCACGAGGAAACACAGGAAATCGCGGGCGTGAAATTGCCTTTTTCGGATCGTGAACACGCAGCAAAGGCTTTGCGCGTGCGCACTCAAAATAGGGGACTTCAAGCATGAAGCCAATGATGGATGTAGCCCAGGTGGCCCGGTGGCTGACGAATTCGCACTTGCACGGTGATGGCAGCACGCAGGTCATGCGGGTGCATACCGATACCCGTACCCTGGAGCTGGGAGACCTGTTCGTGGCGATCAAGGGGGAGCGTTTTGACGCCAATGCCTTGCTGCGCGAGGCACAGCAGCGTGGCGCCGTGGCGGCTATCTGTCACCCCGACGCGGATCGCAACGGCGTGACGCTGGCATGCATTGAAGTACCCGATACCCGGCAGGCGCTGGGTGCGCTGGCGGCTGCCTGGCGTGCGCAATTCGACGTGCCGTTGATTGTTGTGACCGGCAGCAATGGCAAGACCACCGTGACCCAGATGCTGGCGAGTATTTTGCACGCCTGGAAAGGGGACGCAGCGCTGGCTACCCTGGGCAATTTCAACAACGACATTGGCGTTCCCCTGACCTTGCTGCGCCTGCGCAAGCACCACCAGATTGCTGTGCTGGAACTGGGCATGAATCACCCTGGTGAAATCGCCAGCCTGGCGGCCATGGCACAGCCCACCGTGGCGCTGGTCAACAACGCGCAACGCGAACATCTGGAATTCATGGCCAGCGTGCAGGCCGTCGCGCTGGAAAACGGCTCCGCCATTGCTGCCCTGGGTCCACAAGGTGTTGCCGTGTTTCCCCGTGACGACGCGTTTACCTCCACCTGGAAAACCCTGGCGGGCGCGCGCAACCAGGTGACGTTTGCCATGGACGATGCCGCCAGTGCCCACGATGCGCTAGGCTGCATGGCCGCACAATGGGTGCAGGGAGCTTGGGCAGTGCAAGCGCACGGCATGGGCCAGGAGCTGGATTACCGGCTGAACATTGCCGGGCGCCACAACGTCAAGAATTCGCTGGCGGCTGCTGCGGCGGCCTTGTCTGCTGGTGCTCCTGCTGAAGCCGTGGTGCAGGGCTTGCAGGCCTTTGAGCCGGTCAAGGGGCGCTCGAAGGCCTTTGTCGTGCGTCTGCCAGGACGTGAGGTGACGGTGGTGGATGACAGCTACAACGCCAACCCCGACTCGGTGCGCGCCGCCATTGATGTGCTGGCGGATTTGCCCGGCCCGCAGTTGCTGGTATTGGGCGACATGGGCGAAGTGGGCAGTCAGGGGCCGCAGTTTCATGCGGAAGCGGGTTCTTATGCGCAGGAAAAAAATATAGCAAAACTGCTGTGCAGCGGTGTGCAATGCGCGCATGCAGCTGCTAATTTTATAGCAGGAAAGCACTTCGACACCATGGAGGCGCTGGAGGCGGCGGTGCTTGCCGAGTTGCCCCATGTGGCCAGCATCCTGGTAAAAGGTTCGCGCTTTATGCGCATGGAGCGCATTGTGCAGGCCATTGGTCTTGCAGCGCAGCGATGAGATGAAATGAAAATAGGGAACTGTACATGTTGTTGAGCCTGGCCCAGTGGTTGCAAACCCTGTCACCCGAGTGGGGGCACTTCCGGGTTTTCCAATACATCACCTTTCGGGCGGTGATGGCTGCCTTGACCGCACTGGTGATCGGTCTGGTGGCCGGTCCTTTTGTGATAGCGCATTTGCGCGCGCTCAAGATTGGCCAACCGATTCGCGGCTATGGTCTGGAGACGCATTTCCATAAAAGCGGCACGCCCACCATGGGTGGCGTCCTGATCCTGTTGGCGATCACGGTCTCGACCCTGCTGTGGGCGGATCTGAGCAACCGTTTTGTCTGGATCGTGCTGCTGGTGACGGTGGGTTTTGGCGCCATTGGCTGGGTGGATGACTGGCGCAAGGTGGTGAAAAAAGACCCCGAGGGCATGCGTTCGCGCGAAAAGTACCTGTGGCAGTCCGTCATCGGTTTGATGGCCGCGCTGTACCTGGTTTTCAGTATTTCGGAAAACTCCAACTGGCGGGTACTGGAACTGTTTTTCAACTGGGTGCGCTCCGGCTTTGATGTCAACCTGCCGCCCAAGGCCGGTTTGCTGCTGCCGTTTTTCAAGGAAATCAGTTATCCGCTCGGGGTGTTGGGCTTCGTGATCCTCACCTATCTGGTGATCGTCGGCTCCAGCAATGCCGTGAACCTGACCGACGGGTTGGACGGGCTGGCGATCATGCCGGTGGTGCTGGTGGGAGCCTCCTTGAGCGTGTTTGCCTACGTCACCGGCAGCGCCGTGTACTCGAAGTACCTGTTCTTTCCGTACATTCCGGGTTCGGGCGAACTGATGATATTTTGCTCGGCGTTAGGGGGGGCTGGTTTGGCGTTTTTGTGGTTTAACACGCATCCGGCACAGGTCTTCATGGGCGATGTGGGGGCGCTGGCCCTGGGGGCAGCTTTGGGCACCATTGCCGTGATCGTGCGTCAGGAAATCGTGCTGGCGATCATGGGCGGTATTTTCGTGGTCGAAGCCCTGTCGGTCATGATGCAGGTGAGCTTTTTCAAATTCACCAAAAAGCGTTTTGGCGAGGGGCGCAGACTGTTGCGCATGGCGCCCTTGCACCACCACTTTGAAAAGGGCGGCTGGAAAGAAACGCAGGTGGTGGTGCGCTTCTGGATCATCACCATGTTGTTGTGTCTGGTGGGCTTGTCCACCCTGAAGCTGAGGTAAGCAGTGCATACCCTGCAAGGTCTTTCCGTATTGATTCTGGGCTTGGGTGTTTCGGGTCTGTCGATGGCGCGTTGGTGCCAGCGTGCGGGTGCGCGCGTGACGGTTGCCGATACACGCCCACAGCCACCGCAGCTGCCGCGCCTGCGCCAGGAGTTGCCGCAGGCCACTTTTGTGCATGCCCCCATGGACGGCGCACTGCTTGACGGCAGCGATGTGCGCGCCGTGTTCAAAAGTCCCGGTTTATCGCCACAGGATGTGCAGGGCGTGGTCGCAGCGGCACAGGCCAGGGGGCTGTGGGTGGCAGGTGAACTCGATCTGTTTGCCCAGGCATTGGTGGATCTGCGACAAACGCAACAGTACCAACCCACGGTGCTGGCCATTACCGGCACCAATGGCAAGACCACGGTGACGGCGCTCACCAGGCATTTGCTCGACTGGGCTGGCAAGCCGGTGGTCATGGCTGGCAACATTGGTCCGGCGCTGCTCGATACCCTGTCACAGGCCCTGGACGCGCAGGCTTTGCCCGAGGCCTGGGTGCTGGAGTTGTCGAGTTTCCAGCTGGACAACGTGGCACAGTTCGAGCCCACGGCGGCAACCGTGCTCAATGTGACGCAAGACCATCTGGACTGGCACGGCAGCATGTCGGCGTATGCCCAGGCCAAGGCCCGCATCTTCGGCCAGCACGGCCAGCTGGTGCTCAACCGGGACGATCCTCTGGTGATGTCGATGTTGCCTGCCCCGGCCAAGGGAACACCCTCTCGCACCTGGGTGACGATTGGCAGCGGTATGCCGCAGCGCCCAGGTGACTTTGGCATGGAAGAAGTCAATGGCATGGTCTGGCTCGTGCGTGCGCTGGAGGCGGATGAGACCCGCCGCAAGAAAAAAGACGCGCTACCGGAGCTGCATTTCCAGCGCCTGATGCCCGCCGATGCACTGCGTATCCGGGGGCGGCACAACGCCTGCAACGCGCTGGCTGCCTTGGCTTTGTGTGCGGCGGCGGGGTGTACGCTGGCACCCTTGCTGTTTGGTTTGCGTGAATACCGGGGCGAGCCGCATCGGGTGCAAAGCGTTGCCAGTGTCAAGGGTGTGGAATTCTTTGACGATAGCAAGGGAACCAACGTAGGTGCCACGGTGGCCGCATTGCAAGGGCTTGGCGCCGAGCGCAAGGTGGTGGTCATTCTCGGGGGTGATGGCAAGGGCCAGGATTTCTCGCCACTGGCACCCGCCGTCGCCCGCTACGCACGCGCCGTGGTGCTGGTCGGGCGCGATGCCCCGCTGATCCGCCAGGCCATCGCAGCCACCGGAGTTCCCCTGGTGGATGCGGGTTCGATGCAAGAGGCGGTAGCGCAAGCCAGTGGACATGCTCAAGCGGGCGATGCAGTTTTGTTGTCTCCTGCGTGTGCCAGTTTTGACATGTTTGATAACTATGAACACCGTGCGCGCGTGTTTTGCGCCGCAGTTCAGGAGTTGGAGGTCGGGGCGTGAGCAGCCTGGGACAAACCCTGTCGGGTTGGTTTTCGGCCCGCACGGCAGAACTGCCGGTGCGGCTGGGACCCAGAGGCTCATTGACGGCATCACAGACCGCAGACCCGATGCGCAGTTTTGACCAACCTCTGGCGTGGGTGGTGGTGGCGCTGATGTTGTGGGGCCTGGTGATGGTCTACTCGGCTTCGATTGCGATGCCTGAAAACCCCAGATTCTCCAAATACACCCACACCTACTTTCTGGTGCGCCATGCGTTATGGCTCGTCATGGCCTTTGTGGCGGCACTCATGGCTTTTCAGGTACCGTTGTCCACGTGGGAACGTTCGGCCCGTTGGTTGTTCGTTGCTTCGCTGGTACTGCTTATGCTTGTGCTGGTGCCCGGCATTGGCAAGGTGGTGTATGGCGCCCGTCGTTGGATAGCCATCGGCCCCTTGAGTTTTCAGCCGTCCGAGGTGGCCAAGCTTGCGGTACTGCTTTACGCAGCAGATTACATGGTACGCAAGATGGACGTGAAGGAGCATTTTTTCCGTGCGGTGCTGCCGATGGCGGCGGCCGTTGCCGTGGTGGGTTTGTTGTTGCTGGCCGAACCGGATATGGGTGGTTTTATGGTGATTGCCGTCATCGCCATGGGTATCTTGTTTCTGGGGGGCGTCAATGCCCGCATGTTTTTCCTGATCGCGGCCATTTTGCTGGTGGCATTTGTGTTGATGATTTATTTCAGTGAGTGGCGGCGCGAACGCATTTTTGCCTATCTCGATCCCTGGACAGAAAAATATGCCCTGGGCAAGGGCTACCAGTTGTCGCATTCCCTGATTGCTATTGGGCGTGGCGAGATTTTTGGCGTTGGTTTGGGCGGCAGCGTGGAGAAATTGCACTGGTTGCCCGAAGCACATACCGACTTTTTGCTGGCGGTGATTGGCGAGGAGTTCGGCTTGGTGGGTGTGCTGCTGTTGATTGGTTTATTCCTGTGGCTGACACGGCGCATCATGCACATTGGTCGCCAGGCTATCGCGCTGGATCGGGTGTTCCCTGGCTTGGTGGCGCAGGGCGTGGGGATATGGATAGGGTTCCAGGCCTTCATCAATATGGGCGTGAACCTGGGTGCCTTGCCAACCAAGGGATTGACCTTGCCCTTGATGAGTTACGGAGGTTCGGCCATCATGATCAATCTGGTAGCCATTGCCATGGTGTTGCGCGTGGATTTTGAGAACCGGCAACTGATGCACGGAGGCCGGGTATGAGCAAGGGTACGGGTGAAGGCCAGCCTTGCGCTCTCATCATGGCCGGGGGCACCGGCGGACATATTTTCCCTGGGTTGGCGGTGGCGCAGGCGCTGCGCGCGCGCGGCTGGCGCGTGCATTGGCTCGGTGCACCGAACAGCATGGAAAGCCGCATTGTCCCTACACATGGGTTCCCGCTGGAACTGGTGGACTTTTCCGGGGTGCGCGGCAAGGGACTGAGGACGCTGCTGGCACTGCCGTGGCGCTTGCTGCGCGCATGCGTGCAAAGCATCCGGGTGTTGCGCCGGGTCAGGCCGGATGTGTTGGTGGGGCTGGGCGGCTACATCACGCTGCCTGCCGGATGCATGGGCGCTTTGTTGGGCCGGCCACTGGTGTTGCATGAACAGAACTCCATTCCCGGCTTGTCCAATAAAGTCCTGGCACGGCTGGCACACCGGATATTCACGGCTTTTCCCTCGACGCTTTCCAGGGGGGAGTGGGTGGGCAATCCCTTGCGTGCGGAATTCTTGCAGCAAGCCGATCCTCAGACACGGTTTGCACAGCGCAGTGGCCCTTTGCAACTGCTGGTCGTGGGGGGGAGCCTGGGGGCGCAGGCGCTCAATACACTGGTTCCCCAGGCGTTGGCGCTGATTCCGCCTGCGCAGCGTCCCCAGGTCATTCACCAAAGCGGAGAAAAGCAGATTGATGCACTGCGCCACAACTATGCACAGGCCGGGGTACAGGCCGAATTGACCCCGTTTATTGACAATACGGCACAGGCTTTTGCCAAAGCGGACCTGGTGCTGTGCCGCGCTGGCGCCAGCACCGTGACCGAGCTGGCGGCGGTTGGGGCGGCTGCGGTTTTTGTTCCCTTTCCCTTCGCCGTGGACAACCACCAAACCTACAATGCGCGCTTCCTGGTGGACCAGGGCGCCGGTTGGCTGGCACCACAAGACCAGCTGACACCTGCCATGCTGGCCGATATGCTGCAAAAAACAGAGCGCACCTCGCTCCTTGCACGTGCCCTGCAAGCCAAAAGACTGCAAAAAACCGATGCCACGGATGCCCTGGTGGCTGTTTGTGAGGAACTTGCCCGATGAAACATGCGATCAAACACATCCACTTCGTTGGCGTTGGCGGCTCGGGCATGTCCGGCATTGCCGAAGTCTTGTGCAATCTGGGTTACACGATCTCGGGCTCGGACCTGTCCGATAGTCCCACGCTCAAGCGCCTGGCCGGTATCGGGATCAAAACCTCGGTCGGCCATGCACGCGCCAATGTTGCGGGTGCGGATGTCGTGGTCACCTCGACGGCGGTCCAGGCGGACAACCCGGAGGTGATGGTGGCGCGCGAGATGAAAATCCCCATCGTGCCACGGGCCTTGATGCTGACCGAGCTGATGCGCCTCAAGCAGGGCATTGCCATCGCTGGTACCCACGGAAAAACCACCACGACCAGTCTGGTAGCCAGCGTCCTGGCCGAAGCGGGCTTGGACCCGACGTTCGTGATTGGCGGGCGTCTTAACAGCGCCGGCGCCAATGCCCGATTGGGACAGGGGGATTACATTGTGGTCGAAGCCGACGAGTCCGATGCCTCGTTTTTGAATCTGATGCCGGTCATGGCGGTGGTGACCAATATTGACGCCGACCACATGGAAACCTACGGCCACGATTTTGGTCGGCTCAAGGCGGCATTCATTGATTTCCTGCACCGTATGCCGTTTTATGGCCGGGCCATCCTGTGTACGGATGACCCCGCCGTGAGCGCGATTGTCGAGCAGGTCACCTGCCCGGTGACCAGTTATGGCTTCAACCCACAATCCCAGGTGTATGCGACAAACGTCCGCGCGCAAGGCGGGCAGATGCACTTCACAGTGCAGCGGCGCAATGGCGAGGTGTCGCCCGACCTGGATGTGGTGCTCAATCTTGCCGGACGGCACAACGTGCTCAATGCCTTGGCGGCGATTGCCGTGGCGTCGGAACTGGGCGTGGATGATGCGGCCATGCTCAAGGCCCTGGCGGAATTCAAAGGGGTGGGGCGGCGTTTCCAGTCCTACGGCGAACTACCATTGCCTACAGGGGGAACCTTCAGCCTCATTGACGATTATGGCCACCACCCAGTGGAAATGGCCGCCACCTTGGCCGCAGCGCGCGGCGCTTTTCCGGGCAGGCGCCTGGTGCTGGCATTCCAGCCGCACCGTTTTACCCGTACCCGCGATTGCTTCGAGGATTTTGTCAAGGTCATTGGTCAGGCCGATGCCGTCCTGCTCGGCGAGGTGTATGCTGCGGGCGAAGCGCCCATTGTGGCTGCTGACGCGCGTGCCCTGGCGCGGGCGCTGCGCATCGCGGGCAAGGTGGAGCCGGTCTTTGTGGAGGATATTGTGGAGATGCCACAGGTGATTGCAAGCAGCGCCAGGGCAGGAGATGTTGTCATCTGCATGGGGGCGGGTTCGATTGGTGCGGTCCCGGCCAGGGTGCGTGATCTGCTGCAAAATAAGGAGCTTTATGGGCAGGGCGGAATATGAGTCAGTTTGTGAGCCAGTTTGGTAAGGTGGCGGTATTGATGGGGGGCGCATCCGCCGAGCGGGAAGTGTCCCTGATGTCCGGTGGGGGCGTGCTCAAGGCCCTGCTCTCCAGAGGCGTGGATGCCCATGCGTTTGATCCGGCGCAGCGCGCGCTCTGCGAGCTCAAGCAGCAAGGTTTTGCGCGCTGCTTCATAGCCCTGCATGGCCGTTTTGGCGAGGACGGGACGGTGCAGGGGGCCTTGGAGTTGATGGGGATTCCGTATACCGGCTCGGGTGTCATGGCGTCGAGCATTTCCATGGACAAGATCATGACCAAGCGCATCTGGCACTTTGAGGACTTGCCGACACCGGATTGGTGTCGGGTAACCAGTGTCGAACAAACCCGCGCCGCGTATGCCGAATTGGGTGGCCCCATGATCGTCAAGCCAGCGCATGAAGGCTCCACCATCGGTCTGACGCGCGTCACCTCGCTGGACCAGTGTGAGGCGGCCTATCTGCTAGCGGCGCGGCATGACCCCGCCGTGTTGTGTGAACAGTTCATTGCCGGGGATGAGGTCACCTGCCCGCTGCTTGGCCCTACCGATGCGCCACAGGCGCTGCCTTTGATTCGCATTGTGGCGCCTGGGGGCAACTACGATTATCAGAATAAATACTTTAATGACGATACCCAGTATCTGGTGCCCGCCGGTTTGCCGGATGGGGAAGAAGAAGCCATCGCCGCGCTGGCCTGCAAAGCCTACCAGGTACTGGGCTGCCGTGGCTGGGCGCGCGCTGACGTGATGATTGACGCGGTGACGCGCCAACCCTATTTGCTGGAAATCAATACGTCCCCCGGCATGACCAGCCACTCGCTGGTGCCCATGTCGGCCAGGGCAGTTGGTATCAGTTATGAGGATTTGTGCATACGCTTGCTCGAACATACCGATCTGGATAGCGGAGTTGCGGCATGAACCATGCCATGGTGGCAATACCTTTGGATGTGCGTCTCATGAACGTGACCTCCATGCTGTTGTTGCTGGTTTTTCTTGCGCTGGCGTTTTTTTCGGCTGCGTGGGGCTTGTCCCGTTTGCCGGTGTTTGACATCAAAGGCATTGTGGTTGTTGGCGATGTCACGCACAACAACGCCGTTACCCTGCGTGCGGATGTGCTGCCCCACTTGGCCGGGACGCTATTCAGTGTCGATCTGGCTCGGGTGCGTGAAGTGTTTGAGTCGGTCCCCTGGGTGCGCAGCGCCGTGGTGCGCCGCCAGTTCCCCAACCGTCTACAGGTTTCCCTGCAGGAGCACCAAGCCGTTGCCTACTGGGGGGATGAGAATGAGTCGCGGCTATTGAATGATTTTGGTGAGGTATTCGAAGCCAATGTCGGCGAAGTCGAGCAGGACCTGTTGCCCCAGCTTGCCGGTCCCCAGGGGCAGGCTGGCGAAGTGCTGACCATGTACCGCATGTTGGTGCCCATGTTTGAAGCGGTGGATGTCGGCGTGGATGCAGTGGAACTCTCCAGCGGCGGGAGCTGGCGTGTGCGCCTGGACACGGATGCCACCCTTGAGCTGGGCCGTGGCGGGGAGAAAGAGATAAGCATGCGAGTGCAGCGGTTCCTCGCCACCCTGGATCAGGTTGTCACACGTTATCGGCGGCGGATTGACTCGGTGGAGTCAGCGGACTTGCGGCACGAAAATGGTTATGCCATTCGGCTGCGTGGTGTCAGTACTGTGGCATTGGTTGCGGCGAAAAAGTAGCAAAAGTAGCGAAAGAAAGCTTTTCAGGTAAGAATATGGCGAAAGAATATAAGGACTTGGTTGTTGGTCTGGACATCGGGACTGCCAAGGTGATGGTGGTGGTGGCCGAAGTCATGCCCGGCGGTGAACTGAAGCTGGCCGGGCTGGGTGTGGCACCGAGCAATGGCATCAAGCGTGGTGTGGTGGTCAATATTGATGCCACGGTGCAAAGCATTCAACAGGCGCTGCGCGAGGCCGAACTCATGGCCGATTGTGAAATCCGGCGGGTCTATACCGGCATCACCGGCAGCCACATCCGGGGCTTGAACTCCAAAGGCATGGTTGCGGTGAAAGACCGCGAGGTGACCCCGGCGGATGTGGCCCGCGTGGTCGAGACGGCCAAGGCGATCAATATTTCAACCGACCAGCGCTTGCTGTTGGTGGAGCCGCAGGAGTTCATCATTGACGGGCAGGACGTCAAGGAGCCGATTGGCATGAGTGGCATCCGGCTCGAAGCCATGGTGCACATCGTCACGGGCGCACAAAGCGCGGCGGAAAACATTGTCAAGTGTGTGCGCCGTTGCGGCTTGGAAGTCGAGCAACTGATGCTCAATCCCCTGGCGGCCAGCCAGTCGGTATTGACCGAAGATGAGCGCGAACTGGGTGTGGCACTGGTGGACATTGGCGCGGGTACCACCGATATTGCCATTTTTACCAATGGCGCCATTCGCCATACCTCAGTCATCCCGATTGCTGGCGATCTGATTACCAGCGACATCGCCATGGCCTTGCGCACACCAACCAAGGACGCGGAAGACATCAAGGTGGAAAGCGGCCACGCCAAGCAATTGCTGGTTGACCCCGAAACGCAGGTGGAAGTACCGGGTCTGGGGGACAGGGGGCCACGCATGTTGAGTCGCCAGGCCCTGGCCGGTGTGATTGAGCCACGGATTGAAGAAATATTTTCCCTGGTCAATCAGGTCATGCGCGAGTCGGGGTATGAGGAAGTTTTGTCCTCGGGGGTTGTGCTTACCGGCGGCAGCTGCATGATGCCTGGCATGGTTGAACTGGGTGAAGATATTTTCCTCAAACCCGTGCGCAGAGGTGTTCCCAAATACGCAGGCGCATTGGCTGACATGGTCGCCCAGCCACGGGCGGCCACGGTGATGGGCTTGCTGGAAGAAGCGCGCCTGGCGCGTTTGCGTGGCTACAAGGTGGCACAAAAAAATGGCTTCACGAAAACCGCATTAAGTTCAATAAAGGACTGGTTCGTGGGAAATTTTTAGCTATAAAAATTGGATAATTGGCGGTTGAAAAAATCGCATTGGCAACGGTGCAGCATAACTTTTATATTCGACTAATTTTTGGAACTACAGGAGATCGGCATGCCCATAGAGATGATTAAAGAAGATACTTTTAACCAAGGAACCCGGATCAAGGTCATTGGTGTTGGCGGTGGCGGCGGCAATGCCGTTGAGCACATGATCTGTTCCGCCGTAGGCGGTGTTGAATTCATTTGCGCCAATACCGATTCGCAGGCATTGAGCCGCAGTACAGCGCACAGAACCATTCAGCTCGGCGCGGATGGTCTGGGTGCAGGCAGCAAACCCGACAAGGGGCGCGATGCAGCCGAACAGGCGGAGGCCGAGATCAAAGCCGCCATAGAAGGTGCCGATATGCTGTTCATCACGGCGGGCATGGGTGGGGGCACAGGCACGGGTGCTGCACCCGTGATTGCCCGCGTTGCCAAACAGATGGGCATCCTGACCGTGGGGGTGGTGACCAAGCCATTTGATTTTGAAGGCAGCAGGCGCATGGGCAATGCCGACGCCGGTATGGCGGAACTCGAAGCCAATGTGGACTCGCTGATCGTCGTGCTCAATGAAAAGCTGTTGGGCGTTCTGGGTGACGAGATTTCTCAGGATGAGGCCTTTGCACGCGCCAATGACGTGCTGAAAAACGCTGTGGGCGGCATCGCGGAAATCATCAATGTCCCTGGCCATGTGAACGTTGACTTTGCCGATGTGCGCACCGTCATGGGCGAGCCTGGCAAGGCCATGATGGGGACGGCCATTGCCCATGGACCGGAGCGTGCCCGCATCGCCGCTGAACAGGCTGTTGCCTGCCCGCTGCTCGAAGGAACCGATCTCTCGGGTGCCAAGGGTGTGCTGGTGCTGATTACTGCTGCCAAGGGTTCGCTCAAGTTGAGCGAGTCCAAGGTGGCGATGACGACCATCAGTGCCTTTGCTTCGACCGATGCCCATGTGATTTACGGCACGGCGTACGACGATTCACTGGGTGAAAACATCCGGGTGACGGTGGTGGCAACGGGTTTGTCCAGTCAGAACGCTCGGCGTGTGGCGCCACCGATCATGCAGGTTGTTCCCACCGAACAGCGGCGCACCGGAACACACGATGTCCCGTTCCAGGTGCCCAGCATCGGCGGTCTGTCCGGGGCAGGTGGTGGAGCTGTTGGCGGCGCTGGCCGTGCACAACACGACTACACCGGCATGGCCACACCCAGCGTATGGCGCCGCCCCACCGACCGCACATCGGCAGCTGCGCGTGTTGATGCCCTTTCCAGCGCCGGCGTGGAAGACTACGAAATTCCGGCTTTCTTGCGCAAACAAGCGGATTGATCCACTGGGCTTATGTGAATAGCGTCCGGTGGTAAAGCAAAAAACCCTCAAGTCACTGACCCGTGCGGTTGGTGTCGGCCTGCACAGCGGGCAGCGCGTGGAGCTGGTGTTACGTCCAGCTCCGGTCGGGATGGGGATTGTGTTTCGCCGGGTGGATTTGCCCGTGCCGGTGGATATTCCTGTATCTGCCGCTGCCGTGACCGACACCCGGCTTGCGTCCACCCTGTCGTGCGGCCCGGTCAAGGTGCATACGGTCGAACATCTGATGTCGGCGTGTTGCGGACTGGGTATCGACAACATGCTGGTGGACATCAGCGCGGAAGAGGTGCCCATTCTGGATGGCTCTGCAGCGTCCTTCGTTTTCCTGTTGCAAACCGCTGGTATTGAATTGCAAAACGCCCCTCGGCAGTTTATGCGCTTGCGCAAATCGGTGGAAGTGCGTGAAGGGTCTGGATCTAACGAGAAGTGGGCGCGTCTGGAGCCGTTTGACGGCTTCAAACTGCGTTTTGAAATTGACTTCAAACATCCTGCGGTCGATTCCACCGGGCAGTGTGTGGAATTCGACATGGGCACAGGTTCTTACGCGAAGGACATTGCCCGCGCGCGCACTTTCGGCTTTACCCGTGATGTGGAAGTGATGCGTGCCAATGGCCTGGCATTGGGAGGCGGGCTCGACAATGCCATCGTGATGGACGATTACAAGGTACTCAATGCGGATGGCCTGCGTTACGACGATGAGTTTGTGAAGCACAAAATCCTGGACGCCATGGGTGACTTGTACATTGTGGGCAAGCCCTTGTTGGCAAGTTACAGCGCCTTCCGTTCGGGGCACGCACTGAATAACCGTTTGCTGCGTGCATTGCTGGCCCAGACAGACGCCTGGGAACTGGTGACCTTTGCAGACGAGCAATTGGCACACCAGGAGCGCGCGCGTTTGAAGTGGGCCTGGTAGGGGGTTAGCCACCCTCGCGCTGGTTGCGCGGAAGTTGTTATTGTATTGATAGCTGTTCCCGCACGTCCCACAAGCCATGCAGCCAGATTTGGCGAAAATATTGCTTATTCTGGGCAATAACCCGGATCAGTGGTGGGTTTCACCAAAAACATCTTCCAGCGACTGGGCATCTATCGCCCGGTCAAACCAGGTTTCAATGGTTTGGGCGGATGCCGATTGCATGCGCTGCTGCACATTCTCAGGCAATGCGCCAAAGCGGCGCGTGAGTAGTCGCTGTAGCAAGTGGAATTCGCCCTGCTGCACGCCTTCTTGCCTGCCTTTTACCAATCCCTGTTCCAGCCACTGCTGCGTCCAGTCCATCACGGTTTCAGCCAACATGGTTTTTATCTCCAGTAAGTCACCCACTTCGGGCAGTTGGGTATCGGGTAAGCGCGATGGTAGCAGCACACGGCGTATCCACACCGCAAATGAGCGGCGTATGCTCGCCTGCTTGGGGGCTTGCAGCCAGTTCACCAGTGCGGCAATGGCCTCTATCATGTCTTGCGGCGTGCGGCTTTTTTCCAGCCGGAACAAGGCGGCTGCCAGATTTTGCAAAGCCAGCGGGCCGCTTTCGTCAATGGCACCTTCGTCGAGCAACAGGTATTTCAGGTGCGGTGTGTAGTCCTGCAAGCGCCCCGGTGGCGGCTCGATCAGTGTGCTGATTTCCTGTGTGGCCTTCCAGCGCCGCACGCCGTTGTATACCTTGCGCGGTCACAATCTGAGTTTGTAGGTTGTTGATTTTCGTGGGTAAGAAATCGTAGCATCCCCGGTTTTCATCGTATTGGGGCTGAATGTGATTGATATCGAATTTTCAAATGAATCGATTGCTGAACTGCA
>JAYRRD010000104.1:0-35760 GCA_041910275.1 Rhodoferax sp.
CACGTAAATATTGCCATTGGGGTTTTGCACCTCCGGCTGATCAAGTTTATGGATCAAGGCGCGTGCCTGCGCCAGCCGCGCCGGGTTGGCCGCGCGCAGGAGCAGGGTGTTGCTGCGTGGCTCGGCCACCAGCGTGGTCTTGGCGCCACCATCACCCGACCCTGCGCTCGGAACCGCCATGCCGCCCGAGCTTGCGTCCAGCAGACGCAGCACCAAAGGCGCCAGATCAACGGCAATGGCGTGCTTGAGCGCAATCACCTCGACATCGGTGCTGTTGGCTACATCCATGGCCGCGATGATCTGGGCGATGCGGCGCAGGTTATCGCCATAGTCGGTAATGACCAGCGCGTTGTTGCCCGGATTGACGTTGATGGTGTTGTTGGGGCTGATCAGGGGGCGCAGGATGGGCAGCAGGTTGTTGGCGTTCTCAAAATGGAGCTTGAAAATCTGGGTGACAATCTGGTTGCCTGCCGCAACACCCGTTGCCTGAACCGCGCCGCTTTGCAGCTTGGCGTCAGCTTCGGGCACGACCTTGTCCAATCCGGCGGCATCGACCACGGTATACCCTTGCAGCCGCAGCATCGCCAGAAACTGGCCATAGGCCACCGCCGCGCTGACCGGACGCTCGGTGGTCAGCGTGATGGTTCCCTTGACGCGCGGGTCCACCACCACATTGCGTCCGGTGAGGGTGGCCATGGTGCGCGCCACGGCCTCGATCTCGGCATTGTTGAAGTTCAGGGTGATAGGCTCACCCGGCTTGGGTACACCATCGGGCACGATGGTCTGTGCCCGTGCCATCCCTGTTTGAGGGTAAAAAAGGCCACCACCGCCCGTCCATAGAGCGAGAGAAGCTATTGAATAAATAGCAATATGCCGGGATTTGGAGTATCTGGAACGTGGTGTCACGGTGGGCCTATGGTGATGATGGAGCGTGCGCCATCGCGCCGCCCCAGGATATTCAAAAGGTTGGTCAGTGCTTCGACCCGATCCGGCACTGCGCTGGCCACGCCGCGAAAGCGCAGACGTTGGCCCAGCCAGTATCCAGTACCCGAGAGTTGCAAACTGCCCTCCAGCGTGCTAAGTTGCAGGCTGGGCGTGGCGCCGCCCTCCAGGATGATGCGGTAACTGCCCATGGGCGACAGGGTGGACAGGCGCGATGATACCTGCACGGCATCCACCTGCAATTGCCCCGCAAGCACGAACTTGTCCGGGCTCCATTGGGCACTGAAACCCTGGCTGGATGCGACCAGTTTTCCCTGGACGCGCACCGTGTTCCAGGGCGTTCCCAGTCCGGTGAGCAAACTGGCAGGCCATTGCGAGTGGGCGTCGTGCAGTGCTACCTGCATGGCTTTCCAGCCGGTGGCAAGCAGCTCGATGTGCAAAGGCTCCTGGGTACAGCAGTCGGCACCCAGCGCAATTTCCAACCCCAGCCAGCGCGGCTGAATACGCCAATGCATGCGACCGGGCAGGGCGACGGCATCGGAACTGCCCTCCCCGCCGGAAAGCACCAGTTGCGCCGACCCCTGCCAGACGCTGCCCTGGAGTTTGGTCAATTGCACCCGCTGGTTACTGGCTTGCTGTACGCTGGCTGCCAGCCAGCGCGCTGGCGCAAAAACGGTGCCGGCCCACACCAGGCCAAGAAACGCACCCGCCAGCGCCCAGCCCCAGGGCGGTGCGTGGTGTGATGGAGGGGGGGCGTGTCGTTTGGCCATCAACGCTGGGGCAAGGCCATGACCAATACGCCAGACCAGGTGCTGGCGTCGGTGGGTGTACTCTGGCGGGTCAGATGCACTTCCATCGGCACCGAACGGGCGTTCAGCCGCGCCTGTGCCAGCCAGCTGGCCAAAGCATCGGCAGGGGCTGCTTGCAAGGTGACGGTGGCGCGTTCCGCCGAGGGTTTGAGCTGTGCGCTCTTGCCAAGCGTTTGCTCGGTGGCCTGGGTCAGCGCGCGCAGCGCCTCTTCGTAGCCCAGGGGTGCTTGTTTTTGCAAGCCCCGTGCTTGTATCTGCAGTGTGGTCATCTGCTGAATCTGCAGGTCCAGCGCACTAGCTTGCGCCTGGGCGCTGCGCATGGTGCGCAAGGCCGGTCCCAGCACCACCACCCACAGCAAGGCGCCGAGCACCAATGTTGCGGCCAATCCCAACAAATAGCGCTCACGCGGCGCAAGCGCACGCCAGTGGGTGTGCAAGGTGGTAAACAGGGTTGCGGATGGTGCAGAGGATGAAGAACTCACGATGAAAAACTCATGGTTTGCGTGCTTGTGGCTTGAGTACCAGGGTGTCGCCTTCCAGTCGGACCTCATACCCCTGGGGCTGGAGCGTGGCATAGATACCGGCCAAGGCAGCACTGGCCTGGGGCAGACCGCCCAGTCGCAATTCTCCGGCAGCAAAATCAATGGTGCTTGCACCTGGTAGTTGTAGATCGGGAGCAGTCGTCTGCAAAAGGCCCAACAGCATCTCAAAATCACCGTTTGCCATTGCGCCGCTTTGGCGTTGCAGCTCGGCCAGGGAACGCTCCATCTGCAACGGGGCGTCCAGTATCACCCGTATGTCAGGAAAGGTGCTCGTCAACAGGGTACGCACACGTTCTTGCTTGGCGGCCAGGGCGCTTTGTTCCTTGCTGGCCCAGATTTTCAGACCTGCAAGATTGACGACAACCAGCGCCAGCGCCGCCCAACGCGCCGCCCGCCAGCGCGGGGCATGCAGCAAGCTGTGCCAAATAGCCGACAGACGCCTGCGCCCCCGGGCGCTGCGGGTGCGCAGGAAATCAAACTGCGCCAGGTCCCAGGTGGACTGCGCCGCCGCCACGGCACGTTGCGGCGCGGTTTGCAGGCGTACCGGCGCATTGAAATGTTTCCCCGCCACATCGGCCATCTCCGGTTCGGCGACGATCTCAAGGTCAGCTGGCTCGCCCGGTACAGGCGCCACCAACGCCACGGCATCCGCACACCATGGCAGCATGCACAGCCCCTGTGCGCTGACCCAGACCAGCTGTCCTTGCTCGGGAGAGCCAAGCAGGTGCAGTACGGAGCCGTCAGGCGTATCCTCAACCGCAGGGGCAAACTCGGGAACAATGCGCGTCACCATGCGACCGGCCTGTTCCAGTTGTGCCAGCCAGGAGCCCAGCCAGATGTGGTCGCACACCGCCACCCAGACCGGCTCACCGGCACGCGCCTGCGGCTCCAGCGCAAAATGCAGTTGTGCCGTTTCATCCAGCAGCCGCTCTTCCAGCAAGCCATCGAGCACCCGACGCAAGCGCGTGGCGCTGCCATCACGCAAAAAGCCGCGTGCCAGCGTTCCCGGTGGCAGCTCCAGCCGGTGCCACGACAACTGCCCCGGCGGCACCACGGCGATGGTTTCGCTGTCCTGCGCTGCGGGCAGCAGGCCCAGGGGTAACTCCCAGTGCTGTTGCACCGTGCTCCCATCTTCGGTCAGCACCGCGCTGCACGGGGCTGCCGCGTTGGGTAGTGTGGATGGCAGGGTAATGATCAGGCTGGACATGGATGGCTTTTCAAGGAGCCAGGATTGTAGGGTGTAGGCAAGCCGGGGCCAGTCCTGGGCTACATGGACAAGCGTTCAAGCGCCCCAGACTGCCATGTTGCGTTCCTGACAAGTTTTTGCGCGCTGCAAATCACGTACCATCTCGCAAGCCCTTGTGTAAACACAAAATGGTTACTTGATTTGAACAATGCCTCTAATCTATTGTTTGTAAAAAGTACGAACGCTCGTACTATTCCAAGGGTGAAAGATGTTGGTTCCCTCGGGCTTAACTTGGCATCTGTCTCAACCAGAGACGGTGTTACCTGGAGTTGGCGTGTTGTAAACCACACCATTCACCAACCATCAAGTTAAATCAAGGAGTCAGTGTCATGCGTAGCGCCATCATCAAAGCAGTTGTAATCGCTGCCACCGTTCTCGGTACCCAGGCCGCTCAAGCCAATCTGGTCGTCAATGGCGACTTTTCCAACGGATCGGTTGGCTGGACACTCAGTGGAAACCAAGGCTTTCAGCTCTTCCCGGAAAGCTGGTGGAATGGTGCAGTAGGAAGCGATGCCTTCATCAGCCAAACTATCGGAACCATTTCCGGGATGATGTACGACGTCAGTTTTGATGTGGAAATCAACTGGGGCCGTATCGGTGTCATGCTGGACGACCAGACCTTCTTCACTGCTTATAGCAGTGGCCACTATGACACGACTGTTACGGCGCTAAGAAACAATGCCACGCTGACATTTTTTACCCACAACGATCCAAGCTATAACAGATTGGACAACGTTAATGTCAGCGGAACCGTCCCCGAACCAGCATCCATTGCTCTGATAGGTCTTGGTCTGGCTGGATTGGCAGTATCGCGTCGCCGCAAGAGCTGAAATCGGCATGTAGGCATCGACAACCTCCCAGAGCTTGAAGCGCTGCCAGAAAATATAGGAAAATGTTTGTAAGGCGCATTTAGCAAGCGGGAGAAGCTGCTGAAATTGGCCGCAAGCGCCGTGGATCATGCGGGAACAGCTACCATCTTCATAGTGCGTTGTTCTGGCGATGCCAGCCGGAATAACCAGTGATCCGGCGCCAATCTACACAGATGGGGGAAGCCAGCCCTCGGTCAGGACGTCCTGCATGGACCATGGACAGGCGTCCGGGAAATTAGCCAGGCCGGTTTCTTTTGCAGCCTGAGACACAGCATCAGTCCATGCTTTTTCTTGCCAATCTGGATGGTTCAGTGCGG
This sequence comes from Rhodoferax sp., assembly GCA_041910275.1. Classification (GTDB taxonomy): domain Bacteria; phylum Pseudomonadota; class Gammaproteobacteria; order Burkholderiales; family Burkholderiaceae_C; genus Allorhodoferax. The sequence continues at coordinate 4,726 of JAYRRD010000104.1, forward strand.
TTTTGAGGCTGGGGGTTTCGCGCAACGCAATGGCAATGCCCCTGCGTTGCTCCTTGATCGTGCGTTGCCAACTGGCACTGTGTCGTTCCGGCTGGAACTGCCACTTGAGAAGGTGCATCAGCAACACCGCCATGCGGCTTGCCAGTTCGCGTTGTTCGCTCTTGCCCACGTCCTCAATCTCCTGTGCCAGGTGCTCCAGGTCAAGCATGTCAAATTGGCCATTTCGAATGAAACTGGCTTGTTCATTAGCCCAGGCAACAATGTCCGTTTCGTAGCGCGTTGTCATGTCGTTTGCGCGTGAAACCGCGCCCCTTTTGCGACCAGTGAAAAGGCGCAGGCATCGCACCTGCCCAACCGTGAGGGAATTGTATAGCCGCCTTGCGCCGGACCTTACCTCTACGAACAAGCGGCTATGCCTGGTGGCTGGAGCAACTCAACGCTGGCCTGCACAGTTCATTGCCGAATCAGGCTTTCGGCTGCAATACCCAGTCCGACGTGCAGCTTGCGTACCATCGCCAGGGTGAGCGGACGCTTGCGCGCCAGCACCTCATACACCCGGTTCAGGCCGCCAATCATCGGCTGCAAGTCCTTTGGTTTGAGGCCCTGCTGCTCCATCCGAAACTTGATGGCCTCGATGGGGTCTGGCGGGTCAATCGGACAATGTTTGCGCTCATAGGCCTCAATCAGGGTAAGCAAGGCATCGAAATAAGCCCCTTGCGGGCTTTGTGGGTCTGGTTCTTCTGGCGCATCAAAAAAAGCTTCGGCGCATTGCAGCGCGGCACGGTAGTCTTGCTCGGTGCGGATAGGCCGCAGTACCCATTCGGATTCGTTCACGATTGCACCTTCACGGTATCGGCATCAATGGCATCGTACTGCGCATGAGTACCGACAAATTTCACATACACCGCCGCAAAGCGATACGCCACGGCCACCACCAGACGGTAATCGTTGCCCTTGATGTTGAACACTACCCGGCGTCCTTTGAGGATGCTGGCGTTGCCAAATTGTGCTTTGACATCGGCAGGTGTACGCCATACACACGCCTGCACCTCCTGCAGCCACGCAACCAGAGGCTCCTGGGCATCGCGGTACTGGGGCTGCTCCCAGAAATCTCGTAAAGTTGACAGGGCGATCACACGCATGGCGGCATTTTAGTCCCTGCATGGGACTGTAAACCTGTCCCCGCGCTGGGTCGATACCCTGTCAGATGCTGGTTTTGAATCGAAACATTTGTCGGAACCAGGAGCGGCCAACGTACCAGATTCAGAGATCATGGCACATGCTGGCACGGGGGGACCCAGGAAGCTGTCGGATATACAGCGAAGACTTCAAGAACCGCGCCGACGATGTGGTGTGGCGTGTGCGGGTGGGTGGCCAGTGGGTGTATCTGTACCTGCTCATCGAATTTCAAAGCAGCGTGGACAAATACATGGCCGTGCGCATACTGGTGTATCTGGGGCTTTTGTACCAGGATTTGATTCGCCGGGGTGAGGTGTTGTCCGATGGAGCCTTGCCGCCGGTCTTGCCCATCGTGCTGTACAACGGCAGCGTGCGCTGGACAGCAGCCTGTGATGTCCGGGAGCTGATACCGCCGGTACCCGGACTGGTCGAGCAGTACAAGCTGCAATTGAAATACCTGCTGATCGACGAGAATGCCTACAGCGACCATGAACTGGCATCGCTGAAAAATCTGGTGGCAGCCGTGTTTCGCATCGAGCACCCGGTATCCCCCGAGTCGATTGGCGATCTGCTGACCTCGCTGGACGAATGGCTGGCCGACAGGCCCGATCTGCGGCGCATGTTTGCCGTGTGGATACGTGCAACCTTGATGCGCAAAGCGAAATACCGTATCGTGTTACCACAGGTGGAAGAGTTACAGGAGCTGAAAATCATGCTGGCAGACAAATTGGAACAATGGGCGCTGGATCATGAAGCCAGGGGCATGGAAAAGGGGCGGCAAGAGGGCATGCAGCAGGGCGTGCATAAAGGCGAAGCATTGGCGCTGCGCAAATTACTGACCAAGCGCTTTGGCGCGGTACCCGACAGTATGGGCGCGCGGATCGAAGCGGCATCCCTGGAACAAATTGAAACCTGGTTCGACCATGCTGTAGATGCCGCCAGCTTGGCAGACATCTTTGGCGCCATGTCGGATCGTTGATGCCATCTACGTTCCACACCCCCGAGAATCCCTGCCCGTATCCGCGAGCCGTGACGAAATCATGGCGGCGCTCAATGTCAACCAGGTCATTACCGTCTGTGGATACCGCATCAGCAGTGCAGCCGTGATGTCACTCCATGCTCAAAATCAAGCGCTTGCCGAGCACGCTTGCTGCGCGATCAAGCTGTTTGAGGCTGGGCCAATGGCGCGGGTCTTCCAGCCGCTGCGCAGCAGCCCACGAGGTATCCAGCCCGCGGGCAAGATCGGCCATAGGGCGATCACCCCTGGCTTCGCGCAGCAACAGTGCGGCCTGTGTCTTGGCATCCGGCGCAATGTAGTGCGCTCCTTCAACCCCCTGGCTTGGCGGGGAAATGGCGTGCCCTTGGTCAAGATGCCATCCCAGCATCGCGGATAACACCTCCGCGCCATTAAAAAGAGCATCTGCAAGCGTATCACCTTCGGTGAAAGTGTCTGGCAAGTCAACAAACTCCACCAGCAGTGCGCCATTGTCTTGCTTTGTGATAAGTGCCGGATAGCTGGTTTTCATGCTGCCGATTATGTATCAAAATAGAAACACATCCATCAAAAAAGATACAGATATGCAACACGGGATAATCCCGATAATGACTGCACTGCACATCGACTTTCCAGAATCCCTGCCCGTATCCGCGCGCCGCGACGAAATCATGGCGGCGCTCAAAGCCAACCAGGTCATCATTGTTTGCGGTGAAACTGGCTCGGGCAAGACCACGCAATTGCCCAAGATCGCCCTGGCGCTGGGGCGTGGTGCATGCAATTATCCAGCGGGGCAGCGTGGCAAGCTCATTGGCCACACGCAACCCCGGCGCATCGCCGCATCCAGCGTGGCCAAGCGCATTGCCGAAGAATTAAAGACGCCACTGGGCGAGGTGGTGGGTTTCAAGGTGCGTTTTCAGGACCGCTTGAGCCGCGATGCGTCGGTCAAGCTGATGACCGACGGGATTTTGCTGGCCGAGACGCAAACCGACCCGCTGCTGAACGCCTACGACACGCTCATCATCGACGAAGCGCACGAGCGCAGCCTCAACATCGACTTTTTGCTGGGTTATTTGCGCCAGATTCTGCCCAAGAGGCCGGATTTGAAGGTGGTGGTGACTTCGGCCACGATTGATGCCGAGCGTTTTGCCGAGCATTTCCGATCCAAAAAAGGCCCGGCGCCGGTCATCATGGTGTCGGGGCGCATGTTTCCGGTGGAAATGCGCTACCGTCCGTTTGAAGAAAGCCGCGACTACGATTTGAACAGCGCCATTGCCGATGCGGTGGATGAACTCTGGCGCGATGTGCACCAGGGCGGCGACATCCTGGTGTTTTTGCCGGGTGAGCGCGAAATCCGCGAAGCCGCCGACCATCTGCGCGGGCATCTGAGCCACCACGCGGTCACGCGCGGCGCCGAGGTGTTGCCGCTGTTTGCGCGCCTGAGCCCGGCGGAGCAGGAGCGCATTTTTGACAGCCACAGCAACCGGCGCATCGTGCTGGCGACCAACGTGGCCGAGACCTCGCTGACCGTTCCGGGTATCAAATACGTCATTGACGCAGGTACAGCGCGCGTGAAGCGCTACAGTTACAGAAGCAAGGTCGAGCAGTTGCTCATTGAGCCGATCAGCCAGGCGGCGGCCAACCAGCGTTCGGGACGCTGCGGGCGCGTGGCCAATGGCATCTGCATTCGTCTCTACGAGCAAGCGGACTTTGAGGGCCGCGAGCGCTTTACCGACCCGGAAATCTTGCGTTCCTCCCTGGCGGGCGTGATTTTGCGGATGAAGGCGCTGCGCTTGGGCGCTGTGGAGGATTTTGCGTTTCTGGAGCGCCCCAGTGGCCGCGCGATTGCCGACGGTTACCAGTTGTTGCAGGAAATCGGCGCGGTCGATGAGGACAATGCCCTGACGACCATCGGGCAGGAACTCTCCCGGCTGCCGCTGGACCCGCGTGTGGGCCGCATGATCCTGGAAGCGCGCAGCCGTGGGGCGCTGGACGAGGTGCTCATCATCGCCTCGGCCTTGAGCGTGCAGGACGTGCGCGACCGGCCGCTGGACGCGCAGCAGCAAGCCGACCAGGCACATGCCAAGTTTGACGACGAAAAAAGCGAGTTTGTCGGCTATTTGAAACTCTGGAAGTGGATTCATGACGCCAGGGGAGGGGAGGGCAGCCACAAACTCTCCAACCGGCAATACGAGCAGCTGCTGCGCCAGAATTTCATCCATATCCGCCGCTTGCGCGAGTGGCGCGACATCCATTCGCAATTGCACACCGTGGTGGCCGAACATAAATGGCGGCTCAATACCACGCCGGCGAGTTACGAGCAGCTGCATCTGTCCATGCTCTGTGGGCTCCTGGGCAATATCGGCTGCAAACTGGAGACCGACGGCGCGCAGGGGGACTACCTGGGCGCGCGCGCCATCAAGTTTTTTCCGCACCCTGGGGCGCACTTACGCAAAAAACCGGGGCGCTGGATCATTGCCTGTGAGCTGGTGGAGACCACGCGCCTGTTTGGCCGGGGCATTGCCACCATCGAGCCGCAGTGGCTGGAGCAGGTGGGCGGGCATTTGCTCAAGAAACAATTGCTCGATCCGCATTGGGAAAAGAAGGCCGCCGAGGTCGTGGCGCTGGAGCGGGCCACGCTCTACGGCCTGGTGGTGTACAGCGGGCGGCGCGTCAATTATGGGCGCATCGACCCCACTGGCGCGCGTGACATCTTCATCCGCAGCGCACTGGTGGCGGGGGAATGGGAGACCAAACTGCCGTTTCTGGCCGCCAACCAGAAAACACTGCGCCAGGTAGAAGAACTGGAGCACAAGGCGCGCCGCCAGGACGTGCTGGTTGATGAAGAGCTGATTTATGCTTTCTATGACCAGCAACTGCCCGATTTCGTGTGCAGCGGCCATAGTCTGGAGCGCTGGTACCGCGAGGAGGTCAAGAAGCGGCCCGATCTGCTCAAGCTCACGCGCGAGGAGCTGATGCGCCACGAGGCCGCCGGTATCACGACGGCGGCTTTTCCGCGTACCGTGCGTTTGGGCGGTGTGGACTGCACCACCAGCTATCTGCACGAACCGGGCCACGCGCGCGATGGCCTGACGGTGAGCGTGCCGCTGTTCGTGCTCAACCAGGTCAACGACGAGCGTTGCGAATGGTTGGTTCCCGGCATGCTCAAGGACAAGATACAAGCACTGCTGAAAACCCTGCACCAGCGGCCCCGTTCGCGCCTGGTGCCCCTGCCACAGACCGCCGCGCGCTTTGCCGAACAGCTCGGTGCGCCCGAGTGCTTTGGCCAGGGGGCGCTGCTGGACGCTGTACTGAAACTGGCGCGGGAGATGAGTGGATTGGACATTGCCAAGGCCGACATCAAGGTCGATATGCTGCCCGCGCATTTTTTCATGAACGTGCGCGTGCTTGACGAGCATGGCCGCCAGCTCGGCCAGGGGCGCAGTCTGGGCGCATTGAAAGCCGAATGGGGCCAGCAGGCGCGCGGCGCGTTCCAGGCGCTGGCCCAGTTGAAGCTGGGGCAAGCCGTGCAAGAAATTAAGCCAAAACCGCCTGTACCGCCTGTGGGACAAGCGGGGGTAGCTATAAAAAAGGAAGTAGATACGCCAGCACCAGTTCCTTCCCAGCGCCACACGGCCTGGACTTTTGGCGAGCTGCCCGAACTGCTGGAGATGCGCAAGGGTAACCAGACCATCGTCGGCTTTCCGGCGCTGATTGACATGGGCGACGCCGTGGTTGTGGAGGTGTTTGACGAGCCCGAAGCCGCCGCCGCCAGGCACCGCACGGGCTTGCGCCGTCTGTTCGCTTTGCAGCTCAAGGACGCACTCAAGCACCTGGAGAAAAATATTCCCGACTTGCAGAAAATGGCGGTGGCTTATATGCAGGTGGGCCGTACAGCCGATGGCGGTGGCGGTGGTACGCAGGAGGAGTTGCGCGCGCAGATCATCGAGCTGGCGCTGGAGCGCGCGTTTTTGCTCGATCCGCTGCCCACCGACGAGGCTGCGTTCAAGCGGCGTATCGACGAGGGCCGTGCCCGCTTGAACCTGATTGCCAGCGAAATCGCGCGGCTGGCCGGCGTTATCCTGCAAGAGCATGCCACGGCTGCGCGCAAGATCAAGGACACGAAGAACGCGCCCGAGGCCGTTCTTGATGCCACCCAGCAGTTGCAGCGGCTGGTGCCCAAGCGCTTTGTGCAAGCTGCGTCCTGGGCGCGCTTGCAGCACTTGCCGCGTTATTTGCAGGCCATCACCTTGCGGCTGGACAAATACCGCGTTGATCCGGCACGTGATGCGGCGCGTGTGAGCGAGTTGCGCCCGCTGGAGCAGCGTTACTGGCGTCTGGTGGCCGAGCGCAAGGGGGCGGTGGACGTGCGCATGGAAGAGTTCCGCTGGCTGCTGGAAGAGTTGCGCGTGAGCTTTTTTGCGCAGGAACTGCGTACGCCGCAGCCAGTCAGTGTGAAGCGGCTGGAAAAGGCCTGGGCGCAGCTGGGGTGAAAATGATTCGATTTGTGCGTAACCCTGGAAAAGTTTTGCTCTACTTTACAGAGCTGTCCCCGCTTGTCCCATAAGGCCTACAAGGCGATTTGTGCCTTGAAAAGTGCCTTTTCAACGCCAAAATCCACCCACATTCGACCCAAACCAGCCTCCATGGCACGCCAGGGGCCGTTTTTTCGTGCCAAAACAAGCCAGAGAGCCCATGGATCAAGCGGGAGCAGCTTTTAAAAGTGTAGCGATGTCTACCTGGCATCCAGATACGCCGCAACCCAGCCGCGCAGGCTGTTGACGAAGGCCAGCGCCTGCGCGCGCGGCAGGTCGCGTACGTGCACGACCGCTTCCTCGATGCGCCCTTGCGCCAGCCAGTGGGCGCGGCCTACGCCGGGCAGCAATCCACACTCCAGCGCGGGGGTGACCCAGCGGCCATCGAGCAGCACGGCCAGGTTGCCACGGGTGCATTCGGTGACTTCGCCGCGCGCGTTCCACAGCACGGTGTCAAACACGTCCGCTGCATCCGCTCCTGCGGGCGTGAAGGCGTCGTAGTGGGCGCGGCGCGTGGTTTTGTGGCGTACGAACTCGCTGTCGGCTTCATCCAGCGCCCGCTGGGCCAGTTGCAGGCGCACGGGCGTGGGGGTGGGTGCCAGCGCAAAGGCCTGGGCTTTGAATTGGCCGTTGATGTCGAGCAGCAGGCGCACGCGCCAGGCGCCTTGGGGGTGTTGCTGGCACAGCTTGGCCAGCGTCTGTTGCAGTGCATCGGGCTGCCAGGTAAAACCGAAGTGGGTGGCCGATGCTTGCATGCGCGCCAGATGGGCAGGTAGATGCTGTAGCACGCCGTCGTGCAGTGCCAGGGTTTCCAGAATCTCGAAGCCTTGGCTGGCGCGGTGCAAAAAGGCCTGTTTGTGGCGCCACTCCTGCCATTCAGCCTCGGGTGTGGCGTCAAAGGTGATGCCGCTGCCGGTGGCGGCGCGTACCGTGTTGCCGCGCGCCACGACCGTGCGGATCGGCACGTTGAAGGTCGCGCTGCCGCCTGGGCGCACCACGCCCACTGCGCCGCAGTACACGCCTCGGTCATCGTCCTCCAGCTCCCGGATCAAACGCATGGCCTGCACCTTGGGCGCGCCGGTGACCGAGCCGCATGGGAACAGCGCCGCAAACACATCCACCAGCGTGGTGCCAGGGCGCGTGTCGGCGTGCACATCGCTGACCATCTGCCACACGGTCGGCAGAGCCTGGACGTGGCACAGGTCTTCCACGCGCACGGAAAACGGCTGGGCAATGCGCGACAGATCGTTGCGGATCAGATCCACGATCATCACGTTCTCGGCGCGCTCCTTGGGCGAGGTTTGCAGCGCCTGGGCCAGCGCGGCATCGTCTTGCGGATGGTGTCCGCGCGGGGCCGTGCCTTTCATGGGGCGCGCAATCAGGTGTCCGTGGTGCCAGTCGAAAAACAGCTCGGGCGAGACCGAAAGCACCTGTTCTTCGCCCGTGTCGATGTAGGCAGCAAAGCCACCGGGCTGCGCCTGGCGCATGGCGGCAAACAGTTCGGCGCTCGGTACCTGCAACTCTCCCAAGGTGCGTGCGGTGAAGTTGAGCTGGTAGATTTCGCCATCACCAATGGCCTGGTGCAGGCGCTCCAGCGTCGCGTCAAACCTTGCGCGCGCCAGGCCTGGTTGCCAGCGCACGCGCGGCGTGTCCACCGCAGTGGATGTATCAGTCCTGGTTTTTTCCTCCGGCAATGGCGCATCGTGGACACCAAACCACACCAGCGGGCCTGTCGCCGGGTGGACCTGCAAGGCGGCATCAAACGCGGGTGCTGCCTCATAGCGCACGTAGCCCACGCACCATTGGCCTTGGCAGGCGCGCGCATGAACGGCCTGCAGCACGGTTTTTACTTCGCCCAGGTCGTGGGCTATCAGCGTCTCACGCGGCGTGCCAAATGCCAGGCGCAAGGCGGCAGAGCCTGCGGGTCGGGCTGTGATGGCGGCGAAATCGATCAGGGTATGCATCATGAAATACCGTGTACCGAGGATCGGTACTGGCCCGGACCCTGGCCTTGCCAGGTTTTGAAGGCGTGGTGAAAGGCGGGCGTGTCCTGAAAACCCAGCAGATAGCCCACTTCGGCAATCGGCATGGCGGAGCTTGCCAGGTAGTGGCGCGCCAGTTCGTGCCGGGTGTTGTCCAGCAGCGTTTGAAAACCAATGCCGGTTTGCATCAAGCGCCGTTGCAGCGTGCGGGTGGAGAGGTGCAGGTCCTGCGCCACGTCGGCGAGTTTGACGGCTTCGTGTCCCAGGCGGCGGCTGATGCTTTGGCGTACCCTGGTCAAAATATCGGGCTCTTGCGGGTAGCGGGTCTGGAGCAGCGCTTCGGCGTGCTGTTGCAGCAGTGGCAGCAGCGCCTTGTTGGCCTGGGGGATGGGCCAGTCCAGCACGGATGCATGAAAGATGATGCGGTTGTGCCCGGTGCCCCAGCGTACCGGGGCCAGGCAGTGTTGCTGGATGTAGTCCACAGCGTCGGGATGGGCGGGATGGGCAAATTCAATGGCATCGGGCTGCGGCGTGCGGTCCACCAACCAGTGGGCGCAGGTCTGTATGCCCGAAAACACCGATTCGGCCAGTATCGCGGCCATGGGGTGCTGGCTGCAATCGTTGCGCCAGCCGTAGATGACCTGCTCGCCGTGGCGCTGGTAGTCGGAACGGCCCAGGTCGTGCACCAGACATTCAAAGCGCAGCACCTGCTGCAAGGCGTCACCCAGGGTGGGGCAGGCCAGCAGCAGGATGCCATTGACGCCGTAGGTGGTGGGTTTGACGTGCTCCCCCAGACGCCAGCCGAACGTTGGCCCGGTTGGCCCGGTCGGCCCGGCGTGGTCATGGGCGGCTTGCAGCAGCGCCAGGTAGGTCTCCAGCGGTACGTCGCTGTCGGTAATGGCGGGCTGGCCCAGAATTTTTTGCAGCAGCGCTTCGGGAACGCCCTCGCTGTAGGCGGCATCCCACAGGGTATGCGCATAGGGCGCCACCACGCGGGCCTTGGGCGCGGCAGGCAAATCGGGTAAATCTGGCAAATCTGGCGCGATAGAACAAGCGATTGGCGGCATCGCGGAATGATAGCGCAGCCCATTCGCCCTACAGTACGCCCTACAGTAGATGTACGTAAATGTAAATGTGTAAAGGAGTACGACATGCGTAGATGGAATGGTTGGGGTGACGATGCCACGTCAATGGAATTGAACGCGGGCGCAGTGGCCATGCTGCAAGACCGGCTGGGGCCTGGACACCCTGGCGCCGACGCGCTGCGTGCACAACTGCTGAAAAAACTGCCACCCTCGCGCTTGCCCGAGCACCCATTGATCCAGCGCGATGCCGACAGTCGGCTCTCCATGGCTTTGGGTGAGAGCTACGCCGACTGGATTCGCAAGCGCTTCGGCGCCATTCCTGCGGTGCCTGACGGGGTGGCGTTTGTGTCATCGCAGCAGCAGGTGCGTGAGCTGCTGGACCTGGCGCATGCCAAGGACTGGGTGGTCATCCCGTTTGCGGGTGGTACCAGTGTCGCCGGACATCTGGATTGCCCCTTGGGCGAGCGCCCGGTACTGTCGATCCACCTGGGGCATCTCAACCAGTTGCAGCATCTGGACAAGCAAAGCCAGCTGGCCACGTTTGGCGCAGGCACGCCGGGGCCGCTGGTGGAAGCGCAGTTGCGCGCGCATGGCTATACCCTGGGGCATTTTCCGCAGTCCTTTGAGTATTCCACCGTGGGAGGCTGGGTGGTCACGCGCTCCAGCGGCCAGCAGTCGATGCGCTATGGCCGCATCGAGCAGCTGTTTGCGGGTGGCCGCATGGAAACGCCGGTGGGAACCCTGGTGATTCCAACCCTCCCGGCAGCGAGCGCCGGACCCGATTTGCGCGAGCTGGTGCTGGGGTCGGAAGGGCGTTTTGGCATTTTGACCGAGGCCACATTGCGGGTGACGCCGCTTGCGGAGCACGAGAGTTTTCACGCCATTTTTCTGCCCAGCTGGGCAGTGGCCGAAGAGGCGGTGCGCACGCTGGTACAACGCAAACTGCCCCTGTCGATGATGCGCTTGTCCAACGCGCTGGAAACGCAGACCAATCTGGTGCTGGCGGGGCATGCCCTCTTGATTGGCGGTTTGCAAAAGTATCTGGCGTTGCGCGGTTGTGGCGTTGGCACTTGCTGCATGCTGATGCTGGGTGTTACCGCCGACAAGGCCACGGCCCGCCACGCGCTGCGCGAGGCGCGGCGCACCCTGGCGGCGTTTGGCGCGGTCTACGTGGGGGAGGCCATGGGTTCCCGATGGGCGTCCAACCGTTTCAAGGGGCCGTACCTGCGCAACAGCTTGTGGGACGCGGGTTACAGCGCCGACACCATCGAAACCGCCGTGGACTGGCCCATGGTCACCCCCTTGATGCAGGCCATGGAGCAAGCCGCGCGCGACGTGTTTGCCCAGTACGGGGAGCGGGTGCACGCTTTCACGCACCTGTCGCACATGTACTCGCAGGGCAGCAGCATTTATTCGCAGTACGTCTGGTCCACGGCGCCGGGTGGCCTTGCGCCCAACTTTGAACGTTGGCAAAAACTCAAATCCGCTGTTGCAGCCAATATCGCAGCGCATGGCGGCACGGTCAGCCACCAGCACGGCGTGGGGCGCGACCACGCAGCCCATCTGCACGTGGAAAAAGGCCCCCTGGGTATGGCAACGCTGGCCAGGCTGTGCAGCCATTTTGATCCCAAGAAAATCATGAATCCGGGCAAACTCTTACAGGATGCCTAGATCATGGACACCGTAAGCAACATACGCGCTGATGATCTGGCGCTCCTGGAATCCAGGGAATGGGATGTGGTGGTGATTGGCGGTGGCATTACCGGCGCTGGCGTTGCCCAGCAGGCCGCACGCCAGGGCTGGAATGTCTTGCTGCTGGAGCAGCGCGACTTTGCCTGGGGCACGTCTAGCCGCTCTTCCAAACTGGTGCATGGCGGTCTGCGCTATTTGAAAGAAGGCGACATCAAAACCACCTTGCATTCGGTACGCGAGCGCCAGCGCTGGCTGCGCGAAGCGCCGGAACTGGTGGCGCCGCAGGACTTTTTGTTTGCCGATTGCGCCGGGCGCAAACCGGGGCGCTGGCTCTTTCAGCTGGGGTTGATGGTGTACGACCGCATGGCGGGGCAGCGCAGCCATTTTTATGCCGATTTGCAACGCACCCACACGCTGGCGCCGGGCTTGAATCCACCCCGCTTGCGCGGTTCTTTGGTGTTCACCGATGCCAAAACCGACGATGCCCGGCTGGTGTGGCGGGTATTGCAAGAAGCGCGCAATGACGGCGCCGTGCTGCTCAATTACACAGCCGTAACAAAGCTGGTATGGGAGGCGGGCAGGACTTCGGGGGTGTTGCTGCAAGACGTGTGCACCGGGCAGCGCTACCGTGTGCGCACCAAGGCGGTGGTCAATGCCACCGGAGTCTGGGCCGACCGCCTGCGCGTTGATCTGGGCGGCAAGCCCTTGCTGCGGCCTTTGCGCGGCAGCCATCTGGTGGTGCCGTGGCAGCGTTTGCCGGTGCAGCAAGCCATCAGTCTGATGCACCCGCGCGATGGCCGCCCGGTGTTCTTCTACCCCTGGGAAGGCGCCACGCTGATTGGCACCACCGACCTGGACCATACGGAAAACCCGGACCGCGAAGCCAGCATCACCCCCGCCGAAGTGCAGTATCTGCTGGAGACCGTGAACGATCAGTTCCCCGCCATCCGCTTGCAGCCCTCCGATGTGCTGGCGTGCTACGCCGGCGTGCGTCCCGTGGTGGACGATGGCAAGGGGTCCGCGTCCAAAGCCACGCGCGACCACGTGGTGCGCGATGAATCGGGCGTCATCACCCTGGTCGGCGGCAAACTGACGACGTTTCGCCTGATGGCACAAGACGCGCTGGCGCTGGCGGCACCGCATGCTGGAAAAACTTTTGTGCGTGACAACGCAAGGGTGTTCACCGCCAGCACGGCATTGCCCACGATCTATGGCAACGCGGTGCAGCAAAGGCTGGTGGCGCGCTATGGCAGCCTTGCCGCGCAGTGGCTGAGGGATGCTGATGAGGCCGATCTGCACTTTGTACCCGGCACACAGACCCTGTGGCTGGAGCTGGCCGTTGCGGCGCGTGCCGAGGCGGTGGTGCATCTGGACGATTTGCTGCTGCGGCGCACCCGTCTGGGCATTCTGTTGCCCCAGGGCGCACAGGAACATCTGCCGCGCATCCGCGCCCTGTGCGAGCCGCACTTGCAATGGGGCGGTGCACGCTGGGACGAAGAAATTGCACGCTATCAGGCGCTGATCCAGGCGCACTATGCGCTGCCAGCCATGTGAATAAGAGCAATAAAGAGCAAGGAACCATCATGGGCACAACAACAACACACATCCTGGCCATCGACAACGGCACCCAGAGCGTGCGCGCACTGCTGTTTGATTTGCGCGGCAATCTGGTGGACAAAGCCCAGGTGGCGATGGACACGTACCGCTCACCGCAGCCCGGCTGGGTGGAAAACGATCCACAGGAATTCTGGCGGGCCTTGTGCCGGGTGTGCCAGAACCTGTGGGCCAAAACCAGCGTGCCCAAAAGTTCCATCGCCGGAGTGGTCGTCACCACGCAACGGGGCACGACCATCGCACTGGATGCGCAGGGCGTGCCCTTGCGCCCGGCGATGATCTGGCTCGACCAGCGCCGTGCCGACGCCTATCCCCTGTTGCCCTGGTGGTGGCGCGTGGCCTTTCAGGCCGTTGGCATGGCTGCGCCCGTGCGCTATTTCCAGCGTGAAGCCGAGGCCAACTGGATCGCGCAGCACCAGCCGGATGTGTGGGCCAAAACGGCCAAATTCCTGTTGCTGTCGGGTTATCTGAATTACCGCTTAAGCGGGAATATGGTCGATTCGGTGGCTTCCCAGGTGGGCTACATCCCATTCGATTACAAGCGCGGACGCTGGGCTCCAAAGGGGGATTTCAAATGGCAGGCCTTGCCCGTTCGCCCGACCATGTTGCCGGAACTGGCTGCTGCCGGAACGGTGATTGGCACGATCAGCGCGCAAGCCGCAGCGGATACCGGCATTCCGCAAGGCTTGCCGCTGATTGCCGGGGCGGCGGACAAGGCGTGCGAGGTGCTCGGCGCCGGTTGCCTGAGCCCGGATATTGCCTGTTTGTCGTATGGCACCACGGCAACCGTCAACATCAGCACGCCGCGCTATGTGGAGGCCACGCCGTTCATTCCGCCCTATCAGGCCGCCGTGCCTGGGAACTACAACACGGAAATCCAGATCACCAGGGGTTTTTGGATGGTGAGCTGGTTCAAGGAACAATTTGGCCTGCACGAGCAGCAACAGGCGCAAGCGCTCGGGGTGGCGCCCGAAACCCTGTTCGATGCACTGGTCAATGCCGTTCCGCCCGGTGCGCAAGGCTTGATGCTGCAACCGTTCTGGAACCCCGGCATCAAGGTGCCCGGCCCCGAAGCCAAGGGCGCCATCATCGGCTTTGGCGACGTGCATAAACGTGCCCACCTCTACCGCGCCATTCTGGAAGGGCTGGCGTACGCGCTGCGGGAAGCCAAGGAACGCATAGAAAAGCGCAGCAGCACGGCCATTACACGGGTGCGGGTCTCAGGGGGCGGCTCACAAAGCGATGCAGCCATGCAGATCACCGCCAACGTGTTCAATCTGCCGTCCGAGCGCCCGCATCTGTACGAAACCAGCGGACTGGGGGCTGCCGTGCTGGCATCGGTCGGCTTGCAGTTGCACCCCGACTTTGCCACGGCCATGCGGGACATGACACGCATCGGGCAGGTATTTCAACCCCAGCCGGAGCATGTACGCACCTATGACCAGTTGTACCGCCGGGTCTATTGCCACATGTACCGCCGCTTGCAGCCGCTGTATCTGGCGATTCAGGAAATCACGGGTTATCCGGCGAGGCTTTGAGTTTTTATCCGCGACACCGTCACCGCTTCGTCTTCGTCAGACCCCGCTTGTTCCAGAATTTCCAAGGCACGCTGGACGCTGCCCCTGGCTGCGCGTTCAGCCAGAAAATGCTGGGCAGTCTGGCGGGTGGCAAGTTTTTCTGCGAGCGCCACAGCCACATATTGATTCATGGCCACACCGTCTGCGGCGGCCGCTTCGCGCAGATGCACAAACAGCGACTGCGGCAGTCGCAAGGCAAAGTTATTGGCGCGCATTCATGGCTCCTTTCTCGGGGTGTGCAAAAACTCTGCGGGCGTCTCGACGCGAATGCCGAAACGGGGTGCAGCGGGTAAGAAATCGCGGGTGTTCCAGGTAATCAAATGGCTGGCCGAGCCGTTCGCTGCAGCCTCAAGGACCATTTCGTCACACGGGTCACGCAGTTGCGGACGCCACAAAAACGAGACGTTGATGGGCGACAGGCGCCTTGCAAGACCATCCAGAAACACTACCACTTCCTGCTGCGACAAACCAGATGCGATCAGATTTTCAGGGCGGGTTAAAACCGCCTCGTATTCAAGGAACAAAGTCACAGAAACCCCTGCAACTCTTTCGCCCAACAACACCTGACGCAACAGCACACGCGATTGCCCCATGCGGGAACGCAATGCTGCGACCAAGACATTCGTGTCCAATACGATCATCAAGATATTGTATGCAATAGCATTAAGCCACCAGGCGATTCAGGAAATCACCGGCTACCCCGCTAAACTCTGAGTTGCTCCTCCCCTTTGAATCCCCCTGAAAGGACCTGCCGTGATTATTGATGCCTGGGCCCAGCATCCCACCCTGCGCCACATTCAAAACCCGATTTTTGATTCCCTGCGCCGCTGGAATAAGATGGCGGTGCCCACGCAAGCCATTCCCGTAGAGGCTACCGTGGCCTTGATGGACCAGGGCGGCGTGCACCAAAGCCTCATCAGCGCCTGGGTAGGCCCCCGCGAGGCCATGATTTCCAACGACGAGGTGGCAGCCTTTGTCGCGCAGGCGCCCACGCGGCTGCTTGGCGTGGGGTCGGTGGATATTTCCAAGCCCATGAACGCCGTGCGTGAAATACGCCGTTGCGTGCGTGAGTTGGGCTTCAAGGCGATCCGGGTTTTGCCTTGGCTGTGGGAGACACCGCCCACAGACCGGCGTTTCTATCCGGTGTACACCGCTTGTTGTGAACTGGACGTGCCCTTTTGTACCCAGATCGGGCATACCGGCCCGCTCATGCCATCCGAAGTGGGGCGGCCCATTTACCTGGATCAGGTTGCACTGGATTTTCCGGAACTGCGCATCGTGGCCGGTCACATTGGCTATCCATGGACCGAAGAGGCCATCGCCGTGGCGACCAAACACGAGCAGGTATACATCGACACCTCTGCCTACACCTGTAAACGCTACCCGGCTGCCTTGGTCGAATTCATGCGTGCACACGGACGCACCAAGGTGCTGTTCGGCACCAATTACCCCATGATCACACCAGCCAAGGCACTCGAAGACCTCGATAGTCTGGGGCTGGATGCGCAGGCACGGCAACTCTTTTTAGCCGGAAACGCTCAACGGGTGTTCAACTTGCCGTCCGGGCCAATTTCTGCGAGCACCTCCTCGGGCGTCAGCGGCTCCAGCGCGCCTGTCTGACGTGCCAACACCTCCAGCGTGGCTTCCGATGCATCGTGTCCGCTTGCCAGGCGTGCCTGGATGCGTTCGCGCAGCTGCGCGGGTGTGGCCTGCGGCGCCAGAATCTGAAAGCGCACACCAGTCTCCATCGCCAGGGACTGAAACGCCGCACGGTCAGCGTGCTGCAAAAAGGTGGCGTCCACAACTACTGACCAGCCGGCGCGCAGCAGCATGTGTGCGATCTCGCGCAAGCGACCATAGGTGCGGCCATGCGCGTCCGGCGCATAAATGCCGCCTTCCATGGCCGAGCCGCTGCGTGCGTTCGGCGCCAGTCCAAAGAGGCGCTTGCGCTCCACGTCCGAGCGCAGGCGCAACGTGGCCGCGTGGGGGTCGTCTTGCAGCAGCGCATCAGACGCCATGGTCTTGCCACAGCCCGAAAGTCCGTGCGTAATCACGAGTCGCGTCGGGGGGGGTACCAGCAGACGCTCGGCCAGCGCCAGATAGGCCAGGGCGTCGCCTGCATCGCCCACCTCGTCCACTTTGCCTGCCTCGCCCCCGTTCTGTTGCTGGCGGATCGCCGCCACCTTGGCGCGCACCAGTGCCCGGTATACGGCGTAAAAGCGCAGCAGCAGCGCCGCCTCGTAATCGCCGCTGCGACTCAAGGCCTCGTTCACAAACCAGCACGCAAGCCCCGGCTGTCCATGCGCCAGCAGATCGACATAGGTAAAGGCAATCTCGCTGGCTACGTCGATCCAGCGCAGGTTTTCGTTGAACTCGATGCAATCGAACATGTGCACGCCACTGCCGAGCAACACCATATTTCCCAGATGTAAGTCACCATGGCATTCGCGCACCCGGCCAGTCTGCTGGCGCGCGTGCATCAGCGGCGCGAGTTGGGCAAACTGTGTTTCGGTCCAGGTGCGCAGGGCGTTCAGCCGTGTGGTAACAGAAGGCCCCAGCCGCTCCAGCTCCTGAAAATTCTCCAGTGCCGGTGCGAGTATCTGCTCTGGTGCACCAAAGTGACCGTCCGCTGGTGCCACCGCTGCCGAGGTGTGAAACGCATGGAGCACATCCGCCAGGTCGGACAGATGTTCGGGCTTTAACGCGCCCTGGGCGCAGAGCCGGTCCAGCCGCGCGGCCTCGTCAAAGCGCCGCATCTTGACGGCGTACTCAATCGGCGCTTCCGATCCGTCCCAACGCGGGTCCTGTGCTGTGTTGAAAATTCCCACGACATCCAGGTACACGTCGGGTGCAAAACGGCGGTTCAGGCGCACTTCGTCCGCGCAGCACTGCTGGCGCTGCGCCAGTGTGCTGAAGTCCAGAAATGCCAGCTTCAGCGGTTTCTTGATCTTGTAGGCAAAGTCACCGGCAAGCAGTACCCAGGAGATATGGGTCTGCACCAGCTCGACCTGGCGCACGCCAGCGGGATAACGCTCGGGCTCCAGCAGGGCCTGGATAAGAATGGGCAGGTTCGGATCAGTCATGTCATCTTGGCAAGCGGTCCAGTGCCCATTCGGCATCGCGCAACTGGTCGCGGTTGCGGCGAAGCGTGCGGTCAATGTCGCGCAGTTCGCTGCGTACCCGGCGCTGCTCCTCATCGTGCTCCTCGCGCAAACGCCTGCGCTCATCGTCCTTGTTGCTTTCCTTCCATTTTTTCTCGTGCTCGTGTTCATGCCTGCGTAGCCGGCTCTCGAGTTCTTCGGATCGTCGGTCAAGTTGCATCGCTTCTTCGCGCAAACGGTACACCTCAAGGGCAACATGATTGCGGTGGCGAAATTCCGCATCCATCCCTGGCGGGCACACACCTTCGTAACGGTCGCCACGCAACCCCGTGCGTACCGCATTGTCCATCTGGCAGTAGGACAACAAACCCTGGTCGCGGCCACGTAAATAAGCCGGGGCATCGGCTGCAAACCCCGCTTCGGCACAGGCGCTGGTGCGTTCATTCAACAAACCCAGCGACTTTCCGGCCAGCCCATCCACCAGGCCAATATTGCGCCAGTTGGCCATTTCACACTCTTTCGGGCTCATCACGGCACAAGCGCAAATAGCACAGCTCAGTGCGAGCACTACCAACGCTTTGACCAACCTCACCAACCGTGAAAAATCAACTGCCATTTTTGCTCCAGAAATCCGCACGATGCATGGCACAAGCCGCCCTGCATCCGGAGGAATTATCCTGAATTCCACACCGACAAATCGCGGGAGGAAATCCAGAGCGCGCGTGCGCCGGGAGACTGCCATAATCCGGCGCAGATTCGCCCACGAAAGCCACCCAATTGAAACACGCTGCTATTCTCTTCACCATGATTGCATGCACCGCCTGGTCTTCGGCGGCAGAACCGTCAGGGGTATCCCCAAAACCAGGTGAATTGGAGACCATTGCCACGCTGGATGTTCCCCGCTACATGGGTACATGGTACGAAATAGCCAAGTATCCCAACCGCTTCCAGAAGATGTGTGTCTCCGATACAAGTGCGCAATACAGCTTGCAAGCCGATGGCACAGTCCAGGTCATCAACCGCTGCCGCCTTGCCAGCGGAGCAATGACCGAGGCGCTGGGCAGTGCGCGTCAGGTTGGCGAAAAGCAGTCGCCACGGCTGAAGGTGCGCTTTGCTCCGGCCTGGTTGTCGTTCATGCCCTTTGTGTGGGGCGACTACTGGGTCATTGACCTGGACACGGACTACCGGCTGGTAGCGGTCAGTGAGCCGAAAAGAGAATTTCTCTGGATACTCGCGCGCACCCCGCAGGTCAATCCGGCGGCCTACGAGGCGCTGCTGGCGCGGCTGGCAAGCAAAGGGTTTGACCTGCGCAAGCTGGAAACCGGGCCGCAGCTGTCGCGCTGATGGTGCGCATCATTCGGTCCGCAGAAAACGGGCCAGGACCAGGCCGGATTCGTCCTCCAGCACCAATTGGCCCTGTTCCTGCTCCACCCTGACCAGCCTGAAACGCCGGGTTTGCTCCAGAGCCTTGAAAAACAGGTCTTCCTGGCTGCCCGGCAGTGCCAGACAGGGTTTCCCAGTGGGAGTAAGAGAAGCTATGCGCAGCGTGTCCTGGTTGCGTTTGGCGCGGGCGGTAAAGAGGTTGCAGCCGCCGGTACCACTGATTTGCTCGGCATCGAGCCAGCGCAGCGTTGGCTTGGGGGCCAGAACCTCGGCAACACCGTCAATGGCAAAAGCCACCCAGGCCGTGTTGGCCAGCGTTGCGCTGACCTGGACGGGGGCGGGAGCGGGTTTGGGGGCTGAAGCCGAAGCGGGTAGGGCAGGGGTGGCGGGGAACTTGCGCTCCAGGTAGGCACAGCCATTGAGAGCGCCTGCCAGCATCAGAATGCCAAGCGCCCGTCGTTTATTTGTGTATTTCATGGTTGTAGCGCTATGGAGCTTATGGAGCTTATGGAATGAGCGGGTGCAGCTATTGATTTTGGTTAATCAAAAAAACGCGCATCAGCCCAGGCCACACCCGCCGCATCCTTGGCGGAGAGCTTGGGTGGGCTGCCAAGGTCGGGCCAGTCGATGTTGAGGAAAGGGTCGTTCCAGGCGATGCATTGTTCGTGCTCGGGCGCGTAGTAGTCGGTTGTTTTATAGAGAAAATCGGCCATGGGTGACAGCACCACAAAGCCGTGGGCAAAGCCCGGCGGTACCCAGAACTGGAGTTTGTTGTGCTCGGACAGCAAGGCCCCGGCCCATTTGCCAAAGGTGGGGGAGGATCGGCGCAGATCGACCGCCACATCAAACACCTCGCCAATGACCACGCGCACCAGTTTGCCTTGCGGTTGCTCTATCTGGTAATGCAGGCCGCGCAGCACGCCACCGGCGGAGCGGGAGTGGTTGTCCTGCACAAAAGGTAGATTTACGCCCGTGGCGGCAGCAAAGTCGCGCTGGTTGAAACTCTCAAAGAAAAAACCGCGCTGGTCGCCGAACACACGCGGTTCGATCAGCAGGGCGTCGGGGATGGCGGTGCGGGTGATTTTCATAGAGGTGTTACGTCCTTGAGTAAGCCCAAGAGGTATTGGCCATAGCCGTTCTTGATCAGCGGCTGCGCCAGGCGGGCGACCTGTTCGCGGTTGATGAAGCCGTTGCGCAGGGCGATTTCTTCCAGGCAAGCAATTTTCAGCCCCTGACGGCGCTCCAGCGTGGCGATGAACTGGCTGGCGTCCAGCAGGCTGTCGTGCGTGCCGGTATCCAGCCAGGCATAGCCCCGGCGCATGATCTGTACGCTGAGTTGGCTCCGGTCCAGATAGGCCTGGTTGACGGTGGTGATTTCCAGCTCGCCACGTGCGCTGGGCTTGATGGTCTTGGCGATGTCCACCACCTGCTCGTCGTAGAAATACAAGCCGGTGACGGCGTAGCTGCTTTGCGGTTTGAGCGGCTTTTCCTCGATGCTGCGGGCACGGCCATTTTGGTCAAAAGCCACCACGCCATAGCGTTCGGGGTCTTGTACGTGGTAGGCGAATACGGTGGCGCCTTGCGGCTGGGTGTGGGCGTTTTTCAGCAGGATTTGCAGGTCGTGACCATAAAAAATATTGTCGCCCAGCACCAGGGCGCTGGGACTGGTGCCGATGAAGTGCTCGCCGATCAAAAAGGCCTGCGCCAGACCGTCCGGGCTGGGTTGCACGGCGTATTGCAGGTTGATGCCCCATTGGCTGCCGTCGCCCAGCAACTGGGTAAAGCGCGGCGTGTCCTGCGGGGTGCTGATGACCAGGATGTCGCGTATGCCCGCAAGCATCAGGGTGCTCAAGGGGTAGTAGATCATGGGCTTGTCGTACACCGGCAGCAGTTGTTTGCTGATGGCCAGGGTCGCCGGGTGTAAGCGGGTGCCGGAGCCACCGGCGAGGATGATGCCCTTGCGGGCAGGCGTGTCAGTTTTAGACGCTGTGGCCATAGTTAATTTCTTTCAACATGCGGTTGACGCCTGTTTGCCACGGGGGCAGTGTCAGGCCGAAGGTGGTTTGCAGTTTGCGGGTGTCCAGCCGGGAATTGTGTGGCCGCCGCGCCGGGGTGGGGAAGGCGGATGTGGGCACGGGCGTGATGGTTTGCGCTTTAATTTTAATAACTGCACCCTCTTGTTCCGCCTGCCTTGCAAGCGATATAACGTGATTTGCGTATGCAAACCAGCTGGTGAAACCGCCAGCCGCCAAGTGGTAGATGCCATACAGGTCCGTGTTTGCCTGACGGATGGCGTGGGCGGTCACGTCGGCGAGCAGTTCGGCGCCGGTGGGCGCGCCGATCTGGTCGTCAATCACTTGCAAAACTTCGCGCTCGCGCGCCAGGCGCAGCATGGTGCGGGCAAAGTTGCCGCCGCGCGCGCCGTACACCCAGCTGGTGCGAAAAATCAGGTGGCGCGCACATTGGGCCACGGCCAGTTCCCCGGCTAGCTTGGTCTGGCCGTAGACGTTCAGGGGGGCCGTGGCGTCGTCCTCGCACCAGGGCCGCTCGCCGCTGCCGTCAAACACGTAATCGGTGCTGTAGTGCACCAGCAAGGCACCCAGGCGCTGCGCCTCGGCAGCCAGCACGCCGGGCGCCTGGGCGTTGAGCATGTGCGCCAGTTCGGGTTCGCTCTCGGCTTTATCGACCGCCGTATGCGCCGCCGCGTTGACGATCACATCGGGACGGATCGTGCGCACGGTCTGGGCCAGGGCGTCCAGTTGCGTGAAATCTGCGCATAGCCCCTCTGGGTTGTTCGCCGTGCGGTGCCCCAAGGCCCACAGTTCGCCCAAAGGCGCCAGGCTGCGCTGCAACTCCCAGCCCACCTGCCCGTCACAGCCCAGCAACAGTATTTTCATGGGTTTCACGTCTTTCACGTAGTGGCTCCATAATGGTTTTTTATCCAGTCGCGGTAGGCGCCGCTTTGCACATTGGCGACCCACGCCTGGTTGTCCAGGTACCACTGCACGGTCTTCCTGATGCCGCTGTCGAAGGATTCTGCCGGTTTCCAGTCCAGCTCGCGCTCCATCTTGCTGGCATTGATGGCGTAGCGGCGGTCATGGCCGGGGCGGTCGGTGACGAAGGCAATCTGCTCCTGGTAGGATTTTGCGTCCGCGCGTGGCCGCAAGCCATCGAGCAGCTGGCAGATGGTGCGCACGATGTCCAGGTTGGCTTTTTCGTTCCAGCCGCCGATGTTATAGGTGCTGCCCACGCTGCCCGCTTCGAGCACACGGCGGATGGCGCTGCAATGGTCCTTCACATAGAGCCAGTCGCGGATTTGCTGCCCGTCGCCGTAGACCGGCAGCGTTTTGCCTGCCAATGCATTGACGATGACCAGCGGGATGAGTTTTTCCGGGAAGTGAAAGGGGCCGTAGTTGTTCGAGCAGTGCGTGGTGAGCACTGGCAGGCCATAGGTGTGGTGCCAGGCGCGCACCAGATGGTCGCTGGCGGCCTTGCTGGCGCTGTAGGGGCTGTTGGGCTCGAACGGGTGCGTTTCGGTGAATGCCGGGGCGTCCTTGCCCAGTGAACCAAAGACTTCATCGGTGGAAACGTGCAAGAACCGAAAGGCTGCCTTGGCGGGCGCGGGCCGGGCGGCCCAGTAGGCGCGCACGGCGTCCAGCAGCGCGAAGGTGCCCACGATATTGTTCTGGACAAATTCGCCAGGGCCGTGGATGGAGCGGTCCACGTGCGATTCGGCAGCAAAATTCACCACCGCGCGGGGCTGGTGCGTACCCAGCAACTGCCCCACCAGCGCCGCGTCGCCAATATCGCCACGGATGAACACATGCCGCGCGTCGCCTTGCAAACTGGCCAGGTTCTGCATGTTGCCCGCATAGCTGAGTTTGTCCAGGTTGATGACCGTCTCATCGGACTGGGCCAGCCAGTCGAGCACGAAGTTGGCGCCGATAAACCCGGCGCCGCCGGTGACAAGAATGCTCATGGTGCATCGCCCTGTGCAGGCGCGTCCGGTGCGGTCGCGCCGGGGGCAGGGGCGGTAGTAGCTGCGGTAGCGGCGACCTTGCCAGTGGTCTTGGCAGCGGCCTTTTTGCGCTTGGCGGGCGCCTTGGCAGTGGTGGTAACGGTACTGGCAGTAGCCTTCTTTGCCGCCCTGGCGGTGGATTTTGCAGCGACTTTGGCGGCTGCCTGGCGCTCTTCTTCGTGTTTGGCGGCAGATATTTTGTCATCCACCTTGGTATCGACCCAGGAAAACAACTCTTCCATCACCGAGTCACGGTCCAGGTCGTTCAGTGCTTCATGGCGGCTTCTGGGCCAGATGCGCAGGGTTTTGTCGGGGCAGCCCCACAGGGTATAGAGTTCCCGGCTGCCGTTGGGGTCGGTCAGCTGATCGGCGTCGCCATGAAACAGGTACAGCGGCAAGGTCTGGACGCGGGCCGCAGCGCGGTTGGATTCGATGGCCCACAACAACTCGGCGCCCGTGCGTGCCGGCGTGGGCAAGTGGCAGACCAGGGGGTCTTTGCGGTAGGCCTCGACTTCGGCCTTGTCGCGGCTGAGAAGGTCGGACTCCACCTTCTTCACGCGCAAATGGGGCGCGAATCTGGAAATGACGGGCGCCAGGTTGATGAGCAGCTTGGAGACATCGTTGCCGATCTTGAGCGCAGCCGACGACAGGATGAGTCCGACCAGATCGGGCTGGCGTTCCGCCACCCAGCGCATGGCAACGGCACCGCCCATGCTGTGCCCCATCAAAAAGAGTGGCAAGCCTGCGGCGACTTTGCGCGCCAGCCCCATGAGGGCGTCGGCATCAAGCAGATAGTCTGAAAAACGGTCCACATACGTGCGCTCGCCAAAGGAAGCGCCGTGCCCGCGCAGGTCAATGGCGACCACACCGATATTTTGCGCGGCTGCCGCACGGGCAAAACGTGCATAACGGCCCGAGTGCTCACCCAGGCCATGGATGACGGCGATCATGGCCTTGGGGTGCGCCGGAATCCAGGAATGCCCGGCCAGCGGAAAGCCATCCCGGCTGGTCAATGTAAAGCTTGCATGTTCGACAGATTTCATAAAGACTCCAGAGTGAATAAAGAGTGTTTTTGCCTACAGCGCCCGTCAGATGAGCGAGGTGCGCTATTGTTTTTGATGTGTTGTGGATGGGATCACATTTTGTGATGTCAAAGCCGTGACTGGGTGATGGCGTTCATGGCGGTGGAGTTTCGCCGGTGAGGATGCCATAAAGCGGCAGGTTGATGTAGTAATTGCTGCGTCCAAGCTTGCGTTTGTGCAGGAAGCCGCCTTTGACCAGATCGTCCAGATAACGGGCAGCCGTGAGACGCGAGATTTTCAGATCGCGCTCTAAAAATTCGATTTTGGTGTAGGGATAGGAAAACAGGTTGTTGATAAGGTCTTGGCTGTAGAAGCGATAAGTGGCGCGGATGCGGTGTTTGTAGTCCATGAGCAGCGCTTTGATCGCCTGGATCGTGGCAATGCCCTCGGCAGCGGTGTGTTCGACGGCACCAAGCATATACAGCACCCAGTCTTCCCAGGCGTCGTCTTCGCGTACCTCTTGCAGCAAACGATAGTAGTTGGCCTTGGTGCGCACGATGTGACGGGAAAGGTAGAGTACGGGAATGTCCAGCAAGCCCTGTTTGACCAGGTAAAGGACATTGATGATGCGTCCGGTACGCCCGTTACCATCGTAAAACGGATGGATGCTTTCAAACTGGTGGTGGATGAGTGCCATCTTGACCAGCGGGTCGGCGTTGAAAAGGGCATCATCGTTTATGAAGCGTTCAAGATCGGCCATCAGGGCAACGATGGTGGCGTGCTCCTGGGGCGGGGTGTAAACCGTGTGACCGCTATCGCTTTTGAGTGATGTACCCGGCAGTTTGCGAAACCCGGCACGGTTTCTCTCCAGCTCTTCCTGGATTTGCAGGATGTGGTTGTTGGTCAGTAATCCACTGCTGCGCACCAAACCAAACCCCACGCGCAGTGCTTGCCGGTAGTGGGTGACTTCTTTGGCTGCGGCATTGCCGATGGCTTGCGGGAATACCGCTTCGCGGAACAACTCGTCATGCGTGGTGACAATGTTTTCGATTTCCGAACTGTCTTTGGCTTCCTGAAGGCCGAGCGTGCTCACCAGAATGTCCTGATTGGGCACGGACGCAGCGACGCCCTTGAGTTCGGCCAGCTTGCGGCTGGCTGCATTGAGCCCCTTGAGAACGTCGGCACGCTCAAAACGTTCGGGTTGCAGTGACGACAATGACAAGATTACAGTCATTTCTTTACATGTTGCGGACGATATGTATAGAAAAAGGCCGATTTGTATACATGACAAAGCCTCACGCCCGCGCATCGCTCCAGCGCAGGAGGCTGGTGTCGTCGCCACGGTAGCTGGTTTTGCCGTCGCGGTCCACGCAGTAGTGGGGGGAGACGATTTTCTCGTGGAAATGCATACCGGCTCCGATGCGGGTGTACTCGAAAACAATGCTGCGTACGACGCTGGCGCCCGCGCGGATGTGGCTGCCGTGGCCGATCCAGGCCGGGCCGACGATGGTGGTGCCGGGCTCCAGCCGCACACTGGAGCCGATGTGCACCGGGCCTTCAATGCGCACCTGGTCCCAGTCGATGGGGGTATTGAGGCCCACCCATACCCCAGGGCGCACCTGGCGGCCAGGAATGGAGGTCTGGGCAATCTCGCCGCGCAACACCTTTTGCAACACGGTCCAGTAATCGCTGACCCGGCCAATGTCTATCCAGTGGAAACTGCGGTTTTGCACATAAAACGGCATACCCCGCTCCACCAGCAAGGGAAAGAGTTGCGAGCCGATGTCAAAATTTTTCCCGCTGGGAACCAGGTCCAGCACTTGTGGCTCGAAAATGTAGATGCCCGCACTGGCCAGCGTGGACTTTGCTTCTTCGGGCCGGGGTTTTTCCTGGAAACTTTGCACCTTGCCAGCGCCGTCGGCCACCACCACGCCGTAGTTTTGTACCTGCTCGCGTGGCACATCAATCGCAATCACGCTGGCCAGGGCGCCCTTGGCATGGTGTTCGTCCAGGGCCGCGCTAATGTCCAGGTCCAGCAGCGCATCGCCACACAGCACGACCGTGGTTTCGTCGAAAAAACCGCTGAAATCCTGGATGTGGCGCATCCCGCCCGCCGAGCCTTTGGGTTGCGGAATGACCTCGCCATCCTCCAGCGCGCCCTCGAAGGAATAACCCAGTTCCACGCCCCAGCGGCTGCCGTCGCCAAAATAGTCTTCGATCTTGCGGTGCAGGTACGCCACGTTCACCATGATCTGGCGCACGCCGTGGCGCGCCAGATGTTCGATCAGGTATTCCATCACCGGCTTGCCCAGAATCGGAATCATGGGCTTGGGCAGGTCTATGGTCAGCGGTCGCACCCTGGTGCCTTGTCCTGCGGCCAGAATCATTCCCTTGGTCATTCGTTGTTATTCCCGTTTTTTGTCAGTAGCGCGGTGGTGGGGTAGTGGGGCGCTATTGTAGGGACCGCAGGGGCAGGGGCCGGGGCGGACAGGGGCGATGCACGCCTATTTCATATCACCCGTGATATGAAAAACACCCAAACCGCACCACAGATGCTCCCCGCAAGCCTGTGTGGCACGTTTTTAGCCTCGATTTGGCCTCAAATCAGGTGTCAAATCAGCCTGTAGCCCCCGAGGGACAAGCGGGGACAGCTATTAAAAATGCAGTAACTACACATTGCATCGAATCGCACCCCGCAGGGACAAGGGGCAATGGCGTTCGCGTTACACTCGCCCCCGCCCGGGGTGCGCAATGGTTGCGCTGAGATGGATGCCGAACCCGCGAACTTGATCTGGTTCATACCAGCGTAAGAAGTGCAGTGCTGCTGAGGCCTTGGCGCCGTCCGGCGGCGTCCTTTTAGAGTTTGCGCGTTCGGTGTGTCTCTTGTCTTCGGGCCTTAATCGGAGAAACCCCAGTGAACGCACCCGACAAGCTTGCCCAGTTCATCCGCCTCACCCGCGAACCGCTGCCCGCCTCGCGCAAGATATACCTCAGCGGCAGCCGCCCGGACATCCAGGTGCCCTTGCGCGAAATCCTGCAAAGCAACGGCGAGGCCGTCACGGTATACGACACCTCCGGCCCCTACACCGATCACGCCGCTCCCATCGACGTACGCAAAGGTCTGCCGCCCGTACGCCAGGGCTGGATCGCCGAGCGGGGCGACACCGAGCTGTACGCAGGCCGCAAGCCCTTTGCGCTGGACGATGGACTCAAGCGTGGAGAAACAGATGCACTGGCTGCCCTGCGCGCCCAGGCTGCGGGCCTGCAACGCCAGCCGCGCCGTGCCAAGGATGGCAGCAATGTCACCCAAATGCACTATGCCCGACGC
This sequence comes from Rhodoferax sp., assembly GCA_041910275.1. Taxonomy (GTDB): domain Bacteria; phylum Pseudomonadota; class Gammaproteobacteria; order Burkholderiales; family Burkholderiaceae_C; genus Allorhodoferax. Next base: position 32,236 of record JAYRRD010000104.1, read on the forward strand.
GGCATCGTCACGCCCGAGATGGAATACGTGGCCCTGCGCGAAAACCAGAACCTGGAGTGGCAGGCGCAGTACCTGGCCGACGCCGCGCGCGAGCAGCGCCTGGCGGGCAACAGCTTTGGCGCGAGCATCCCGAAAATCGTCACGCCCGAGTTTGTGCGTGACGAGGTGGCACGTGGGCGCGCGATCATCCCGGCCAATATCAACCACACCGAACTGGAGCCCATGGCCATTGGCCGCAACTTCCTGGTCAAGGTCAACGCCAACATCGGCAATTCGGCGCTCACGTCCAGCATCGAAGAGGAAGTGGAAAAACTGGTCTGGGCCATCCGCTGGGGCGCCGATACCGTGATGGACCTGTCCACGGGAAAAAATATCCATACCACCCGCGACTGGATCGTGCGCAACAGCCCCGTTCCCATCGGTACCGTGCCGATTTACCAGGCGTTGGAAAAAGTGGGCGGCATTGCCGAAGACCTGAGCTGGGAAATTTTCCGCGACACGCTGATCGAGCAGGCCGAGCAGGGCGTGGACTACTTCACGGTGCATGCCGGCGTGCGTCTGGCCTTCATCCACCTCACCGCCAATCGCATGACGGGCATCGTCTCGCGCGGCGGCTCCATCATGGCCAAGTGGTGCATTGCGCACCACAAGGAGAATTTCCTCTATACGCACTTCGACGAGATGTGCGAGATCATGCGCGCCTACGACGTGAGCTACTCGCTGGGCGACGGCCTGCGCCCCGGCTCCAGCGCCGACGCGAACGACGAAGCCCAGTTTGCCGAGCTGCGCACGCTGGGCGAGCTGACCAAAAAGGCCTGGGCGCAGGACGTGCAGGTCATGATCGAAGGCCCCGGCCACGTCCCCATGCACATGGTGCAGGCCAATATGACCGAGCAGTTGAAGCACTGCGACGAGGCGCCGTTCTACACCCTGGGGCCGCTGACCACCGACATCGCGCCGGGCTACGACCACATTACCAGTGGCATCGGCGCGGCCATGATCGGCTGGTTCGGCACCGCCATGCTGTGCTACGTGACACCCAAGGAACACCTGGGCCTGCCGGACCGCAACGATGTCAAGACCGGCATCATCACCTACAAGATCGCTGCCCACGTGGCCGACGTGGCCAAAGGCCATCCGGGCGTGCGCGCGCGCGACGATGCGCTGTCCAAAGCGCGCTTCGAGTTCCGCTGGATGGACCAGTTCAACCTCTCGCTCGACCCCGACACCGCACGCGACTTCCACGACGAGACCTTGCCCAAGGACGCCTCCAAGGTCGCGCATTTTTGCAGCATGTGCGGCCCCAAGTTCTGCTCCATGAAGATCACGCAGGAGGTGCGTGCGTACGCCAAGGCTCAGGGTGTGAGCGACGAACAGGCCTTGCAGGACGGCATGCAAACCATGTCCGACAGTTTCAAAAAGGCCGGCGGCGAAATCTACATCCCGCTGCAATCCGTTCAATAACCATCACATAACCGTTACATAACCGTTACATCAAGGAAAAAATCATGCACATGGGTATTGCAGGGGCCGGTTTGCTCGGCCGTTTACTGGCTCTTCATCTCAGCACCGCCGGGCACCGCGTCGAGGTGTTCGATGCTGCGGGCGACGCCGGTCCGCGCGAGTCCTCGGGCACCGAGGCGGCGTCCTGGACGGCAGCGGGCATGCTCAGTCCGGTCGCCGAACTCGACCGCGCCAATGAAGACGTTTTTCGCTTAGGCCTGCGCTCTTGCCAGCTGTGGCCGTGCATTGCCCAGGACCTCGGGGTGCCGGGCGTATGCCATTTTGACGGCAGCTTGCTGCTGGCCCACCGCAGCGACGCCGGTTCCGCCCAGCGCCTGGTCGGTCTGCTGCAAGCCAAGGCGGGAGCCGACTACCAGCCGCAACCGCTGGACGCCGAGACGCTGGCGCAGCTGGAGCCCGGCATCCACGGGCCGACGCTGGCCTGGATGCTGCCCTGCGAGGGCTATATCGAGGTGCACAACACCATGCACGCCCTGCACGCACAAGGCGAGCGCCAGGGTGTGCAATGGCACTGGAAGAGTCCGGTACAGGCGCTGGAGCCTGGCACGCTGCGGGCAAACGATACGCCGCACCGTTTCGACCACGTGTTTGACGTGCGCGGCGTTGGCGCCAGGCCGCAGCTGCCGGTGCGGGGCGTGCGCGGCGAAATTTTTCTGCTGCACGCACCCGGAGCCGGTCTGAAACGCCCGGTGCGCCTCATGCACCCGCGCCACAGCGTCTACATCGTCCCCCGGCCCGACGACTACCTGGTGGTGGGCGCCAGCGAGATCGAAAGCGAAGACCGCTCGCCCGTCTCGCTGCGCACCACGCTGGAGCTGCTCAGTGCCGCACACAGCGCCATCCCCGCACTGGCCGAGGCGCGCGTGGTGCATACCGAAAGCAATCTGCGCCCGGCACTGCCCGACAACCTGCCCATACTGACCCAAAGCAGCGGCCTGACCCGCATCAACGGCCTCTACCGCCACGGCTGGCTGCTGGCACCCGCACTGGTGGAGCAGGCCCTGCAGGAGGTCGGCGTATGAACACCGCCAACAATTCATTGCCGCAGGCGATTGCCATCCAGGTCAACGGCGAGGCCACCCAGACCACGGCACGCACCCTGCACGACTGGGTGCTGACCCAGGGCGCCGTGCCCGAGGCGCTGGCCACCGCCGTCAACGGCCAGTTTGTGCCGCGTCCCCTGCGGGCGCAGACGCCACTGGCGGCCGGCGACGCCATCCTGACCTTTCAACCCATCACCGGAGGCTGAACAATGGAAGCTATCCCCTGGCACATTGGCGGGCGCACGCTCACCAGCCGCTTCTTTCTGGGAACGGCAGGCTACCCCTCGCCGCAGGTGCTGCAGCAGGCCATTGCGGCGTCCGGCGCGCAGGTGGTCACCGTGGGGCTGCGCCGCCAGCTGGCCTACGGCAGCGAGGCGGGCGACTTTTTTGCCCTGGTACGCGCCACCGGCGCCCATCTGCTGCCCAACACCGCCGGGTGCCACACGGCGCGCGAAGCCATCACCCTGGCCCACATGGCGCGCGAACTGTTCGGGACACACTGGATCAAGCTCGAAGTGATAGGCGACGCCCACACCCTGCAACCCGACCCATTCGAACTGCTGGCCGCTACGGCACAGCTGGTGAAGGACGGCTTTGAGGTGTTCCCCTACTGCCTGGACGACCTGGTGAGCTGCCAGCGCCTGCTCGACGCCGGTTGCAACATCCTCATGCCCTGGGGCGCGCCCATCGGCTCCGGCCAGGGCCTGATCAACCCCGGCGCCCTGCGCACCCTGCGCGCACGACTGCCCGGCGTGCCCGTGATCGTGGACGCAGGCATAGGCTCTCCGGCGGACGCCGTGCAGGCCATGGAGCTGGGGCTGGATGGCGTGCTGCTCAATAGCGCAGTAGCCCACGCGCTGGACCCGGTACGCATGGCGCGGGCCTTCTCCTGGGGCATCGCATCCGGGCGACTGGCCTTCGAAGCCGGAATCATGGCGCGCCAGGATATGGCTGTGGC
>JAYRRD010000105.1:0-5471 GCA_041910275.1 Rhodoferax sp.
AAGGGCGCTGCTTTACCCATCGTGGGGGGATGGCCTAGTCGAGCCGCCGAAGTACAACGGCGGGCCTCGTTGGCGGGTTGTTGCGCCATTTTCCCAGGCGTTAGCGCCAGCGGAGTACGCGAGCATGATGGCACGGTTGAATGGCGCGCTGGGCGGGGTACTTGCCCCTGAATCGTTCACGGTGGAGCAGGGGTATTTTTTCGGGAAACGTCCGGGGGCTACTTTCGAGTGTGCCATCACATTCAACGACCCAGAGGCAGGGGCTTGCATCGATGAGTTACCAGCGCTGGATGCGGGGGCCATAGGCAAAGCTGAAAAAGTAACTGCGACCGAAAAGAAAACCGATGCAGTTGGTGAGCAACAAGTACAGAGAGAGAGTGTTGCGGATTGGCTGAAAGGCGTTTTGACCGGGGGCGCGTACCACACCAGTCTTCTACCACTGGCAGCCCACTGCGTCGCAGGGGGTATGCGCCCCGAGGTCGTCCAGTCGCATCTTGATGGGTTGATGGATGCCAGCGCAGCTGAACACGACGAGCGCTGGAAGGCCCGTAAGGGGCAAATCCCCGACCTCATTGCATCCGCCGTTGAAAAGTTTGGTCAAGTCAACTTTGATGAGGTTCTGGAACAAGCAAAAACGGCCCAAGAGCAACGATACAAGCCCCTTGGTAGTGCGGCCCTGGCAGCGCTCCCGCCGTTGACCTGGCGCGTCCGTGGCGTTTTGCCAGCGCAAGGACTGGCGGCGATCTATGGCCCGTCCGGGTCTGGTAAGAGCTTTCTGGGCATCGATCTCTGTTGCGCAATTGCCCGAGGCCGTTCATGGTTTGGCAAGCACGTCACCGCTGCCCCCGTTGTTTACCTTGCTCTTGAGGGCGAGGGGGGAATTCGTTTGCGTGTCCTGGCATGGGAGAAGCACAACGGGGAACCACTGCCGGACGGTCTGCGTTTCATCTTGGAGTCGTTCGACATGAGCAGTCGGCAAGACCTGGCCGATCTGCTGGCCGTGTTGCCCGCCGAGGGGGTCGTAGTCATCGACACATTGAACCGGGCGGCGCCGTCCGTTGACGAAAACTCCAGCAAGGACATGGGGCAGGTGCTGACGGCGGCGAAGACTATCCAGGCGCATACTGCGGGCTTGGTCGTTCTCATTCACCATACTGGAAAAGACCAGACCAAAGGGCTTAGGGGTCACAGCAGCCTACATGCAGCCCTTGATGGTGCCATTGAAGTTCAACGCGTGGCAGGTTGGCGCAGTTGGAGCGTGGCCAAGGCAAAAGACGGGGAGGATGGTGGGAGTTACACGTTCGACCTGAAAACCGTCGCGGTCGGGGAGGATGAGTACGGGTTCACCGAATCGTCTTGCGTGATCGTACCTGCCGTGGTGGATGCAGTGGTGGAACCTAAACTGACCGGGGGGCAGGCGCTGGCGCTTGCTGCATTTGACGCGGCGGACCTTGGGCTCGGTGCTGTAGCCCGCGAAGATTGGCGGCGGGAGTTTTACGACATGCTGGGGGACCGTACCAGCGAAGCTAAACGACAGGCGTTCTCGCGCTCCATTACTGCGCTGGTTGGCGGCGGGGTTTTATCGCAAACAGACGACCTTTTCGCCCGTGCTTCGTTTTTCTGAAGTACCGTGACATGCGTGACATTGGCGTGACATGTCACGCTTGTCACGGCTTCGCAGTCCCCCGAGACCGTGACAAGCGTGACACCACCCTATAGGGGTGTCACACTGTCACGCTGGAGCGATCAAAAATTGTTTCAAGTTCTAAACCTAAACGACCCCCTGCCAGAACACTATGGCCGAAAGGTTCCAGGTGTTCCAGTTTTCACCGTTTACTTAGCTTTCAAGTTTCAAAAGCTAAAAACTTCTACCCGCTGCGCCTCCGTGACCCCGCATACCGACACGCACTGGCCAGGGACCCCCGCTGCGTGAGTTAGTCGAAAACAGGTAGGAACAGTAGGAACAATGGGAACAGTCTTGAAAAACTGCGTCACTTGCGTCACTAAGCGAACACTAAACGGGTGTGTGCGCAGCGCCAGCGCACTCATGCCTCCATGGCCACGACGACACCACACTCATGGCCCGGACGGCCTGCACGCTCACGCTGGCCATGACCACGACCACGACCTGCGGCTGCATGCTCACAGCCACGACGGACAGCGCACACGGCCCATTCCATTGTCCACCCAGGCGCGACGCAGCAGAAGGCGATTAAAGCGGGTTGTGGGTACGTGCGCGCCCTGCGCGCTGACCAGCGCATCATAGGCTAGACGCTGGCACGTGTTAAGCAGTGCCTGAGTTTGAGATTCTGAAATCTCAGAGATACCCTGGCTGCCTGTCATTGCGGCCAGCAGCGCTTCCAACGTTTCCAATTTTTCGATCAACATTTTGATTGCCCCTTGTGTTGCCGATGGCAACAGCGCCAGCGGTGGGTGAATCATTGCAGCGATGCACAAGACCGTGGGGGAATGCCCGATCTGACCATGTGCGAAATCGTTTAGCAGTGCTTTCGCATGGTTTGCGCGCTTTGCTACACATCAACGACCAGCGGGGCGATGGTGCCCCACTGGTGCCCACTGGTTCAGGTTTAGCAGCGTTCGGTGTTGATCGGCTTCGATTGCGCTAAAAATTATTTTTGTGGTCCCGTTGTGGCGGGGCGACATGACCACGGGGCCAGTGCCCATGTACCATCCGGGCATGACCCAGCTATCCATTGCCAGCGCTGCCAAACGTGTCGGACGCGACAGGAAAACCCTGTACCGTGCCATCAAGGAGGGGAGACTCACGGCGACAGTAGACACGACAGGGCAAAAGCAGGTAGACACAGCCGAATTGCTTCGGGTTTTTGGCGAGCTGACCCCTGCCAGCGACAGGACAGACAGTCGCGCCACAGTCACCACGCCACAGCGAGAGACACCCGACACGACAGCGAGAATGGCACTACTTGAGGCCGAATTGAGGCATGCCCGCGAGCTGTTGGCTGAAAAAGATGCCCGGATAGCTGCCCTTGATCGGGCATTGCTGCTGCTGGAGCACTGGCAGGCGCCAGAACCACGCAAGAAGGGATTTTTTGATCGGTGGCGCGGATAAGGCGAGCGCGACGCTGTAAGATTCGCACCAATGGATTCTGCATTCCAGAAAAGACAAACCCCCGTTCCGTGGAAAGAATTCGGGGGTGAGCCAGGCGTGCAGGGTATTCAAACTAGCGGTAAAGCTACCCCGCAGCCATGCCGGGGATTATGCCAAATCGCTGTAAACGAGTGCAAGCAATTTGTACGTCAGGCGAAACAGGCGAGCTTCAAAGGACTTGCCCCCCTGTTTTACCTCCCGGCTGGATTGCTTGCCCATAGCCGATACAGCGGGAACCTAGCAAATCGGCACCGAGAGAGCGCAAGCTGAAACCGGGCTAGGGTGGTGCAGGGACCATGAATTCAGCCTGTTGTGGAGCCTCGGTGTGCACTCCATGACCCCGGATGAGCGACCGACCGACCGACGGCATACGCTACGGGTAAGCCCAGACTCGCATCATGCGGGTTAGGGTGAGGCTTACCCGTTTTCACTCCCTCCCTCCCTCAAGCATCTACCCGGTACCCGGTTTTTGGGGCAAGTCCTAAACGGTTTTCAGGGCAATTTTTCTCATGGGCTTAGGCGGCAAGCAGACAGGGGGCAACTCGCTTGCGATGTTGTCCCCTGGCGCGCGCCAGTGCTGAGTGTGGGCATAGTCCCGTACCCGAAGGGCTGTCCACACCCTTGTGGTGTGGGCAGGGGACTTGTCCATCACGGGGATGTTCCACGGGGGGGGGGGGGTCGGGGGGAGGGTTTGCACGGTTTGGCGGAGATACACGGATACGAACCTCGTTGGTAATTTGGCCGTTTATGTGGTGCGTACCAACGTGCAGACCAACATCAGCGGAAATGAACCCCCGCCATTTGGTGGTGGCGACTCCCGGCTGGCGCTGTAAAAACGATAGCGTCAGCATTGCCCAAAAATCACCCGGAACAGGGGGCATCCAAGGGCAAACCGGGGAACAAAATGCAATTTTCGGCACCAGAAACGCACATTCTCATAGGGCGATTGCCGATCAATTCGATTCCTGATTAGGGAGTCGAAGTCAAAAAACAGGCCAATCTGGTCCACATTCCACGGGGGCAAGTCTGTGGAAAACCTCGGGTGAATCAGCCACAACCCGCGCCAGCAGTGGATTTGCACGTATTGCACAAGGAATGGGCAAATGGTGCCCGGTGACGTGTAAGACAAATCTTACACAGGACCAGGCAATCGAAGTTGTCCACTGCCCTGAAACCAGACCACCAAGCCGGTGGATAACGTGGCCCAACAGATACAAACAGGCGTTATGTTAAGTTAATAACTGGTGCAATATTGATAGCGGATTGCGGGCAGTTTTGAGCGGTTATCAACAGGGCGAAATTATGCCGCAGGGGCATTTGCTGGTATTTCGCAGAAGATTCTGGACTTCTTCACTTCGAGGTTTCCAAAATGACCAAACCCCTGATACCGCTACCTGACGAAACTCGCGCTACCCTGCCGACCAGAGAATGCGCAGGACACCTTAGGCTTCATTCTCGGACGCTGCGGCGGATGGCCGCCGAGGGGCGAGCGCCCATAACCCCCGTTAACGTTGCCGGCAATCTGCGGTGGCCGACGGCGCAATTACGCGCATTGTTGGGGGTCTGAACATGACGCAATCAGCCAGCACATCCAAAAACGAAAAAGCCGATGCGCAAACATCGGCATTTTTCAATTCACAATCGACCAGCGCCCCGATTTTCGGGCAATCGACCGGACAGGTCAAGGCGCTGGCAACGGTCAAGCGCACGGCGTGCATTCACGGACGCGCAAACGCGCAATGGACCGTTGTCGTGGAAAAATGCCCGTACTGCGCAGGCCGACACATCCACGGCGGCGGCACTGATGAGGTGCCGATCCTCGGGCATCGCGTAGCGCACTGCGTTGACGGGACTGGCGGCGGTTACTTCTTGACGCTGGAAGGCGGTGCAGCATGAATGACACCACCAAACCAGTGAGCGCAGCGCTTGCTACGATTTTTCCAAACAAACACTGCCGCTGTGTAGAAAAAACACTGTCAACCTGGCCGGAGGTGTGCGCTTTTCTTGCTGCGCCAATGACTGAACCTGTGAAAAATGATGGCAGGCTTCTATCCCTTGCCAAATTCGGCACAAAAACGACCACAAGAGGCAGTCTGAAGCATGGGGGGAACATAGTTTCCACGCATGGGCTTGCTGGCGACTACGACAAAGGAACAATGCCGATCAGCGAAGCGCGACTGTTACTCGAAAAAGCGGGTGTAAGGGCGCTGCTTTACCCATCGTGGGGGGATGGCCTAGTCGAGCCGCCGAAGTACAACGGCGGGCCTCGTTGGCGGGTTGTTGCGCCATTTTCCCAGGCGTTAGCGCCAGCGGAGTACGCGAGCATGATGGCACGGTTGAA
>JAYRRD010000106.1:0-3248 GCA_041910275.1 Rhodoferax sp.
AGCGATATCTTTCGTATCCATCATTCAACTTTCGCATTCTGTGGTGATAGCCAGAATTTTCTCACCATCGGTATAAACGCTGCTGGAAATCGCCTTATAGCCCACCGAGGATGGATGAACCTTGAGGTCCACGACAAAATCGGGGCGGTCTACAACTTCGTGCGTGATGAAATACAGTTTGGCTACAACATGGCGGACGACCTGCCCGCGTCACGCGTGCTGGCTGACGGCATAGGCCAATGTAATACCAAGGGTACGCTGCTGATGGCTTTGTTGCGCGCGGTGGGAGTTGCCTGCCGGTTTCATGGGTTCACGATTGACAAGGCCTTGCAAGAGGGTGCGATCACCGGCCTGGCTTACCAACTCGCACCGCGCAGCATCATCCACAGTTGGGTGGAAGTGTGGTCCGGCGCGCATTGGGTTCAGCTGGAAGGCTTCATTCTGGATCGCCAGTACCTGAGCGCGCTCCAAAGACGATTCGCTCGCCATCGCGGTGCATTTTGCGGGTATGGAGCCGCAACTTCTGATCTACAGAATCCGGATGTGGATTGGTGTGGGTCAAACACCTACATACAGAGAGACGGAATCAATCAGGACTTTGGATTGTTCGACTCGCCAGACGTGTTCTACGCGCGCTTTGGTGTCAATCTGAGTGGACTTAAACGCTGGATATTTCTGAACATCGTGCGTGACCGCATGAATATGAATGTGATGAAAATCCGATCTGGCCGATAGACCGCCACTCAGGTTGCGGCTGGCTGCCGCCAGCAGGCGCGCTGCACCCGTCATGTTGCAGCCATTGCTGCCTGGCATGTGTTGTTCAGGTGCCCAGGTGTTCAGGGGGATGTGTGTTATGGGCGTTATAGAATGGGCGACGTGTCCATACATCTGCCTGGTATACGCAAGTCTCCCGCCAGCACTTGCACTCCAGACCGCAGATTTCCAAAGTGCTTCCAACATGCCTCTCCATGTCCTCAAAACGCTGTTGACAGCGGTGGCCCGTTCTGTCCGTCGTCCGCGCGGCGGTGGCGTGTCGAATCCGGTACTGCGCACGGATGTCGATGCCGATGCGCTCATTCGGGAAGCGCAGCTGTTGCATCAGAATGGCGCGCTGGACCGTGCCCAGGCGCTGTGCCTGCAAGCACTTGAAGCCCAGCCAGACTCCGTGGATGCCCACTTCCTTCTTGGCAGACTCGCGCTGGAGACCCAGCGTTACGATCTGGCCGCAAAGCACATCTCCCACGCACTGCGCCTACGTCCTGAAACGCCGGTGTTCCATGACACGATGGGGATGATCCGGTATGCGCAAGGGCAACTCTACGATGCAACAGGCCACTACCGCAACGCCCTTGCACTGGATACGTCCAACGCATCGACCATGTTCAATCTGGCGTTGACTTTGCTATTTCGCCTGGATTTGGTGGAGGCGAAAGCGCTTTTCGAGCGCGCTGCGGCCACGGATCGTGGTTTTATCCAGGCGCTGCGCACGTGGGGGGACAAGCTGATAACGCAGGAAAAACCCGAGATGGCGGAGGTGGTTCTGGGGGCTGCGCTGGTGTGCGAACCGGGTGATCTGCCCACTTTGCAGGCGCTGGGTGTTGCCTTCCTGAACCAGGAAAAGATAGACCGGTTTGTTGCCGTTCAACGCGATATGGCGCGCGCCAAACTGGCCGCCCAGCCACCGGGCCTGCCTTCGCACGCGCATCCTGTGCCCATCTCGAACACGACGCTTTGCTGCGTGGATACCTGCAACCACGACCTTGCGATACATGCACTGCAATGCTGCATGGCGCAGTGCAGCTTTGAAAAAGTCCTGTTTTTCACAGACCGTGACATGGTACTGGATGGTATTGAAATCATCCGGGTCGATGGCATCCGGTCATTTCTGGACTATTCACGGTTCATGATCAAAGAACTCAACGCCTATATTGCAACTGATTTTGCGTTGATCGTTCAGTACGATGGTTTCATCATTGATGCCACCCGATGGGACGAGCAATTCAAGCACTACGATTACATCGGTGCCCGCTGGAATGCCCTTGACGAGAATTCGGTGGGAAATGGCGGTTTTTCGTTGCGTTCGAAGCGTTTGCTTGCTGCGTTGCAAGACTCCCGGATTACCGAATTCGACCCGGAAGACGCTTATATCTGTGACCACTACCGGGAGTTGCTTGAATCTCAGCATGGCATTCGGTTTGCCCCTGGAAAAGTTGCCGATGCGTTCTCCTTTGACGGCGTTCCTCGGCGTTCCAGCACCTTTGGCTTTCATGGTATCTGTCATCTGGTCGCACTCATTGGACTGGACCCTGCGAGTGCAGCGCAGTACACAGGGGGCGCCATGCGAACAATCGAATACGAACGGTAGAGCTTTGCCATCCGGAAACTGAAATCTGAAAAGGTTGTCGCCGTGTGGGTGATGTTTGCTTACTATATTCTTGATAGCTGTCCCCGCTCGACTGTCGGGGGCTGTGGCCATAAATGGCATCAAAAATCGGCACCTGGAGGTGCCCAGGCGGCCAGCGTGCGACCTCCACACCGACCCACGGCGTGGCTGAGGCAAGGTAATCAAGGCAAAAACGGGCTGTAGCGCATGTGGGACAAGCGGGGAAAGCTATCAAATGATGAGTGTCCTGGAGCCATGGACAAATGCCGACACTTATACTATTGCGAGAACATCCGAATGGAGCGCCATCCATGCATCTCGGCCATCATGTGGAAAGCTATCGTTTCTGGGACATCGTGAGCCAATGGGCGCGAGAGACGCTGCAGCACGAACACGTCATTGCACGGGTGCTGGCCAAGGGCGTGGTGCGCGATGGGCTGCGGGTGCAAAGTGTCGATCCGAAGTGGGTGGATAAGGGGACGTTTGAATTGCGGGGCCAGCCGCTTGTGGGCTACGTTGCGAAAAATGGAAATGTGCCAATTTTCATCCGCTCGTCGGCGCTGAATCACCTGCAAGAGATTGTTGGGCATGCCGCTACCCCGGATGCGCAGCTACTATTCGAGGAGTTTGTGACGAAGCAGGACTTTCTGGCCTGGCTCACGCAGCTGGGGATGAATCCGCCATCCTTTTGGTTTCAGGTGGACGAGTCCCGTAAAAGTTGATGAGTTAGGCGATTTCCAGCAGCGTTTATACCGATGGTGAGAAAATTCTGGCTATCACCACAGAATGCGAAAGTTGAATGATGGATACGAAAGATATCGCTACCGGGAAAGCAAGCACGAAAGGCGTAAACGTTGAAGATTTG
>JAYRRD010000107.1:0-30380 GCA_041910275.1 Rhodoferax sp.
AGTGCTGTATTTTTAACCAGTTTTATGCTGCTCGCAAGCGCAATGGGTGAAAAATGTCAAAAAAAATAGTGTTTTTGGGTACGGGTGGCACGATTGCCGGTACCGCTGCCAGCGCGCTGGACAATGTTGGCTATGCAGCTGCACAGTTGGGCGTGGACCAATTGCTCATGAGCATACCAGGCTTGTCAGATATGCTGGGGGAATGCACAGCGGTATTTGAGCAGGTTATGCAAATTGATAGCAAAGATATGGACTGGCCGCAGTGGCTTGCGCTGGTGCGGCGTGTTTGCCACTACCTGGCCACGCCGGATGTGGCCGCCATCGTGGTGACGCATGGAACCGATACGCTGGAGGAAACGGCATTTTTTTTGTCGCAGGTGCTGCCACGGGATGGTCTGGCGTGCAAATCCGTCGTGCTCACCTGCGCCATGCGTCCGGCATCTTCGTTGGCCACCGATGGCCCGCAAAACCTGCTGGATGCGGTGGTCGTGGCACGTTCTCAAGCAGCGCATGGTGTTTTGGTTGTGTGCGCCGGTAGCGTACACGCGGCCCACGCGGTGCAAAAGGTTCATCCCTACCGTTTAAATGCTTTCGATTCGGGGGATGCTGCTGCCTTGGGCTATGTGGAAGAGGGGGCTGTGCGCTGGGTACAAGCTTGCCCGGATCAGGATACAGTGTTTGCCCCGGAACTGCTGGAGCGTTGGTCACAGGTTCCCTGGCCAAGGGTGGAGATTGTCATGAACTACGTTGGCGCGACTGGTGCGACGGTACGTGCCTTGTGTGCGGAGCCATCCGACTCCGGTGCGGCAGTGCAGGGCATCGTGGTGGCAGGAACCGGCAATGGCACGCTGCACCACGACCTGGAGGCCGCCTTATGGCAAGCACAAGGCCAGGGTGTCAAGGTGGTGCGCGCCACCCGCTGCCCGCAGGGGTGTGTGGTTCCCGGCACAGGTTCTGACGCGGCGATTCCCCATTCCCAGGGTTTGTCTGCGGTCAAGGCGCGTATTGCCCTGATGCTGGAGCTGATGGCGACAGGTATCAAAACAGCTCGACATCGCCCACCTTGATGTCAGACTTCAGCAATCCGAGGCGCACCAGATCGGCTTCGCTGCACACTTGGTTGCGTCCGTGGTGTTTGGCATAGTAAACCGCCTGGTCGGCCCGTTCACAGGCACCGCTGGGCAAGTCGCCCGGCAGAATTTGTGTCAAGCCGATACTGGCGGTGATCCGGCCTGCCTGGGGGAAGTCGAATTCGGCCATGTTGATGCGAAAACGTTCGGCGGCAGCCATCGCCGCATCGTGGTCGGCGCAGCGCAGTACCACCACAAATTCCTCGCCTCCAAAACGGTAGACCCGATCCGATGCCCGAAAGGACCTTTTGAGGATACGTGCCACCAGCAGCAGAACTTCGTCGCCAATCAGATGCCCGTAGGTATCGTTGACCTGTTTGAAGTGGTCAATGTCGATCATTGCCAGCCAGAAGCTGCTGTCTGGTACCGGTGTGCGCAGATCATCTTTCTCGGAAGGCGGTTCGGTGGATTCAGCCGATGGCATGATCTTGTAAAACAGGTCGTCAAAAGGTTTGCGGTTCCAAAGGCCCGTGAGGGCGTCACATTCGCTGTAGTCCAGCAAGTCCAGCATATTGCTGTGCAGCGTCAACAATTGTGTGGCTGCCGTGATATCGGCTTCCTGCAGCGCTTGTTCGGAGTGCAGTTCTGCCACGCCCCACGGGGTTGCGCCGGCTGCCAGCATCATGGGAAAGCGTGTGAGGTGGCGTGTTCGGGGTGCGCTGGGCGGGGTGCGTACCATCATGATCCGGTCCAGACACAATAGGCGCTCCGGATCACTGGCATCGGGCAGCATCGCGTCCAGGTCCATGCGCAAAGAGTCCGATAGAAACCGCACCTCGGACCCCTTGATAACCTGCGTCAGTGGCAGCCAATAGCGCTGGCCGGCATCCTGGAGCAGATTGAAAATCTCGACCTGACAGACATCCGTGGTCTCTGACAAGGCAAGCGTAATGCTGCTCAGTAGATCATCCCGTTTGCGCAGGCCACTGAGGAGAATCAGATGTTCAATAAGACGAGCCGAACGAATCAAAGCAAAATTTTCCATAGGACTCAATTAAACAACAAGCGTGCCCGGTAACTTCCAAAAGGCTCCGGTAACACGGTGTGTCCAGAGACGTGAATGGTGTATTCTCGCGTAGCCACCAATTCTTTGGGTCACGTGGTCGTGTCTGTCATAAAAATATTGCACCAGAGGGGAAGTATGAACGCATTTGACATCGGTTTTTTCCTGTCTATGGAAAAATCTCATGATTCATGCAGGGAACGTAGGCTGATACGTACCATTTATTTCGTTCTGAGCTTCCTGTTGCTGGGTGTGCTGGGTTCGGGGCAACTTCTGGCACAAACCGCCGAGCGTTCGTCGTGTGACTCCTGTCGCTTTCAGGTCAACAGCCTGGACAAACCATTCAAGCTCACTGGCAACTGGCTGTTCACACGTGAAGATAGTCCGCAGAACAGGCAGACGGGCATTGACACCAGCTCCTGGGTGGTGGTCAAGGCACCAGGTTCATGGAAAAACGCTTACCCGGACGGGACGCTGTACACCGTTGGCTGGTACCGGGGGGAATTCGCATTCAGTCCCACGCTGGTTGGTCAGGATGTCGTTTTTCTCGTGGATACCTACATGGGGCGAACCAGCGTGTACGTCGATGGTCAGGATGTATTTCATCGACCGGGGGAAATTACGCTGGAACGTTACTACTCCACGCAGGCGATTCCGGTTCGCTTCACGATCCGCCAGCCCCACCATACCATTGCCATCCGGGTTGAAACGCCTTTGATGCATGGTATCTACCAATTGCCATTTGAGCTGCGCAAGTACTCCCCAGCCGACTCCAGCTTGGCGTGGTACCAATTCTGGGGCGGTGAATTGCGTTTGTTGGTCGGTGTGGTGGCGTTTTTCTTTGGTCTGTTTTTCTTGCTGGTCCACCGCAAAACCCGTTACCCCTTGTACTTCGTGGCGGCCATGGCCAGCATTACCAGCTTGCCATTTTTTGCTGCGCCGAATGATGCCTTGCTCAAAGTGGTAGCTCCCGAGACGTTGTTATACGTCCACTACCTGGGCCTGTGGTGCTGTTTCTGGGGGTATTACTTCAGCCAGTTCATGTACAGGTTCACTCCCAGGATCAATCGGGTGAGCGGAGCGATTTTTTGCCTCATGGGATTGGGGCTTGGCGCCATGGCCATTGTGCCCAACCTCGCGCTCTTTTTGCCGTTGCGCGGGGCGTTCCTGATGCTGGCCTTGCTTTTTGGGTTTGGCGCTGCTTATCAGTGTGCGCGCGGTGTATGGAATAAAAAACCGGGGGCGCGTGTCTTGCTGTTTGGCGTTGCCACTTTTCTGGCCTCGGGTATCAACGACAACCTGCTGGCGCAGGGCAAGATTGACTCCCTGGCGATGCTGTTTGCGGGAATGCTGGTTTTCATGGGCAGCATTTTGTACGTGGCCAGTTCCATTTTTGCCAATGTATTCCGTGAAAACAGGCAACTCGGAACCAATTTGCAGCAGATGAATGAAAACCTGGAAGAGTTGGTTGCCGAGCGTACCCTGCAGTTGCGCAAGAAGACGCAGGACATAGAGGCCATGTTGCAAAACCTTCCCCAAGGCGTTCTGACCATCACCTCGGATGGGTCGATACACGGCGAATACTCGGTTTACCTGGAAACGCTATTCGAGACCAGGGAAATTGCCGGGCGGCAGATGATGGAGCTGATTTTTTCCAATACCAATCTGGGCGCAGATATTCTGGCGCAGGTGGACGCCGTGGTGGGCGCGTGTATTGGTGAAGACCGGATGAATTTTGATTTCAATGTGCATTTGATGGTCCGGGAGTTTGACAAGCAAATGCCTAGCGGACTCTCCAAATCATTGGAACTGGTCTGGTCGCCGATTTGCAATGAGAACGATATTTGCGAGCGACTGATGATCTGCACGCGCGATGTGACCCGTCTCAAGGCGCTGGTGGCTGAGGCGGATAAACAAAAGCGCGAACTGGAAATGATCGGCCAGATTCTTGCGGTCAACCAGGACAAGTTCCATGAGTTCGTCGATAGTGCCAGTGGTTTTATTCGCGAGAACGAAACGCTGATCAAAAATACCCACAGCAAGGATTTGGGCGTTATTGGTCTGCTGTTTCGCAACATGCACACCATCAAGGGCAATGCGCGTACTTACGGTCTGCGTTTGTTGACCAATACGGTGCACGAGGCCGAACAGACCTACGACGACATGCGTAAAAATGAGCATGTGCAGTGGGACCAGGCCCAACTGCTGCACCAGTTGCAGCAGGCCTACGAAGCCTTGCAGGAGTACGTCCGGCTCAATGAGGGCAAACTAGGCCGCAGGGGGCCGGGGCGCCGTGGCAGCGTGGACAAGTTCCTGATGGTGCAGCGCGACCAGGTGCATGAAATGCTCACGCACATGGAGAGCGTGGATACAAGCAACCCTTCGCTGCTGCACGATGTGTTCCGGCGTATCCGCCAGATGTTGCGCCTGATTGGCACCGAACAGATGGCGGTCATGCTCGCCGGGGTCATCGACTCCCTGCCTTCGCTGGCGCAGGAACTTGGCAAAGAACCCCCGCAGGTCAGCGTCATCGACAACGGTATTGTGGTCAAGACCCAGGTGGCGGATTTGTTGCGCAATGTGTTCATGCATCTGCTGCGCAACTCCATGGACCACGGCATCGAAAATGCCCAGCAGCGCCTGGATAAGGGCAAACCAGCCGCAGGGCATATCCAGCTGGAGCTTTCGCTGGCTGACGGGCAGCTGTGGGTGCGCTTGCGCGACGATGGCAAAGGTCTGGCATTGGGCGTGATCCGGCGCAAGGCGATTGAGAAAGGGATCATCAAGGAAGACCAGGAAATGCCTGCGCAGGAGCTGGCGCAGTTGATCTTCGCATCGGGATTTTCCACGGCGGAACAGGTCACGGAAGTCTCCGGGCGCGGCGTGGGCATGGATGCCGTCAAGGGTTTTCTCGAACGCGAGGGCGGCAGCATCGCATTGCGGCTGACACAGGAACCATCCCTGACCGAATCGACACCGTTCGAGACGGTCATTGGTCTGCCCGACAAGTACGCGGTGCAAAGTGGCTGATGTGCGCGTGGTGCTGGCTTTTGCCTGCGCCCTTCATTTTTGTGTGGGTGCACTGGTCGGCCTTTCCGTTGATGAGGCGCACTACGCGCTATACGCAGCACACCTCGATTGGAGTTATTTTGACCATCCGCCGCTGGTAGGCTGGGTGCAATGGCCGCTGGTGGCACTGCATGCGCCGACTGCCGTGCTGCGGCTGCTGCCGGAGTTGCTCTGGCTGGCGACTGCTGTTTTGGTGTATGCCGTCGCCGAGCGCTTGCATGGTGGTGCCTTGGCCACATCCCGTGCGGGCTATTGGGCGGTGCTGGTGTTTGCATTGGCGCCCTTGTTCCACGTATTGGGTATCGGGTTGCTGCCCGATACCTTGCTGGTGTTTTTCACAGCAGCACTGATGTGGCTGACGCAAAAACTGATGGAGCCGACGGCTTTGCACCGTGCCCGGCTCTGGCTGGCCGTGGGGCTGGTGCTGGGCTTGGCGGGTCTGAGCAAATACACCGCTATCTTGCAGGCATTGGCTTTTGGGGGCTGTCTGTTGCTGGTGCATGGCCGTGCGCTGGTGTTGCAGCGCTGGCTGTGGTGGAGTGTGCTGCTTGCGGTGTTGCTGGTCACTCCGGTGGTGTATTGGAATTATGCGCGGCACTGGATTTCCTTCACCTACCAGGCGCAGCATGGGGCAGGGGGTGAGTGGCAATGGGTGCATGTGGTGCGCTTTGTCCTCTTACAGCTCCTGGTGTATGGGCCTTTGCTGCTGTGGGGCTTTGCGGGTATTTTTCGTTGCTTTGGGCAGACTGGTCAGGCTGGGCGGGCCTTGGCGCTCTTCTTTTTGATACCTTTTCCGGTTTTTGCCGCCCTGTCCGGTGGCGGCAGCAGCCTGCCGCACTGGACGGCACCGGCCTGGGCGGCACTGGCCCCGTTTGCCGGACTCGCTCTGGCACATACGGTGCATAGGGGATGGCGTGCGCTGAGAACGGCCTTGGCATGGATGCAAGGCCTGGTCAGTGTGGCTGCGCTGGGCTTGATGCTGACGGCTGGCTGGCCATTTGCCTGGTCTTTTGCCAATCCGTTTGCCGACGTGCATGGCTGGGACCAGGCTGGCGCGCGCGCCCTTGCATTGGTTGCGCAGCATGGTTTGAAGAGCGTGGGGGTGCAAAACTGGACGCTGGCCAGCCGTCTGGGGTGGTACGCGCGCCCCTTGCCGGTGTACGTTTTGCAGGACCGTTTTGACCAGTTTGATCTGTGGGCTGGTGATCTGCCGCCAGGAGGCAACACGCTATTGGTGGATTGGTCGCAGATGTCGTACACCGTGCCATTGGGCACGCATGGATTTGGCACCTGTACGTTATTGGATACGCAACCGGTTGTGCGGTTGGGCGTGGAAGTTGCCATATTCCGCTTCTACGCCTGCCACAACTGGTCCGGTGCGCCGCAACCCATACCCCAGGGCAAGGTTTGATGCCAATTTTTTCTCCATCCACCACTACCATTGCGCGTTGGGTCTGGTGTCTGCCGCCCTTGTTGCTGGTATTGGGTGCCCCGCTGTGGTTGCACACCTTTGAGCCGGGCATGTTCCTGGCGATCAATGCGTTCTGCACCCCGGTGGCGGCGCCGGTGTGGACGGGGTTGTCTCTTTTGGGCAACGCCTGGGGCATACTGGGTGTGACTGCACCTCTGCTGGTGTTGGCGCCGCGCCTCTTATGGGCCTGGTTGTGCGCGGCGCCTTTTGCCATTGTCTTTGCCCGTGTCGGCAAGGCCTTGATCTTCAGTCCGCGTCCCGCAGCCGTGGTGGACAACGCCCACATGCGCATCGTTGGCGAAACCCTGCACAACGTTTCCATGCCTTCAGGGCACACGCTGACGGCCTTTGCGGTGGCATCGGCAATTTATTTTGCCCTGCCGACAAAGGGACGCCGGCGCCACCTCTGGTTGTTTGTCCTGGCGGCAGGAACGGGTTTGTCGCGCATTGCCGTTGGTGCCCATTGGCCGGGCGATGTGGCCGTGGGGCTGTGCCTGGGCTTGTTCGCTGGCATGCTGGGAAATTGTTTGCTGGTGCGCATGGGGGAGGTCCATCTGCAACCGACGGCCTGGAGTCTGCGTCTGCTTGCCGCAGTGGTGCTGATCGCCGGGGGTGTGCTATTGCTGGAGGTGCAGGACTTTGAGGAAAACCGCCACGTGCAGTATGCGCTGGTACTGGTGGTTGCCGCCTCCCTGGTTGCTTTTGTGCGCCAGAACTGGTTAGTTATCAGGAAAAATCATGGAACACATGCCGGGCTGGATTGACACCCATTGCCATCTGGACGCGGCCGAGTTTGACCCGGATCGCCAGGCGGTGCGCGCGCGTGCCCGTGCGGCTGGCGTGCTGCATTGTGTGCTTCCCGCCGTGGCCGTGGCCAACTTTGAAGCCGTGCGAACCTTGGCCCATGCCGATGGGGACAGCTACTGCCTGGGCATTCACCCTTTGTATACCCGATATGCTGCTGTGGAACACCTTCAGACCTTGCAGCAGGCCCTGGCGGCTCACTGCGCGGATGCCAGACTGGTGGCGGTGGGGGAGGTGGGGCTGGATTATTTTGTCCCGGAGCTGCTCCAGACGCCCTTGCGAGAGCGTCAGGAGGATTTTTTTGACGCGCAGGTCCAATTGGCGCAGCATTTTGGCCTGCCGTTGGTGCTGCATGTGCGCCGGTCGGTGGATCGTGTGTTACAGGCCTTGCGCCAGGTGGCGCGCACCGGGCATAGATGGTCGGGAATAGCCCACGCCTTCAACGGCAGTGCGGTGCAGGCGCAGGAATTCATCAAGCTGGGGTTCAAACTCGGGTTTGGCGGCGCCGTCACGTTTGAGCGCGCGTCGCGCCTGCGTTATCTGGCGCAATCTTTGCCGCTGGACGCCATTGTTCTGGAAACCGATGCACCCGATATTCCACCGCAATGGCGTTACGTCAACGCGCAGGAACGAAACCAGGGGAGTATGCAGGGCCGTAATGAGCCGACAGAACTGCCGCACATTGCCACCGTAGTGGCCGGGCTGCGCGGCATGACGGTCGAAGCCCTGGCGAAGGCTACGTGCGAGAACGCATGCCAAGCTTTGCCCCGCCTGGGGGCTTTGCTGGCATAGTTTTACCGCAGGGCATCGTGCACGGATTGCACGCGGCGTACCCAGGGTTTGTTGACGCGCAGGTTTGCCGGTAGCTCGTCAATGGCGGCGCGGGCCTGGGCGGCATCGTCAAAAATTCCGTAGAACAGGTTATAGCGTTCACGTGCTTCGCGCTGGGTGACCGTATATGCCAATCCGATTTCGGCGAACTGGCCTTCGCTGCTGGCGATGAACTTGGTCATTTCCGCAGGGTCATCGGCACTGAGCAGTTGCACGGTGTAGGCCTTCGGGTTTTGTGCCAGCAACCAACGGCCATCGTGTGCCGGGAAACTGCTGATATCGCCAGTTGCTGCCGCCAGTGTGGCAGCGCGCAGGGTCTGTACCGATTTGCCGAGGTCGTTGTAGCTGTTTTCCAGCTGCACCACCTGGTCCGATAGCGCGCTGATCTTGGTCTCCTGGGCGGTCAGCTTCGTTTGCTGGGCAGCCAGCGTGGCTTCCTGGGCACTGGCTGCTTGCTTGAGCGCCGTCAACTCGTTGATCTGGGTGTCCGTCTGGGCACTGACGATATCGACGCGCTGGTCCAGTTGCGCAACCGACTGGCTGGTGCTGGCCGGCGCAAAGGCGGGTGCCCATTTGACCAGTGCAAAGCCCGCTACGCTCAACGCCAGCACGGCCAGCATGGCGCCGTGGGTTTTCTTGAAGCGGGAATGCGTGCGGGCGATGGAGGTCGAAAGTTTGACGGACACGTGCTGGATATTCTGGTCCAGGCGCTGCGTTTCGATTTGCAGGCCATCCACCATGCCCCGCAGCTTCTGGAGTTCGGCATAGTGCGACTGTTGCAGGGCGTGCAGCTCATCGACGAGCGTTTGCACCTTCTGGAATTCGGCATAGCGCTCGTTTTGCAGGGCACGCAGGCCGGCAACCTGCGTCTCGAGGACGGCGTGCTGGCTTTGTGCTTGTTCGCGCACCACTTCGATGCGGCTGCGGTTGCCGCGTGTGGCAGTATCGAGCAGCTCTTGTGCGGCGTTGAACTGGTCCAGGCGCGTGCTTTGCTCACGGATGATCCGTTCCTGCGTTTCCAGCAAGCCGTTGAGGGCTGTCAGGCGTGCGTCGAGTGCGCCGATGTTGCCATCGAGTGTGCTGTGCAGGTCTGTCAGTTGTCCTTGCCACTGGGTATTGTTTTCGTTGAACCGGATTTCCAGGTCATTTTGCAGCGCTTGCACGCTGTGGCTGGTGCTGGTTTCCAGGGCGGCGAATGCCTGCCTTTGCTGTTGCAAGTCGGCATGCAACTGCTGCAATTGCCCGGAGACAGCGGAGCCGTTTTGCCGGATGTTTTCCAGTTCGGCGTCTATTTTTTCGCTGTTTTCGGCGTAGCGCGCTGTCAGTTCATCATAATTTTTCAGAACCGATGCCAGGGTGGCGTTGATTTCCTTGGGGGTGACGCTGGACTGGTTTTTTTGTGTGAATTCCAGCAGCAAGGCCATCTGGGGTTCAATTTTTGGTTCGGCTTCAGGGGCTGATGCAGGAGCCGTTGCAACAGGTTCGTCTACAGGGCTCATCAGTACTGCGGTGTTCATGGGGTACCTCTCGTTCGAATCAGCGGTGCACAAATGCGTGCACTTCGTTGCGCAAGAAGAACCACCAGGCGGATGCGTATGTGTTCCCATGCGCTGGGCGAATTGGACTCCATTCACCAGAATATGGTTAGAGTAGACAGGCTAAACGATAGTGTTTGCAACACTTTCATAGAATGCGCGGTGTGCACAGCCAGCCCGGCTTGTCGTTTTTCAACTATTGAGGGTTTCATTTCTATGCCAACCATTATTCACCGTGACTCGAAAGCGTGGCAGATGCAGGTCTGGATTTCCTTCCTGATTGCCGTGTTCCTGTGCGCTGTGGGTTTATCCTTTCTGCCGGGCACGGATATTGACCGGGCTTTCATGTTCATGGGCTATCTGTTTTGCCTGTCCATGGTTTTTGTCTTGTCCAAATATCTGCGTGACGCACAGAAAAGTGCCGAGCAAAATGAGCAACCTGACCGCAGGGATGACACGCCCATGTTTCAGCTGGTTGTCTGGGGCGGTTTTCTGTTGGCGATGACGCTCACCGGCTGGGGCCTGGTGCGCATGGAAATCAACGAAACGTACAAGGCATTTCTGGGCGTGAGCTGGCTCTACCTGATCACTTGCAGTTTTACGCTGGCAAAAACCTTGCGTGACCGGCACGAGGCCGACTTGAGCGAGGCTGCGTTGGCAGCGTCTGTACGCTCCGCCCGCGCCTCGGCGTCGTCTGCGGCCAGGAATGCTGATCTGAACCAATCATAAGGAGACGACCATTATGAAGACCACTTTTGCTGCTTGCTGGATTGCGGGCGTCTTGCTGCTGGGAGCCAGCATTCCAGCGCGTGCCCAGTCGGAACTGAGTGCCTTGTCGGCCCTGCCCGTGGCCTCTGTGGTGGTGGGCGCCAGCGCTGCTGCCGGTGCGGTCATTGCCATACCCGTGGTGCTGTCCACCGCTGGTGCGGTGCTGGTCATCAAGACAGTGGAAAAAACGGCGCGTGGCACGCTGTACGTGCTGGAGCGCGCCTCGGATGGTGCCCAGGCCAGTATTGAAATCGTTGGCAAGGGCGTCGCGGGTGCCTCCATGGTGGTGGGGGCTTCGGTGGTCGTCAGTGTGGTTTCTGCCGGGGTGATTCTGTCCGCAGCGGGCGAAGCGGTTGCCTTTATTCCGAATGCCCTGGGGCGGGCCTTGCTGCACAACGAACGGCTGACGCGGTAGAAGAACAGGAGTCTGAGAGTATGCGTATCCCCAAAAAACTGGCGTCGGCATGGTTGCTGCTGTGTGCGGTGTGTTTATCGACGCCCGCGCTTGCGGGCCGTTCGTGTGACGGCAAGAAAATGACTGCGCAAATCATGGAGCGTGGTTTGACCCTGGCCGAAAAAACGCTGAATTCGCTGAACGCCAGCGGCCATAAAGTGGTATTTATAGCCCGCGCCGGGCAGGATTTGAGCAAATACGGCGTGCGCTATTCGCATCTGGGCTTTGCCTACCAGGTCGATGACGGGCAAGGGGGCACGACCTGGCGGGTGTTGCATAAGCTCAATGAGTGCGGCACCAACCACTCGGCGATTTACCGCCAGGGCCTGGGCGAATTCTTTCTCGACGATTTGTGGAAATACGAAGCGGTCTGGCTGGCACCATCGCCACAAGTCCAGGAGAATGTGTTGCAGCTGTTGCAAGACCCGGCACGGGCCCTTGGCATGCACCACAGGCCTTACAGCATTGTCAGTTACTACCGGGGACTGAAATACCAGCAGTCCAACCAGTGGGCCATCGAGACCCTGGCTGCGGCGATGGAGCCCGATGTCACCTCGCGGGAAAAGGCGCAGGAGTGGCTGAACATCAAGGGCTACCAGCCGACAACCCTCGCGCTGGATATGTTCACGCGCCTGGGCGCGCGCGTGACGGCGGCCAATGTGGCTTTTGATGACCATCCGAACGACAAACGGTTCACGGATCGCATCGACACGGTCACGGTGGACTCGGTTTTCTCCTGGCTGCTGGGGTCGAGACTTGTGAGTCCGGGGACGCGGCCAACGCTGGTCCGGTTTTGAGCACGTGCTTTAACTCGCCTTTTGATAGCTGTCCCCGCTTGTCCCACGGGGGCTACAGGCTGATTTGATGCCTGATTTGGGGCTAAAAACGTGCCATGGGGGCTTGCGGGGAGCGTTTGCGGTGCGGATTTGGTGTTTTTAATATCACGGGTGATATGAAAATTCAGCGAATCGGTGGTGCGCTTGCACTTTGGTGCTGGCTGGCGCGTGTACTACACCGAGCGCGCCGGGCAGATCATCCTGCTGCTGGCGGGTGGCAACAAAGGCACCCAAAAGCGCGACATTCAACTGGCGCTGGAACTGGCGCGAAACCTCTAGGAGCACAGCATGACCAAGACAATCACCACCCCTTACGACAGTGCTGAATACCTCAAGACCGAGGAGCACATTGCGCTGTATTTTGCCGCCTGCATGGAAGAGGCCGGGGACGATGCAGCCTTTATTGCCCACGCGCTGGGCGTGATTGCCCGCGCACGCGGCATGACGCAGCTTGCCAAGGACACGGGATTGGGGCGCGAGAGCCTGTACAAGGCGCTCTCGGGTGAAGGCAACCCCAGCTTTGCCACCATTTTGAAGGTCATCAAGGCGCTGGGTTTGAAGCTGACAGCGGCCAGTGTGGAGCGTGCTCCGGCGGTGTGAAGTCTTTGGCTCGCTAGCTTTAGAATAGCTGTCCCCGCTTGTCCCACGGGGGATACAGGCTGATTTGATGCCAAATTGGGGCCAAATTGAGGCTAAAAACGTGCCACAAGGGCTTGCGGGGAGCGTTTGCGGTGCGGTTTTGGTGATTTTCATATCACGGGTGATATGAATTTCAGCAACCGCGTCCCTAAGTCGCGGCACTGGCCTCTTTATTCGTTGCCGGGCTGAAGCGCAGAAAGAAACTGGCCCCCCCGGAGGCGTTGGTCGTCGCGTGCAGCACGCCGCCGATCTGCTGTGCCAGGGCGTATGCCAGTTGCAGGCCCAGGGATGACAGCTTCTCGGGTGCGAAGTCCGCAGGCAGACCGACGCCGTTGTCACTGACGCACAGATACAGGTTTGTCGGGTCCGACTCCAGGCGCAGTTCCACCTGAATTTCGCCGCTGCGCCCGTTGGGAAAACCGTGCTTGAGGCTGTTGCTGATGAGCTCATTCACCAGAAGACCGCATGGCGTGGCCTGGTCCATGCTCACTGCCGTGTGGCCCAGGGTCAGTTGCAAGCGCACCGCACCGCGTGTGACGTTCTGGCTGCGAAATGCCTGGGTTGCCAGTTCGCCCAGGTAGACACCCAGATCGACCGAGGCAAAGGTGCCCGAGCGGTACAAAAACTCGTGCAGCAAGGCCATGGAGCGGATGCGGCCCTGCATCTCGCCCAGCACGTCCTGGGTCTGTGGATGCGGGCTGCGCCGGCTTTCCATATTGAGCAAGCTGGTGACGATTTGCAGGTTGTTCTTGACGCGGTGGTGTACTTCGTTGAGCAGCGCGGTTTTTTCTGCAACCATGTCGCGCAGTGCCTGATCGGCGGCCTTTTTGGCGCTGATGTCGGTGATTTCTGCCACCAGGAATTCGGGCGAGCCCTCGTAGGCGCGCAGCAGCGAGACGCCCAATCGGCACCAGATCAAGGCACCGCTGCCTTGCACAAAGCGCATATCGGTCTGGAAGGCGTGGGTCTGGCCGGCGACCAGTTGCAGCCACTGCTCGACGCTGGCAGCATAGTCGTCGCTTTGGCTGAGGTCTTGCAGGTTCAGGGTCAGCAAGGTATCCGCGTTGTGGCCGAGCAGGTCGCACAGGGCACGGTTGACCTTGAGCCACTGGCCCATGGGTGAGAGCAGCGCCATGCCGACCCTGGCGTTTTCAAAAGCGGCAGACAACCGGATTTCGCTCTCGCGCAACGCAATTTCCGCTCGTTTGCGCTCCGTGATGTCTTCGCTGATGCCCACCAGGATGCTGGGCTGGTTCTGTGCATCCCGCACGACGATCTTGCGGGTGTGAATGATCCGTTTTCCCTGCTCATAGGTGGCTTCACGCGGCGGAATGTCCAGTCCGCCCAGGATCTGGCTGGCTTCCAGATCGGTCTGGACAAAATATTCGGCTTGCTCTTTGGGAAACACCTCATGGTCACGTTTGCCAAGACAGTCCTGTGCTGGCAGGCCAAAGAGGTGTTCGCACGCCTGGTTCCAGATGGAGTAGGTATAGCCCTGGGCAATATCCTTGCCAAAAACCGCAACCGGAAGGGTTTGCAGAATGGTGGAGAGGGTTTTTTCGCTGCGTTGCAGATTGCTCTGGAGTTCATCCCGGCTGCGGATGATGAGCGCCAGGCTCATGCCGACGCACATGGCAATCGAGACAAAGGCCCAGAAATGGATGGAGTGGTAGCGCGAGAAGTCATGCCAATAGCCGTCGGCACCGCTGGCGGCGCCCGCAAGCGCCTGGATGGCGGTCAGCAAGATGATGGCCAGAACGCCGTGGCGGCCAAAGCGCAGGGCACTCCAGACGACAAAAATGTAAATCCAGTGGTCTTCGACCATATCGCCCAGGGATGCATTGAACCAGCCCAGAAAAACCACTTGCCCGCACAGGAAGCTCAGGCCAAAACAAAACAGCGCTTCCACCCAGGGTTGGGGTTGGCGCGTGTTGATGCGCGGCGGGTGTTGCCAGACCAGGATGGTGGGCGTCAGCAGCAGCACGCCCAGCAAATCCCCTTGCCACCAGGCCAGCACCGTTTCCCGATACGACTGGCTTGCAGGCATGGCGCCGTAAATGGCGCCATACAGCCATAACAGGGCGGGTCCGGCCAGTGCGGTGAGTGTGCAGCAGGCAACACCCACTGCCAGCAACAGGGCAAAGTCGTGCGGGTAGAGCAAGCGCAGGTCAAAGCGGGTGTGCTGCTGCAAAATCCAGGCGCACAGCAGCATGCCCAGCACTTGCGATGCCCCCAGTGCCACTGCCAGCACCCAGGGCGCACCCGAGAGCAGATTGCCCAGCGTGGCGCCCAGCAAAGCCCATGGCCATAAGCGTGTGCCCTTCAGCAGGAACAGGGCCAGTGCCAGGCCGGTCGGAAAATAGACAAAGCAGGCAATTCCGTCGATGGAAAACCATTGGGTCGAAATCTTGAGCAGCACGGCATAGACCAGTGCCAATGCCGACATGGCCAGGAGATCGGGTCGATTGGGTCGAAGTGCTATCGTATACATAGCTGTTCCCGCTCGATGTATAAGCCCTAGGGCCGGATTTCACCCAATTCGGACGCGGGGCTGGGGCGACCGAAATAGTAACCCTGGAATGCATCACAGCCCATTTCAGCCAGCAAGTCGTGCTGCTGTGCGGTTTCCACACCCTCGGCGATGACTTTCAGACCCAGGCTATGGCCCAGCGCCAGTACGGTGCGGGCGATGACGGCATCGCTGGCGTCGGTCAGAATGTCGCGGGTAAAGGACTGGTCAATTTTCAGCTGTGCCAGCGGCAGGCGCTTGAGGTAGGTCAGCGAGGAGTAGCCCGTGCCAAAATCATCCAGCGAAAAACTGACGCCCCTGGATTTGATGGCATTCATCTTGGCGATGGTTTCTTCCACGTCCTTGACCAGCATGCTCTCGGTCAGTTCCAGCTTGAGCAGCCGGGGATTGGCGCCGGTTTTATGCAAAGCCACATCGACCCGGCTGACAAAATCGGTCTGGGCAAATTGCAGTGCACTGACGTTGACGGCCATGCTCCAGTGGGCGCGGCGCGGGTCGCTGGACCAGGCCACCAGCTGGGCGCAGGCGGCTTCCAGCACCCATTGGCCCAGCGGCAGGATCAAGCCGGTCTCTTCAGCCAGCGGAATAAACCGGCCTGGGGGCACCATGCCGTGCTGGGCATGGTTCCAGCGTACCAGCGCTTCCACGCCCGCGACGGTGCCGCTGCCATCGACTTGCACCTGGTAGTGCAACAAAAACTCGTTTTCGGCCAGCCCCCGGCGCATTTCCTTTTCCAGTTTGCCGTGTGCGGCGGCGGCGGCCTGCATGGCGGGGTTGAAGAAACGGATGGTGCTGCGCCCCGCCGCCTTGGCCTGGTACATGGCGACGTCGGCTTCTTTCATCAGCGCATCCATGCTCTCATGCCCATCCTTGAAGACCACGATGCCGACGCTGGCCGTGCAGGCATGCGGATGCTCGCGCAGGGTGTAGGTTTGTCCCAGAGCGTGCAGCAGTTTGCTGGCTATCCCTTCCGACTGGGTAACCGCCTCGCGTTCCTGGGGACTGAGCGCTTCCAGCAAGACGACAAAATCATCCCCCCCGACACGGGCAACGCTGTCGCCTTCGCGCAAGCAGGCACTCAGGCGCCGTGCCACCTGTTGCAGCAGCACGTCGCCCATTTCGTGGCCCAGGTTGTCGTTGACCTGTTTGAAATTGTCCAGGTCCAGAAACATCAGCGCGCCATGCTGGCCCGAGCGCTGTGCCGACAGCATGGCCTGCTTGAGCCGGTCCAGGAGCAAGCGCCGGTTGGGCAAGCCGGTCAGCGGGTCCAGATAGGCCAGGCGCCGGTTTTCCTCCATGTCCAGGTAGTGCTGTGTCATGTCGCGTACCAGGACAATGAAACTGCGTCTGCCCTGGCGCGTGGTTTCGGATACCGACAGATTCACGGGGAACGGAACACCGTTGCTGCGTTTGCCTTCGAGTTTGTGTGGTTCTGCGGCCAAGGGGGAGTAGTGCAATAAGCCGACGTCACCCAGGCGGGTGTCCAGCGTGGGCAACAGCAGGCTGATATTGCGCCCCAGCATGTCTTCGGGCGCAAAGCCGAACATGGTGCTGGTAACCTTGTTGAAGGACGCGATGCACCCCTGTTCGCTCAGGGTGATGACCGCATCGAGCATCTGGTCCAGAATGGTCTGGGTATGCTGCAGTGCATCGCGCAACTGGACTTCGGTGCGGTGCTTGTAGAGCGCCATCTCCAGTACCGTGCGCAACTCGCGTTCGGAATAGGGCTTGAGGATGTAGCCGTAGGGTTCACTCAGCAAGGCGCGCTCCAGCACCTCGTCGGCGGAATATGCGGTGACAAAGACCACCGGCAGCGCATGGTTCTGGCGTATGGTCTGTGCGGCGGTGATGCCGTCTATGGCGCCTGCGAGCTGGATGTCCATCAGCACCAGATCGGGACGCAACCGGGCTGCCAGCTCGATGGCCTGCTCGCCGCTGCTGGCCATGCCCACGGGTTCATAGCCCAGGCCTTGCAGCTGCATCCGGGTGTGCAGTGCAATCACGGTTTCGTCTTCAACGACCAGGATGCGGGCTCTGGCAAGCATGGTGTCAGCCCTTAGTGTCCCTTGGCCATGCGCAACTGGCTGATTTCCTGATGGAGGGCGGCATTGAGCTGGTCGTACATGTGCAATTGCTCACTGAGCAGCCGCAGCCTGCCGATGGTGTGCCGTGACAGATACACCATCAGTTTGAAAGCAACTTTTGGGTGCGTATTGGCCATGAGTTCCAGTCCGGCATGCGACAGGCCTGCGGCTTGCACGCTGGTGATCGCCGTGCAACTGGCCGAACGTGGCTCGCCGTCCAGCAGCGCCATTTCACCAATCAGGGCGCCTGGGCCAATCACGGAAATGGCCACCCGGTCCGGTCGGCCGGAGGCCTCGGTGTCCACGGACACATCCCCTTCCAGCACCAGCAGCATATAGCTGGTCCGGGTTTCTTCCCCTTCCAGGAGCAAAACCGAGCCTGGGGAATAACGCACCCAGCGCATATAGGTGACGACACACTGGGCCTCTTCTGGTTCCAGCGCAAAACTGGCTTTGCCCGTGCACAGGAAATGGACCGCCTTGGCAGCCAACTCCGGCGATTCGGTCAGTGCAAGCGTTTTCAGCATAATTTTTGATAATAACAGTACGAATATCAGGACCGCGAACCAAGCCAGCGTTCAGCCAGTGCGGCGTCACGTACCGACAAGGATAGAAGCTGTTTGGGTTTAGGCAAGCTGAGTTCCAGCTGAAGCAGACGGCTATCCCGTGCCACGGTGGCCGTCAACTTCTTTGCTGCGCCCAGGTAGAGCTTCAGGTCTTCCAGTGCCTGCACGCGCCAGGTGTCCTGGACGGCGGTGCCATGGGGTGTGACGGCCAGCCACTCATCGCCGCTGGCAAAACCGGCAGCCTCTGCGGCAGAGCCGCGCAGGACGTGGGTAACGAGGATACCGCGCCCTTCCTTCACCCGCAGCCCCAGGCGCTGGGCGATGGGGGCCGGCTCATATTTCAGTGCAATGCCGTGCTGCTCCAGCAGGCGCTCCACGGGCAATTCGTCCGTACCGTGCACCCAGCGGGAGATTTCGCTGGCATAGGAGCGCGCGCCCAGTTCGGCCAGGACTTCTTGCAGATCATGCTCGGCCATGGGGCCGCCCTGGCAGCGCGTCCACAGGGCACGCATGACCGCATCCAGCGTGCTGTGCCCCTCGGTGCGCAGGCTCAAATCCAGGCACAGCGCCACCAGCGCGCCCTTGGCGTAGTAGCTGACCGTGGCGTTGGGCGTGTTCTCGTCTGGCCGGTAAAACCGGGTCCAGGCGTCAAAACTGGCTTGCGCCACGCTCTGGAGCGTGCGTCCCGGAGTCTGCGCCAGCTGGTTGATGGTTTTGGCGAGCAGTTTGAGGTAGGTGGGGGTGTCGATCCGGTGCGCGCGCAGCAGCAACAGATCGTCGTAATAGCTGGTAAAACCCTCGAAAAACCACAGCAGTTGCGTGTAGTTCTCCTGGGAGTAGTCGTACTGTGCCAATTCCACCGGGCGCAGGCGCTTGACGTTCCAGCTGTGGAAGTATTCGTGGCTGATGAGGCCCAGCAGCGTGTTATAGCCTTCTTCGCCTGGCGTATCGCCGGGTGTGCCGGGTGTTCCAGAAATCATCGGCAAATCCTGGCGTTTGCACACCAAAGCCGTCGAATTGCGGTGTTCCAGGCCGCCATAGCCATCGGCGACGGCGTTGAGCAAGAATACGTAGTTTTTAAACGGAATCAGGCCCTTGCGCTTGCCAGTCAAGCGGGATGCGCTATCATTTTTAATGATCTCCGGGTGCCAGAAATGCATTTCCGCCTCGCAGATGGCGCGGGTGTCGGCAATGAGCCGTGCGCCGTCGAAGCTGGCGCTGGCACCCGAGACGACAAAGCGGTGTGGAACGCCGTGCACGCTGAAGCTGGCGCTCCAGAACGTGCCCATTTCCACCGGGCAGTCGAGCAGCGCGTCGTAGTCCGGCGCGTGGTAGCAGCCAAAACCGCGTGGGTCAACGGCCATGGCCTCGGCGGCGGTGGCCACATGCCAGTGTGCCAGGTCCTCGTGCGGCACCAGCTCCAGGGTGTGCGCGTGTGTGGTCTGGCCTTGCACGCCCAGGAACAGGCTGGTGCCATTGAAGAAGCACCGAGTGGCATCCAGCCAGGCGCTGCGCACCGAGTTATCCAACGCATACACCTCGTAGTGCACCCGCAGCTCCTGATCCGGCTGGCATTCGAGCAGCCAGCTGGTCTTGTCGATCTGCTGCACCGCAACCGCGTGTTTGCCCTGGTGCGCTTGCAGGTTTTGCAGGTTCCTGGCGAATTCGCGCACCAGGTAGCTGCCCGGAATCCAGACCGGCAGGCGCAACACCTGCTGTCTGGCAGGTTTGGCAATGTACAGACTGACGCCAAACAGGTGGGCGTGCAGGTTGGCCAGCGTGACGCGGTAGTGGATGGCGGCTGTTGCAGCAGCAACGCCATCATCACGTCCAGCTTTAACCCTTGACTTCTGCGAGCGCTTTTTCAAGTTGTTTGTCATCCACAGCACCTGGAATACGCTGGCCGTTGCTCAGGATAATGGTTGGCGTGCCGTTGATGCGGTAGTTGCGCCCGAGTTCGACATTGCGTGCCAGCGCGGTGCTGTCGCAGCCATTGGTGGGGCTGGGGGGCTGCTTGTCGCGCAGCATCCAGTCCTGCCAGGCCTTGGCGGGCTCCTTGGCGCACCAGATGGCCTTGGATTTTTCGGCGGATTCAGGACCCAGAATCGGGTACAGGAACATGTAGACGGTCACGTTGTCGAGTTTTTGCAAATCACGCTCAAAACGCTTGCAGTAACCGCAATTGGGGTCTTCAAACACCGCCAGCTTGCGCTTGCCCGTGCCGCGCACGATGGTGAAGGCATCCTTGATGGGTAGCTCGTCAAACTTGACCGCCGAGAGTTTTTCCAGCCGTTCTTCGGTCAGGTTGCGCTTGGCCTGGGTGTCGATCAGGTTGCCCATGATCAGGTAGTTGGCCTGGGAGTCGGTGTAAAAAATGTCGCTGCCGTTGACCCGGATTTCGAATAGTCCTGGGATGCCGGTCTTGTTGATCTCGTCAATCGACTTGAGCTGCGGCAGACGTTCCGGCAGATTTTTGCGGATCACGGCCTCCTGGGCCAGCGCACCGGCGCACAAAATGGCCAGGACGCCGCCCAGAAGGGCTTTACGGGGTGTTGTGGTATTCATAGTGGTGGTTTACCTTGGGTTGCGGGTTGGCCTGACGTACCCATGGCACGCCGTGCAACCCATTGTTTGATGGGGCCGCTGCGTTCAAACTGGTTCAGCCCCCAGTTGCGCAAGGCCTGCACGACCGGGTTGGCGTTGGTGAATAGTTGCTGCAAGGCATCGTTGGCCTGGCCCATGAGCGCAAACTCGGCCTTGCGGGCGCGTTCGTACTGGCGCAGCAGGTGGGGGTCGGCGACGCTGCGCCAGTAGGGCCTTTGGGTGAGTATGCGTGCCAGCTCGGCCACGTCGGCCAGCCCCATGTTCAGCCCCTGGCCGGCCAGGGGGTGCACGGTGTGCGCGGCGTCGCCCGCCAGCACCCACGCCCCTTGCTCCGCCACGCCGCTCCAGCGCCTGGCCAGCGCCTGTTGCAAGGGCCAGACCTTGCGTGGGGCTTGCAGATGCACGGCACCCAGAACGCCCTGGCTGGCGGCTTGCAGCGCTTCACAAAACTCTTCCTCGGGTGCGGCTTGCAGCGCCTGGGCGCGCTCGGGACTGAGGGACCAGACGATGGCACATGCACTGCCCTGTGCCCCGCCCAGCGGTAAGAAGGCCAGAATTTCGCCCTGGTTGAACCACTGGCGTGCAATCTGTGCGTGGCCCTGGGCGCACTGCACGCGGCTGGCCAGTGCGTACTGGTTGTAGGGCGTTGCGTCCCATTGCACGCCCCACTCGTCGCGGCTGCTGCTGAAACGGCCTTCGCACACCACGGTCAGCGCTGCAGAGCGGGGGGTGTCGAAAACCTCGATCAGCGGCTGAAAGCGCACCGCCTCGCCCAGGCGCCTTTCGAGCACGGGGACATCCACAATCCAGTTCAGCGCCTCGACGCCCGTCTCCAAAGCGTTGAAAACGACGGAACCCCCGACACCGTCGTGCACCTGCATCGACAGCACGGCGGTGGCACCATCCCCGTCCGGCCAGCAGCGCACCGCCTCCAGCAGTCCACGCGATGCCTGGTTCAAAGCGTAAGCGCGCACATCGGATGAATCGGATGTATCGGACGATTGTGTTGTTACTGGTGTTGGCATGACCAGGGCCACGCGCAACTGCCGTGCTGCCAAGTGCAAGGCCAGGGTGCAGCCGACGATGCCAGCGCCACGGATACACACGTCAAAGGGTCTGCTCATGGGTGGATTCTAGAATTTCCCATTCCGGTAGCTGGCGCAAGGGTTATATCGGTATCTTCCGGCACGCGGCTCGATTCTGCTTCAAACCCGTGGTCCATGACTTGCGTGGCCACGGCTTCGAGAAAACGGATGGGGCGGCGTGTGGTGTAGGACATGCCCTCAAGCATGGTGCGCAGTTCGTTCAGCACGCGATTGGCCGGAACCGGGTTTTTGTGCAACATGACGCACGCGGCCTGAAAGCGCAAGGTGACTTCGGGCTCCAGTCCGGGCAGGGGGATGAATCCCGAGCCTATCAGCTTGACCATGCGCTCCGAGAGGGCTTCGCGCGTGGCCACCCCTTCCATCAGCAGGGCAAACTGGGCGGTGCCGACGCGCCCGGCCGGGTCCACATCGCGCAGCACGCGCTGCACTTTCACCACCGCGCGCAGCAGGCATTGCTCGGCAACGGGGTCGCCCATGGTCTGGCGGATCTGCTCGTGGTTGACAACGCGCACCAGCGCCAGGGACAAAGGCTCGCGCCGGCTGATGGCGCGTTCAACGGCGTCTTCCAGGTGCGTCTGGAATGCTGCGGGTGTCAGCAGTCCGGTGAGCGCGTCCTGGGTTGGCAGGTGGTTGGCGCGCATCACCAGCTGCTTGCGGTCGTGGGTGAGCTGGCTCAGGATATACAAAAGGATGGGCACCGCCACCGAAATGCACAAGGACGTGACGTAGCGGATCTCCCAGACAACGGGAATCAGTCCGGTGGACTCGACCATCATCCACAAGGCGCACAGGCACTGCGGCAGCATCGTCGCCACGAGCCAGCGCCCGGACGGGTTGCCTGATCGCCAGATGAGGATGGTCAGGGACAGTCCGATCAGGGCGGCAATCAGCAGGATGCCGGAGATGAACCAGTCGGCAACAAAACGGTCGGCCAGACCAAAGCCCAGCACGGCAAGAATCGCTCCCCAGCCGATCAGGGACAGAAAACTGCCAAACCCCTGGTGGTGTATGGCCAGGGCAAAGAGGTTGCGCACAAACAGCAAACCACATCCCAGAAGCAGCATGGGCATGACGCCCGAGGCATAGTTGCCGATTTTTGGCGTGGCAAACCAGACAAAATTATTCAACACACCATTGAGCTGGGCAATGCTGGCGGTAATCAACAGCCCGAAGAGTGAAGCCAGGATGTCGAGTCGGTTGCCGTGCTCCAGGTAGCGGATGAATGACAGCACCACCAAGCTCAACAGCGAGCCGATCATCAGCGCAACGGTCAGGAGTTCCAGCTGCCGCTGGCCCTCGCTGTGCCGGGTGGTGAACAGCCGCATGGGCACCCCCATGGGCTTGAAATTGCGCACCTGCAAAAACACATCCTGCGGCACGCCCGGTTGCAAAAAGAGGGCAAATTCCGGGTACAAGCCAGCCTTTTGCCATTCGGTCTGCGCGATGGTGTCGCCCGCGCGCTGCATGCTCCAGTTACCGGCGGCATCGCTTTGGTACAGAGCGAGCGCATCCACCGAAGGATTGGGAATATTCAAGGTCCACTCGGACTTGCTGCCGTTGGGGCGCAGCAGACGCAGCTTGATCCACAGGACATCCGTTTTCCCCAGACCGTAGTACGCCAGTGCCGAAGTCGCGGCAAAATTTCCCGGATTGGCCACAGCCGTTGCAATCGTGCCCTGGCCACCACTGTCCAGCCACGTCAGAATGTCGCCCTTGACCTGAAACCCCGTCGTGCTATCGCCCAGCACCAGGGTTTGGGGCTGTACCACCTCGGCAGACCAGCACGTACCGGCACACAGCAACACAAGACCCCATAGCCTCAATAGCCTCAATAGTCTCAGATGGATGGCATACACTTGTCGTCCCATTTTCAGAGGTGTTTATGAGTTTAAAGTGCGGCATTGTAGGCTTACCCAATGTAGGAAAATCAACCTTGTTCAATGCCCTGACCAAGGCAGGGATCGCAGCAGAAAATTATCCCTTTTGCACCATCGAGCCCAATGTGGGCATCGTCGAGGTGCCTGACCCGAGGCTGCAACAGCTGGCGGCCATCGTGAAACCCGAGCGCGTGCTGCCAGCCGTCGTCGAGTTTGTGGACATCGCCGGTCTGGTGGCAGGTGCCAGTACCGGGGAGGGTCTGGGCAACAAGTTTTTGGCCCATATCCGCGAAACCGACGCCATCGTCAACGTCGTGCGTTGTTTTGAAGACGACAACGTGGTACACGTGGCTGGCAAGGTGGACCCGATTGCCGACATCGAGGTGATCCAGACCGAACTGTGTCTGGCCGATCTCTCCACAGTGGAAAAAGCGCTGGCGCGCTACACCAAACCCGCACGCGCGGGCGACAAGGACGCCGCCCGCCTGGTGGCGCTGTTGGAAAAGTGCCAGACGGCGTTGAACGAAGCCAAGCCGGTGCGTGCCCTCGATTGGAGCAAGGAAGAGCGCGCGGAGCTGCGCCAGTTTTTCCTGATCACCGCCAAGCCCGCCATGTTTGTGGCCAACGTCGCCGAGGACGGTTTTGGCAACAACCCGCTGCTGGAGCGGCTGCACGCCTACGCCCAGGCGCAAAAAGCCCCCGTGGTGGCCATCTGTGCCAAGCTCGAAGCCGACATGGCCGAGATGGACGACGCCGACCGCCAGATGTTCCTGGAAGAACTCGGCCTGCATGAACCGGGCCTGAGCCGCCTGATCCGCGCGGCCTTCACGCTTTTGGGGCTGCAAACCTACTTTACCGCCGGCGTCAAGGAAGTGCGCGCCTGGACCATCCATGTCGGCGACACGGCCCCCCAGGCCGCCGGTGTGATTCATACCGATTTCGAGCGCGGTTTCATCCGTGCCCAGACCATTGCGTTTGACGACTATATTGCCAATAAGGGCGAGCAAGGCGCCAAGGACGCAGGCAAGATGCGCGCCGAAGGCAAGGAGTACGTCGTCAAGGATGGCGATGTGCTGAATTTCCTGTTCAATGTCTAAGGCGTGTGGGCTTTTGGGGGGTGTTAGGTGTGCTTCTGAATTAATAGCTGTTCCCGCTCGTCCCACGGGCGATAGGGGCTGATTTTGTTTTGAAAACGAGGGTGTTTTCATCGGATGCGCCAACTCTTACAATCTGGCAAACAGGAGGAATTGCATGTCTGATCTGGTGTTTGAGTTGTCGCAAAGAGCCAAAACACTGGGCACGCAAGATCGGGCGCGCCTTGCCGAATTGCTGCTGGATTCGATTCACCCCACCCCCGATGCTGCCATAGACGACGCCTGGGAAGTGGAACTGCTGCGCCGCCTTGACGAAGTAGATCGTGGCGTAGCCGTTTTGGTGCCTGCGGAGGATGCCTTTGCACAAGTTCGGCGTGCCATCCAGTGAGCAAGTCGGTACGATTTCACAAAGAGGCATTGGAAGAGTTGGCTGCTGAGACGGTGTATTACGAATCCAGGTCCAGTGGACTCGGTGAACGATTTGCCAGCGAGGTAGAGGCAGCCATCCGTATCGCGTCGGAGTTTCCAGAAATGGGTGCACCGTTCAAATACGGCACTCGGCGGGTATTTCCAAAAAAATTTCCGTTCTCCATCGTGTACCGCATTCAGCCGAGCGAAATTATCGTGTTGGCAGTGGTGCCTGACGCACGTAAACCGGACTACTGGCGCAATCGCAAGAGCAACGGCTAGGAGCCATACGGTGTATGGCGTGGCCAAGACGGTGGCCGACTGCTTTCAGCACCGTAACAAGATCGGGCTGGATGTGGCTCTATGCCAAGGTGTGCCGCGTGGCCAATGTGTGCGCCCCTACCTGGAAGCGCTGGGACACGGGGCATAGATGGCACCCGGTATGCTATGCGCTGCTGCCCACGTTGGCGCTTGCCATAGGTTACTCACTTTATTTTTAATAGCTGCTCCCGCTTTGTCCATAAGGGCTTTTGGTTGTTTCGGCATATAAAAACGGCCCCTGGCGTGCCATGGCAGCGCTGATTTGGGCATTTTGGCGGGTTTTGGTGAATTTTGGCGTTGGAGGGGCATTTTTTAAGGTGCAAATTTCCTTGTAAGCCTTATGATGCAAGCGGGAGAAGCTCTGTAAAGTAGAGCAAATTATTTCATTACATACCGCATAGCCCGTGCTCCGCCCTCCGCACGCCAGCCTGCCAGCGACAGACGTGTAGCGACTGGCCTGCATGCGCCTTGGCAAGTGACCGCTTGCAGTGCAGGATGCGGGACAATCAAGGTCATGACCATGCACGCCAGCAAAGGCCTCGAATTCCCCGTGGTGGCGCTACCGGGCGTGAGGTACATGCCCGCACCGGGGGAGGATGAGAAGGATGCGGCACGGGTGTTTTACGTGGCGGCGACGCGGGCGTCGCAGCGGTTGGTGGTGGGGGTGGGGACAATGGAGGATTTGGAAATCTGCTGAATGATATCGGGCTTATCAGTTTATAGTGACCACGGAAGAGTATGAAAAATATTTTGTCTTCTTGTCTTGTAAAGCACCAAGTACCTCTTAAAACAATTGAAGGGCACCCAATCGAAGTCTGGGCGTTAAGTGCACCACCGACTCCAGCGATGATGAGTGTATGGGCAAAATGCTTTCGTCAACACTACTGTGCGGACACCGAAATTGACGAACTGCGAGACGGCACGAATCTATCCCGGTCTGAATTCCTAACCCAGTTGATTTTCCCTAGCAAAAGCATCAAACCTGGTCCCGGAATTCGGGCTGGTGATTTCGCCGAACTACTGATTTCCGACTACGTTGAATACCTTCTCGGCTACTGGGTTCCCAGAGGGAAGTATGCAGGAAAATCAAGTCCTGACGAGTCAGTCAAGGGCGTAGATATTCTTGGATTTCGACAACGTGCAGCCCCCGCAGCCTCGGCAAAAGACACACTACTGGCGTTCGAAGTCAAAGCACAACTCAGCGGCAGCAAATACAACGACCGTCTGCAAACAGCAATAAATGATTCATCGAAAGATCACTTGCGGCGCGCGATGACATTGAATGCAACCAAGCAGCGGCTTCGACATGCTGGTCAGGCCGACAAAGTCTTGATAGTTCAGCGATTCCAAAATCCGGCGGACCATCCTTACATTTATCGATCCGGTGCAGCAGCAGTTTTATCCGACTCAACTTACGACGAGGCGGCTTTGCAGAAACGGACCAGTATACAAAATCACCAAAACGCTTCAAACATTAAACTTGTTGTGATTCGTGGAAATGAATTGATGAAGCTGGTTCATGCGCTATACGAAAGGGCCGCAAATGAAGCCTGAATTCAATAGCCGTCGACTTTTCGGCATTACGCGCTCAAAAGGCAAGATGTACGAGCTCAATTTAGCAGAGGAATTGCACATTGCAGTGCCAGAAAACAGCGAGCCACGTGAGCTGTTTCTTTTAGCTGTTGGTACCCTGGGTGATGTTGCTGCAACTTTGAGCGATGCCGAAGATGTTGAAGTGCCACTCCCGCAGGCAGCTGCCGAAGAGTTGAGTTTCTCGGCCAGCTTCTTTGATGCCTTTCTTGAGTCTAGGTTTGACTCTGAAATATCACGTGACACCGCACTGCTTGCGGCCTCTGCGTACTATCTTGCGCGTCGGCCTGGCAGTAGTCTGGTTCTCGCGCGGCAGCTCAATGACGATCCCGATGATTCTGCAGTGGACAAGTTGTTGTATTGGTTACTTCAGGCTAAATGGGCCAATTACCCACGTAGCGAACATCCGCTATTCGGCATCGAGCTCGCCAAGTTAGCCAAGTTATTGGCATTTCACTTTCATGACGGTACTGGTCTTGTAGAACTGACTACCGTACTAAAAAATGTGAAACAGATTGCCTACGAGAGTGCATCAGCGCGCGACTTGCTATTCATCGACATCATTGCGGCTATCGTCCGTATGAGGTTGGCAGCCTCCGCGTGGACAACGCTACCGGGTTTTACAAAAATTCCAGCCGAGCAGTGGGCCTCTTCCATTCGCAGACCCGAGTTTCCCAAGGAACTATGGCCTTCGCAGATTTTGCTTGGTAGAGCTGAAATCTTCTCCGGGGCCTCAGGCATTATTCAGATGCCAACCAGTGCAGGGAAAACCCGGTCGGTAGAAATCGTTCTGCGCAGCGGGTTTCTTTCCGGGCGCACAAAATTGGCGGTGGTTGTGGCACCGTTTCGTGCGCTATGCCATGAAATTGGAACTACTTTACGGCATGCCTTTAGAAATGATGATGTCAAAGTCAACGAGTTGTCAGATGCCATGCAGCTTGACTTCCTGGAGCAGGTGGCAGAACTATTTGGTTCAAAAGCGCCTGCTTCGAAGTGTATATTGGTGCTCACACCAGAAAAGTTTCTTTATGTACTGAGGCAGACACCAAGTCTCGTGCAATACATTGGAATCGTTGTGTATGACGAAGGCCATCAGTTTGACAGCGGTAGCCGAGGCATCATCTACGAGCTGTTGCTAACGGAAATCAAGGCGCTCCTCCCTGCTGGTGCACAAACTGTATTAGTGTCCGCAGTTATCCAGAATGCAAAAGCTATTGGTGAGTGGCTGATTGGTGAGGGTTCCAAAGTAGTGAATGGGAAGGGCCTATTGCCCACCGCGCGGTCGGTTGCATTTGCAAGTTGGATTGAGCAGCGCGGGCAGCTCATGTTCTTTGACTCTGGTGCTTATGACAAGCCCGACTACTTTGTTCATAGGGTAATTGAGCAAAAGACGCTTGCGCGCAAGCGTCTGGAACGAGTAGACAGATACTTCCCGGAAAAAGATGAATCGAAAGACATCGCGCTCTATC
The DNA here is from genome assembly GCA_041910275.1 of Rhodoferax sp. Lineage (GTDB taxonomy): Bacteria > Pseudomonadota > Gammaproteobacteria > Burkholderiales > Burkholderiaceae_C > Allorhodoferax. The sequence goes on from JAYRRD010000107.1 coordinate 28,190, forward strand.
TTGGAATTCGATTGGTTTCAAAAGGCGCGGTGGCAATATTTTGTGGCCGAAAAGACACTGCATCAGGAATAGCCAGACGTGCAGTCGAAGTTTATGAACGCAGGTTTGAAGTTGATTCACCAGCGGCATCTGCGAATTCTGATGAATTACGTCGGATCAAGAACCTAGTCGATGAGCATTTTGGCAGTTTGTCGGATGAAAGTAAGGCGGTATCCCTTGGTGTATTCGTACACCACGGCACTACGCCACAGGGCCTACGACTCTCCATTGAGCATGCAATGCAAAAAGGTTTGATTAACTTTGTTGTATGCACCTCGACACTTGCACAAGGGGTCAATCTCCCCATTCGGTACCTTATTGTTACGGGTATCTATCAGGCTGGAGAAAGGCTGAAGGTGCGTGATTTTCAAAATCTGATCGGCCGAGCTGGGCGTTCCGGCATGCACACCGAGGGTATGGTCATTTTTTCTGATCCAGAGGTTTACGACAGGCGACAACAAGATGAGTCGTGGAAATTCAGTTCATCCGTAGCACTACTGAATCCCGACGGTGCGGAGAGCACCACAAGTTCACTTTTGGAATTGCTATCGCCGATAGCAGTTGGCAATGGTAAAGTTTTGTCCCTGACTACGGAGCAGCTTTGTGGACTTTTATTATTGGACGAACGTAAGTGGAGTTCGTTAGTCAATAACATGGTTCGGTTAAACCCGCAGATTCAAATTGATGCAAGAGCCTTGGTAAACGAGTTTCGTCGTCGTTATAGATTGCTGTCATCGGTCGAAAGCTATTTGATGGCAAATCGTGGGACCAAGTCTTTTGGAGATTTCAAAATTGCGGTAGAAGCGCTTGCGACATCGACCCTCGCGTTTCATCTAGCACCCGAAGATCAGAAACCTAGCGTGAAGACCCTATTCGTTAGCGTTGCTGATTTCCTTGAGCAACAGGAGCCAGCAATTGAAAAACAGGTGACCTACTCAAAAACATTACTCGGCATCAGGAACGCCAAAGCCATTGAGATCTGGGTCGATGAGGCACGTGAAGAGCTACTAGCGTTGGACTCTAATGAAGCTTGGTTGTCTAGGATTTGGGAGTTGTTTGTTCAGCAATCCGATGACAAATTCTTTCATACGGTTGAACCTAATGACCTCTCTCAACAGTTGGCGATTATGTGGCTGAATGGTTGCCCGTACAAGGCAATTTATGCACATGCTGAGAGGAAAAATGCCAGTAAGCCCTCGGGCAAAGCTAAGCGCAGAAAATTAACCGAAGACGAAATAATGATTTTCTGCGAGAACACACTTGGTTTTGATTGCACTTTAGTTCTTGCTGCGGTAGCACAATTCTTATTTGGTGAAAACAGTATCAATAATGAAGATGCAGCGGCATTAACTGTTTTCCAGAAATCACTTAAATATGGGCTGCCCGATGAGCAAACTATTTCGTGTTACGAAAGTGGCTTTGCAGATCGAGTAATAGCTCAGCACCTTTCCAGTGTGGTCCGCAGTGACGGTTTCCAAGGTAGATTTTTCTCTGCTGCAATCGCGATGCACAAAGATCGAATTCAAACCTCACTACGACAATATCCGAGCTATTTTGAAACAGTTTTGCCAAGTTGAATGATTGAGGTGTTGATAGCCGTATCCCCGCAAATACACCTCACATCATGAGCTGTATTCCCTAAAATACGCCCCATGCCCACCCCCAACCCGCCCACATCTCCCCGCTACATCTGGCAGCACAGCGCATGGCCCCGGCTGACGTTTGACTCTGCCGTGCTGGCTCCCTCCCTGGATCAGGCGCGGTTGGAACAGGGGCAGTTGCTGGGGTTGTTGGGGGCCATCGGGCTGGAGCAGGTCAAGGCAGTGCAGCGTGAGCTGTGGGTGTAAGAGGCGCTGGCGACCGCCGCTATTGAAGGCGAGCAGCTCAATCTGGAATCCTTGCGCGTGTCGGTGGCGCACCGGCTTGCGTTGGCCGATGCGCCGGGTTCCGACCGCTTGGCCGAGGGACTGGTGCAGGTGATGCAGGACGCACTGGCCAACCATGGCACCGTGTTGGAGATGGATAGGCTGTGCCGCTGGCAGTCGGCGCTGTTTCCGGGGGGAACGTCGGGCATCATGCGTATTGCCGTGGGGCGCGTGCGTGACCATGCCGATGCCATGCAGATCGTCAGCGGGGTGCTGGGCGCGAGGTG
>JAYRRD010000108.1:0-2998 GCA_041910275.1 Rhodoferax sp.
GCGCCAGCTCGGAACTGTTCATGGCGTCCGAGTGTGGGTAGCAGTTCCGGTCGGGGTCGTCTGTCCGGGTGCCAGATGCCGCAATCTGGGCATCCAGCTCCAGCGATGCGGCCAGCAATGCCGGGGTCAGGCCGGGTGGTCGGACGGTGGTACTGATGCCGGTCACGGGCGCGGCTGCGGCTTCGTCTGAACGCTCAAACTGCACCAGTTGCGCACCAGTTGCGGCGCTCCAACCAGCCTCGATACCATGCGCAACTGGGGCGCAACTAGCGCAACTTTTTAGGGGCGTTTTTTGACCCCCTGCGCAACTCGAAAGTTGCGGGGTAGTTGCGTTGCAAGTTGCGCAAAAAACCCTTGTTTTACTAGGGCTTGCGGCGATTTGTTGCGCAGTGGTTGCGTTGCCAGTTGCGCTGTTTTTGCTAAAAGTTGCGCGTTGCGTTTCCTGATGCACGCAACTCGCAACTTTTGCCTTTTCCAGACGGTTTTTAAGGGGGTTCACGCACCCTCCTTGCTGGCCTTGGTGAGCAATCGCTGCTCCTTGGCTTTGCGCATGTGTCGGCTCACGTTGGACTTGTTCAGTTCCAGCTCGGCGGCAATTTCTGTCTGACTTAGCCCCTCATTTGCCAGCGAAACGACACGCTCGAAGGTGCTTATTTCCAGAGATTTAACGGCCCAGACAGCGCGGCCATTGCTTTCGAGTAGGGAAAACTCAAGGCTTTGGGCATTGGTGCCGGTCAAGTTGCGCGCCTTGGTGAACTCCAGCTCGAATACTGCCCCTTGCTTGGGGTCGTAATCTTTCGGGCGGCTAAGGCCAATTACCACGTCCAGCAAGTCCTCGCGTTTGCTGGTGCCACGCTGCTGGCCACCTTTACCCGCATGGTGAACCAGTAGAACGGCCAAACCGCGTCTGCGCAACTGAAGTATCCAGGTCGATACCGGGTGCCAGGATTCGGCTTCGTTTTCCCGCCCGGTACGGCACCAGGCACTCAGGTTGTCAATCACTACCAGCTCGGTATCCTCCTGAATCATCTGGTCAATGACGTACTGCCCTTGCAATGTGCTCAGGTCGGGCAGTGGCACGCCGTCGGGCAGCAGGTCAGGGGTGAATGCGCGAAAGAATCCGGGCTGTGGCGGTGTGTTTGGCAGATGCAGTGCGAGTCGCTCCTGTAGCACGCTGCCGGGTAGCTCGCCATCAAGATAGAGCACCTTTACTGGCCTAGATGCCTTCCAATCGGTTGTAAGCGTCCCCCCAGTTGCCAGTGTCATGGCGATGGCCAGGGCAAGGTGTGTTTTGCCGATGCCACGGCCAGCAAAGATCATTGCAAGGTCTTGAGAGTGCAGAAAAGGCTCTAGCAGCAGCTCACGTTCTTTGAACTCGTAATCTGCCAACTCGCTCAAGTCCAGGGCCTTTATGGGTGCAATCGACGATGTTCCAGCCTTGTCGTTGCTTGGCGCTGCCGTGGACCCACCAATGGGCGGAATGTCGTCGAAGTGTGGGGGCGGTTCATCCTCAAACTTGGAACGGGTGTTGCCAGCAAGCGCATCCAGTTTGCTTGCAATCTTCTCGTAGTCGGCCTGGTTCATGCTGCAAACTCCTCGGAAAGTACCCTGATACGTCCAGTGCATGTGGCCAGCCGATCCATGTCCACAGGGGTCAGCGGGTTGCCGTTGCGGATGGTTCCAGCACAGCACAGCAGGAACAGCGCCTCAAATGCTATGACCTCCATCGCCTGGCGAGCCGAAAGCGCAAACGGCTTGGTGTCCGGCTTGCGTTCGGTGCCGTCGTCAACCCACGCTCCGAGGGCTTTCGCTGCGGTAACGAAGTCCAGGTCGTCAGCCTGCATTTCATAGGCCAGCACGTCGCCACCGTGAACGCCGCAAGACATGCACACCCAGCCGCCGGTGCTGGTATTGACACGCATGCTGTCGCTGCCGCCGTGAAAGTCACAGCGGGTAGTTTTCCATTTGGAATTGCGCGGCCCGGTCAGTTTCAGGCCACGCTCAGTGAAATAGGCTTCCGGGGCGGGTAGAAGGGTGCGATCAAAAGCCATGATGCACCCCCGCCACCTCGCCACGAAGCTGGGTCAGTTCGTCGTAATCAATGCCCTCATCTTCCGCCAGCTTGCGCAACTTCCCGTCCGGTACTGCGGCCCCGAGCGTCAGGTACCACTGGCCGTAGCCAAGTGCCCAGAGAATGAGTTGATCCGGTTTCAGGACCATAGGCGTGTCGCTGATGTGCGTCAGCAGCAGCATGCCGCGCCTGGTGCTGTGGATTTGCCCGAGGATGGTGTTCGGGGTGCCGTCGGTTTCGGGCGTGAAGGGAGAATTGCCCTGTACGGGCGTGCGAGATGTAGCCATGATTGGCTCCTTGTCAACAGGTTTAGAACCTGCCGCCAACGCTGCAAAACGATGGTGGCAGACCGTGTGGGTTTGCAGACCGGGACAAGGTACCGGCAGGGCTTGCGCCCTCCCACACGGCCCGCCATAAATGAAGCCGTGCCCCGCGCACCTCGGGGTCAAAAGAAAAGCCGATACGCTTAAACGGCGCTCGGCTTGATGCGCCTTGTCTTTCGGGCTGCAAAACCCAGCTGGCATTGTAGCCACTGCACCAGGGCGTTTCACCAGACGTTGCACACGCGCGGTTTCAGTGCAGAAGTGGCCTGTACCGCTCATGGTGCATGCGGGATGCGCTACCGATTTGGTAGTTGCTGCGGTAGAATCGGCAACGAGAATCACCTTGATGCCTGCCATGCTGCCCAGCCTGGTGGGCGTTTTTTTGGTCGTCGTCATTGGTACGCCCCCTACTCAGCCAGCGCCAACAGGGGCTTTACAGCATCCTTGGCAAGCTGATAGCCAATGTGATGGTCTGGGGCTGACTGCATGGCCTTGGTGATTGCCATCTGGGCCACGCACAACAGTGACTGCGTTGGCAATGTCAGCGACTGGCGTTGGCCGGAACCAATACCAGCGGCCTTGTTCACCAGCCGGTTTGCATTCA
>JAYRRD010000109.1:0-30365 GCA_041910275.1 Rhodoferax sp.
ACCACGCTCGCGCAAACCCGTATGCGGGCGTGGTGGGCGGGCGCTGGCGCTGCACGACTGCTCGGAAATGGCCTGCGCGGTGGCCTGCGCACGCAACAGATCGCTGGTGTAAATGGCGGCTATCGGCTCTTGTGCCAGGGCTCGCGCCAGACACTGCGCCTGCCAACGCCCCTTGTCGTTGAGTTCCACGTTCAGATGGCCTTGCAGGCGCGTCGCCACATTCCACTCGGTTTCACCATGGCGCACGGCGATGATGCGGGTTGCTGCTGCACTCATACAACTCTTGATCACTCCTTCATCACTCCATCAAAGGGCTAATGGTACCGTACGCATAAAATCGCACACCCCACGCCCAATTACCTGCACCAAAAATGTCTTTTTCTGAATCCGATGCATGGGTTGCTGACGCCCCTTCCACAAATGCCAGCACCACGCCAAAACCCCAGAACGCGCTGAAGATCGAGCGTGAAAACCACAAGCTGGAAAAGCGCCTGTGCCGCCAGGTGGGCCAGGCGATCATCGACTTCAACATGATTTCCGAGGGGGATCGCGTCATGGTCTGCCTCTCGGGCGGCAAAGACAGCTATGGCATGCTCGACATCTTGCTGAAATTGCAGCAACGTGCGCCGGTGCGTTTTGAGCTGATCGCTGTCAACCTGGACCAAAGGCAGCCCGGTTTTCCCGAGCACATCTTGCCGGAATACCTGAAAAGTCTCGGCATTGCCTTTCACATAGAAACCCAGGATACCTACAGCATCGTCAAAAAGGTCATCCCCGAGGGCAAAACCATGTGCAGCCTGTGCAGCCGTTTGCGCCGGGGTATTTTGTACCGTGTGGCCGACGAACTCAAGGCGACCAAGATCGCACTGGGCCACCACCGTGACGACATGCTGCAAACCTTTTTCCTGAACATGTTTTTTGCCGGGAAATTAAAGGGCATGCCGCCCAAACTGGTCAGCGACGATGGTGGCCATGTCGTCATACGGCCTCTGGCGTACGTCAACGAAGCCGATCTGACCCGCTGGGCTGATTACCGCGCTTTCCCCATCATTCCATGCTCCTTGTGCGGCAGCCAGGAAAACCTGCAACGCCAGCAGGTCAAGAATATGCTGCACGCCTGGGAAAAACAATACCCCGGACGCACGGTGACCATGTTCACCGCCCTGCAAAACGTGGCCCCGTCCCATTTGATGGACCCCCGGCTGTACGATTTTAAAAATATTCAGATTACCGGCGTGCCGGATGGGGACGGTGACAAGGCTTTTGATCCCGAGGATTTCGCTGCCAACGCCTTGTCCATGGTAAAACCCCTGTAAGGAAATGGCTTATGGCCCCAAAGGGAATCGCAAGTCACTTACATTCGCAGCCTTACTGGTAAATTTGCCCTGACGATCCTGACGTTGGAAGATGCCCATGAGTTCGAAAGAAAACGATAGTCGACCATTCGTGGTTGGTATTGGTGCTTCGGCTGGCGGTCTCGAAGCCCTGAGCCAACTGGTCTCCGGTCTGGTTGCCGGCCTGCCGTGTATCTACATCGTCGCGCAGCATATGTCGCCGACGCACCGCAGCATGATGGCCGACATCCTGGCACGCGAAACCCGCTTGCCAGTGCGGGAAATCGCGGACGAGCAGCAGCCGGAATTCGATGTCGTGTACGTGATTCCACCCGGTTCGAATCTGGTGATGCAGCATGGCCGGTTTTCCCTGACCAACACGGTGCCCGAAGTCTCTCCCAAGCCCTCTATCAATTTACTGTTCCAGTCGCTGGCCGAGGAATACGACGACCGTGCAATCGGCGTGATACTGTCCGGCACGGGGTCGGACGGCACGCGCGGTCTGCGGGCGATCAAATCGGTCGGCGGCCTCAGTTTCGTCCAGATACCGGAGACCGCCAAATACGATGGCATGCCACGCTCCGCCATTGACGCCTGCGTTGCCGACCGGATCATCGCCCCCGATCAGATCGGGCGCGAGCTGGAACGCCTGATCCGCTTCCCCGGCACGATGCCGGAGCTGGAGAGCTGGGAGCAGCGTCCCGCCGAGATGGCGACGCTCTTTGAGCATGTGCGCTTGCGCAGCAAGATCGACTTTTCCAGCTACAAGTTATCCACCGTGCAGCGGCGCCTGCAACGCCGCATGGTGTCGACCAACATGGGAACGCTGGCCGAGTATCTGGCCTATTCCGAGCGACATCCGGAAGAGCTGGACGCGCTCGCCAAGGAAACCCTAATTTCGGTCACGGAGTTTTTTCGTGACCATGAATCCTTTCGTGCACTGGAGCGCCATGCGCGTACCATGCTGGAAAAGAAAAAAAGTGGCGAAGAGCTGCGCATCTGGGTCGTAGGCTGCGCAACAGGGGAAGAGGCTTATTCTCTGGCCATTTTGTTCTCCGAATTGATTGTCGCCAATGCCAGCCGTTTACGCTTGCAGATATTTGCCACCGACATCGATAACGATGCGCTCAACGTCGCACGGCGCGGCATCTACAACCAGGCGGCCATGTCGGAAATGCCCGCAGAGTTCCTTGGGCGCTATTTCATGCCAAGCGGCAACGGTTTCGAACCCGTAAAAAGCCTGCGCGATTGCGTCACGTTTGCACGCCAGGACATTACGGCCGATCCACCTTTTCTGCGGCTGGACCTGATTACCTGTCGCAATGTGCTGATTTACTTCAATGCCGAGCTGCAAACGCGGGTGTTGGGCGTATTTCGCTACGCCCTGTGCGAAGACGGGCTGCTGTTTCTCGGACGTTCCGAATCGGTCAATCAGCAAGAGACCTTGTTTGCGGCGGTGGATCGCCGCTCGCGCATCTTCCGCCCACGCGGCAGCACCAAAGGTCTCAAGGTCGGCAATCTGATCAGGGGAACCTTGCCGACCCAGGCGATGCTGCCCATGCAACGCAACCGCAATGTCAGCTTCGAGCAATTGTTCCTCAAGTCCATTGCGGACCATTTCGCGCCATCCATGCTGGTGAATGCCGATTTGCGCATCCTGCATAGCCATGGCGATGTTTCCCGCTTTATCGTCTTTCCCTCCGGCACACCGGATCTGAATTTATCGCAGCTGATTGTGCCGGAACTGTCCAACGAAATCCTGACCACGGTACACCGCGCACGCCGTCGGCGCACCAGCACATTCAGCCGCAAACGCCGTATTGCCGCTCTGGATCGGCAAGTCTGTCGTTTAGCGGTGCATCCGCTCAAGGATACGGGCGACAATGAACTGTTCCTGGTGGTCTTTGAATCCAGTATTGCCCCTGCCGCCTCGGCCTCAGACGACGCAAAGAGCCGCGAAGCGGCGGCCAATGAAGATGCCGACGAACTTGCCTCAACAAGGGAACATCTGCAGACCTTAATGGAAGAAATGGCCGCTTCCAATGAGGAAATGCAGGCACTCAACGAGGAAGTGCAAGCCGCCAACGAGGAACTCCAGGCCACCAACGAGGAACTCGAAGCATCGAACGAAGAACTCCAGGCCACCAACGAGGAACTGGTCAGCGTCAACGAAGAAAGTCTCATCAAGTCGGCAGAACTTGCCACCATCAACAGCGAGTTCGAAAGTGTCTACAGCACCATCGACTTTCCCATCCTGGTTTTCGACACCAATCTCTTTCTCAAGAGGGCGAACACTTCCGCCATACGGACGTTCAATCTGACAGCCAGTGTGATCGGGATGAGCGTGCTGCGCTTGCAGTTGCCCGAATTTCTCAAGGACATCGACAAGCCGCTGGCGGAAGCGCTGCACGAACAGCGCAAGCAGACCTTTGCGACCACTTCTGCGGCCCGGACGTACCAGATTTTCGTCACCCCGGTGGTTGGTGTTGCCGGTAGCACGCAAGGTGTGGTGCTGGTAGTCGTGGATAACAGTGACCTGGTGGCAGCGCAAGAAGCGATCCGCGAAAACCAGCAACGCCTGCAGGCGATCATGAACCATTCGGCTTCGCTGGTGGCAGTAAAGGGCACCACCGGCCGCTACGAATTCGTCAACCCGCGTTTTGAAGAGATTTTCGGCATCAAGGCCGCAGACGTGATCGGCAAGACGGACCACCAGGTGTTCAGCGCCGAGGTGGCCGGACTGCTGCGCGGCCACGATCTGGAGACGATGCGCCGCCTGACAGCCCACGAATCACTGGATGAAGTATGCATCGGCGAAAACCGTATCTGGCTTCGATCCATCCGTTTTCCCATCTTCGACAGCGATGGCGCAATCCGCTCCATTTGCACGCAGGCAAGCGATGTCTCGCAAAAACGCCACGCCGAGGAACAATTGCGGCTTGCCGCCAAAGTCTTTGACCGCGCAGGGGAAGCGATCACCATCACCGACGCGCACGGCAATATCATCACCGTCAATGACGCCTTTACCAAGATCACGGGCTATACGCTGACCGAAGTCATCGGTAAGAACCCGCGCATTTTGCAGTCTGGCAGACACTCGAAGGAGTATTACGCCCAGATGTGGCACAGCCTGACCGAACAAGGATCGTGGCAGGGCGAAATAATCAACCGTCGCAAGAACGGCAGGGAGTATCCGGAATGGCTGACCATCAACTCGGTACGCAACGAGGAAGGCGCAGTCATCAATTATGTTGCCATCTTCAGCGATATCACCGCCATCAAGAGTTCGCAACGGCGCATCGAGTTTATGGCGACGCACGACGCCTTGACCGGTATTCCGAATCGCAGCCTGTTGATGGATCGTCTCAAACACAGCCTGTCCCAAGCCAAACGCAAAAAGGAAAAGCTCGCGGTACTGTTCATTGATCTCGACAATTTCAAGACCATCAATGACGGACTGGGCCACGAAGTGGGTGACAAGCTGCTCAAGCTGGCCGCAGAGCGCTTGCAGCAATGTGTGCGCGATTCCGACACGTTGGCGCGCCTGGGGGGTGACGAGTTCGTGGCCATTCTGATTGACGTTGATCTGCCGGAAATCGAGTCGGTTGCCACCCGTATCGTTGAATTCCTGGGTGCTTCGTTTTGCATCAACGACCAAAGCCTGTTTGTTTCCGCCAGCATCGGTATCAGCATTTTCCCGGACGACGGTGCGGACAGTGTAAGCCTGCTCAAAGGCGCCGACACTGCGATGTACCGTGCCAAGGAACTCGGTCGCAACCAGTACCAGTTTTTCGCCGAAGACATGAAGGTTGTTGCCCTGCAGCGGCTGACGTATGAGACCGCGATGCGGCAAGGACTCGAAACCGGGCATTTCCGCATGGTGTACCAACCGCAGATTGACCTAGAAAGCGGCAAAATCGTCGGCGCAGAGGCCCTGCTGCGTTGGCATGACCCACATCTGGGTGAAATCACACCCGGTGTTTTTATTCCGGTTGCCGAAAAATCCGGACTGATGGCCCGCCTGGGCGAGATGGTGTTCAACATGGTGCTGGCACACATCGCGCAATGGCTCAAGGACGGGCTGCAGGTGCCGCGTATATCGGTCAATGTCTCGGTCGAGCAGTTCCGTGACAGCGAATTCAGCGCACGTGTGCTCGAGTGGGCTGACAAGCATGGCGTACCTTTAAGCAAGATCACCATCGAAATCACCGAAAGCGCGCTGGCCGAGCGTATTGAGGCCGTTGGCGCCATGCTGCGCCAGTTCGAGGAACACGGTGCGACGATCAGCATTGACGATTTCGGTACCGGTTATTCGTCCCTGAGCTACCTCAAACGTCTGCCAATCCATGAACTCAAGGTGGACTGCAGTTTTGTTGACGGGATAGCCGAAGACGTGGAAGACGGCGCCATCTCCAAAGCTATCATCGACATGGCACATGCCCTGGGCATGAGTGTGGTCGCCGAAGGCGTCGAGACGGCACTGCAACGCGATGCACTGGTGCGCCTGGGATGCGAAGTGGCCCAGGGCTATTTCTACCACCGGCCACTGCCTGTGCAGGAGTTCATCAAACTGTTGGGTGTGCGCGTCAGAGAGGACAAACCATCATGAGCCATGCGAACCAGGATATGGAAAATATCACCGCCATGCAAGAACTGCTGCGCAGTTGCGAAACGGAAAAATTGCATCTATCGGGAGCAATCCAGTCCTTCGGCGCGCTGCTGTGGCTCGACGAACAGCAACGTATTGTGCATGCATCGGCCAACCTGGCCGAGTTTGTCGGCGTACCACCGCAAGAGGTTCTGGGCCGCTCGGTGGCCGACTGCGCCTGGTTGCCGCAAGCGCCGCTGGAAGGACTGGGCAAGAATCCAGGCGATACGCAGGCCATTGCGCTGGAGGTGGAAGAAAAATCGCTGTTCGCCACACTCACGCGCGGGGAGAACTGTGCCGTGCTCGAAATCGAACACAACGCATCGTTTGCCGAACCGATAGCCTTGCAACACTACCAGCGTCCCTTGCTGACGGCACCACGCGACGCCGCCGCAATGGCGCTGCACCACCAGGCCTTGCTGAAGGCGTTTCAGAATATCACGCGCTATGACCGCATCATGCTCTACCGCTTTCGCGAAGACTGGGCGGGTGAAGTCATCGCCGAAGTGGCTACGCAACACATCGGCAGCTATCTGGGCTTGCGCTTTCCGGCCAGTGATATTCCGGCCATCGCCCGCAATCTCTACATGCTCAACCCATCGCGACCGATCCCGGACGCAACCGCAGCACAAATCCCCCTGCTTTCGCTTGATGGCACACCACCTCCCGACCTGACTTATTCAACCCTGCGCAGCGTGGCCCCGGTGCACTTGCAGTACCTTGAAAACATGGGCGTGCGCGCCTCGTTTTCGGTTCCCATCCGCATCGCGGGACGGCTCTGGGGACTGGTTGCCTGCCACCACCTGCAAGCGAAATTGCTTTCGCCAACCGAACGACAGGCCTGCATCGACACCGTGAATGCCTATGCCCTGGGGGTTGCTTCCTCCATTGCCGGCCATCGCCTCCAGAACATGGACAGCCTTGAGCGGCGCACCGAAGGTCTTTTGCAAGAACTGGCAAATTGCCGCGATCCGCTGGATGGCATCGCCAACAACGGCCAACACTTCATGAACATGCTCTCTGCCGACGGTTTTGCCCTGGCGATTGGCAATCAGATCATCATCACGGGCAGCGCACCCGACCTGGTCGGCATGGGCATCATTGACGATTGGTTTTTGAACCAGAGCAACGAATCGCTGGCTGCAACCGACCATCTGGAGTCCATTTTTCCGGGGCAGCCCTTGCTGCTGGCGGTTGCCAGCGGCATGCTGGCCGTCAAGGTGCGCACGCACCGTTCCGACTGGGTGCGCTTGTACTGGTTTCGCCCGCAAGAACTGGAAGAAGTCGCCTGGGCCGGCAATCCGAATAAACCCGTCATAGAGGATGCGGGCGTCCTGGCCTTATCCCCGCGCCGTTCGTTCGAACGCTGGGTCGAAATCAAGACGGGCTACAGCCGACCATGGGGCAACGAAGAGAAACTGGTTGCCTCCAAGTTTCGCAACATACTCGTACACTGGCTATGAACCGTGCGATAGCCAGCGCCAACGCCAACATACTTCCTATCCACGAACATTGCGAGGAGGCTATTCGTTGCGTGGTGGAAACTGCACTGGATGGCTATTGGCTCACCGATGCTGCGGGCCAGCTACTGGATGTCAATACCGTCTATTGCGAGCAATCCGGCTACACACGCGACGAGCTGTTGCGTATGAATATCGATGACCTGGAGTCCGCCGAGCATAACGAAGAAACCGCCGCACACATTCGTAACACGATAGCCAGAGGCCGTGACCGCTTTGTGTCGGTGCATCGCGGAAAAGACGGCAGTTTGCGCAGCGTTGAAGTCAGCATGACGTACCACCCATCGAAAGGTGGACGATTTTTTGTTTTCCTGCACAATCTCTCGGAGCCGAAATTCCTCGAAGCCGAAATCCGGGTGCACCGCGACTACCTCAAGACAGAGTTGGTACGCCAGGAAGAAGCGCTCAAGGCCAGCCACGGATTCAATCTCTCGATCCTGAATTCGCTGACGGCGGAACTTGCCGTCGTCAATATCTACGGCATGGTCGTCGCGGTCAACGAACCCTGGCAGCGCTTCATGCTCGAAACCGGAATTGAACCCGGCGTCGGCAGCAATTACTTCAACGCCTGCCAGGCTGGCGGTCGTTTTGCCAACGCAGAGGATGCCGAGCAAGCCTATAAAGGTTTACGGGCCGTGATGAGCGGTCGCCTGCGCCGATTCAACCTCGACTATCCCTGCCATCTGGCTGCACAACAGCGCTGGTTTACGATGACGGTAACGCCGCTGGCGCATGAGGGCCGAGGCCGGGTCGTCGTCACACACGCGGACATCACGACACAGCAGCAGCAAAAAACCGAGATTCAGGCCCTCAACACCCGCCTGGAACAACGGGTTGCGGAACGCACCCTCGAATTGTCCGAGGCATTGGAGCGGCTCACCGCAACCCAGGCCGAACTGGTACAAGCTGAAAAAATGTCAGCACTGGGCTCCATGGTGGCCGGGGTGGCACATGAACTCAATACACCCATTGGTAACAGCCTCACGGTTGCCAGCGCGCTGCAAGACCAGGCCCAGGAATTCAACAACACCATGGCGCAGGGACTGACCCGCAAGCAACTGGAATATTTTGTCCACCGTGTCCAGGAAGGCACCAATATCCTGATGAACGCACTGTCACAGGCAGCCGATCTGGTTGCCAGTTTCAAACAGGTGGCAGTGGACCAGGCCAGCGTAAACCGGCGCCCCTTTGATCTGCGCGCAACCGTTGACACCATCTTGCTGACCTTGAGCGCCGATATCCGCAAAACCGGGCATACCGTGGAGTGCCAGATTCCAGAAAACATCAGCATGCACAGCTTCCCCGGCCCACTGGGACAGGTTCTGACCAATCTGGTCAACAACGCACTGTTGCACGCTTTCGACAACCAGGCAAACGGCCATGTTCTCATTACTGCGGTCTTGAAAGGTGCCGATCAGGTTTGCATCACCGTACAAGATAATGGCAGCGGCATCGCACCAACGCATCTCAACCGCGTGTTTGACCCGTTTTTCACCACCAAACTGGGGCAGGGTGGCAGCGGACTCGGGCTGCATATCGTGTACAACCTGGTACAGGAGCTGCTGGGTGGACGTATTCAGGTGGACAACACCCCCGACTCCGGAGCATGCTTCACGTTGCTATTGCCACTGGAAGCTCCCGCATGAACTACTGAACTACACCGATGGCAAGCCATCAAACCGCTCAAAACCCGCAGAAGAAAACAGCGCGCCTGGTGATTGACAGCGCCGGAAACCATACCAGCGTCGATTTCTGGGTGGATTTGTGATGCGCTCCTGATATAAGAGCTGCCCCCGCATATCCCATAAGGCTTGCAGCCCGATTTGCCATGTAAAAACACCCGAAAACGGCCCGTTTTGCCCCTCATGGCGCTTGCTGGCATCGCCTTGCCCCGTTTTGAAGGGGAAAATTCAAGGTAAATCGGGCTGTATGCCTTATGGGATGTGCGGGAGAAGCTATGTTTTTTGCAGAGACAGCACCGCAGACGAATGGCGGGTCATTGAGCAAAGTCTACAGGCCCACTAACAGGACAGACCACAGTTTCCACCCTTAAACAACTTCCACCAAACGTTCGCCTGACCGCAATATCCGTTCTATCTCGGGCCAGAGCGGTTGCAGCCATTCAACGAGCGCACGGTTGCTGGTGTTACCCACACGCAGCCAAAGCACTTGTGGCGATTGATCCACGGCACGTAGACGCTGCGCAAAGTCATCGTCTTTACTGACGATAATTCCCTTCGTTTTTAATGCATAAGCCCAGATTTCGGCGTCGGACACACTCTGCGGAAACCGCTCGAAAACATGTTCCGCCGTGTGTCCCCATGCGGCCAAGCATGTCGCCAACTTTGGCGGCAACTGGGCATCGACGACGAAGTGCATCAGGCCGCTTTCAGAATGACGTGATCGGCTTGCCTGGCTGCGTAGGCTAAAGTTGCCGAGATGTCCGCATCTTCGAGATACGGATAATCGGCAAGAATTTCCTCGCGGGACACGTTTTCCGCCAATAGTTCCAGAACATCGGTGACTCGCACGCGTGTGCCACGCAAACAAGGCCGCCCTCCGCATACCGATGGATTGATCGTGATCCGATGCAGTTCACTCATGACATGACACTCCAGAACGTAAGAACGGCGACAAATGAACCCAAGGGCAATTCAATCACCAAGCAAGACGGGCAAGACTCAATGAAATTCTGCAGCATGAGCGGCAGTTGCCACTCCTACTCTAGCATAGGTGCGCCGACGCTCAGAAAACAAAACGCACGGGAAAACGTTGAAGAAGCTCCATTGGGAATTGCCTTCGCAGGCGAGGATGTGGGTACAGTCGAGGAACCAGCGGTCGTGGCTGATGATCATCGCGCAGCCGGCGAATTCGAGTTTCACCACCAAACTGGGGCAGGGTGGCAGCGGACTCGGGCTGCATATCGTGTACAACCTGGTACAGGAGCTGCTGGGTGGACGTATTCAGGTGGACAACACCCCGGACTCCGGTGCATGCTTCACGTTGCTGTTGCCACTGGAAGCACCCGCATGAACTACTGAACTACACCGATGGCAAGCCATCAAACCAGGCCTGCAGGGCCGCGCCGTGCAAGGGGCGGCCAGTGAGATAGCCTTGCACCACATCACAGTTCAGCCGGGTGATCATTTCTTTTTCAGCCTCGGTTTCCACGCCCTCGGCGGTCACCATCAGGCCCATGCCATGCCCCATCTCGACCATGGTTTTGAACAGACGCTGCGTTCCCGGCAAGACGTCGATATCCTTGACGAAGCTACGGTCGATTTTCAGTTCGCTCACGGGCAATTGCTGCAGGTAAGCCAAGGATGAATACCCGGTGCCAAAGTCGTCAATCGACAAGGGGCAACCGAGTTCGCGCAGGGCGTGCAACACCGCAACGCCGCGCTGGGGGTCGTCCATCAGCCCGCTTTCAACGACTTCCAGCCGCAAGTGCCCGGCATCCACCCCGTGCAATGCGATGAGCTGACGCACGCGGCCCACGAAATCGGGGGCCGCCAGATCGCGCGTGCTCATGTTCACGGCAATGCTGAGTTCGGGATGGCTCGGAGCCCACATGGCCAGTGTGCGCACGGCTTGCTCCAGCATCCACTGGGTGACCAGGCTGATATAGCCGGTTTGTTCGGCAAAGGGAATGAATTCTGCGGGCGATACAAAGCCACGCTGCGGGTGCTGCCAGCGCACCAGCGCCTCCGCGCCAACAGCACGGCCTGTCTTCAGCGAGAACTTGGGCTGCAACCACATCTGCAACTGCGACATCGCCACAGCCATACGCAAATCGGACACCAGACTCAGGTAGCTCAGACGTGCGGCTTCCTGCGCTTCGTTGTACCAGGCAAGGCCTTGCGTTGCGCGCTTGGCGGTATGCAGCGCCACCTCCGCGTTGCGCATCAGCGTTTCAATGGGCAACGGCGTGCCTTTCAACCCAAAGTCGGCACAGCCATAGATCAGCCCCAGGTCCACGCTGTGCCCACCGCAGCTTGCAGGCTCCGCCATGGCCTGCTCCATGCGACCATGCACGGCCTGCACGGCGGCACGGTCAGCGACGTGCAGGGCCACGGCAAACGTCCCCCCGGACAAACGCACCGCCATCGGCTGTGGCGCCGTTTCTCCTGCGGCTACCGCCGCTTCAAAAACAATGCTCACGCGGCGTGCCACTTCCTTGATCATGGTATCGCCCGTGGTATGGCCCAGGGTTTCGTTAATGACCTTGAGCCGGGCCAGATCCATGAGCACCACACAGTTGTAGGGCATGGGTGGCGGTACGGCGGGGCTCAGGAGTGCGGTGCGGTTGGGCAGACCGGTCAAGGCATCCTGGTACGCCAAGCGCACGATTTGCTGCTCACGCTGCACCACCGCATCGGTCATTCTGTTGAGCGCCTGGCCGACGCGGTTGACCTCTTCGGTGCTGGTGGTGGGCACACGGCTGGCATAGTCGCCCTGTGCCATGCGCCGGGCCGCCGCTGCCAGTCTGGCCAGGGGCGCGACGACGCTGCGCGTGGTGGCCAGCCCCAGCCACACGGCCAGTACTACGGCCAGCAGCGACAATCCACCGACCTTGATCGCCATTTCCTCGTACAGCTGCTGGGCTTGCGCCAATTGCGTCTCGATCAGATAACGTTCACGTTGCAGCAAGGTATTGGACTCCTGCAGCATGGCTTTCAAAGCGGGATTGATCTGCTCATGCAAAGCGCGCGTGGCAGCCTGGAGATCGTTGGCCTCAACCTCATCCACCGTGGCAATGAACGCATCGGCGTACAGTTTGCGACAGTCGATCAGACGCTGGAGGGTTACCTTCTGCTCGGGATCGAACGTATCCTGGGCCAGGGACTCGATGAGAATGTCGATGCGGCGGTTGCGCTGGTCCACCTCGGCGTATTCGGCCACGCGGCTTTCACGCGGTGCATTCATCAAGCGCACCAGCACGCTGCCCACACCCTCGGTCTGCAAGGAAAGCGCCTGCACCCGCAAAAGGCGCTGCATGTCGCCGGTTGCAAAACGCTGCGTCATCTGGGTGATATGGTGAAGCTGCAAGCTGGCCTGGACCAGCGCCACCAGCATCAAGGCCACCAGCAAGCCAAACCCCAGTGCCAGACGCCAGCCAATGCGACGCGGCCACAGCCCGCGCAGGCGGTTTTTCCGAGGGGGTGTTACATGCTCAACAGGCAGCTGGTTCATCGTTGCAGGTTACACGGACTTATTCCAGTTGACAAGCCAAGTCCGCACCAGCGTATCGGCAGCCCACCGCCCACAACCGAAGACCGCCAATGCGGCCAACAGGATGCCCCAGGTGATATGCAGCTGCAAAGCCGCTGGCGCGATCTCGGCCAGCGAAATAACCGCCACCGCATTCACCACCGACAAACCCAGCGCGGCAAACCGCCCGACCAGCCCCAGCAGCAGCAATACCGGCAGCACCAGTTCACCCGCCGTGCCCATCACGGCAGCGATTTCCGGTGGTAACAGCGGAACCTGGTATTCATCCTGAAACAAGGCCACAGTCACACTCCAGTCGCGCAGTTTGGTCAGGCCCGAGAGGAAGAATGCCTGGGCAACGTAGCCACGCGCCAGCAAGGCAGCCAGGGGCTGGAGATGGTTCAGAGCAGCTGCAAAACGTTCACACAACAGCAAGCCGAGCCGGATCAGGGTAGGTTGGGACATGATTTTTATACACAAGCCGGGGTCAAAGGTGCAACCCCGACAACCAGCCCGCTCTGGACGGCGGCGGGCAGCCACTGGTCCAATGCAAGGCCGCCGGAGTGCTCCAGGGCATACGACAGGGACGATCCTGCCAGCACAGCGCGCACAAAGGCGGCCTCCGCCGAGCTGCACGCTGCGACTTGCGGGCGCAGCCCCTGGCGCCACACCACGGCGCATTCGGCCAGACCCGCACGCAACCGACGCCCTGCCTCTTCCATGGTCACACTGGTGTCCAGATGCGCGGTGATGATGCTGACCACCGGCCAGGAGCTGGGCACCAGCGCACAACCCGGCGCTAGGCACAGGCGCAACGCGCTGGCATCTTGCTGAGTCAAAAGGGCAAAGCTGGCGCCGTCCAGGAACTGGTCAGCCGCGCTGGCGCTTTGATGCATGGCCCACTCGACCCGCGCCACGTCGGCCAGATACGGTTCATCGGCCAATTGTTCGCTGGATTGCACGAACTCGGCCAGACCAGCACCCCAGCGGGACACGTCACCGCATACGGGCGGATGCGCATGCCAGAAAGCACGCGCCAGTGCACCCAGACTCTCTTCGCCCAGCAGTTGCGCCAGGACCGGATACGCCGCGCGCATCGCGCGTTCCGCCAGGGCGTGGCCATTGGTTTGATAGGCTTTCAGCCCTCTGGCGCTTGGGGGACGTGCGAAGGCAGCTACTTCTTTCATAGCATCATCCGCTGGCCATGCCAGCAGGGCGTTCAGCAGTGCCTGCTGCTGCGCGGCCAGATCAGACTTCATGGCGACACCTCCATCGCCCCCGACGACATCAGGACAGCGGCACGGGCGGCTTCGTCCAGCAAGACATCCAGCGCAGGAATGGCGGTATCCCATTCGATCAGCGTGGGCACCGGGCCGAAACGGGCCAGGGCATGCTGGTAAATACGCCACACCTCGGGGCACACGCGGCTGCCGTGGTCGTCAATCACGATCTCACCATGTGCATCGTCCACATCACGCACATGGCAATGCCCGGCCAGATGGATTTCCGCCACAACGGCGGGTGGGATGGCATCCAGCCAGCGCAGGCAATGCTGCACCGGATCGCCCGCAACACCATGGATCTGCGCGTTCAGTGCGTTGACGTAGATATTGTTCACATCCACCAGCAGGGCGCAGCCGGTACGCTGCGCCAGCAGGGATAAAAATTCGGTCTCTGCCAACGATGGATCGTCTGGCAGCGCCTGCCAGGAGAGGTAGCTGGAGATGTTTTCCACCACAAAACGGCGTTTGAGCCGGTCTTGTACCCGCTGGACATTGGCACACAGCACATCCAGCGACATGCGACAAAAGGGAATGGGCAGCAAATCCGCAGCGTGCACCGCTGCGCCATTGAAAAGACCCCGACCAAAGCTGGCGTGGTCGCTCACGCGCACCGGCTCGACGCGCTGCACCAGCCGCGCCAACTGGTCCAGATGCCAGGTGTCCAGACCGACCACGGAACCCAGCGACAAACCCACGCCGTGCAGACTCAAGGGATAGCGCGCCCTGGCCTGCTCCAGCACGGCCAGGGCAGCGCCACCTTCAGCAAAAAAGTTTTCCGAATGGACCTCCAGAAAACCCAATGGGGGGCGGCGCTCCAGCAGCTCCCCATAGTGTGGCTGACGCCAGCCGATGCCGACTTGATGTGCTGGCGCCGACAGAATCATCCTTTTTTCTTGTCCTTGACTTCATCCAACGTCATGCCATTCATGACCTTGCACGTGCCTTTGGGAACGTATTTCCACTCCCCTTTGTCCATATCCACCTTGGACTGGCCAGCGCAGGAGTGCACGCCGGAAATACTGGCGCAGTCATTCTGACCCGCTTTGGCAATACCGAAACATTTCTCCTTGTCTTCCGCTGCCTGCGCGGGGGCTGACATCAAGGTCAGGGACATCAAAGAGGCGGCAGCAGCGGCGATCATGGCTTGTTGATTCATTGGAAATACTCCTGGTTAAAAAAAGACCTGCTGGATTTGGTTCAGGCCGGTGCATCGTCTCATGGAGTAATGGCATGTTTGTTCCCATTTTCATTTGACCCTATCAGTTGTATGGGATATTACACACTCTGCGCGTGTGGTGCCGCCTGAAGTTTGAAAAATGTGCTGCCACAACTGCCACAGGCCGACTCTTCTTCGGTCGCCGCACGCACGCCCCTTACCTGCATGCGTATGCGCAGGGCAATGCCTGCGAGCGGATGGTTGCCATCAAGCACCACATGCTGCGGGTACACATCGGTCACGGTATACAGCACATCCCTGGGCGCATCCGGGTTGCAGCCTGTGGGCAAGGCACTGCCCTCAATGACCATCCCCTCTTGCAGATCGGCAGGAAAGAGCGTACGCGCTTCCAGAAAAATCAACTGGTCGTTGAAGTCGCCAAAGGCCTGTTCGGGCTCCATCTGCAAATTGACCGTGGCACCGGCCGTATACCCTTGCAGCGCGTCTTCGATCACAGGCAAAAGATCGTTGCCGCCGACCAGAAACTCCACCGGCTCGTCCAGGGTGTCAAGCTCTTCGCCCAGGGTGTCTTTCAAGGTCCACGTCAGGGCAACAACACAGTGCGGGGTGATTTCCATGGCATGCAATTTATCGACCATCATCCCGGGGCAACATCGTAGCCACCATGGCAATCTTGCCAAATTCAGGTTCAAAGCGGTTGATAATGTTTTCCGGATCCGGGCACAGCTTGGCATCCGATACCACACCGAATTGCACGCCGCCACCGTAGCTCAGAATCGACACCCCCAGACCGACCGATCCGCTTTGCGGCACCCAGAACAGGCTTTCTTCGACGCGCGAGCCGCACATCGACAGCTTCTCGCGCGGCCCCGGAACATTGGTCATGACGGAGGTTGTCTTGGAGGTAAAAAGGCCCAGGATGGCGTCCTGCACCGATTTGGCCATCAAACCAGCAACACCCAGCACGGCAAACGCCAACAGGGGCTGCGTACTGCCCTTGAGTGCTTGCATGCGCCGACGCACCTCGTAGACCCGCTCCACGGGATTTTCCAGACCAATGGGCAATAACAGCGGCGCCAGACCAAACTGGTTGCCAAGCTTATAAGCCTTTTCGATGGGCCGCAGATTGACGGGGACCATGGCACGGATTTCCTTGCCAAAAGCCACATCCCCCTTGCTCTTGATGTATTGGCCAATCGCACCGGCAACACAACTGAGCATGACGTCGTTGATCGAACAATTCATTGCCTTGCTTACCGCCTTGACATCCGCCAGTGGCAAAGGCGCGCACCAGGCAACGCGCTTGACCTGCCCCAGGCTGCCTTTGAGCCGCGTGGGCGAGTCGTTGGGCAACAATGCCAGTTGCGTGGCGTCCGAGAGCGCATGGAGTGCAATCTTGGCCAGGTGTGCAGTCCCCTGCAAGCCGTGTTCCAGGCCCACCTTGGGGTGCATCAGCAAGTCCACGGAACGCGCGGCACCCTCACCGGCGGCCTCCAGCACCTTGACCGTCAGATTGGTGAAAGGTCTGAGTACCGAATCCGCAATCCAGTCCTCCGCGCCTGCCAACCCATGCCGGTGCGGCGTGTGGTCGGTGGATCGGCGCTCAGGCGGAGGCAAGCCACCATCCACCAGCGTCTGGACAACCGAAACCAGCGCGATGCCATCGGCAATGCAGTGGTGAAAACGAAACAGCAGCGCCGAGCCGCCCTTGTAGTGCTCGATCAGATGCATCTGCCACAGCGGATGGTTCTTGTCCAGCGGCTGCATGGTCAAGTCGCCCAGTCGCTGTTGCAAGGCCTCTTGCTCACGCCCGGCGGATTTCACCTTAGGCAGCTTTTCAATCACCAGATGGTTGGCAATGTCAAAATTCGGATCCTTGACCCAGCTCGCACCCGCCGCATCGACCACGGCGCACTGCATGAAGCGGGGATATTTGAGCAGCCTTTCCTCCAGACGCTGCGCCAGGTCCTGGTAACTCAGGCCCGACTTGAGCACCCACACGCCCACGATCATCATCAGGTTCGATTCATTGTCCATGCGCAGCCAGGCGGTATCCACCTTGCTCATGCGCTCGCCGTGCATCCCTAAGGTACCCGCAATGGCATCCACCACCTGATGGCTGGCCTCGCGCACAGCCGGGGCCACCGGCGCTATCGTGGATTGGACACGGCGCTTGGCGGTTTGGGCAACTTTTTTGACGGTGATGGGTGTATCCATGAAAACTCCAGGGCGATTGCAGCAAAAAATAGGACAAGATTCGAAGGATTTCGAAAAAATTTGAGAAATGTTCAAGCGTCAATTGCATTTTGGAGGCAAAACGCGACGTAAGATACAAGTGTAAACACCAAAGTGTGCTTTGGTGTTCACCCTGAACCACAGTTTACCTAACCCAACCGGAGAACCTAATGGCTGATCTGAAAGCCCAATTCGAAGCTGCTGTCGTCAATTCCAAGAAACTGTCAGAGCGTCCCGACAATGCCACCATGCTCAAGATGTACGCCCTGTACAAGCAAGCCAATACGGGCGACAACGCCGAAAAAAGACCCGGTTTCACCGATATGGTCGGGCGCGCCAAGTGGGATGCCTGGAACGAACTCAAGGGCACCAGCTCCGATGCAGCCATGCAGCAATACATCGACCTGATTGCTTCCTTGAGCTAAATCACGCTACACCCCTTGAAATAGCTGCGGGAGCAGCTATTCAAAAATAGCAAAAATAGCACCGGCAGGTGCTATTGCTGTTTCTTGGCACGTGTTTTTTTGGCCGCAGGTTTGCTTTCCGGTTTTTCGGACTTATCGGACTTATCGGACTTATCGGCTTTTTCGATTTTTTCGACTTTTTCGACTTTTTCGGGCTTATCCGGTTTGCTGGCTGGCTTCGCTTTTGGTTTGGCCTTGGGCTTGGGTTTTGGCGCCAGTAAATCATCCAGATTTTGCACGATTTCGGCTTCAATGCGCCCTTTGAAAGCGCCGAGCAGAATGCCCAACCTGGCATCGAGTTCAAAATGCTTGGGGGTTACATGCAACACCCCATTAACACCCGAGCGGGTAAAAATGACCCGGTCCTCGTCCTCGCCCTCCTCGTAGCTACATTCCATGCCATACTCGACCTCCGCTTTTTCAGCCCAGGCGAATGCAACCGCACGTGCTGCCTCCAGCCCCAGGGAATGTTCGCGTCGAATGTGAAGATTTGCCAATACCGTTCTCCTGGCGTCCATTTTTGTGGACAATTTGATCCATACTCAGGGAAATCATAAAACCCCTCGCCCCTTCAACCCGCCATGCTGTACAAATTCAAATCCAAAGCCACAGGTGACCTGATCATGCTTGAACCCAACGGGCGCCAGATTTTGACACTGATTGGCAAGGATGGCGGAGAATCCCTGAACAAAGGTATCTTGCTGCCGCAAGAAATGCCTGCGGCCATTGCCGCACTGCAAGCCGCCATCGCCCAAAGTGACGCCGAACACAAAGAACGCCTGCGCCAGGCCCAGGCCGCCGGGGAAGCGCAAGAGCAAGCCCAGACCGTCTCGCTGCGCCAGCGCGCCCTGCCCTTCATCGACATGCTGCAACGCTGCCACCGGGCCAATAAAGAAGTCGTCTGGGGGGTGTAAGCATGATGCGGCTGAACAAACGCATGGCCGAGCTGGGTCTGGCATCGCGGCGCGAAGCCGACGACTGGATCGCGCGCGGCTGGGTCACGGTTGATGGGAAGCCCGCACAAATCGGCATGCAGGTCGACACCGATGCACACATCCAGATCACCAAACAGGCACAAGGGCAACAAGCCAACCAGGTGACCATCCTGCTCAACAAACCCATGGGCATTGTCAGCGGCCAAGCGGAAGACGGGCATATTCCCGCCATCACACTGATCCAGCCGCAAAACCGCTGGGCCGAGGACAAGGCACGCTATTTTTTCCATCCCAGGCAATTGCACAGCCTGGTGCCCGCCGGGCGGCTCGACATTGACTCGATTGGCCTGCTGGTCCTCACCCAGGACGGGCGCGTGGCACGCCAGCTCATAGGCGCAGACTCCAGCGTTGAAAAAGAATATCTGGTGCGGGTGGTCTACACACCCTCAGCCAACACCCAAAATACCCAGGGTGCCCCGATCTCGACCGATGTGCAGGCCGCATTCCCCCCGGCCCTGCTGGAGCGCCTGCGCTTTGGTCTCTTCCTGGATGGCCAGGCGCTCAAACCCGCAGATGTCCACTGGCAAAACCCCGAACAGCTGCGCGTGGTGCTGACCGAAGGCAAAAAGCGCCAGATCCGCCGCATGTGCGAACAAGTCGGACTGCAAGTGGTCGGGCTCAAACGGGTACGCATCGGCAACATCATGCTCGGCAACCTGCCATTGGGCCAGTGGCGCTACCTGGGCGCGCACGAGCGGTTTTAGCCGCAGGAAATACGCGCCCGCCGTGTCACTCGCCCGCTATTCGGCTTCGGACCTCCTCGCTTTCGCGCACACCTTGCTGGCGCGTGCCGGGGTTCGGGACGACATCGCCGCCACTGTGGCCGACGTGCTCGTCACCGGCGACCTCCTCGGACACACGACGCACGGCCTCGCCCTGCTCGCGCCGTACCTGAGCGAAATCGAGAACGGCACGATGGCCAGCGACGGCAGTCCGCAGGTACTCAACGCCCGTCCCGCGACCGAACTCTGGGAGGGTCTGCGCCTGCCCGGCCCCTGGCTTGCGTTGCGCGCGATGGACCAGGCGATGGCAATGGCGCGCACGCAGGGCACGGGCAGTGTCGTCATCCGCCGTTCGCACCACATCGCCTGCCTGGCTGCCTACTTGCTGCACGCAACGGCCCAGGGGATGGTGGGTATCGTGCAAAGTTCAGACCCGCACCAGGCCACCGTCGTCCCGCATGGGGGGATGACCCCGGTGCTCACCCCCAATCCGATAGCCATCGGAATTCCCACTTCCGCTGACCCCATCCTGGTTGACATTTCGACCTCCATCACCAGCATGGGCTTCACACGCCAGCGGCACGGCGCAGGCAAGAAGTTTCCCGGCGCGTGGGCCATTGACGCCGAAGGCCGCGCCACCGATGACCCTGGCGTCGTATTGGCGCAACCCAGGGGAGCCCTGCTGCCGCTGGGTGGGCTGGATGCCGGCTACAAGGGCTTCGGTCTGGCCTTGATGGTGGAAGCGCTCACCGCCGGACTCGCAGGCTTCGGGCGCGCCGACCCAAGCGAAGGCCGGGGCGCGACGGTATTCGTCCAGGCAATCGACCCCACGGCCTTTGGCAGCCTTGGCGACTTCCAACGCCAGATGGACAGTGTGGTCGCTGCCAGCCACGCATCGAAACCGCGACCAGACACCGACCGCGTGCGCCTACCGGGCGAAGCGGGCCTGCACCGCCTGCGCGAGCAGCGCAAACACGGCGTTGCCCTTTACCCGTCCATCCTTCCCGCACTCCTGCCCTGGAGTTTGAAACTGGATGTCGCCGCCCCCAGCGAATTCACGCGCCACCCACAGATTGTGCGCTCTGACTTGTCATGAACACCACATCCTCGTAGACCTCAGCCATCGACATCCCTACACCGATACCCACGCTGTCCAGTTGCAGCAGGTCACCTTCGCCCAAGCTCTCCAGCGACCAAGTACCATCCGGCTGGCGCCGGTAGACATCAATCTGGCGCTTATCCTGGGCTATCAGCACGTATTCGCGCAGACTCGCCAGCGTGCGGTAGGCCAGCAGTTTTTCCCGCTGGTCAATGCCCGCCGTGGAGTCCGAGAGCACTTCCACAATCACGCTGGGACTTTCCTTGTAGTGGGTATGGGCATCCGCCGCGTTGCACACGACCATCACATCGGGATAGTAGAAGGCATTCCATGCGGCCACATGCAGCTTCATATCGGAGATAAACACCCGGCACGGCCCACCGCGCACCGCACTGCGCAAGCGTGCAGCGACGTTGAGTGCAATCAGGTTGTGCGCCTCTCCCGCGCCCGCCATGGCGTAGACCTCACCGTCAACGAACTCGTGGCGTATCGTGCTGTTCTTCTCACCTTCAAGGTAGTCAGCAGCGGTAAAACGGGGTTGGTATGCGCGGCGCATGGCAGATGCATTCTTCTTATTTGATAGCTTTTCCCGCTCTATCCACGGGTGCTACAGGCTGATTTACCATAAATACCACATCCTCGTAAACCTCGGCCATCGACATACCCACACCCACGCTCTCCAGTTGCAGCACATCCGCATCATCCTTGCCCAGAGTCTCCAATAACCAGGCATCGTCTGGCTGGCGCCGGTAGACATCAATCTGGCGCTTATCCTGGGCAATCAGCACGTATTCGCGCAGACTCGCCAGCGTGCGGTAGGCCAGCAGCTTTTCTCGCTGGTCGATGCCCGCCGTGGAGTCCGAGAGCACTTCCACAATCACGCTGGGACTTTCCTTGTAGTGGGTATGGGCATCCGCCGCGTTGCACACGACCATCACATCGGGATAGTAAAAAGCATTCCATGCGGCCACGTGCAGCTTCATGTCGGAGATAAAAACCCGGCACGGCCCTCCGCGCACCGCACTGCGCAAGCGTGCAAACACGTTACCGGCAATCAGGTTGTGCGCCTCTCCCGCGCCCGCCATGGCGTAGACCTCGCCATCAATGAACTCGTGGCGCACCGTGCTGTTCTTCTCGCCTTCGAGGTAGTCAGCAGCGGTAAAACGGGGTTGGTATGCGCGGTGCATGGCGGGCCATTGTAGTAACATCGGTCTTCTACCCTGATTTCGCATGTAACGCAAGCCAGGCAACACAATTTCCTGATAGGACAAGGAGTACAAACATGAAACAGCAAGGCGGTTTTACTTTGATCGAACTGGTGATGGTGATCGTCATTCTGGGCGTGCTGGCGGCGGTTGCGTTGCCCAAGTTCGTCGATTTGCGCGGAGATGCACAGACTGCCGCAACACAAGGGGCAGCCGGAGCATTGGCTTCCTATGCGACGATCAACTATGCATCCTGCCTGATCAACACGAATGCCAGCAGATGCGTCAAGCTTAGTGCAGCAAACGCCGGTGCGGCCTTGAAGGCGAGCATGCAATGGGATGCCAATATTGCCATCGGCACAGACGCCACGTGCGGCACCGCTTCCGCTGGCTCCACTGCCAACGTAACCCTTTCACACACCGGCGGAACTGCGGCGAACTCCGCAGTGGCCACCATCATCTGCACCGGCTAGTCACATTGCGTATCCTGGGAAAATCGGCTGATGCCGCACAGGCGCTCTCGGAAGCGTTTTTCCGCTGTGCGCCTATTACCAAAAAGAAACCGGCGACCGAGGCAGAATGGGCCGCTGCCTTGCAGAAATTTCACAACGAGGCCAAGGCAGTCCGGCAACGTTATTCTTTAGGCCCGATCAACCGCGCCACGGCGGCCTACCAGTTTCAGAAAAGACTGCTGGCAGCGGGCATAGAACCCAAGGTCGTGCGCCAGGTCGTTTTTTCCCTGGTCTTGAATGCATTTATCCCCGGTGCATGACGCGCTTTCAGAACTGGTTCACCGGGATTTTGCAACGCTGGTTTGAGCAGTTCAGCGCCAGCCACGGCCTGCCATCCCCCCAAAATAAGCCCCCCAGCCCAGAAGGCCGTGTCCTGCTGCACGTAGGCTGTGGCCATGCAACGCTGGCAGACATTCCCGTGGCAGGCTTTCATACCTTGCCGTGGCAGGAATTCCGCCTGGATGCCGATGCTGCGGTATTCCCCGACATCGTCGGCACCATGACCGACATGGCTGCGGTGCAAGCAGATTTTGCCGATGCCATTTTCTCCTCGCACGGCATCGAACACCTGTACTGGCATGACGTACCCAAGGCCTTGCACGAATTCTTCCGCGTATTGAAAGCCGACGGCATTGCCATCATCACCTGCCCCGACGTGCAGGCCGCCGCCGCCATGATTGCCGAAGACCGGATGTTTGATACGGCCTACGTTTCTCCGGCTGGCCCCATCACCCCGTTCGACATCCTGTACAGCTACCGGCCATTTGTCCAGGCCAACCCGCAATGGATGGCGCACCACTGCGGCTTCACACTCAGCACGCTCATGGCCGTGCTGCGGGATGCGGGTTTTCCAATCATCAGCGGGTACCGAGGGGCATCCGGGTTTGACCTGTGGGTATTGGCCAGCAAATCACAACGGTCCGAACAGGAAATGGCGGAGCTGGCCAAACTTTATCTGGCGCAACCGCAATGAACGGGCGATGAGCAAGGGTTGGGTTTTCGGATTCTGGTTGCGCTGGATGGCGCGCTGGCTGGACCGGCGTGGTCTGGGGCATGTGGCCGATTCGGTGGATAGGATCAGCGTTGCCGAGGGCAATGTGGCGGCATGGCACGACATGGCGCGCCGTGCCATGGGGCGTTCCCAGTGGGCGCAGGCCGAAGAACTCCTGCGCCAGGCCATGGCTCTGGCCCCGAACGACCCGCAGCTGCTATGCAGCCTGGGGGCGACGTACCGGCGCAAGGGGGACTTTGCCGCTGCACGCTCGGCCTACGAACAGGCTTTGGCCATCAGGCCGGACTATCCCGAAGTGTTGAGCAATCTGGGTGAATGGTGCCTGGCCAACGGGCAACGCGAGGAAGCTCTGGACTGGCTGGAGCGGGCCTTGCAGGTGTCGCCACGCCTTTTTCAGGCCCGGATCAATAAAACAGCCGTGCTGTTTGAATTGGGACAGTATGAACCCGCGCGCACCCTGGCCGAACAGCTGGTGCACGACGAGCCCGGCAGCGCCGAGGCCTGCCTGAATCTGGGCAATGTGCTGATCCATACCGGCAAGGCCAAGCAAGGCATCAAACAGTATAAAAAAGCGCTGGAACTGCAACCCGACTACCCGGAAGCGCATTTCAATCTGGCCTGCCTGCTGGGATCGCAAGAAGACCTGGCCAAGGCCATTGGCTACCTAGAGCGCCGCATCGAAGAGCACGGCGACAGCGTGCAGAACCTGGGCATGCTCGCCTCGGCACGCCAGGCTGCGGGACAGCTGGAAAAATCCGAAGCGCTGTGCCAGCGCATCCTGGAGCGCCAGCCGGAAAACCTCACGGCGCTGATCACGCTGGCCAGCTGCTACAGCAACAGTGGCAATTCGGACGGTGCCATGGCGCTCTTCAAGCAAGTGCTCGCCTGTGACCCGACACAAACTGCCATGAACTCCAACGTCCTGTTCGAGTACAACTATGTCGCCAGTGCCACGCCGCAGCAGGTGTTTCAAGCCCATCTGGACTGGGCGCAGCGCTATGAAACACCGCTGCTGCCGGCTGCCGACCCGTTTGCCGCGCACAACAAAGACCCGCATCGGCGCCTGCGCATCGGCTATGTGTCGGGTGACTTCATCCGGCATCCGGTGGGTTTTTTGTTGAAAGACATTCTCAAACACCACGACGCCGCCCGTTTTTCCGTGCATTGCTTTTCCATGGTCATACAACCGGAAAACGTGCTGCCGGAACTGCGCCAGGCAGCCGACACCTGGGAAGACATTTTTTTTCTCTCCGATGAAGAAACGGTGGAGCTGATCCGCAAGGCGGAGATCGACATTCTGGTCGATTTATCGGGACACACGGCCTTTCACCGCCTGCTCGCCTTTGCCCGCCGCCCGGCGCCCGTGCAGGCCGAGTGGATCGGGTATTTTCACTCCACCGGCATGGCGTCCATCGACTACTTCATCACCGACCCACATACCTCGCCCCCGAATGGCGGCCAGTTGTTTTCCGAAACGCCCGTCTATCTGCCGCATACGCGCTTTTGCTACGGCCCCCCCGAGTACGCGCCGGAAGTGGCGCCAGCGCCTTGCATCGAGAAAGGATTTATCACCTTTGGCTCCTTTAACCGCCTGCCCAAGATTACCGATGCCGTGGTCGCCGCCTGGAGTGCCGTGCTGGCCCAGGTACCAAACAGCCGCCTGGTCATCAAATCCGGTGCCCTGTCCGAAAACATGGTGCAAGAGCGCTTACGCTCACGTTTTCTGGTCCACGGCATTGCCGCAGACCGCCTGGATTTGCGCGAAAACTCCAGACATGCGGCCATGCTGGGCGAATACGGCGACATTGACCTGGCACTCGACACCTTCCCGTTCAACGGTGGCATGACCACCCTGGAGGCGCTATGGATGGGGGTTCCCGTGCTCACCGTCGTCGGCAACACGGTCGTCTCCCGCCAGAGCGTATCGGCATTGGCAAACCTGGGTCTGGCCGAAGAACTGGCGTTTGCCGATACCGCCACCTACATTGCCGGAGCGGTCCGTCTGGCACACCATCCACAACGCCTGGCGGAACTCCGAAACCAGTTGCGCGCGCGCATGGCTGCCAGCCCGCTGCGCGATGCCCGACAATTCACGCACGAGCTCGAAGCCCTGCTGCGGCGCATGTGGACGGCATGGTGCCAGGGCGAAAAATTGCCCAGCGCCCTTAACGAAACGGTAGTGTGAGTCCAGTCCATATGCCCACAACCAAACCCGCCGCCCCCAGCGCCCAGGAGAAGGCGCTGGCGAAACTGGACCTCAAACGTGACATTGATCTGGCGCTGCACCTGCCTTTGCGTTACGAGGATGAAACGCATATCACCCGGCTGTGCGATGCCCACGAAGGCGAAACGATCCAGATCGAAGCCCTTGTGGTGCTGTGCGAAAGCGTTTTCCGGCCACGGCGCCAACTGCTGGTACACGTGGACGATGGCAGCGACACCTGCATCCTGCGCTTTTTCAATTTTTATCCATCGCTGCAAAAGGCGCTCGCCGCAGGCAACCGCATTCGGGCACGTGGCGAGCTCAAAGGCAATAGGGGTGAATCGGGCGGCTGGACCATGCTGCACCCCCACATCCGCAGCACGACCGAAAGCCTGCCAAACGCGCTCACGCCCATCTACCCCAGCGTTGCCGGTCTGTCACAAGCCTATCTGCGCCATGCGGTATTAGCAGGCTTGGCGCGCGCCGATCTGTCCGACACCTTCGCCCCCGGTGATTTGAGCCCCTTGGACAATAGTATTGGCCCGCATCCCTTATGGACCCTGCGGGATGCGCTCTACTTTTTGCACCACCCTGCACCCGACGTACCACTGGAGACCCTGCACAACCACAGCCACCCCGCGTGGCAGCGGCTCAAGGCAGAAGAACTTCTGGCGCAACAACTCTCGCAATTGATGGCGCGCCAAGCGCGGGCCACCTTGCGTGCACCGACCCTCAAGCCCCTGGCCGTGGCAGATTCCCTGTATACACGCTTGCTGGCAACGCTTCCCTTCCAGCTGACCCGCGCCCAGAGCCGGGTGGGCGCAGAAATCATGCACGATATGCAGCGCAGCGTGCCCATGCACCGCTTGCTGCAAGGCGATGTCGGCTCGGGCAAAACGGTCGTCGCCGCGCTGGCGGCTTGCGTCTGCATGGATGCCGGTTGGCAATGCGCCCTGATGGCGCCGACCGAAATCCTGGCCGAACAACACTTTCGCAAGCTCCTGGACTGGCTGGAACCCTTGGGCGTCACCACCGCCTGGCTGACGGGCAACCAGAAAAGCAAAGAGCGGCGTGACGCCCTGGACCTGGTGGCCAGCGGAGACGCCAAGCTGGTGGTTGGCACGCACGCAGTCATCCAGGAAAAAGTGCACTTCCACAACTTGGCCCTGGCCGTCATCGACGAGCAGCACCGCTTCGGTGTGGCACAGCGCCTGGCCCTGCGCGGCAAACTGCGCCATGAAGGCATGGAGCCGCACCTCTTGATGATGACCGCCACCCCGATACCGCGCACACTGGCCATGAGCTATTACGCCGATCTGGACCTGTCCACGCTCGACGAACTCCCGCCCGGTCGCACCCCGATTGTGACCCGACTGGTCAATGCAACGCGCCGCGACGAACTGCTGGAGCGCATCCGTGCGCAGATCGCCCAAGGCCGCCAGGCCTACTGGGTCTGCCCCCTGATAGAAGAGAGCGAGGCCCTGGACCTGCGCAACGCCACCCAGACCTATGCCGACTTGCGCGCGGCCCTGGACGGTGTGCAGACCAGCCGGGGCAATCAGTGCATAAGCGCACGGGTGGGCCTGTTGCATTCACGCCTGCCTGCGGAAGAAAAGAAAACCATCATGGCCGACTTTGCCCAAGGCAACATCGCCGTGCTGGTCAGCACCACCGTGATCGAGGTGGGCGTGGACGTCGCCAACGCCTCGCTGATGGTGATCGAGCATGCCGAGCGCTTTGGCCTGTCACAATTGCACCAGTTACGGGGCCGCGTCGGGCGCGGTGCGGCGGCGTCGGCGTGTGTCTTGCTGTATTCCATCGGCGAGGGCTTGAGCAAGACAGCGCGGGACCGGCTGCGGGCCATGGTGGAAACCAATGACGGCTTTGAAATTTCCCGCCGTGACCTGGAGATTCGTGGCCCAGGCGAGTTTCTCGGCGCGCGCCAAAGTGGTGATGCCATGCTGCGGTTTGCCGACCTGGGCACCGATAACGCCCTGCTCGAATGGGCACGCCGCGAAGCCCCCATGTTGCTCCAGCAACACCCCACGCTGGCCGAACGCCATGTGACGCGCTGGTTAGGGGGAAAATCGGAGTTTTTGAAAGCCTGAAGGTAACAAATCAATGGGGCAATCGCAGTGGGTCTGGTGGGTTTTGGGTATCGCCCTGGTCTTGGGCGGTGCGGTCCTGGCGTACATGGAATACCACGTCTACCTGCTGCGCACCAAGGTCACCGACGTACCCAACGGCATCCGCTTCACCTCCCAGGACCTGGTGGTGGAAATACAGCGCCCGGCCAAGCAGGTCCTGGTGCATGCCCGCCAGGGAACATTTACGCGCAAGGCGATGGAAGAAGGTGGCGAGGACCAGGTCGAATCCGGCGAACTATCGCTGACATTGGCGGCCACGGGTCTCAAGATCGACATCGTGCGGCATGCCATCAAGCTGCCCGACAAGGATGAAAGCATACCCACAGGCTTTTGCCAGCTGGTTTTCAGCACCTCGGACGAACTGGTCAACAAGCTGGAAGACAAGGGGGTGACTGAACGCTCGGTGCTGCGCATTGATGGCGTTCCCAACAAGGTCGCCACGGATTTCCATCTCTTCGTTACCCAGGTACAGGTCTGGATCGACAAACTGGAACAAGCTATCCATCAGGAACTGGAAGCACGCCGCAAGAAGGCCGAAGCGGAAGCCGCCGCCGTACGGGCCGCAGAAGAGGCCAAAGTCAAGGCAGAAGCCGAGGCCGCCCGCCTGGAAGCCGCCAAGATTCCCGACCTGAGCCCCGCCGAGCGCGAGGCCGCCGCAGCGCCCATCCTTGCCCAATGGCGCAAGGCCGCAGGTTTCACCGGCACATCCAGCGAAATCGGCATCAGCCCCAAGGGGGTCATCGAATGGTTTATCGACCTGGACCCCAGGGGCCGCATCACCCTGCACTCCTCCAACCGCACCATCCACACCACGCTGCAAGGCGCCACCATCGCCTCCGTCGGTGGCGAACTCGAAATCGGCGTGCGCGACGAATACTGGACGGAAGATGAACCGGCGCTAAAAACGTTCCGCGTGCTCAAGGGAATACCCTCTGACGCGCGGCGCGCCTGGATGGAACGCCTGGAAATACTGCGCGACAGCATGCCCAGCAGCAATGTCCCCGCCAAGCGCTAAGAAGCCTCACTTCGGATTCCAACCAAGATGACACTGACCGAACTCAAATACATCGTTGCCATCGCCCGCGAACGCCACTTTGGCAAGGCCGCCGATGCCTGCCACGTGGCCCAGCCCACCCTGTCGGTGGCAGTGAAAAAACTGGAAGAGGAACTGGGCGTCAAACTTTTTGAACGCAGCGCCAATGAAATCAACGTGACACCCCTGGGGGAAGAAATCGTGCGCCAGGCACAAACCGTGCTGGAGCAGGTGGCTGGCATCAAGGAGACCGCCAAACGCGGCAAAGACCCCCTGATCGGCGCATTGCGGCTGGGCATCATCTACACCATCGCGCCCTACGTATTGCCCGACCTGGTGCGCCAGATCATCGTACGCACGCCGCAGATGCCACTCATGCTGCAAGAGAATTTCACCGTCAGACTGCTGGAAATGCTGCGCACGGGCGAGCTGGATTGCGCCATTCTGGCCGAACCATTCCCCGATGCCGGTCTGGCCGTGGTGCCTTTATACGACGAACCTTTCTTTGCTGCCGTACCCGCAAACCACGCCCTGGCCGCGCGCAGCAGCGTCAGCACCAGCATGCTGAAAAACGAAACCATGCTGCTGCTGGGCCACGGCCATTGTTTCCGCGACCACGTGCTGGAGGTGTGCCCTGAATTTGCACGCTATTCCAGTGAAACCGGCGGCATCCGCAAAAATTTTGAAGGCTCTTCGCTGGAAACCATCAAATACATGGTCGCTGCCGGTATGGGGGTCACACTGGTACCCCGCCTGAGCGTACCGCGCTCCCTCTCCACACCATCCGGAGCGGTCTGGAAACCCCATGAGGACAACTACGTCAAATACCTGCCATTACAGAATGGATCGGGTACTGCGCCCCCCAGCCGCCGGGTCGTGCTGACATGGCGGCGCAGCTTCACCCGCTACGAAGCCATCGTGGCCCTGCGCAACGCCGTCTACGCCTGTGAATTGCCGGGCGTGTCCCGGCTTTCGTCCTAGCTGTTTTTACCTCTGATTGTGTCTTGCCATACATCAACCTGAACGAAATTCGGCAAGAGTTGGCGGTTGGCGGAAGCGGGCGCAGACCGTTAAAGTCCGAATTTCTTGAGAATAGAAGGAAGCAACTGCGCCAACAGGATGGCGCTTACCACCCACATGATGATGCTGTTCTTGGCATCTGCAATGGCTGCTTTTGTTTCTCCGCGAAGCAGCGCAATATCAGCCTTTGTTTCACCTCGAAGCGCAGCAAAATCCTCTTTGGTAGAGTAGTGCGCCGATTGCGCCTTCATCACTGCAATATCGCGCTCGATATGTGTCAACCGTTCAGCGGTTTTTTCTGCCAACTTCTCCAGCTTTGAAACGCGCGTCTCGATATCCCCGCCATCCCCACCGCTGGGCGGATCAGAAGGTGGCATAGACGTTCCTTTGTGACGATCTGGAAAATAAGGCGATTTCCAGCAGCGTTTATACCGATGGTGAGAAAATTCTGGCTATCACCACAGAATGCGAAAGTTGAATGATGGATACGAAAGATATCGCTACCGGGAAAGCAAGCACGAAAGGCGTAAACGTTGAAGATTTGA
>JAYRRD010000110.1:0-6899 GCA_041910275.1 Rhodoferax sp.
CTACAAAAAGGGCCTGCGCCTTTCCAAGAAGGCCATGCAGGCCGTGGAAGAACGTCTGGTGCGTAATCCTCTATTGCCCAAATGGGACATCCTCATTCGTCCACGGTATATGGGATGAGATTTTGCGGAAATGGCCTAAGCATCCACGAAGCCTGGATTATCTACCGGCAGTTTCTATCGCTTCCTATGATCCATTGGTTGTCCGAACCACCGAAGCTGGATGACCGATTCTGTACGTTGAGTTGTGCGCCCGGTTTTTTGCACCACCTCTGGACCGATGTCTACTTGGCCGCCTTGGCGATGGATACCAACCACAGAATGGTCTCGTTTGACGGAGATTTCAAGCGCTTCACCGGACTGAACTTTTTGCACCTCACACCGTAGAGCTGCCGTTCTTCAAGATTAAAGTCTCTGGCCATCGTGTTGTCGCAACTGCGCGGCAGGGCAGGGGAGGCGGTGGGCATGGGCATCATGCAATGCTTGTGCATCCAGGATGGAACCGGGCCAAAAAAATACGCCGATGGCCGTCAATATCCGTCTGGAATGCGTTACATTGGCGCACCACGCCAAGCACCCCTGCCCCCGCTGTTTGGCTCTTTGAGGCCCCGACCCCGCCTCCTTTCACGGTTTTTGTTTCCCCGTTTTTCCATTTCGTTTTGAAGCGTTTTCCTGTGCGTTTCAGGTTTCATCAGTTACAGCTGTGTCTTGAAAATGCTGCAAAAATGGGAGCTTTACCCGCATGTTCCATCGGCGCTACAGCCATATTTTGTATAAATCAAACAACTCGCAAAATTTTGGCTGATGGCTCTAGTTCTTCTGTTACGATGCCAAAAATTCACGCACTGGAAGACTAAAATGCCCAGCCCAGCCCAGCCCAGCCCAGCCCAGCCCAGCCCAGCCCAGCCCGCCTGTGGTGCGTCTGTAGTTTTCCCCCTGTTTCCTTTTTGCGCCATCGCCGCACGGCTGCGGTTCGTCGCGTATCCCGCTTGATCTTTCCATGTCGCTCTTGCCGTCAGGCATTGAGCGACATTTTTGTTTGGGCGCAGCCCGACTTACCAATGCATCACCAACGCCAGGCGGCGCATTCCCCACGCTGTCTGGCATATTTCAACTGGGGTAAGGAGAAAAGAATGCAAATGAAAAAGATCGCAGTGCTCGGATTGTCTTTGGCAATGGTGTTTTCGGCAGGTATCGTGGTTGGCTCACAACCGCACATGCAAAACGCTTTGGTTTCACTGCAAGGCGCAAAAAACCAGTTACAACAGGCGGCTCATAATAAAGGCGGTCACAGAATCCGCGCTATCGAGCTGATTGACCAGGCCATGCTCGAAGTACAGGCTGGAATCAACGTCGCAGCGGGCCGTTGATAGTTTATTTTTGTGCAGGAAATAAGCCATGAACCATAAAGCTGGTTTGAAAACGGCTATTTCTGCGGTATTTTTGGCTGGATTATTTGCCTTCTCAGCCAATGACGCAGAAGCGGGAAACTGTCGTAACCATTTTGTCAATGGGCGCTTGGTCAGCCGCGACTGTACGGCAGCTCCCCGCAAGGTGTGTACCACGTACAGGGAAAACGGGATCAGGCACCGCGTTTGCCGTCCTGCCTGACATATTTCGCCTGCCCTTTGGGGCAGGAAAGTCGATTGTCTGGGCGATGCGGCAACGCTTCTTTTGTCGCAGTGTCATAAGGAATTCATCATGAAAAAACTGCTTCTTGTAGTCGCTACCCTGGTATCTATTCCAGTCTTTTCGGGAACACCGGGCATCAACCAACATCAGGCCAATCAGCAAAGGCGCATCAATCAAGGCGTGGCTTCGGGTCAGCTAACAGCCAATGAGAGAGCGCGCTTGCAGGAGGGCCAAGCCCGTGTTGCCAATATGAAGGCAAATGCCAAGGCTGATGGCGTGGTGACCGGAGGCGAACGTGCACAAATCAGGCAGGCACAAAGGGTGGAAAGCAACAGGATTTTCAACAAAAAGCATAACTGAGTTGTTCAAGGCGAACGGCAGCAATCTCAACACGAACTTTTGGAACACTTTATGATCCCCGCATTCAATCTGTTTAAACATCTATGCTGGGTTGTGCTTGCTGCCTTATTGCAAGCTGTTCCCGCCACAGCATCCACACTGCAGCCAAACGCCAACGGCACGGTAACTGACCCCGCCACGGGCCTTACCTGGATGCGTTGCGCCATGGGTCAGGCTTGGACTGGCAGCACGTGCGACGGCACGGCTAGCAAATATACCTTTGACCAAGCCAATACGCTGGCCGGAACGCCGTTTGCCGGGCAAAGCGACTGGCGGCTGCCCAACATCCGCGAGTTGCAGACGATTGTTGATCGGTCTGTCTCCAGCCCGGCGATTGACAGTGCGGCGTTTCCGAATACTCCGAGTTCAAAATTTTGGTCGAGTTCGCCCGTTCTCCACACTCCAAACTGCACGTGGGACATCGGTTTCGACTTTGGCTACAACCACAACACCAACTGCGGCAGCAGCTTCAGCTTCGCGGTTCGGTTGGTGCGCGGTGGACAGTCTTTTGTCTCTTTGTTGAGTATTACGCGACCGACGAGCGACTATGTGGACAATGGCAACGACACGGTAACGCATACGCCGACCAATCTGATGTGGAGGCGCTGCGCTGAAGGCAAGACGTGGAATGGCAGCATTTGCACCGGCACGGCCAACACCTACACCTTTGATGAGGCCAATGCGCTGACCGGAACCCCCTTTGCCGGGCAAAGCGACTGGCGGCTGCCCACCGAAGATGAACTATTGAGCCTTGTGGACTACGGTACCAATTTCCCGGCGATTAATATCAGCATGTTCCCGTTGGCAGTGAGTCCGTATTACTGGTCGAGTTCACCTTTGGTCTCGGATTCAAGTTTCGCGTGGAGCGTAGGTTTCGGCAATGGCACCGCCAACAACGACGGCCGCAACCTTGGCCGCTACGTGCGGCTGGTGCGCGGTGGACGGTTGGTGCTATCGGTCAGCAAGAGTGGGTCGGGTTCTGGAACTGTCACCAGCGCACCTGCTGGCATTAACTGCGGTACAACGTGCAGCGCCCTCTTCAACACGGGCACCAGCGTAACCCTTACCGCCACACCGGACACTGGCAGCACATTTACCGGCTGGAATGGGGCGTGCAGCGGTACTGGCATTTGCGTCGTAAGCATGAGCGCCGCGCAGAACGTCACGGCGACATTCGCCGCCAGCGTAGTCGCCCCAGCGTGCTCATTAAGCGCCAATCCGACCAGCATTACTGCGGGCGGCAGTTCAACCCTGACTGCCAGTTGCACTCCGGCGGCGACCAGCTACACCTGGACTGGCGGCACCTGCGCGGGTACCACTGCGGCTACCTGTACAGTAACACCCACGAGCACAACAACCTACAGTGTGATCGGCACCAATGCAGGTGGAGCGGGCGCAGCGGCCAGTGCGACGGTAACGGTGAATGCTTGCACGTATGCACTGGACGGTAACAGCGCAGCAGTTCCCGCCACTGCCAGCACCGGCAGCGTCAGCGTGACATCTTCGTGTGCGTGGACAGCGACCAGTGACGCCAGTTGGCTTTCCATCACCTCGGGTACATCGGGTAGCGGTAATGGCACCGTGGCCTATACGGTTGCGGCCAATACGGGCACGATGCAGCGTATCGGCACGCTCACCATTGCGGGCAAGACCTTCACTGTGACACAAGCTGCCGGCTCGACGGTTGCCGCGCCGGTCTGTTCCTTGAGCGCCAACCCGCCCAGCATCACCTCTGGTGGCAGTTCAACCCTGACGGCTACGTGCAGCCCGTCAGCAACCAGTTACATCTGGACAGGCGGAAGCTGCGCGGGAACTTCAGGGTCAGCTTGCACGGTCAAACCCACGGCTACAACGACCTACAGCGTGCAAGGCAGCAATGCGGGCGGCACCAATCAAGCGGTCAGTGCGACCGTAACAGTAGCCACGGCCAACACTGCGTCCTACACCGTGCCCGGTACCCTGGGCAACGATGTATTCGTGCTCACGGCAGGCAATAGCTACTACGGTGGCGCTGGCAACGACACCTTTATCATCAGCCACAACACCTTGCGCGGCGGCGTGACGGCCAAAATCATCGACACTGAAGGTGACAACATCGTTCAACTGGTTGATGGCCTGACCCTGACAGCCAGTGCTTTCTATGCCGATGCAGCGGAGCTTACATTGCCCACCGGGGCCAAGGTACAGATACTGGGTGCTTCGAAGTTCAAATACCAGGTGGGCGCCAATCTGCTGGCGGGCGATACCGCAGCGGTTCTGACCTACAGCCAGTTTGTCTCCAGCCTGGGCGCATCCTTGAGCGGTACGCTTCCGGCATCGGGTACGGCGGGCTATGTTGTGCCCACGGGTTTTACGCAGGCAGCGGCACCCGTACCAGCCGTTGCAGGCAATGCCAGCACCGTGCCGGGTACTTTAGACGATGATGTTCTCGTGCCTTCGGGTGGTAACAGTTACCTCGGCGGTGGCGGGAGCGATGCCTACATCATCAGCCCCTACACCTTGAGCGGGGCGGTGACGGCCAAGATCATCGACAGCGAAGGTGCCAACGTGATCCAGCTGGTCAAGGGACTGACGATTGCATCCAGCAGCTTCTTCAGCAACGCTGTGCAACTGACGCTCTCGAACGGCGCCTCGGTGCAGGTTCTGGGCTCATCTGGCTTTGGCTACCAGTTGGGTGCCAATGCCCCGGCGGGGGTGACGGCCAGCAGTCTGAGTTACGCGCAGTTTGCCGCTGCACTGGGTGCCAGCGTTCCGACGGGCACAAGTGCGGTGAGTGGTAGCGCTAACTTTGTGGTGCCTTGAGTATCCCCTGCGGGGCGCGATTCACTGTGATGTGATGCATTGGTTCTTGTTACTACGTTTTCAGTAGCTGTCCCCGCTTGTCCCTCGGGAGCTAGAGGCTGATTTGATGCCTGATTTGAGGCTAAAAACGTACCACGGAGGCCTGCGGGGGGCCCCTGTAGTGCGGTTTTGGTATGTTTCATATCGCGGGTGATATGAAATTTGCGTGATTCAATGTGACTGAATCGCATCCTCCCATGTGGGAGCGTTGCTCCCATAGGGAAATATACGCTGTAGGGTTTATGGAGTGTGCGGGTGCAGCTCTCAAAAAGAGAGTGTTTCGACTTCAACCCCGACCACATTGCGGCTGGTCTTGCTGAATTCGATGCCGATCAGATGGATCGGTTCACCCCGGCTGCGGTATTTGTCGGCATAGCCCCGATCCTTGATCTGCTGCAAGGCGTGGCCTTCGGGTTCTTGCTCCACCACCTTGAATTCAAAAATGAAGACCTGGGCGTTGCACAGCACCGCCATGTCGATGCGGCCATGGTTGGTCGTATCTTCGAGTCGGATGTCCAGACCCAAAGCGGCGAAGTAGCTGTAAAAAATGCTGGCGTAGTAGCCCTCGTACTGCGCAACGGGAGAATTGGTCTGCCATTGGTGGGGAATGCTGGCATAGAAGGCGTGAAACAGACTTTTCAGTCCGGCAAAATCACAATCCAGCAGCAAATCGTATAGCCGGGCAATGTGTGGCCCTGGAATTGCCGGATTACCGCTGAAACTTTGCAGGAGCACTTCGTTGAGGCTGGTTTGTACTTCCAGATTGGGGTATTTGAGCGTGAATTGCAACCGCCCCGGCAGGCGCCGCACTTTGTCCACCGTGAGGTAACCGGTTTGAAACAGCAAGGCTTCAAGCGGGATATTGCCCACATCAAAGGTGGACAACAGCGTTTCGGGGGCTACGATGCGGCCCAGATCGGGCGTGAACTGTT
Source organism: Rhodoferax sp. (assembly GCA_041910275.1). GTDB lineage: Bacteria > Pseudomonadota > Gammaproteobacteria > Burkholderiales > Burkholderiaceae_C > Allorhodoferax. The sequence continues at coordinate 5,802 of JAYRRD010000110.1, forward strand.
GGCGCTCCAGCAGAAGTTTGACCAGGAAGGTTGGTGTGCCGGTTTCAAACCAGTAGGGCCGGAATTCGCGGTTGCGAAACAGCAGGAGCACATCAAACGGGTTGTAAACGCCTTCACCCAGCCAGTTGTAGCCGTTGTACCAGCGGCGTATCTCCTCACGGTCGAGTCCCGGCAATTCGGGTGCAAAAACCGTATCCACATCCGCATCGGTATAGCCGCAGATACTGCCGTAATTCTGGTCAATCGTGATGTCGGTCAGATTATTCAGCCCCGAAAACAGGTTGACCTTGCTGAACTTGGAGACGCCCGTCAACAACGCAAAGTGCACATGCGCGTCGCTGTCCTTGATGACGCTGTAGAGGTCTTTGAGTACTTCACGCACCTGCAATGCCAGGGCGGTGTCGGTGATGCAGTCCAGAATCGGCTTGTCGTATTCATCCACCAGCACCACCACGCGCTGGCCGGTACGCTCGGCCAGACGCAAAATCAGTTCCTTGAAACGGCTGCCGATATCCGGGAACTCGGCTGCAAGCCCGAACTGCCGCTCCAGCGCGTGCAACTGCTGGTTCAGGCTTTGTTCCAGGTGAACCACTGACCGCACCACCCCGGAGCCAAAGCTGATGCGGATCACCGGATACTTCTTGTTCCAGTCCCAGCGGGTCTCGGCGGCCAACCCGGCAAACAGCGCCCGGTTGCCCTCGAACAGTTCCTTCAGGGTATCAAGAAACAGGCTTTTGCCAAAGCGGCGGGGGCGTGAGAGAAAGTACTGCGAACCACTGTCGATCAGATCGACAGCCATGCCGGTCTTGTCCACATAATAAAAATCGGCCTCACGAATCTTGGCAAAGGTTTGAATGCCGATGGGCAGTTTTTTGCGTGGCAGTGCAGGGGAAGTGGGCGTGGGCATCATGCAAATGATTGTAGGGCGCACGTGCAGCCACCTGCTTGCGCATCCGGGATATACCTTGCGCGGTCACAATCTGAGGTTTTGTGATCAACCGAAACCTGGGGTGTGTTAACGTTCGAAACATGGCACCTTGGGTATACGATCCACAGAGTGGCGGGGTCAAAATTCCGCCACGGATATTCGATGAAATC
>JAYRRD010000111.1:0-121157 GCA_041910275.1 Rhodoferax sp.
CGGGCTTCGGGTCGTCCCGTCGAAATCCATCCATTCAACCTACTTGAGGATTTCGATGTTTTCTATTCCCGTTCCCTATGGGCCACGGACCGCCATGCTGGCGGTACTGTCCGCCGTGTTTTCTTGCGGCGCTAACGCCGCTCCCTTGACCGAAGCCGAAGCGCTGCGCTTTGGCCTTGCCCGCCCGGAGTTGGCCGAACTCGCGCAAGCCCACCTTGGCGAAGCCGATGCCGATGCGTTGACGGCCAACACTTGGACCAATCCAACGTTTGAAGCAGCGCGCGACAAGACAGGTGCCAGCAGCGAGACCAGTTGGCAGATTTCACAGCCGATGGACTTCTCGGGTCGGCGTGGTTTACGTTCCCGTGCTGCTGAATATCGCCGGATTGCAGCCGAATCGGAAAACCTGGCCCGATCCGCCGAACGCACGACGGAAGTGCGACGGTCTTTCTATTTGGTTCTGCGTCAGCAGGAAACCCTGCGCGCCGTGCAAGCGTGGATTACCCGTTTTGCCGAAATCGGCAAGGTCATCGATAAGCTGACCCGCAGCGGGGAAACCTCTGGCTATGACCGTCGCCGTCTGGTTCGCGAACAACGTACGGCAGAGGCTCGTCTGGCAGATTCCCGTGCCGAACTGGAGCGCGGTCGCGCCAGACTGGCAGCCTTGCTGGGCCAGACCAGTGACGATGGAGTGACTGGACGCTTGCTGCCAGACGTTCCGCCGACACTGGATGCGCTTCGGGAAAAACTCGCCGAACGCCCCGCACTGGCCGCACTGGCGGCTAAAGCCGAGGCGGCGAACGCGGATAACGGCGCTGCGCGTCGCAACGTTCCCGAAGTAACCTTCGGCGTGGGAGGCAAACACGTCGATGACGGGATTACGCGCGAGACCGGCACACTGTTTTCCGTGTCGATCCCACTGCCGATCTTCGACCGCCAGCAGTCAGGTGCGCGTCGAACCGCCGCGCAGGCCATGGCGGCGCGGGCTGAATTGAGCCTTGCCCGACAAAACGCGGAGGGTGAACTGACCGGGCTGCACCGCCAGCTATCCCAACTGATCGTTGCCGCCGAACGCTATCGGCAGGATGCTGTTGCACCATCGGTCGATCTCATCCGCATCGCCGAAACCGCCTATCGGGCTGGCGAATCGACCGTACTTGAATTGCTCGATGCCTACAAAGGAGCGCTGGAGGCCGAGACCACGGCACTCGATCTCGAATGGAAAGCGCGCGAAGCCCGCATCGAACTCGACCAATTGACTGGAAATCTTCCCCAATGAACACCCTCAACGCACGAAAAAACCTCCTTGCCGCCGCCCTCGGTGCCCTGCTCCTGATCACTGGATGCAGCGACAAAAAAACCACTACCGGAGGCCACGATCACGGCGGGCCTGCCACCCCAGTGGCCGATCAACACGACGACCACGGCCAATCTGGGGAAAAACGCACCCACTTCACCGACCAGACAGAACTTTTCGTCGAATTCCCGGCGCTCGTCGTCGGCCAGTCGGCCACATTCGCGGCCCATTTGACGCAACTAGCCGATTTCAAGCCGGTTACGAAGGGGCAAGTGACGGTCGTGCTATCGGGCGGTAATGCACCGGAGGAGCGATTCACTGCCGAAGTCTCGTCCGTTCCCGGCATCTTCAAGCCGGTCGCGCTGCCGAAGGTCGCTGGCGCGCGGGAACTGACCTTGATTGTGGAGTCTGCGCTCGGTCCATTGACCCATGCTCTCGGTCCGATCACCGTTCATCCCGACGCCAAGGCGGCGGCCGCCAGCCACGACGATCATGGCGACGACGGCATCGCGTTCAGCAAGGAGCAGCAGTGGAAGATTGACTTTGCCACAACCGAAGCGGTCAAAGGTATCGCCCGACCTTCGGTCATGGCCACAGCGACGATCAAGGCGCAACCTGACGGCGAAGCCCAGTTGGCGGCACCGACCGTCGGCATCATCCAAGCCGTAGGTGGGTTTCCGCGCATCGGCCAATTCGTGAAGAAAGGGCAGGTACTGGCCACTTTGGTACCGCGTCTGGGTGGCGAAACCGATCAGGCATCGCTGGATGCCGGTGCCAGCAAGGCGCGGATCGCCATGGAACAGGCAAAGCGCGAGCGCGAGCGGATGGAGACACTGTTCAAGGACGAAGCGATTCCCGAAAAGCGCCTGCTTGAAGCCCGCGCCAACGAGAAGCTGACGCAGGCCGAACTCAATGCCGCGCAAGCGCGTGCGGCACAACTGTCCGGCGGCACCGGCATCGCGATTCGGTCGCCGATTGATGGCACCATTGCCGATGTCGCAGTCACACCTGGCGCCTACGTGGCCGAAGGCGTTGCACTGTTCCATGTTGCCAACACCGCTCGTCTGTGGTTAGAGGCCCGCGTGCCCGAAAGTGACATTGGTCGGCTAGGTACACCGACCGGTGCGTCGTTTACTGCGGACGGTTTCAGCCGCACGTTCAATGTCGATGGAAAAAGCGGTCGCCTGATCGCGGTCGGTGGTGTCGTCGATGCCGCGACGCGCACGGTGCCGGTGATTTTTGAATTTACCAACCCGGACAACACGCTGCGCCTCGGCATGAGCGCCAAGGCACAAATTTTCTCCGATGTCGGCAAGGAATCGGTACTGGTTCCCAGCAGCGCTGTGCAGGATGAAAGCGGCACCCAGGTCGTTTATGTCCAGACCGGTGGCGATAGTTTCGAGCGCAAACTCGTTCAAACCGGGGCACGCGACGGTGATACGCTTGCCATTGTGAGCGGCCTTGAGGCCGGACAACGCGTGGTCAGCAAGGGAGCCTACCTGATTCGCATCTCCACCTCAAAGACCGGCCCGTCCGGTCACGCGCACTAAGGGGCGGCCATGATTGGACACATCATTCAGTGGTCCTTGCGCAACCGGTTGTTCGTCGTGCTCGGCGCCTTGATCTTGTTGATCTGGGGTGGCTTTGAGACGACGCGAACGCCGGTTGATGTGTTTCCCGACCTGACCGCTCCGACGGTTACCGTGGTGACTGAGGCCGAAGGCATGGCACCGGCCGATATGGAGGCTCTGGCCACATTCCCGATTGAAACGGCGCTGAACGGCGCACCGGGCGTACGGCGCGTGCGCTCATCGACCAAAATCGGTCTCTCGGTCATCACCGTCGAGTTTGCATGGGGAACCGACACCTACATCGCCCGACAGATCGTGGCCGAAAAGCTGCAACTGGCGAAAGCGGCGCTGCCGCCTGGCATCGAGGCGCCGGTGATGGCCCCCGCGTCGTCGATCATGGGCGAGATCATGTTCATTGCGCTAACCAACGGGCAGAATGGCCAGCACTCGACGGTCACGCTCAAGAACACCGCCGATTACGTCCTGCGCAAACGTCTGCTGGCAGTGCCGGGGGTGGCCGATGTGCTGCCGATTGGCGGCGATGTGCAGCAATTCCAGGTCACGCTGAAGCCGGAACGGCTGGCGACCTACGGGCTGACCATTGACGAGGTGGTCAAGGCCGTTGCGGGGTCGAACAAGAACGCCGCCGCCGGTTTCTACGCCGAGAACGGCCAGGAGTATCTGATTCAGGGCATTGGCCGGGTGCGCCGGATCGAGGATGTCGCCGAAGCAGTCGTCGCCGTGAAGAAGGGCCAACCCGTCCTCATCCGGCATGTCGCCGATGTGGCGCTAGGCAAGGCCGTCGTGCGCGGACTTGGTTCGACCAACGGCAAACCGGCGGTGGTGCTCGGCATCCAGCGGCAGCCTTCGGCTAACACGCTGGAGTTGACCCGCACTCTTGACCGCGCGCTGACCGACATTCAACAGTCGCTGCCAGCCGGTATGAAAGTGGAGACGCGCTTATTCCGCCAGGCAGATTTCATCGAAACCTCGGTGGATAACCTGCTGGTGGCCTTGCGCGACGGCGCCATCCTGGTCGTCGCCATTGTCTTTGCCTTCTTGCTCTCGGTCCGCTCGACCGCCATTACCTTGATTGCGCTACCGCTGTCGATTGTTGCTGCAATTCTGTCGATGAAGTCGCTCGGGGCGACGATCAACACGATGACGCTCGGTGGTATCGCGATTGCACTCGGAGCGCTGGTCGACGACGCCATCATCGTGGTCGAAAACATTGTTCGTCGCCTGCAGCAAAACAACGAGAAGCCGGAACACCAGCGCGAATCAACGATGCACGTCGTATTTCTGGCAACCAAGGAAATCCAGGGCTCTATCGTCTTCGCGACGCTGATCATCATGCTGGTCTTCGTGCCCTTGTTCTTCCTGTCGGGCGTCGAGGGCCGGTTGATGGTGCCGCTAGGTCTGGCTTACGTGATCTCGCTGTTTGCTTCGCTGCTGCTCTCGATCACGGTGACTCCCGTGCTGGCGTCAATGTTTCTCGGAAAATCCAGGGAGGTTCAGGGGCACCACGAACCGCGTTTCGTTGGATGGCTGCGCACTTCTTACCGGCGGATGCTCGACGTAACGATCACCCGCTGGAAGGCGATTTCATTGGCCAGTGGCGGGCTTCTGGTGGCCGCACTGATCGGTCTTGGCACCGCTGGACAGTCCTTTTTGCCGGACTTCAACGAAGGCACCCTGACTGTCGGGGTTGAAACGATTCCCGGCACGGCAATAGCCGAATCCGCGAAGCTGGGCCAGATGGTCGAAGAGGTTCTGCTGACCCACCCCGAAGTCGTTGCCACAGCCCGTAGAACCGGGCGCTCACCGCTTGACCCGCACGCGCTCGACGTGCACCAGTCGGAGCTCGAAGTCAGTCTGAAGATGAAGGAACGCAGCAAGGAAGCATTTCTTGCCGCCTTGCGCGCTGACTTCGCAAAACTGACCGGTGTCCAGGTAGTGGTCGGCCAACCGATTTCGCATCGCATTGACCACATGCTGTCCGGCACGCGAGCCAACATCGCGGTCAAAATCTTCGGCACCGAATTGCCCGAACTGCGCAAGCTAGCCGAGCAGGTCAAGGGCGTCATGCAGCAAGTCAAAGGTTCGGTTGACGTGCAACCCGAGCAGCAGACCGACATTCCGTTCCTGAGCATCAAGTATCGACGCGATGCGCTGGCGCGCCACGGCCTATCGACGGCTGAGTTGTCGGAAAGTATCGAGACGGCGTTCAATGGCCTGGTGGTGTCCAAGGTCGTGCAAGGACAGGCAACTTATGACCTCATCATCCGCTACGACCCGGTCGTCCGCGACAACCTCGACGCAATCCGCGCAACGCTGGTGACGACGCCGACCGGTGCCCGGCTACCGCTGTCGGCGCTGGCTGACATCGAAAATGATCGCGGACCGTATTTCATCAACCGCGAGAACGTTCAGCGTAAGATTGTCGTGATGGCCAACGTTGCCGGGCGCGATCTGAAGAGTGTCGTCGAAGAAATGCAGGCCAAGGTGGCAGCGGAAGTGAAACTGCCGGTTGGCTACCATATCGAATTCGGTGGACAGTTCGAGTCGGCGGCTGAAGCCTCGCGTGTCTTGATGTTGCTCGGCTCGGTCGTCGTGGTTGGCATTTTCCTGCTGCTCTTCGTCGCTTTCCATTCGGCTCGCGATGCTTTTCTGGTCATGCTGAATCTTCCGTTGTCGATCATCGGTGGGGTGGTCGGCGTGTATCTGGCCGGTGGCGTGGTGACCATCGCCTCGATCATCGGTTTCATCACGCTGTTCGGCATTGCAACACGCAATGGCGTGATGATGATTTTGCATATTCACCATCTGGTCGAACACGACGAGGTTAAGGATATCCTGGAGGCGGTCAAGCGGGGGGCGGAGGAGCGGCTGATTCCGATCCTGATGACCGCGCTCGCCGCCGGTCTGGCCCTCGTACCGCTGGCGCTGTCGGCCGGGCAACCCGGTTCCGAAATCCAGGCTCCGATGGCCGTCGTCATTCTCTGCGGGCTGATCTCTTCGACCGTGCTCAACATGGTTGTGGTGCCGGCCCTTTACCTGCGGTTCGGCGCCGTGCGGCGTGCGCTCGAAACCGGCACTACCTTGCGTCGCCGCACCACTGACCTTGAAGGATAAAAGGACATACCGAATTGCTGTGTGCGGAATTGGCAGCGGATGCCAACAATGCCAATTCCAACGGGTGCGATTCAAATGTGATGCCTTGATTCTTGTTGCTACATTTTCAGTAGCTGCTCCCGCTTGTCCCACGGGGTCTAGAGGCTGATTTGATGCCTGATTTGAGGCCAAATTGAGGCTAAAAACGTGCCACAAAGGCTTGCGGGGATCATCTGTAGTGCGGCTTGGGTATTTTTAATATCACGGGTGATATGAAACTGGCGTAATTCCATGTGATACATGCAGGGGTGGCCGCCCTGGGGCCTTCCCCTACAACAGACGCATCACTTGGAATCGCACCCAATTCCAACTACGACGATCTTGGTAACGGTATCATTCCGCGTTTGGTCCTCAATCCATGATGCCAAATGACTGCTGGTCACTTTTCTTTTACTTTTCAAGGAGTCATTGCGCAATGAACAAGATGAACAGGAAAACCCTCTGCATATCCTGCATACTGGCCTTGGCCTGCGCCACGGGATCGGTCCTGGCTGCCACAGCGAAAACCACCAGTAGCCCCCAGTTCGCAGCCGACAGCAAGGCGGCCTTGGCCCGTTACCAGGCCGACAAAGCCTTATGCGATGATGAGCCTACGTCTGGCAAGAAGATGCAGTGCCGCCGGGATGCCAAGGCGGAATACGACCAGGCCATTGCTGCGGCAAAGTCCAGAGCCTCCGTTGTACCGCCCCCACCGCCTCCTTCGGCACAACCTGCTGCCACACACACACCGTCCACACCTGCACGCACCCGTCAGGCAGCAGAAGTCTGCCACGACTGTGGCACGGTCATCGCCGTTTCAGCCACGGAGAAAGCCGGTGAGGCAAGTGCTTTGGGTACCATCGCCGGCGGTATTGGTGGTGCCTTGCTGGGTAACCAGGTCGGGGCCGGCTCAGGCAAGGACCTTGCCACCCTGGCCGGTGCCGTTGGTGGCGCCTATGCCGGGCGCGTGATAGAAGAAAAGGTCAAAACGCACACCGTCTGGACGGTAACGGTGCAATACGCCAATGGGGAGCGGGGGAGTTTTGACTTCAGCCAGCAACCCGGTTTCAGCGTAGGGGATGTTGTCAAAAACGAGGGCGACTCCATCGTGCGCCAGTTGCCCGCGCCGCGCCAGAACCATTAACCATTAAAACCACTGATCGAGACATCAAGCGCTGGGCTTGAAGTGCATGCAGTTGCAGTCGGTTGGCTGGCGCTTTGTCCTTTCCACGCTGGCGGCGTTGGCGCTGCTGGTTCTGGAGGTTTTGCAACGTGCGTCCGTGCCCGTACCCGACACTGCTGCTGCAACCTGGCCATTGCAAAAGCCCGTGCAATTGCAGGTTCTGGATACGTCTCGTACCGCGCGGGGACTGGTTCCCATGCCCGAAGGCGCACGCGCAGCCCACGCCAGCAGCCTCTTGCCCATGCCCGCCGGACACCCGGCGGCACTGACGCTCTTCTGGTTTTCGGGTGAGCGCGAAAGCGGCCCGCTGGTACAGATCGTAGCCTCCCAGTGGCTGCGTGCCACCAACCAATGGACGCCCCCGCGCGCCGTGGTCAACCGGCACCACGTGGCCGCGCAGCTGGGGTATGGCGTGCGTCGCCTGGGCAATCCGGTTGCCTGGCTCGATGGCCAGGGCCGTGTGCATCTGTTTGTGGTCGCCACCGGCTGGGGGGGCTGGGCCGCTTCGCGCATTGTGCATTTGCGCCAGAGCAGCGCCGGCAATCGCCTGGACGAACTGCCCTTTGAGCCGGTGCGGGCGCTGCCGCTGTCGTGGCTGTGGAACACCAGCTACCTGGTACGCAATGCACCGCTACCCTTGACCGACGGCGGGATGGTGCTACCCGTGCATTTTGAACTCGGCATCAAATATCCCGCCGCCCTGCGTTTCGACCGCGATGGCGCCTTTTTGGGGATGGTGCGCGTCTCCAGCCGCTCCCACCTGTTGCAGCCCGGTTTTCTGCCGCTTGGCACGCAGGTGTGGCTGGCGCTGACGCGCAACGAACACCACGACGGCAAGATTGGTGTAGCGCAAACCACGGATGGAGGGAGGCATTGGGAGGATATGCCTGATCTGGCGCTGGACAATCCGGACTCGGCAGTGGCAACGCTCGCGCTGGCGCCGGGCCAATTTCTGCTGGCGCACAACTCGTCCGTTGGATCGCGTGGAACACTGGATTTGAGCCAGTCCAACGATGGCCGCAACTGGACACTGCTGAACCGGCTGGAACACGGAACGTTCGATGATGAATTTTCCTACCCGGCGCTAGCCTGGACGGATGGCCAGTTGTGGCTCAGTTACACCGTGGACCGCAAATACCTGGCTTGGCAACGCCTTGCCGTCCCCACACCTATGCAGGAGCGCGCACCATGAACCTGGCCTGGTTGGGCGATGCACCGGCCTTGCCTGCGGCATGGTTGCAAGCGCTCTGGCTGCGCCTGGGCTGGGGTCTGGTGCTGGCCTGCCTGGGATACTGGGCGCTCCGTGCCTTGCCCGTGCGTCCGGTCTTGCGCTACAGCGCCATTCTGACGCTGACTGCCTGGGCGCTGGTTCCGGGGTGTGGCTCGATCAGCCACTGGCTGGGTCTGGCCTTTCAGGCGCCGAGCAGCGCCACCGTGCTGTACTGTTGTGTCGTGCTGCGCACACGCCCCCGGCAGGATGCTGCTGCCTTATCCGCCTTACCCATCACGGCATGGATGGGCTTGGCTCTGGGTTGGGTCTTGCTGCTCGATACCTTTGCGCTACTGCACCTGTTGCCATTTTCCTTATACGCCCGGGGCTTCAGTCCGGCAGCAGCGCCCCTGCTCGCGCTGCTGCTGCTCCTGCCCTGGGTATTGACTGGCCAGCAACCTGATATTGACGTTGGCGTTGCAGGCGGCGCATTGGTGCTATTTGTACTGTTGCGGCTGCCCAGCGGCAATGTCTGGGACGCGCTGCTCGACCCGCTGCTGTGGCTGGCACTGCATACGCGCGCCATTCAGACATTACGAGCTTACTATAAGAAAAAGAGCTGACCCCGCTTGTCCTGCGGGACTTCCAGCCATTTATGGTACTGCGGCAAAGCGGTAGATGCCATCAGGTGACAGTGTGCGCTGCAATTTGCCCTGAAACCACAATGCATGCAAGTGTGCCAGCGCTTCACCGATGGCAAAGGTGGTCTGGTGCATGTCCAGTGGCGCTTTGAAAAGCACCGGCAATACGTCGGCAGCACTGCACGGTGCGCCAGCGCAGGCCGCCAGTACCTCGCCCAGGCGTTCCTGGTGGTGGTCGTGCAGCTGCCGGACGCGCATGTGCAGTCCGGTAAAGGGTTTGCCGTGCGCGGGTAGAACCAGGGTGTCTTCGGGCAGCGCCAGGAATTTGTCAATCGAATCCAGAAACAAGGCCAGCGGGTTGGACTCGGGCTCCTGGTCGTACACGCTGACATTGGTCGAGATGCGCGGCAACAGCATGTCGCCGCCAATCAGCACACGCAGACTATCGCAGTACAAGGCGATGTGCTCGGGCGCGTGGCCATAGCCACTGATACAACGCCACTCCAGATTGCCCAGACGCAAGACCTTGGCGTCCATCAGGCGGTGGTACTGCATGGGCAGCGCAGGGACCATGGCTTGAAAATAGCCCATGCGGGCGGTGATTTTTTCCAGCACTTCGCGGTCGGTAAGCCCATGGGTCGCAAAAAATGTCGCCCCTTTCGTTCCCTCCAGGGCGGCAGGCCCCATGCACGCCAGGCGGGCGACGAGAAAGTCCGTGGCACTCATCCACAGCGTGGCGTTCCAGCGCTGGCACAACCAATGCGCCATGCCAATGTGGTCCGGATGCATGTGGGTGACGAAGACCCGCAGTACCGGCAAGCCCTCCAGTTCATTGGCAAAAATGCTTTCCCACTGCGCCTTGGACTGCGCGCTGTGGATGCCGCAATCCACAATGCTCCATCCCTGGATGCGTTCACCGTTTTCCGCCTCGATGGCATCGCGCAGCAGCCACAGGTTGATGTGGTCCAGTGCAAATGGCAGCGCCATGCGGACCCATTTGACATCCGGGGTGATCGCCAAGGTGCCACCTTTTGGCGCCAGGGTATCACCCAGCGGGTAGTGGAGCATGTGTTCAGATTCGTTCATGGCCGCCTGCTCCAATTCTGGATTTTCCGATTGTTGGATAATCAACGTTTACGCAAACGTCAACAAAGCAGGCATTCTAGGTGCTGGCACACGTCAAAATGAATCTTGTCGCCTTGCCGGGGACACTGCTACACGCCGGTTTGCGTGGGCTGGTGCGCGCCTGGGCACTGATTGTGCCGCTGGTGCTGGCTTTGTCGCTGGTGCGGCTCGGGCAACTGGCGTATTTCTGGCCCGCCGGCTACCAGGCCTCGGGCGCTGACTTGGCCAGCGTGCTGGTGCAGGGGCTGCGCTTTGACCTCAAGGTCAGCGCCATTGCCGGATTCTTGCTGCTGCTGGTCTTTCCCTGGGCCTCGGACAAAGCGTGTGAACGCACCGCCACTGGCGTGGCATTCCTGTACGTGCTGTTGTCGCTCATCAATCTACACTACTTCGGCTTTTACAAGACACCGATTGACGCGCTGGTGTTTGGTCTGGTGGAAGACGACACCGTCGCCGTGCTGCAAACCGTCTGGCACGACTTTCCGGTACTCTGGACGCTGCTGCTGGCGCTCGTTCTTACCCTGGCTGCGCGCACTTTGCTGCGGAGTCTGCTATGGTATTTCAGACCCGATACCGTGCTGCGCAAGCGCCATCTGGCATTGCGGCTGGCGTTTGTGCTCGTGGCCCTCTTTGCACTGATACTGGCGGGCAAGGGCACCTTGCGCGAAATGGCGTTGCAGCGCCAGCACCTGACCGTCACCACCTCGCAATTTCTGAATGACATGGTGCCCAACGGCGTCATTGCGCTCAAATACGCCTGGGACAACCGCAAGCAGTCACAAAACCTGCAAAATCCGCTGGCTGGATTAAAAGCCATGGGTTTTGATTCACCACAGGCTGCGGCTGAAGTCCTGGGACTCCCGCACGACAGCGAGGCCGAAATCCGTGCCGCATTGACGGCGCGCGCGCCCTTGGCCGCAGGCACGGCGAAGAAAAACCTGCTCTTTTTCCTGATGGAGTCCTGGAGCGCCGAGCCCATGCTGTACCAGAGCCCGGATTTCGATGTCCTGGGCCGCATGGCGCCCACGCTCACGCGGGCCTGCCATTTCAATAACTTTGATTCCGCCCAGGCCGGCACGCACCCTTCGCTGGAAGCCATCCTGTTTTCCACGCCAATCACACCCTTGACCCTGGGCGAGGTCGGGCGCAAACCGATTCCCTGGAGCATCCCGAAAGTGATACGCGACGCCGGGTACCAGACCTTGTTCATCACCTCGGCGCGTTCGGGCTGGCGCGACCTCAACCGTGTGCTGGCCGCGCAGGGCTTTGACGAAGTGGTGGATGCCAATACCCTCAAGCAACACTACCCCGATGCAGTGCTGGGTATCTGGGGCGTCTGGGACAGTTATGTGTTCAAGTATCTGCAAAAGCGCCTGGCAGCCAAGTCTGCGGACAAGCAGGATAAACCCTTGTTTGTCTTTGTTTTGACCTCCACCACCCACCCGCCGTACGACCTGCCCGAGGATTACCAGCGGGTGCCGCGCGATATGCGCCTGTGGCGCGGCGAAACCAGTTCCGATACCTTGCGGCTCAATCTGGACTCCTACCACTACGCCACGGACTTGCTCGGTGCCTTCGTACAGGACGTGCAGCGCGGGCCGTTGCGTGGCAATACCTTGATTGCTGCCACAGGCGACCACAATGTGCGCTCCTTTGGCATCTACGCCGAAGCGCGGCGGCGCTACCTGATGCGCCAAGTACCGTTCATCATCTGGGGCGACAAGCTCTCCTGCGGCACGCAGCAAAATCTGCCTGCCAGCCACCGCGACATGTTTGACACCCTGCTGCCCCTGGCTGGCGTCCCCGGCCCTTATTTGAACGCTGGCCGCAACCTGCTGCGTGCGCCCGATGGCAAACCACTGAACGCGGCACGCACCTTGTTCTTTACCGGCGAAGCACGCAACGCCCAGGGGCTATGGCAGCTGGGCAACAAGGATTCGTTTACCTGCAGCAATGCCGCCGCAGCGACTACCAATTGCCAATTCAACGCGCGTGACGATTTGCAAGAGCGTGCCCGTTACGGTCTGCTCGACTGGAACGTGCGTGTTTCCCTGAAAAAATAGAGTGCTCAATAGTGCTCAATAGTGAATGGAGTGATGGTATGGACGAAAATTTGACAGACCTGTTTGCACAAAACCGCGCCTGGGCTGCCGAGATGGAACGCACGCGCCCAGGATTTTTCACAACGCTGTCCGCGCAACAACAACCGCGCTATATGTGGATCGGCTGCTCCGACAGCCGGGTGCCCGCCAACGAAATCACCGGACTGATTCCCGGCAATGTGTTCGTGCATCGCAACATTGCCAATATCGTGGTCCACTCGGACCTCAACGCCTTATCCACCATCCAGTTTGCCGTCGAACGGCTCAAGGTCGAGCACGTCATGGTGGTGGGACACTATGGCTGCGCCGGGGTGCGCGCCGCGCTCGAAGGTGCGCGTATTGGTCTGGCCGACAACTGGCTGCGCCATCTCAAGGATGTACGCGACCGGCATCGCCATTTGCTGGAGATTCTGCCCGAGCATGGCCGCGCCAACGCCCTGAGCGAACTCAACGTGATCGAGCAGGTCGTCAACGTGGCGCAGAGTACCGTTTTGCAGGATGCCTGGAGTGCCGGCCAGAAGGTGACGCTGCATGGCTGGGTCTTTGGCGTGCACGATGGCCTGTTGCAAGACCTGCACATGACCGTCACCGGCAACCACCACCTGCAGGAGCTGTATACCAAGGCCATCTCGGGCGTACGCCTGATGCCACGCCAGGATTCCATCCAGGGCACGTAGATAGTGCGACAAAAGCTATTTAATTCATAGTAAAGATAAAGCCCATGTTCCCGACACGACTTGATTCTTCCATTGCCTACGACATCGCTCAGGCCATGATGGATGGTTTTGACCGCCATTACCGCTTGTTTCGCAGCGAATCCGCAGGCGCCAAGCACCGCTTTGAAACCGCCGATTGGCAAGGCCAGCAGCGTTCCCAGCGCGAACGCATCGAGTTTTACGACTTGCGCGTCAAGGAAGCGTCCCGGCGCCTGGAGCTGGAGTTCAAGGCCGGAGAGCAACCGATGGAGGTCTGGCAGCAGATCAAATTGCACTACATCGGCCTGCTGGTGGACCACCACCAACCCGAGCTGGCGGAAACCTTCTTCAACTCGGTCACGACCAAGATACTGCACCGCAGCTATTTCCTGAACAACTTCATTTTCGTGCGCCCGGCAGTCAGTACCGAATACATTGAAAACGACGAGTCCGAACTGCGCCCCACCTTTCGCGCCTACTACCCCACCCAGGACACCACGTCCGAAGTTGTACAACGCATGGTGCAAGACTTTGATTTGCGCGTACCCTTTGAAGACCTGGCACGCGATGCCCAATGGGTGGCAACGGCGATGGCCGAGCGGCTGGGTGGCGCGGTACTGCGCGCCAACTACCAGATTCAGGCTCTGACCGGACTCTTTTTCCGCAACAAGGGCTGCTATGTCGTTGGCAAGGTGATTAACGGCTTTACCGAATACCCGTTTGCCCTGCCTATCCTGCACAACGACGCCGGCAAACTCGTGATTGATGCCGCACTCTTTGACGAAGCGGACCTTTTGCTGCTGTTCAGCTTTGCGCACGCTTATTTCATGGTGGATATGGAAATCCCATCGGCCTATGTGCAATTTTTGCGCAGCATGATGCCCCGTAAGCCACGCAACGAGATATACAACGCCCTGGGTCTGGCCAAACAGGGCAAGACCATGTTTTACCGCGATTTTTTGCACCACCTGCGCCACAGCACCGACAAGTTCCGCATCGCCCCCGGCATCAAAGGCATGGTGATGCTGGTATTCGATCTGCCCTCGTTCCCGTATGTATTCAAGGTCATCAAGGATTACTACCCCCCGCAAAAGGACACGACGCGCGAACAGATCAAGGGCAAGTACCTGCTGGTCAAGCAGCACGACCGCGTGGGACGCATGGCCGACACGCTGGAGTACAGCAATGTAGGTTTTCCACGTGAGCGTTTCGACGATGAACTGATTGCCGAGCTGAAGAAGTTTGCCCCCAGCCAACTCGAAATCAGTGACTACGACGGCAAGACCGAAGTCGTCATCAAGCACCTGTACATTGAGCGGCGCATGATTCCGCTCAATATTTACCTGCAGGAAGCGTTCGATGCCGGTGGCGCCAAGCCCAACGAGACCAGCCGACAGGCGCTGCGCGCCCGCGAGCAGATCGCGCGCGGCGTCATCGAGTATGGCAACGCCATCAAGGATCTGGTGGCGGCCAATATTTTCCCCGGCGACATGCTGTGGAAGAACTTTGGCATCACCCGCCATGGCAAGGTGGTTTTTTACGACTACGACGAGATCGAGTACCTGACCGACTGCAATTTCCGCAGGGTGCCGCCACCGCGCAACGAAGAGGATGAAATGTCCGGTGAGGTCTGGTACAGCGTCGGCCCGCACGACGTATTCCCGGAAACCTTTGGCCCGTTTCTGCTAGGCAACCCGGCGGTGCGCGCGGTCTTCATGAAACACCATGCGGATTTGCTGGACGTGGCCTTCTGGCAGGGACACAAGGACCGCATTCTCGCTGGCTACGTGCACGACGTTTTTCCCTACGACAAGGAAAAACGGTTCAGGCACAACACATGACACATGGCCATTCAACTAGCCCAGTAATGCCAGTGCAAACTCACGTGCATTGAAGGTTTCCAGTTCTTCGAGCTTTTCCCCGACACCGATGAAATAGACGGGAATGGGCCGCTCGCGCGCGATGGCCGCCAGCACACCGCCCTTGGCCGTACCGTCAAGCTTGGTGACGATCAAACCGGTCAGACCCAACGCATCGTCAAAACTCTTGACCTGGGCGACGGCGTTTTGTCCGGTATTGCCGTCAATCACCAGCAAAATCTCGTGCGGGGGTGTGTCCGGTGCGGCGGCGCCGTCGCCTGTTTTCTGGATGACGCGCTTGATCTTTTTCAGCTCTTCCATCAGGTGCAGCTGGGTTGGCAGCCTTCCCGCAGTGTCGATCAGTACCACGTCCTTGCCGCGCGCCCGGCCCGCGCTGACGGCATCAAAGCTCACCGCAGCCGGGTCGCCACCTTGCTGGCTGATGATTTCCACCGTATTGCGGTCGGCCCAGATGCTGAGTTGCTCGCGCGCAGCCGCACGGAAGGTGTCTGCCGCTGCCAGCAGGACGCTGGCACCGCTGGTGGACAGGTGGTGCGTGAGTTTGCCAATGGAAGTGGTCTTGCCCGCACCATTCACTCCGGCCACCATGATGACCGTCGGCTTGTACTGGCCAATCACAAGGGATTTTTGCAAGGGTTGCAGCATCTGCGTCAACAACGCCACCAGCACGTTCTTCAGGGCAATCGGGTGGGTGATGCCGCTGTCATTGACCTTGCGGCGCAATTCGGCGATCAGGTACTGGGTTGCGGGCACCCCGGTGTCGGCCATCAGCAAAGCATCTTCCAGATTTTCGTACAACGCCTCGTCGATCAACGAGCCACCAAACACCACCGAAATGCTGCTGGCGGTTTTTCCCAGGCTGGCACGCAGCTTGTCCACCCATTTCTGCCGCTCCGGCGCAATCGCACCGGGTTCAGGAATGGCAATCGGTATGACCAGTGCGCTGCCGATCAGCGAACCACCCGTGGGCAAAGGCGGCTTGGGTGCAGCGTCTGCGACGGGCAATGCCGATGTGGCCGTGACCGGAGTTTCGGTGGCGGGAGCTTGGGGTGTGGGAGATTTTTTCTTGAAAAAACTAAACATGGCAAGGGTCTGAGGAATCCCCGATTCTATGAAACCGCATGTACCACTTTCACATCTGCGCTGCCAGCTATGCGCCAACTGCCTGCAGACGCACACACACCTGCTTTTCACCACGTGCTTTTTGCGCGCGCACCATCACCAAAAACAGCAGAACAATGCTTATCAGGGGTTATATTTGGCTGTAACTCGCATGAAATGAGCAGGAAAAGCTATACAAATAGGAGTAATGACTTAAAGCAGGGAACGTTTCAGGCGGATTTCTTCTGCCGTGCCTTTACCCGTGGCAACCGCCTTGGAGCTGGCGGGTTCGCGTTTGAATCCGGCCTGTTCATGAAAACGCAATGCGCGTTCGTTGGACAGGGACAGCCATATGCTCACCTGGGTGCAGCCTTCTTCCTGCAAACCCTTGCGTGCAGACTTCCACAGGGCCGATCCCACACCGCGCCCCCAATAGGAAGGCAGGACGTAGATCGCCCAGATTTCGCCCATGGTTTGCGGCGTGCCCCTGTCACGCGAGCGATCAAAACCCACGAACCCCACGATTTTGTCGCCATCGAGTGCAACCAGAACCTGTGGTTCGCCAAACTCGACCGCTTCACGCCAGAACGCCTGCCGTTTGTCCAGAGGGATTTCGGACGCAGTGGCACCATCGGCTGTGGATCTGGGCGTATCGCGCACGACAGTGTGCTGTAATTCGGCAATATGTTTGGCATCACGCATGGTGGCGGGGCGAACCGGAAAAGTGATCGTACTCGTCATGGATGTCATGGCTTGGTGTTTCAGGATGCGATAGAGTTGTAAAAGACCCTGATTGTCGCTGGAAAAATCAAGACATGCGGTCCGGTCCGTATCCGGCCATGGGTTCTTGGTACTTCGATTGCATGAGCAGATCTTCACGTCGCAGAAAAATTCGCCATTATCCGCACGCAGCCACCGGCTTCAATTCTGCTGATACGGGGGATGCGTTGCTGGTGGACGGCTATACGCCGGCGCGCATGATCGAAGACCTGCGCAAATACCAGGCAGAGCTGGAAATCCAGAACCGCGCACTGCGCTACAGCCAGCAAGAAGCCGAAGGGGCGTCCGAGCGTTTCGCCACTCTGTTTTCCAACGTACCCCTGGCCTTGATGGTGGTTGATGAAGAGGGTCTTGTCATGGCCAGCAACGCCATGGCCCTGCGCTTGTTTCAGCCGCAGGAGAGCGATCCGCCCCTGCATTTTTTGCCGCCTTTTGTCGGCCAGGAACATACCGAATCGGTCGCGGCAGCGTTCCTGCAAGCCAAATCCAGCAGCACCAGCGAAGTCAGTGAAGTCGTCTTTCTGGCCGGTTCGCAAGGAAACTTTACCGGCGATCTGCACATCGCGCGCATCGAAAACCCGCAAGACGAGCTGGCGCACTTCATCTGCGCCATCATTGACCAGGGGCCTTTGCTGGCGCAGCGGCGGGCATTGGAAAACAGTGCCACCGTCTTGCGCCAGCGCAACGAAGACCTGCTCATCAGCGAAAACCGCATGGCCGCCGTCATCAATTCCTCGCTGGATGCCATTTTGTGCGTGGACGAAGCGCAGTGCATCACCGTATTCAATCCGGCGGCAACCGCGCTGTTCGAATGTCCCGGAGCCGAGGCGCTGGGCAGCAAGCTCGGGCGGTTTTTGCCGCAGGTCGAGGCAGCCTTGGCGACCGGCCAGGTCCATTCCCAGACCCGCTTGGGCGAGTTTGCGGCCACCACCTTGCTGGGGCGGGAGATTTTTGTCGAAATCAGTGTTTCCCTGGATAGACGGCACCATACCCGTTTGTCTTCGCATGGAATCACCACCATTTTTGCCCGCGATCTGACGTCAAAAAAGCAGGCCGAAGCGCAACGTGCAGCGCTGGAAACACAGCTGCGCGAATCACAAAAAATGCAGGCCATGGGAACGATGGCCGGTGGCATTGCACACGATTTCAATAACATTCTCAGCGCCATACTGGGCAATGTCGATCTGGCCAAGCAGGACACCGCGCCGGATTCTCCCGCCTTGCCCAGCTTGCGGGAAATTGAAAAAGCCGGCAAACGCGCACGAGACCTGGTGCGCCAGATTCTGACCTTCAGCCGCAACGAGGTGCCCAAACGCAGCCCCATTTCCCTGGGCGACGTGATGCAGGAGGCTGCGCGCTTGATGAAGGTCACCTTGCCCCCTCTGGTTGAACTTCAAGTGCATGTCGCGCCCAACACCCCCTTGGTACTGGCAGACACCACGCAGGTGGAACAAGCCCTGCTGAATCTGGGCACCAACGCCATTTTGGCCATTGGCAACCAGAAGGGGCTGGTGCGCATGGAATTGTCCAGCACGGAGCTTGATCCAACCCTGGCCAGTCGCCTGGGGGTGAGCGTCGGGCACTACACCACGGTCACGGTGCGTGACAACGGCAAAGGAATGTCCAGCGAGACACTGGGGCGGATATTTGAGCCCTTTTTCACCACCCGCGAAGTGGGGCAGGGAACGGGTCTGGGCCTTGCAGTGGTGCATGGCATCATGCAAACCCACCAGGGTGCCATCGACGTGCACAGCGAACTCGGCCAAGGCAGTGTATTCACGCTGTATTTTCCGCGCACCCTGGAGAAAGCACAGGCGCCTGCCGTGGACACCGCGCCCGTGCGTGCGATTCATGGCCGGGGGCGGCATGTGATGTACGTGGACGACGACCAGGCGCTGGTTTTCCTGATTGCCCGTGTGCTCAAGCGCAAAGGCTTTGTTGTGACCACCTACACCGACCCGCACGAGGCTCAGGCGGCATTGCAAGCCAATCCCCAGGAATATGACCTCTTGGTGACCGACTACAACATGCCCGGTTACAGCGGGCTGGATTTATTGCGCCAGGCAAAAGCCATCCGCCCCGATCTGCCGGTGGCGCTGGCCTCGGGTTATGTGACCCCGGAGCTGGAGCAAAGCGCCATGCGCGAGGGTGCCAGCGCCCTGATCTACAAGCCCAACGATGTGCATGAATTCTGCGAAACCGTACAGCGCGTGATTGCCGGCAACAACAACCATGCCAGTTGAAGAACCGATCGAACCGCTGTGTGTCGTGTATGCCGATCACGCCGTTGTGGTGCTCGATAAACCGGCGGGTCTTTTGTCCGTTCCTGGGCGCGGACCCGACAAGCAGGATTGCGTGAGCGCCAGGGTACAAGTCCTGTTTCCCGATGCCCTGGTGGTCCATCGCCTGGATATGGCCACCTCGGGCCTGCTGGTCATGGCGCGCGGTGCAGCTGCACAACGCGTACTCAGTCGAGAATTTGCCGAGCGCCGGGTGCACAAACGCTATACGGCCTGGGTGAGTGGGGTGGTGGCGGCGCCTGTGGGAGACTGGCAGGAGATTGACCTGCCCATCGCAGCGGATTGGGCCAGGCGCCCTCTGCGCATCATAGACCGGCAACACGGCAAAGCCAGCCACACCCGGTTCATGGCCGAGTATGTGGACACCCAAAACCAGGTCAGCCACGTCGTACTGGAGCCCCTGACCGGGCGGACACACCAGCTGCGCGTGCATTTGCAAGCCATTGGCCACCCCATTCTGGGTGATACGCTGTATGCACCGCCACAAGCCATTGCCCAGGCGCCGCGTTTGATGCTCCACGCCAGCGCCCTGGCATTTCAACACCCGGATGGCAGTCGTCTCCTGGAGTTCACCAGCCAGAGCCTAAAATGCGGCTGTGACTACCCGATTAAATGCTGATCTTCATTGCCACTCTGTTATCTCGGACGGAACGCTCACGCCGGAGGCTTTGGCGGCGCGGGCCGTTGCCCAGGGCGTGCAGCTGTGGGCCTTGACGGACCATGATGAAATCAGCGGGCAAAAAAGGGCGGCGGCAGCGGCCAGGGACTGCGGCTTGCGTTACCTGACAGGCACAGAAATTTCCGTCAGCTTCATCGGCCAGACCATTCACATCGTCGGCCTTGGCTTTGACCCGGACGATCCTGAATTGCAAAATGGCTTGCGCCAGACCCGTGGCGGGCGCGGAATGCGTGCTATGGAAATGTCCGACCGGCTGGCACAAGTCGGCATTCAGGGTGCGTTTGAAGGCGCACTGCAATTTGTCAGCAACCCGGAATTGATCTCACGCACCCACTTTGCCCGCTTTCTGGTGGAAACCGGCGTTTGCCGGGAAATCAACGAGGTGTTTAAAAAATACCTCACGCAAGGCAAGCCAGGGTATGTGCCGCACCGCTGGGCTTCGCTCAGGGATGCCGTGCACTGGATTACCGCTGCGGGTGGTGTGGCAGTGATTGCACATCCGGCGCGCTACAAGCTGACGCCCACCGAAGAATATGCCCTGTTCAGCGAATTCAAGGCGCACGGTGGCCAAGGCGTTGAAGTGGTGACGGGAAGCCATACACCGGCTGAATCCCTGGCCTACGCCGCGACCGCACGCGAATTCGGACTGGCGGCTTCGCGCGGCAGCGACTTCCACAGCCCTGGGGAAAGCCGCACGGAACTTGGCACCCTACCCCTTTTGCCCGACAATCTGACCCCTGTCTGGGAATTGCTCGCTGCACGCATCCAATAACACATTCATAACGGCATGGCCCAATACTTCGAAGTTCACCCGGAAAACCCCCAGCCACGATTGCTCAGACAGGCGGTCGCACTGCTGGAGGCCGGGGGCATTCTGGCCGTGCCCACCGACTCCAGCTACGCCCTGGTCTGCCATCTCGACGACAAAGCGGCTGTCGATAATTTACGGCGCGTGCGCGGCGTGGACGACAAACACCACCTGACGCTGCTGTGCCGCGATCTCAGCGAGTTGGCCAGTTACGCACGGGTGGACAACGCCCAGTACCGTTTGCTGAAAGCTGCAACGCCCGGACCCTACACCTTCATCCTGGAAGCCAGCAAGGAAGTGCCCCGGCGCGTCAGCCACCCGGCACGCAAGACCATTGGCCTGCGTGTACCAGGGCACGCCGTTTTGCAGGCACTGCTGGCCCTGCACGACGGTGCCCTGCTGGCCACCACCTTGATTCCTCCCGGTGACACACATCCCCTCAACGACGCCAACGACATTCGTGAGCGCTACGAAAAACGCATTGCCGGCATCATCGACGCCCAGGCCTGCCCCCAGGAGCCAACGACCGTCATTGATCTGAGCGGACCCGAGCCGCAAATCATTCGCCAGGGCCGTGGCGACACTGCCAGACTTGGGCTGTAATACATATGGACATCAACCAACTTATCG
Source organism: Rhodoferax sp. (assembly GCA_041910275.1). Lineage (GTDB taxonomy): Bacteria > Pseudomonadota > Gammaproteobacteria > Burkholderiales > Burkholderiaceae_C > Allorhodoferax. Next base: position 21,156 of record JAYRRD010000111.1, read on the forward strand.
TGCAAGTCACCACCAATGCCTTGCCGATCATCTTTGCCATTACCGTTCACGAGGCCGCGCACGGCTATGCGGCGCGCCATTTTGGCGACGATACCGCCTGGGTTGCAGGCCGGGTCACACTCAACCCGATGAAGCACATTGACCCGGTTGGCACCATCCTGATGCCCCTGTTGCTGTTTTTCGCAACATCAGGCGCCTTCATGCTCGGCTACGCCAAGCCGGTCCCGGTACGTTTTGACAAACTGCGCAATCCCAAACGCGACATGATCTGGGTGGCGCTGGCCGGGCCTGGCTCCAATCTGGCGCAAGCCCTTGCCTGGGGGATCGCTTTGTACCTGCTGCAGGCGGTGGGAGTGGACGAACGTTTCTTTCTGGAAATGTGCAAGGCCGGATTTTTATGGAATGTGGTGCTGTGCGTGTTCAATCTGTTTCCCTTGCCACCCCTGGACGGCGGGCGCATTCTGGTGGGGCTATTGCCCTGGCGCCAGGCGCAATGGGTGGCGCGTATTGAACCCTGGGGGTTCTTCATCGTCATTGCCCTGATCTACTTCCAGATTCTTGACACGTTCTGGATGCGTCCCTTGATGACCTTGACCGTTGGATTCCTGCAAGTGTTGCTGGCACCGTTTGCCGCCCTGGGGTACTGACCAGATATCAAATCGTGAACATCATCGCCGTCAGGATAAAGTCCAGTCCCAGCACCGAGAGTGATGCCACCACCACGGTACGGGTGGTGGCGTTGGCCACGCCTTCCGGGGTGGCCTGGGCTTCAAAACCCTGCAACAAGGCAATGAACGTGACGGTAAAGCCGAAAACAACGCTCTTGATGATGCCGTTGCCTACATCCTTCCAGACATCGACACCGCCTTGAATCTGGCTCCAGAAGGAACCTGCATCAACGCCGATCATAAGCACCCCCACTACCCAGCCGCCAATCACCCCCATGGCGCTGAACACGGCAGCCAGCAGCGGCATGACAAAAATGCCCGCCCAAAAGCGCGGTGCCAGTACCCGCTGAATCGGGTCTACCGCCATCATCTCCATCACGCTGATCTGTTCGCCGGCTTTCATGAGGCCGATTTCGGCGGTCAGCGAGGTTCCCGCCCGTCCGGCAAACAGCAAGGCAGTCACGACCGGCCCGAGTTCACGCACCAGACTCAGGGTCACCAGCAGACCCAGTGCTTCGGTCGATCCATAGCGTTGCAGTGTGTAGTAGCCCTGCAAACCAAACACAAAACCCACAAACAGGCCCGACACGGCAATGATGGCCAGCGAATAATTGCCCAGAAAATGGATCTGGTCGCGCACCAGGGCGAAACGGCGCATGGTGGCACCCCAGGACAATATCAAGTGCGCGAACAGGCGCGCCGCGTAACCCATATTGGCCAACAGGCTGCGGGTTGCGAACCCTACATCAGCAGGTTTGTACCAGTTCATATTGATGAAACTCCAAGCGGTTGTTTCCCAGGGGCTGTGCAGAGGCCAAAATCCTCCTCCATGCCCAGCGCCGGGTAATGGAAGCGCACCGGCCCTTCGGCCAGCGCGTTCACGTATTGGTAGACCAGCGGATCGGTGCTATGCAGCACTTGCGCGGGTGCGCCCTGTGCTGCAACCTTGCCGTTGGCCAGAATGATGACATGGTCCGCAATCCGGAAAGTTTCTTCCAGCTCGTGCGAGACAAAAATGCTGGTAAGCCCCATGGAATCGTTGAGTTTGCGGATCAGCTGGGCTGACGTGCCGACCGAAATCGGGTCGATGCCGGAAAAAGGCTCGTCGTACATCACCAGCTCCGGGTCCAGGGCAATGGCCCGCGCCAGCGCCACACGCCGCGCCATGCCGCCTGACAAGGCGCTGGGCAGCATATCGCGCGTACCACGCATACCCACCGCATTGAGTTTCATCAACACAATGTCCTGGATCATGGATTCCGTGAGGTCCGTGTGCTCGCGCAAGGGAAAAGCCACATTGTCAAACACGTTCAAATCCGCAAACAGTGCGCCAAATTGAAACAGCATGCCCATGCGCCGGCGCGCCTGGTACAGCTGCTCGCGTTTCATCGGGCCAATGTCTTGTCCGTCAAACAGCATCTGTCCCGACTGCGCCCGGTTCTGACCGCCAATCAGACGCAAAATGGTGGTTTTCCCGCCGCCCGAGGCGCCCATCAGCGCCGTAACCTGGCCTCGTGGCACGCTCAGGGTAACGCCATCCAGGATGGTACGCGTACCATAGCCAAAGCGCAGGTTGCGCAGTTCAACGAGGGGAGAGGGAAGGGGTAAAGCCATAAAACCTTGTCAGACCGGACCCCGATGATAAGGGATGGCACCCCTGCATGCATCACATGGAAGCACGCCAGTTTCATATCACCCGTGATATCAAAAACACCAAAACCGCACCACAGATGCTCCACGCAAGCCTCCGTAGCACGTTTTTAGCCTCGATTTAGCCTCAAATCAGGCATAAAATCAGCCTGTAGCCCCCGTGGGACAAGCGGGGACAGCTACTTAAAACATAGTAACAAGAATCTGCACCCCGGCACCCAGGAAAACCCGAATAAGCCCGCAGATACAAAATGAAACAAACCGATACCGGGGCGAAATGCAAACAGCACGCTGTTGCGCCATCATTGCAGCGTGTTCAACAACAACGGGAAATACACCATGAAAACTGGAATCAAACGCGCACTCTGTGCTTTCTTTGGCGCTGCTGTCCTGACAACAGGCCTGTCCGCCTGCAATCGGCACCATGACTGGGGCCATCCGCTGAATGCGCAGGAATACGCCGAGCGGCGTGCAAAGGTCGTCGAGAAAATTGCGGGAAAACTCGATCTGACCGAAGACCAGAAGCGCCGCCTGAACGTGCTGGGTGACAAACTCCACGAACAGCGCACCGCCCTCATGGGGCAAGGTCAGACGGCTACCGACCCACGTGCTGAAATCAAGGCGCTGATTGCCAGCGACAAGTTTGATACGCTACGGGCGCAGGCGCTGGCGAATGAAAAAATCGCCGCCTTGCAGACCAAAGGCCCGGAAGTCATTGCCGCGCTGGCAGACTTTTACAACAGCCTGAGCCCGGCCCAGCAGCAGCAGATACGCGAGCACCTGGAGCACCGCTCGCCCTGGTGGCGCAAAGACTAGGTCAGGTTGTATCAGTGGGAAAATAGCGCATGCACCGCATCCTGCTGATTGACGACGACGCGCAACTAGGCCCACCCCTTGCGGCCTACTTTGCGCGCTTTGACTTGGTACTGGAGCATGTCTTGCTGCCCAGCGCCGGTCTGGAGCGGCTGCGCCAGGGCAGTATCGACGCCGCCATTCTGGATGTGATGCTGCCCGAAATGGACGGCTTTGCCTTGTGCCGCATGCTGCGCAAGGAAAGCGACATCCCGATACTGATGCTCACGGCGCGCGGCGAAGTGATGGATAGGGTGGTGGGGCTGGAGCTGGGCGCCGACGACTATCTGCCCAAGCCCTTCGAGCCACGTGAATTGGTGGCACGCCTGCAAAGCGTACTGCGCCGGCGTGCCGTAACGCCCTTGGCGGCAGGCGATGCACGCTTGCTGGCGTTTGATGGCCTGGAGCTGGATACCGCAACGCGCACGGTGCAGCGCCAAGGCGAGCTGCTGGAGCTGACCAGCACCGAATTCGACCTGTTGCAGCTGCTGGCCAGTGCCCCTGGCCGGGTGTTCAGCCGCGACGATATTTTGAACCAGCTGCGTGGCCACGATGCCGAGCTGTATAGCCGCGCCGTGGATATTGTGGTCAGCCGTCTGCGCAAAAAGCTGGAGCCGCTGGATTGCATCAAAACCCTGCGCAATGCCGGTTATTCACTGGCCCTGGCGCGGACCACACCATGAAGCCGCTTGCAGGACGAGGACGCTGGCACCGGCGGGTACACCACGCCCTGACCCATTCGCTGCGCGTGCGCCTGATGGCCTTATTCTTGCTGCTGGCCGTGGCGATGGCCGGGGTATTCGTCGGCGGCATGCAGCTGGCGCTGGCGCTGGGCTGGCGCGACGCGGCGCGGCCATTGGTGCACGACTATGTGGACCGGCTCGCCGCCGATATTGGCACGCCACCCAACACCCGAAAAGCCAGGGAACTGGTGGAGCGTCTGCCCCTGTCGGTGCGCATCAGCGGCCCTGTGGTCAACTGGAACAGCCACCCACAGGAGCCGGAACATGCGCACGACCGATGGGAACGCACCTACGACGGCCCGCCACGCACGTTTGACCGCCATACCTCGGACGGCCACCGCATCCGTTTCAGCCTGCGCATGTCACTCTGGCACGACCGTCCCTACTTCATTGGCTGGATCACGCTGGCGGTATTGCTGGCGCTCACGGCCTTGGCCTATGGCAGGGTACGGCGTATGTTGCGGCCTCTGGACGGCATTCGCGCGGGTGCACTGCGTTTTGGCGCCGGTGATTTTTCCCAACCCATCACGCTGCACCCTGCGCAAAGGCCGGATGAGCTGCACGAACTGGCTGCCACCATCAATACCATGGGTGCGGACATTCACCAGATGCTGGAGGCCAAACGCGCCTTGCTGCTGGCCATCAGCCACGAACTGCGCAGCCCGCTCACCCGTGCGCGCCTGCATACCGAACTCTTACCCGAAACGCCAGACATACAAAGCTGCCGGGATGCGTTGCTGCGCGATCTGGGACTCATGCGCGACCTGATAACAGACCTGTTGGAGAGCGAACGCCTGGCCAGTCCGCACGTGGCCTTGCAGCGTGAGCTGGTTGACTTGGCTGCGCTGGTGCAGGAAGTATTGGCCAACCTGCCCGGAGCTGCGACCATACAAAAAAACTTTGCTGCAGGACTGCCCCGACTCGCACTGGATGCCAGCCGCATGCGCTTGTTGCTGCGCAACCTGCTGGACAACGCACTGCGGCACGGTGCGGGAAGCGATGGCCCGCCCACAGTGGTGCTGGAGCCGCTGCAGGATGGGGGCATACAACTAACGGTACGTGACCGGGGACCAGGTGTTTCCGACGAGCAACTGACCCGACTGGGCCAGGCCTTTTACCGCCCGGATGCCGCGCGCAGCCGTGAGGGCGGTGGTGTCGGGCTGGGGCTGTACCTGTGTCGGCTGGTGGTGGCGGCGCACGGTGGCCAGTGGGCGGTACGCCGTGCCGATCCCGGACTGGAAATCTGCGTAACTCTCCCTGCTACCGCTGTATGACACAGCCCTTCGATTTTGACGCTACGTTCATGCAGTTGGCGCTGGCCCAGGCACGCTTGGCGGCAGACTGCGGTGAGGTGCCCGTGGGGGCGGTGCTGGTCAAGGATGGCCAGGTCATTGCCAGCGCCCACAACACGCCCATTGCCGCGCACGACCCCACGGCGCATGCGGAAATCACGGTGTTGCGCGCAGCAGCCCAATCCCTGGGCAACTACCGGCTGCCCGGCTGCACGCTGTATGTCACGCTCGAGCCCTGCGCCATGTGCTGCGGTGCCATGTTGCACGCCCGGCTGGCGCGCGTGGTGTTTGGCGCTCCCGACCCCAAGACCGGCGCCGCTGGCTCGGTGCTCAACCTGTTTGCGCACCAGCAACTCAACCACCAGACGCAGGTGGAGCAGGTCCACGACAGCGTTTTGCAGCATGCGTGCGCTGCTGTGCTGCGGGAATTTTTTCAAGCTCGGCGCATAAAAAAAAGCACCAGCATGGCTGGTGCTTTTTGAAACTGCATCCTTGGGGGGATGCAGATATTGTTGGTCTTGCTTTGCCGTCTCCTCGGCTTCTCTCTTTCCAAAAATCCAGGGCCAATGGCCGCTTCACGTACAGCGCGCACTGTAACCGATGACAGGGGTAATTTCGTGAAAAATCAACCCTGAATCGGACAGATTTGCGCGCCGCAGATTTTAGCCACGAAGAGACGCAATTTCGCAACTTTCAAGCAACTTGTCTGGCGAGTTCTGCTTCAATATCTTCAGCGATGCTTTGTGGTGTATCGGTGGGGGCGTAGCGCTTGACCACCTGCCCGTCGCGGCCAATCAGGAACTTGGTGAAATTCCACTTGATGGCCTTGGTGCCCAGAAGACCGGGCGCCTCTTTGGACATCCACTGGTACAGGGGATGGGCATTCTCGCCATTGACGTCGATCTTGGCCATCATCGGAAAATCGACCCCGTAGTTGATCTGGCAGAACGAGGCAATTTCTTCGTTGCTCCCCTTGTCCTGCGAACCAAACTGGTTGCATGGGAAACCGATGACCACCAGCCCTTTGGGACCGTAGGTGGTGTGGAGTTCTTCCAGACCGGCAAACTGCGGGGTAAAGCCGCAGGCGCTGGCCGTGTTCACAACCAGCATGGGCTTGCCCCGGTATTGGTCCAGGGAAACGGGTTTGCCGGTGATCGACAGTGCTTCGAAATCGTATGCGCAAGTCATGGTGCATTCTCTCGGGTGTTAAACGGACTGCCACCATACCACCAAGTCAAAAGCAGTGGCTCTGGTGTGTCTTTGCACGCTCAGTCTGTGGTTGCGCGCCGCCGCACGCAGGCGATGTACGACTCGCCATCGGGCGCTTTGCCGCTGCGCTGGCTCTCCCAGAGCATGGAGCCCAGGCATTCCATGGCTTCATGGTGTGCCAGATGCAAGGAATTGCGCTTGCGGCTGAGTAATTCAATCGCCTGGCGAATGCCGCGTGGCTGGTCAATGCTGCACTGCTCGCTGAGTGTCAGGTGCATGGACAAGTGCAAGAACGGATTCGTTCCGCTATTTCCACTACTGGGTGTTGCGTGCATGGATCGCAAGGCGGCATCCAGATCGGCAAAGTCAGCAGCGTATTCGGGGTGCAGGTCCAGCCATCCGGCTGCTATCGTTTCAATAGGCTCCAGCACGCTGCCCTGGCGGGCCTTGGCGTAAACCTGGCAAAAGAAGCGGCGCACATCGGCAGCAGATGGGGTGAACATGGTCAGAGGTTAACATGAACGAATCTCTTCAACATCAAGCCACAAGCCCGATGGATTATTTAGCGCCCCTGACTGCGCCCGTGTTCACCGTCGCCAACATGCCCTTGTCCTGGGGTGATATGCTGGGTTTTGTCACCGGCATCATCTGTGTCTGGCTGACTGCGCGTGCCAATATCTGGAACTTTCCCACCGGCATTCTCAACAGTGCCATTCTCGGTGTGGTTTTTTTGCAGCAACGGTTGTTTGCCGACGCGGCACTGCAAGTGGTCTTTATCCTGCTATCGGCCAAGGGCTGGTACACGTGGTTGCGCTTCGGGCAGGTACAGGAAAACTCTCCGGTGGCACGGAGCACGCCACGTGAGCAGTTGATCCTGGCAGGCGCGGCTGTTGGCATGACCGTGGGGCTGTGGCAAACCCTGCTGTGGCTCAGAGGCTCTGCGCCGGTGCTCGATGCCCTGATTACCGCGCTCAGTCTATGCGCCCAATGGCAGTTGAACCGCCGGCAATTGTCGAGCTGGACCTGGTGGATCTGCGTGGACCTGATCTCAATTCCGCTGTACTGGAGCCGCGATCTTCCCCTGATCGCCGGGCTGTATTGCGTCTTCCTGCTGATTTGCCTCAAGGGCTGGATGCACTGGAAAACGCTGGTCAAACCAGTAGCACCTGCAGCAGCATGAGCACCATGAACCGTGTTGTATTTGCGCATGGGCTGGTGATTGGCAAGTTTTACCCGCCGCACCTCGGGCACGAGTACCTGGTGCGCACGGCGGCCCGCCATTGCCACCAGGTCACGGTGGGCGTATTGGGCGCAAGCACGGACTCCATCCCCGTGGAGCAGCGCAGAGACTGGTTGCGCGACTCCTTTGCCCATGCGCCTCACGTACGCATCGTGGCCGAGATCGACGATGTGCCCACCGACCTCGCATCGCCCGCGATCTGGGATGCACACGTTGCCATCATGCGCCAGGCCATTGCAGCTGCCGACCTGGCGTATGGTGTGGCGCCCGCAGTGGATGCCGTGTTCACCTCCGAAGCCTATGGCAGCGAACTGGCACGGCGTTTCAGTGCCCAATCGGTGTGCCTGGACCAGGTGCGCGCGCTGTATCCGGTGTCCGGCACAGCGGTGCGCGCCAACCCGGCGCAGTATTGGACGCTGCTCTCTCCGGCAGTGCGTGCCGGACTGGCACTGCGCATCGTGGCCGTCGGTGCCGAATCCAGTGGCACCACCACCTTGTCACGCGATCTGGCGCAGGCACTTCGCCAGCGTGCGGGTGTCTGGGCGCAAACGGCCTGGGTGGCCGAGTACGGGCGCGAATACAGCGCCAATCTGTTGGCCCTGGCCCGCGCCGCCCGGCACGACGCCGGATTGGCGGATGTGGTCTGGCATAGCGAAGATTTCACGGCAGTGGCCCAGGAGCAATGCCGGCGCGAGGAGGCGTGCGCGCGCAGCGGCAGCCCGGTGCTGGTCTGCGACACCGACGCCTTTGCGACCCGTCTGTGGCACGAGCGCTATATGGGCCGCAGCAGCGCTGCCGTTGAGAGCATCGCCAGCACCATGCCGCAGCGCGCCTTGTACCTTTTGACCAGCGACGAAGGCGTGCCGTTTGAAGACGATGGCCTGCGCGACGGTGAACATGTGCGCAGTTGGATGGACGAACGTTTTCGCCAGTTGCTCCAGCAGCAGGACGTTCCCTGGCTGGAGCTGCGGGGCACACCCGCACAGCGCTGCCGTGCCGCACTGGAGGCGGTGGACGAATGCCTGCGCCGGGCCTGGCAATTCAGGCCACCCCTGTGATTACTCTTGTTGTGTGCTGGCCGTTGCGCACAATTCGACGATGCGGTCAAAACGGAAATTTTGCACCAGTGCATCCAGACTGCGGCTGGTTTGTGCGTGTTCCTGGGCGATGCGTGCGGCGATGGCACGCACCGCCTCGACATCCAGACATTCGGCAGCGCGCTGGAGTTCGTCCAGCAGCGGTGTTGGCAAAGCGGACAGGTCGGCAGAGGATGCATCGGCTGCCGCCTGTTCAGAGCTGTTTGGCTCCAACGTGCCATAGCGGTAGCCAATGCCAAGCAAGGCGCCCAGGAGGCGATACAAATCATTTTCCAGCACCGGCTTTTTCAGCATCTCGTCGCAACCGGCAGCCAGGATGGCGGCACGGTCTTCTTCGAAGGCGTTGGCTGTCAGGGCCACGATCCTGACGTCTTTGCCGCTTGGCATTGCACGAATCTTTTGGGTGGCTTCGTAGCCGTCCATCACAGGCATGCGCATGTCCATCAGGATCAGTTGCGGCTGCCAGGCTGTGAAGGCAGCCAGCGCCTGCAAGCCATTTTCGACCGCTTGCACCAGGAAACCCACGCGCGTCAGCATCTCATACACCAGTTCCCGGTTATCCGGCTTGTCATCGACCACCAGGAGACGTGGCACGGTGTCCTGGGCGCCCAATTCCAGCGCAATGATCGGTGTGCGTTGCATACTTCCGGCAGCGGATTCCGGGGCATCGGTGCCAGGCAGCGGCACACGCAGGGTGAACACACAACCCTGCCCCACCTGACTGGCAACGCTCAGTTCCCCGTCCATCAGCCGTGCGTACTGGCGGCTGATGGACAGACCCAGCCCGGTGCCATCGCCCTTGAGCATCCCCAGTTCGGTTTGGTAGAAGGCCTGGAAAATGCGTTCCTGGTCTGATTCGGCAATACCTGGTCCTGTGTCCTCGACTGCAAACACGATATGGCCATCTTCCGTGCCATCGGACCTGACGTGCAGCTTGATGTGTCCTTGTTCGGTGTATTTGGCCCCGTTGGCAATCAGGTTGATCAGGATTTGTTTGAGGTGGTGCACATCACCGAGCACCCAGGATGGCAGCGGGTCGCAGCGTTGCACGGCAAAGGCCAGCCACTTGTCTTCCACCCGCAGGCGCATCAGGTCTTCCAGCTCATGGAGCATGTCGTTCAAATTGAAGGCAGCGATTCTGACGCTGCTGCGACCGGATTCGATGCGCGAGATCTCCAACACATCGTTGATGAGCGCCAGCAGATGCTGCCCCGCGCGGTTGATAGTGGCAACTTTCTTGCGGCTATCCTCCCCCAGGCTGTCATCGTGCTGCAGCAACTGGGCAAAACCCAGGATGGCGTTCATGGGGGTACGCAATTCGTGGCTCATATTGGCCAGGAACGCACTCTTGGCCCGATTGGCGGCTTCTGCTGCGTCCTTGGCAACGCCCAGTTCGAGCGTGCGTTCGATGACGCGCTGCTCCAGATCGGCATTGAGCTTCATGATCGCGTGCTCGCCCCGCTTGCGTTCGGAAATATCCGTGATGATGCCGTGCAGCAAGGACTCCCCCGTGGTCGCATCCTGTCTTTCACCCATCGTCAGCACAGCATCAATGATGCGCCCATCCTTGCGCCGGTAGCGGTTTTCGACCGTTTGCCAACGTTTGTCGTTCGCCAGACCTTCCAGAACGGTATCGCGGCGGGTGGGATCGACGTACATCGCTTCGGCAATCGACGTGCGGTTGACCGTTTCCACCAAGTCTTGCGCCGAGTCGTAGCCAAGAATTTGCCCCAGGGCCGGGTTGGCATACACAAACTTGCCAGCGTGGGTGGCGGCAAAAATTCCGACCGGGACGTTCTCAAAGATGCCACGCATCCTGTCCTCGCTCGCACGCAGCGCCTGCTCCACGCGCTTGCGTTCGGTAATATCGCGCAAAAATGCAAAAAACCGGGCCGTGCCGACGCTGCGGCAGATGACACTGGTCTCGACTTGCCAAAAGGAGCCATCCTTGCGCCGGTGCACGGACTCAAACTGGGCGGCACCGGTTGCCAACAGTTTTTGCACGCGCGCGGCAATCTCGTCGGGGTTTCCCAGCACTTCCAGTTCCGATACGTGCATACATAGCAACTCTTCGCGCGCGTAGCCGGACAGCAGGCAGTACGATGGATTGACATCCATCAGATTACCCCGCTCATCCAGCTGCCAAAAACCGTCAAGCGCCACTTCCAGGATGTAACGCAGGGTTGCATTGCTTTCCCGCAACAAACGCTCGGCCAACCTGTGGCGGCGCAAACTCCACCCAAGCCCCAGAATCAAGGCGGTTTGTGCCATGATGAACAGGAACAATCCCATCAGGTAATACGGCGATTGTTCCCAAAAGGCCGGCGTGCGGTTCACAAAGAGCGTGTGGTCGGGCAATAGCCGGGGGTCCGCGCCCCAGGAGGCGAGCTTATCCCAGTCGAACATCGCCACGGCTTCGTTGTGCATGCTTTGCGGCCACTGCGACAAGGAACGTGTGCCGTGCAGGAAATCCAGCGCCAGTTGCCCGGTGTTTTCTCCGAGCTGTCTGACACTGATCACCGATCCACCCACGCCACCATTTTGCAGGTTGAAGTCATAAAGCCCGAACACCGGCGCGTTGGCCACCTTGACCATGCGCCGCTCGACTTCGTGGGCGACCGTGATCTGGCCGTTGATATCCCGGTTGTACTGCAGGAACAAGACGATGGAGTGTGGCGGCAGGGTGGCCAGCCGTTGCAGCATCGCCTCCAGGGCTAGTCCCGAGGTGGTTTCTAGTGCCAGTTTGTCCTTCCAGGGTGCAGCAGTGGCCAGCGCATCGGCCTCCATCTTGCGGTCCGCAGCACTGCTGCCCGCCACCAGGACGATGCGGCGCGTAGCGGGAAAGAGGCGCAGGGCGTGCTCCAGCGTTCCCTTGGCATCGAAGTTGGCCAGTTGGCTGATCAGGCGGCGTTGGCCGATTGCGGCGGCACCGGGCATGGGTGCCTGTACGGTAATCACGGGTGCATCCGGTGCCAGCGTCCGGCCCTCGTTCAGGAGGAAACCCAGGGCCGGCTGCTGCGCTGTGATGACCAGATCAATCGGGCGAGCGGCGTATTTGCTTTGCAGGAAGTCCAGCAGGCGCTCGCGGTACCGGGGATCGGAATGGTTGCGCTCCAGGTCCAGATACTCGAAAAACAGCTGGTTGATACTGATACCGGCATTCGTTACCTTCGAGCGGAAACCATCGCTGAAAATCTCGACCCCTTTGCTCCCATAACCGTAGGAATAGAGGAAGAGGATGTTCTTGGTGTTTTTGGTGCTGTTGGAGGTGGGTGGCTGTGGCGCGGCCTCGGGCAGCGCGGGATGGGTACAGGTGCAGGCCAGCAGCAGGAGCAGCGCGCAGCAGCGCAGGACCAGGAGGCGGACCATCACCTGTCCTGGTCTGTCATATCAGTGTGTTGACGCGCTGGCTTCCCAGGGTCTGCCACGCCAGACTGGGCCAGCTCTTGACCCAGCCGGGCAGGTCTTCGGCCGGCATGGGGCGGGCCACACCGTAACCCTGAACCAGGGAACACCCCATGCCCAGGAGAATTTTCCCGTGCCCCACCGTTTCCACACCCTCGGCAATGACCTTGCGTCCAAAGGCCTGCGCCAAGCCAATGACGCCGGCCACGATGGCCTGGTCGCCCGGATTGTCCAGCATGCTGCAGATAAACGATTGATCGATCTTGAGCGTATCCGCAGACAAGCGGCGCAAGTAGGTGAGCGAAGAATAGCCGGTGCCAAAATCATCCAGCGAAAATCCTACGCCCAAGCTGCGGCAGGAGGCAATCAGCTGTTCAATCTTGCCCATATCATCCAGCGCGGAAGTTTCGAGCACCTCCAGCTCCAGCCTTCCTGCCAAGCCGGGGTGCGACTCCATCTTGGCACTCAGGCGCTGCATGAAATCCGCGCGTGTCAGATGCTGGGCGGCCACGTTGACGCTGACTGTCAGATCGAGTGCTTGCTCGCGCCAGCGCTCCATCTGCTGCAGCGCTTCGCCGATGACCCATTCACCGAGTTCAATCATGAATTCATCCCCTTCGGCTTCGGGCAGAAAAGCGCCCGGCGTCAGCAGGCCCAGCTCCGGATGGCGCCAGCGGATCAGCGCCTCGGCGCCAATCACGGTATTGGTTTTCAGGTCCACCTTGGGTTGGTAGTACAGCACAAACTCGCGCCGCGCCAACGCGCCGCGCATCTGCTCGATGGCTTCCTGGCGGCCACGCACACGCTTATCGCCCGCAGAATCAAAACGGCAAAATCCCCCCTTGTTACTTTGCTTGGTCAACAGCATGGCCTGATCGGCGTGGCGCAACAAGGTGTCCGGGTCCGCATCGTCTGGTGGATAGATCGTCACGCCAATACTGGCCGTCAGCGTGAACGTCAGGGCGTCCAGGGTAATGGGTTCTGCCAGGCGCTGTTGCAATTCCTTGATGCGTACGTCGGTTTTTTCATTGGATTGCAGCCCCATCAGCAAAAAGACGAATTCATCACCGCCAACACGTGCCAGGGTGTCCCCCTCCCGCAGCCCGTCGCGCAAACGCTTGGCGAGGTTGACCAGCAGGCGATCTCCCACCTCCTGGCCGTGGTGCTCGTTCAAGGGTTTGAAGTTGTCCACATCCAGCAAACACACAACCATGGGATTGCCCGTGCGCTGTGCCTGGGCAATACCCTGGTGCATGCGTTGCGTGAGCAGCATGCGGTTGGGCAAGCCGGTCAGTGCGTCGTAGTACGTTGACTTTTCCAGCTGCAGGCTATGTTCCTTGGTCACCCGCTGCAGGCGTTCTTCGGTCAGACGGCTTTCGGTCACGTCCTGCAACATCAAAATTTGCGCCCGGCAACCCTGGTAGTCGATGCGCTGCACCACCCCTTCGGTTTCCACAATGTGCCCATCCTTGTGCACGAAACGCAAAGGCCCCGTGTAGGCTGAACCTTCAGAATGTGCCGTGAGCGTGTGCGCCAGCGTCCGCAAAGACCCGCGCTGCCCAGACTCCAGGGCGAACCCCGGCAGATTGCCCAGCATTTCACGCACCGAATAGCCCAAAAGCCGTGCACATGCCACGTTGACTTCCAGAATGCACCAATCCTCCGGGTCGTACACCATCACGGCCAGCGGACTGTCTTCGAACAGGACCCGGTAGCGGGCCTCGCTCAATGCCAGCTCGGTTGTGCGCTTTTGCACCAGACCTTCCAGGTGCTGCTTCATGTGGTACAACTCGACGTGCGTGCGCACCCGCGCCAGCACCTCTTCGGCTTGAAAGGGCTTGGCAATATAGTCCACACCACCCGCACGGAATCCGGACAACTTGTCCTCGGTGTCCTGCATGGCACTGATGAAAATGACAGGGATGTCCCGGCTGAGTTTATTGGCCTGCAGGCGTCGGCAGGTTTCATAGCCATCCATCCCCGGCATGCGCACGTCCAGCAGGATAAGGTCTGGCGGGCGGGCCTCGACGGCGCGCAGGGCGATTTCCCCCGACAGCGCCGGACGCACCCGATAGCCCGCTTTCCCGAGCAGTCCCATCAAAACGTTCAGGTTATCTGGGCTGTCATCAACGATGAGAATGGTGCCTGTATCTTCCATTGGCGTGCAGTCTTCCAACAATGTGTGGTGCGGATGACCTGAGTTTAGCGGTATTGCGCGGAAAAACCAGGCAGGTGCAGGCCGCAGCCTGCATCCCAGCCGCTGCGCACTGCCCCCTCCAGCGTGGCGGGGTAGGGACCGGCAAGGTAGTCGCCCGCAGCCCAAAGGCCTGGTGCGATAGCTTGCCCTGGGCGCACCAGACTTGGTGTGCAGGCAAAAGTGGCTCTTTTTTCCACTACGGTTTGCACGCTGTGCAGCGTCGGCAACGCCAGGCCAGCAAGCTGATCACGTGCCTGCTGCAGCACCGCCGTCTCCAGGGCCTCGCGGCTGCCTATGCTGGCGCTGACAACAAACGCCAGCAGGCCCTGGGGGCCACCGAGCTGTCCACGGTCAAAAACAAACTGGGCGGGAGCATCCGGGGTGCTGTGCAAGGCCAGCATGGGATGCGGCAAACGCGCCTGCGCACCCCAGGCGTACACCGTGGCGATGGACTCAAAGCGAAGGGCGCTGGCGGTATCTGCCCAGGCCTGCATGGATGTTGCTATTTTTTTGGGAGCTTTTCTTGCACATTCCATAAGGGTTTGCGCCGAATTTAACGCTGAAGTTGCCAGGATGGCACACTCGAAGACCTGCGCGTTGATGTGCCACTTTCCGTCTTGCCAGTCCAGTTGCTCGACCCGCTGGCCTGTGTGAACGTTCGCACCATGCCGCACAAGCCAGCGTGCAGCCGGATCGGGGAACAGCGCCGTCAAATCGGTTTGTGGCAATAGCAGATGCGAGCCACCCCGGATGCCAAAGAGCGCATCGTGCAGCACGCGCAAAAAAACCTGGGCGCTGGCGTGCTCCACCGGCGTATTGAGCGCCGAGACACACAAAGGCGCAATCAACTCGTGCAGCACGCGCGGCGCCAATCCCTGGCACAGCTGCGCCACCGACAGATGTGGCAAGCAGACAAAGCCCGCCATGCGCCACCCCAGCGAGGCGCGAATCAGGGACCAGCGTTCGCGCCAGTTCCAGCCGTGCGCCGTGGCAATGGCCGCCAGCGCATCCAGCGGCGCGGGCCAGCGTGCCGCCCAGGTTGGGGTTTGCAAGCCGCTGCCATCGGCAAATGGCAAGGCCAGTGGTCGGCGCAAGAGCACGGCGTCCGGGTTGACGCCCACGCAGCGCATCAGGCGCAGGGTTTCGGTGTAGGCGCCAATCAGGATATGCTGGCCGTTGTCAAGCGTGACGGATTGGCCATCGGGCAGCACAGACTGTAGCGCGCGCGCCCGGCCACCCAAGGTGCGGCTGGCTTCGAAAACCGTGACCGCGTGCCCGCTTTGCGTTGCTGCCACCGCTGCGGCCATGCCCGCCCAGCCGCCGCCCACGACTGCCAGCTTCATAAACGCCCCAGGGCCTGCACCTTCCAGGCCAGCCACATCTTGCGCAGCGGCGTCAGGCTGATGCGCTGGTGTAGCACCCGGTACTTTTCACCTTCGATTTCGCGCAACAAGGTGCGGTAGATGCTGGCCATCATCAATCCGGGTTTTTGCGCCTGCCGATCCGCAGCGGGAAGATGGGCCAAGGCTTCGTCGTACAGGTGATGGGCGCGTTGCGCCTGGAATTGCATGAGTTCGGTAAAGTGCGGCGAATAATTGCGCGTCAGAATGTCGTTGGCCGTGACGCCAAACTGCTGCAACTCATTGACGGGCAGGTAGATGCGCCCGCGCCGGGCGTCCTCGCCCACGTCGCGGATGATGTTGGTGAGTTGCAGCGCCTGCCCCAGGGTATGGGCATACAGTGTGGTTTGCGCCTCGGTCTGGCCAAAGATGCGCGCCGCCACTTCGCCCACCACACCGGCTACCAGATGGCAATACGTGCGCAATGCCGGGTAATCCAGGTAGCGGGTTTGCTCCAGGTCCATGCGGCAGCCCTTGATGATGGCCAGCAGGTGGCGTTTTTCGATGCCGTATTCCGCTGTGAGCGGCAACAGGGCTTGCATCACCGGGTGGCTGGGCTGTCCTGCGAAGGCGTGCACGACTTCGCCCTGCCACCACTCCAGCTTGGCGTGTGCCACGTCCGGCTCCAGCATCTCGTCCACCACATCATCGACCTCGCGGCAAAAGGCATAAAAAGCCGTGATGGCCGCGCGCTTGGGAGCGGGCAAGAACATGAATGCGTAATAAAAACTGCTGCCAGAGTTGGCAGCCCTTTGTTGAACATATTGTGCTGGGGTCATGCCCCTATTGTTACATCCATACAGCACGCCAGACCATGACAGCGTAATCCCACCAGCGCAGCGTGGGCCGCTCGCGTAGGGTGGCAAACTGCAAGGCAGTAATCTTGTCCAAGATGCGCAGCCCCCCTTGCACCACCAGACGCAGCTCCCAGCCCGCGCGCCCAGGCAACTGATGTACCAGCGGAGCACCGTTTTGCATCAAATCCCTTGCAGAATGAGCGCAGTCAGCTATCAAATTGGTAATGGCTGGTGTTTGTCTGCATGTCAGGAGTTCGTCTGGTGCAACGCCGAACCGGGCGCAGGCGTCCTCCGGCAGGTAGTAACGTTTACGCGGAATATCGACGCTCAGGTCTTGCCAGAAGTTGATGAGTTGCAAGGCCGTGCAAATCGCATCGCTGCGCGCCAGCGCCAGTGCTTCGTGCACGCCATACAGATGCAGCAATAAACGTCCGACCGGATTGGCCGAACGGCGGCAGTAGTCCAGCAATTCGGCCTGGTTGGCATACCTTGCGCCTGCCTGGGTTTTTTCCACATCCTGCACAAAGGCATCCAGCAGATCGTGCAGCAACTTGGGCGGAAGATGCCAGGTGGCAATGGCGTGCCGCAGCGGCGCAAAAACCCCTGGCCAACGTACGCTGACCGTAGCGTCCGCAGAGCAAACCGCCTGCAGGTCCTGGCGGTAGGCCTGCAAGTCCTGCAAACGCTGTTCGGCATCGGCGTTACCCTCGTCGGCCAGGTCGTCGGCGTTGCGTGCAAAGTGGTATATGGCCGCAATCGGCGCACGCAGGTGCGGCGGGCATAGCCAGGAGGCTACCGGAAAATTCTCATAATGCCCGATGGCGGGCACTGCAGGTAAAGGTGGAGGAGGTGGTGGAGGTGCCATCGGGCGATTGTGCCCGCGACCGGCACGCTACCGGCACAATACCCGGCATAGATGGGATGAAAGAGGATGTCACGCCATGGCTTATTTTGTTTCGCTGCTGCTTACTGCGCTGCTGCTGGGATGCGCCCAGGTGCCCACGTCACCGCCACCGAATGTCCCTGCGGTTCCGGTTGCAATGCCGCCTACGCCCCCTGCTCCCAAGATTCCCCCGCGCATTGGTCTGGCGCTGGGTGGCGGCGCGGCGCGGGGATTTGCGCATGTGGGCGTTATTCAGGTGCTGGAAGAAGCGGGAATCCGTCCTGTTCTGGTCAGCGGTACCTCTGCGGGGAGTCTGGTTGCGGCCATTTATGCCAGTGGCAAGAATGGCAAACAATTGCAGCACATAGCCGAAACAATGGAAGAAGCCGCCATTGCCGACTGGACCTTGCCTTTGTTCAACCGGGGCATGCTGCGTGGCGATGCCCTGGCGCGTTACGTCAACTCCCAGGTCGGCGCACGCCTGATCGAAAATATGCCACTACCCCTGGGCATTGTGGCAACCGACTTGCACAGCGGGCAAAGCATGTTGTTCCAGCGCGGGGATACCGGCACTGCGGTACGTGCCTCCAGCGCCGTTCCGGCGGTATTTCAGCCAGTCAAAATATCCGGACGCGACTATGTGGATGGAGGTCTGGTGTCGCCGGTGCCGGTGCGCGCTGCGCGGCAGATGGGTGCGGAGCTGGTCATCGCGGTGGATATCTCCAGCCCGCCGGATGGCAACTTGGGCGGCGGAACGCTGGATGTCTTGCTGCAAACCTTTTCCATCATGAGCAAAAGCATCAACTATTTTGAGCTGCGGGATGCCGATGTGGTCGTCCGCCCTGCCCTGGATGGGATTGCCAGCTCCGACTTTGGCGCGCGTAAACGCTCCATCGAAGCGGGCCGTCTGGCGATGCGGCAACTGCTGCCCCAGCTGCGAGCGGCCATTGCAGCCAGGATGCGATAAAAAAAAGGCCCCGTTTTACAACGGGGCCTTGAAAGGATCCCTGAACCTGATGGTTTCGAAAGGACCCGAGGAGACAACTTGCCGGAAACACAACTTCAACAACTGCGCTTCCCAACGGGCTCAATTATCACAGGGTTTCCCGTCGGGAGCCTAGAGTGAACGCTCCAAAAAGGCGCACGGGCAGGCTGCCCAAAATTTATGGCTTAATCCAGTCTCTTTTAACTCACACAGGGAAAATCATTCATGGGAAATCAAATCGTCACCGAAGCAGACCGCAAAGCCACACCACGTCCCAAGCCCTTGCCGGGCATGAGCCTCCCCACGCCCGGACGCGGTCAGCGTGTCAGCCTGGAACGCGGCGTTGCCACCCGCAGCAAAAAAAATCCGGGCAAACGCTCCAAAAAAGGCGGTTGACAAAAAAACAGCCCGGCAATCCATGCGCGGGTGCCGGGCTGTGCTGACGTTTACTGTGCTTATTTCCAGCCAGCTTCTTTCTCGCAAGCTTTCATTGCCGCCGGGTTGGCCTGTTCCCACTGGGTAATTGTGCGGTTTTCGGTCTCATCCATCTTGTCATTCATGCAGGTGCAGTACTTGCGCACCACATCGGGCTTTGCACCTTCATTCTTGTTGTCCCTGATGCAGCGCTCGATCCATTTGACATCATCACCGTCGGCAAACGCTGTACTGCCTACAGTCAGGGCAACCAGAACACAGGCCATGCTCTTGGCAAATTGCATAGAAAGCTCCTCAAAAAGTAGAAAGGGAGCGTGATGGTAAAAGATTCTTCTGTTCCCTGCATCGACACGATCAACAGCTATAACCCGCCGTGTGGCCTGCGGTAAAGGCCTCTTCAAACACCGAATATCCCGCCCAATCGCTGTGCGCAAAATACAAACGCCCCGATGCGGGTATTCTGCGCTTTGGATAATTCTTTGATTTTGATAGCTGCTCCCGCTCATTCCATAAGGTATACAGGCCGATTTTCCCATTTTTTTGCGGTATGGGAATGGCCATGGCGTGGCCGTAACGGGTCAGCGCCATGTGCGTGGTACGCGCAGCAAGGTCGGGGTGCGCCACCGACAGCTCGGCAATGACCGTATCGCGCCAGACCTGCCAGGCCTGCTCCTGCAATTTCCAGCGACTGCCCGGTATATCGCCTGCATCACCGAGTGCGCGGTAGTGGGTCAGTACCGTGGCACCGGGCACGGTTCGCAGGCTCTGGTGCATGGCGTCCACATAGCCCAGCCCGAAGCTGCCGTACAGCACATTGTCCCAGCACGGCGCGGGACCTGGACGGTCGTGCAAGGCGCTGGCAAGGTGGATATTGGCCACCAGCCAGGGCGCATAGACCACACGCTGCGCGGCCAACTGCAAAAAGTCCGGCGGGTCTTGCACCACGCGCGCGGCCAGGAACAGGGGTAGCGCAACCACGGCACTGCGCGCCTGCCAGCGCTCCATCTGCCGGGTGCGATGGTTGAAGGCATCAACGGTGACTGCGTGCTTGTCCTGTGCGATGCGCAGCACCACGCAGCCGGTCTGCAAGCGCTCGCCCAACGGAGCTGCCAGGCGATGGGTGAGCCAGGCATTGCCCTCGGGCCATGTCAGCAAACCCTCGCGCTCGGAGGTTTCCATGCCTGGCGCATGAAACCCATGGCGGCTGGCAAAGTAGTGGATTCCGGCCCAGGCCGACACCCGCGCAATCCCGGCGCCGTAGTCATCGCGGCAACAGTAATCCAGGTACCAGCGCAGATGGGCATCGGTCAGGCCATGCCGGTCCAGGTATGTTTCAAAAGTAATAGCTGCTTGCGCTTGCTGCTCGGGCGGGAATGGCTTATTTGGCACAGGAATGCCCCAAACACCTGTTTTGCGCGATGCCTCGACCAGTGCGGCAAAGCGGCGGTATTGCTCCAGGGTGGACGCGCCCACACCCTGTGTCGGCAGGAGGCCATCTTGCCATTCTCCGTTGAAAAACAGGCGCTCCTGCGGGCTGTGGCATAGGTGGCGCTCGTCATACTGCCAGCGGCCCGCCACGCGCTGGCGCAGACCCAATTCTTCGAGCAGCTCCTGGACCTCTGGCGCAGCGTCGCCGGGCAGTGGCAGGTAGTGCGCTCCGAGCGGACAGGCAATGCCCGCCACACTGCCGGCGCGGCTATTGCCCCCGGCGGTGTCTTCCAGCTCCAGCACGGCAAAATCGTCGCGCCCTTGCAGGCGCAGCGCACGTGCCGCTGCCAGTCCGGCAACGCCTGCGCCCGCGATGACGACTTCGGTCCGCCGGGTTCTGGACGGTAGTGGCAAGGCCTGCGTGCGGGGCGTGTGGGATAAGGCATCGCGCAGCCAGTGGCCGCGCACGTGGTCAATGCCGGTAAAACCACCGCTGATGTGCGCGGTACTGTCTGGGGATTGGCAAGCCGTCGTACCCCAGGCAGCGCCCAAAGCCGTGGAAAGGAATTGGCGGCGCTTGATCACGGCGACCGCACAGACTACGCTGCTGGCAGGCACAACGTCACACGGCAGCCACCGTCAACTACACCGCTTGCCTGCACGCTGCCGTCCAGGCGCTGCATGATTTTGTGCGTCAGTGCCAGCCCCAGCCCCAGGCCTTCGAATGCCTTGCTGCTGTGCAGACGGGAAAATACCTTGAAGAGCTTGCCTTGCAGGGCCGGGTTGTAGCCCACGCCGTTGTCGGCGATTTCCAGCGCCACCGTGGTGGTTGGCATGTTGGCCAAGGCCGAAACAGTGACTACAGCCTGTGGACGCGGGCTTGTGAACTTGACGGCATTGCCCAGCACATGCAGCAATGCCTGGCGCAGGAGCGCTGCATCGGCGCGTACCGAAGGTAAATCGACGGCGATGCGCCACTCCAGCTTGCGCTGCCCCGATTGCAGCGTGAGTTCTGCGCACACCTCCTGCACCAAGGGTTGCAAAGGCACGCTGGCCAGCGTCACCTGTGCCACGCCCAGGCGCGACAGGCTTGTCAGGCCATCGAGCAGCATGCCCATGTGGCGCGCCGAATCGCTGATGGTGGCCAAAAAACCCTGCACCTCCGGATCGAGCTGTTCGGCTGCATCCTCCTGTACCAGTTGCGCATACGCCACGATATGCCGCAGTGGCGCACGCAGATCGTGCGACACGGTATAGGTGAATTCCTGCATTTCGGCGCGCAGCGCGGCCAGCTGCGCTTCCAATTCTGCGATACGCTGCTCGGATGGTTCGGATGGTTCGGGCATTGCCTTCCCTTCAGCTCTTGGGCTGTTTTTTCGGGCGGCTCCAGCTGGGGATGCTGATTTGTTGTGTCCGCGCGACGGTCAGTGCCCCCGGCGCCGTGCTACGGGTGATGGTCGAGCCGCCACCCACCGTACCACCCGCCCCCAGGGTCAGTGGGGCAACCAGCACGCAGTTGCTGCCCACGTGCACATCGGCTTCGATGACCGTGCGGTGCTTGTTGGCGCCATCGTAATTGGCCGTGATGCTGCCCGCACCGTAATTGACACGCTCCCCCACAGTGGCATCTCCCAGATAAGCCAGATGGTTCGCCTTGGCGCCAGCGGCCAGTGTGGAATTTTTGACTTCGACAAAGTTGCCAATGTGCACGTTCGCTCCCAGCGTGGCACCCGGGCGCAGGCGTGCAAACGGCCCGACCAGTGCACCCTTGCCCACCGTCACACCGACTTCTTCACCGTCGATATGGGTAAAAGGGTGGATCACGGCACCGGCTTCAATCACTGCATTGGCAATCACGCAGTTGGCGCCAATGGACACGCCTTCGCCCAGATTGACCTTGCCCGAGAAAATGCAGTTCACGTCGATGCTGACATCGTGTGCACACAGCAGATCGCCGCGCACGTCGATACGTGCCGGATCGGCCAGACGCACACCTTCTTCCATCAGACGGTTCGCCCGGCGCAGCTGGTAAGCACGCTCCAGTTCGGCCAGTTGCACCGGCGTATTCACACCGGCAACCTGGAGTGCGTCATGGATTTTGTGCGCCACCACCGGCACACCGTCGGCAACGGCAAATTTCACAATATCGGTCAGATAGTACTCGCCCTGGGCATTGTGCGCGTCAAGCCGCAGGAGCCACGATTTAAGCGCCCGCGCGGGCAGCGCCATGATGCCGCTGTAGATTTCGCCAATCTGGCGCTGCGCGTCGTTGGCGTCCTTGTGTTCCACAATGGCCAGCACTGCAGCATCTTCGCCGCGCACGATGCGGCCATAGCCGCTGGGGTCGGCCATTTCGAGTGTCAGCAAGGCGAGTTTGTCTCCGGCGCATGCCGTGACCAGATGAAACAGCGTGGCTGCCTGGGTGAGCGGGACGTCACCGGAGAGGACCACCACGATGCCGTCGTCGCCCAGTACGGGCACGGCCTGTTGTACTGCGTGGCCGGTGCCCAGCTGCGGCTCCTGCCGTGCAAACCGGATCGCCAATGGCGCCGTGGCGTTTGCGCTGAGTGTGCAACTGGCTTCGACTTCCGTGGCGCCATGCCCCGTGATGACGACGGCCTGACGGGCACGCAGTGCCTGCGCCATCTCCAGCACGTGGTGCAGCAAAGGGCGCCCCGCCAAGGTGTGCAGCACCTTGGGTAAACGGCTTTTCATGCGCGTGCCTTTGCCTGCGGCCATAATGACGACATCAATTGCCTGATGTTCTGGTATTGCGCTTTCAACCTGATTTTCTGAAGTCACCGCATGTTCCTTTCAAACCGTTCCTCTACCCGATCTACCCAATCTACCCGATGGGTCGCCATTATCGGCCTGCTGTTGACCAGTTTGTTGCTGAGTGCTTGCAGCATGGTGCGTCTGGGCTACAACAATGCGCCCAGTCTGGCGTACTGGTGGCTTGACAGTTACGTGGATTTCGACTCCAGACAGGCCACGCGCATACGCAGTGACTTGCAATCCATCCATGCCTGGCACCGCCGTGAAGAGCTGCCCTTGCTGGCGCAGGCGCTCAAACGCTTGCAGTCCATGGCCCATGCCACGGTCACACCGGAGCAGATTTGCAGCGTGGTGGAGGATGTGCAGGCCCGCTCGCACAGCACGTTTGAGCGCTTTTTACCCACCGTGGCGGCGATTGCACCGACCCTGCAGCCAGCGCAGTTGCAGCACATGGCCCATGAATTTGAAAAACGCAATCACAGCTGGCGCGAAGATTGGCTCGACGGTACCGTGACCGAGCGCAACGAACGGCGCATCCGGCAGATCGTTGACCGCGCCGAGTCGTTTTACGGAACCTTGCAGCCACAGCAACTGGCGCTGATCCATAACTATGTAACGAATTCCGGATTTGACGCCCAACGCCAGTTCCGTGAGACGCAGCGCCGCCAGCAGGACACCTTGCAGGTCTTGCAGGACATCCGTGCCACCAAACCCGGCTCCAGCCAGGCCATGTTTGAAATCCGGGCTTTGTTGGAGCGCAGCCTGCGTCCGCCCGATCCCAATTACCGGCGCTATCGGGACCAGCTGACCAGCCAGGGGTGCCATGCCATGGCCCAGTTGCACAACAGTGCCACACCGGGGCAGCGTGACAAGTTCCTGCACGCCTTGCAAGGCTATGAATCCGATGTACTGGCGCTCGCCAGCCAGAGTCTGCCCGCCCGATTCCCGGAGTGACGCAGTGCTTTACGCGAAAATCGGGGAATATCGGGTATTGTGATGCGTGTAAAGGGGCAGTATTGGTGGCAGCGGATTCAAACTTCAACACAGGGACGCAGGACGGGGCACCATTCCTGCAAATCAAGCGCGTCGTCAAACGCTATGACGAGGTTTATGCCGTTGACGAGGTGACGCTGGACATCGAAAAAGGGGAGATATTTGCCCTGCTGGGATCATCCGGCTGCGGCAAATCGACCTTGTTGCGCATGCTTGCGGGGTTTGAAACACCCAATTCAGGCCAAATTCTGCTGGCCGGGCAAGATATTTTGGGGTTAGCTCCCTACGAGCGGCCCATCAATATGATGTTTCAAAGCTACGCCTTGTTCCCGCACTTGAGTGTCTGGGACAACATTGCCTTTGGCCTGCGCCGCGACCATATGCCCAAAAACCAGATCCAGGAGCGCGTGGAACAAATGCTGGATCTGGTGCAGTTGCGCGCCTATGCCAAACGCAAACCACACCAACTCTCCGGCGGGCAGCAGCAGCGTGTGGCCCTGGCGCGCAGTCTGGCCAAGCGACCCAAATTGCTGTTGCTCGATGAACCCCTGGGGGCACTGGACGCCAAGCTGCGCGAACGCACGCAACTGGAACTGGTGGGCATCATCGAACAAGTCGGGGTGACCTGCGTCATGGTGACCCATGACCAGGAAGAGGCCATGACCATGGCCACGCGCATCGGCGTGATGAGCGAAGGCAAGATTTTGCAAATCGGTCGACCAGAGGAAATTTACGAAACGCCCAATTGCCGTTTTGTGGCCGATTTCATTGGCAGCGTCAATCTGTTCAAGGGCACGCTGGAAGTCGAGGCCGCCGATCACGTGGTCATTGTCTCGCCCGAGTGCAGGCACTACGTCAGCCACGGCATTACCGGCACTGCGGGCATGCCGGTTCAGGTGGCCGTGCGACCCGAAAAAATGGATATTCATATCCAACCACCGGCCGACAGCGAGCGCGAGTCATTGGCGGAGGTTGGATACAACATGGCGCAGGGCGAGGTCATCGAACTGGCCTATCTGGGCAGCCTGACCACCTACCACGTCAAACTGGCCAGCGGCATGGTGGTCAAGGTTACCCACACAAATGCCGCACGGCGTGACACCACCCATCTGACCTGGGGGGATCGCGTATATGTGTGGTGGTGGGGCAGCGATGTAGTGGTTTTGACCCAATAAACCCGCCATGACACACTTGCAACGCTACACCTACACACGTTCGGCCATGCTCGAAAAGGTCACCGGCACCTGGGGGAAAAACTTGGTCATTGCGGTGCCCATGGTTTTTTTGTTGACGGTTTTCCTGCTGCCGTTTCTGGTGATTTTCAAAATCAGCCTGTCCGAAATGGACGGGGTGGTTTTCAAGGACATCCTCTCCTGGCAAGACAACATCACGACCGTGACGCTGAACCTGGGAAACTACATCGCCCTGATGCAGGATTCGCTGTACCTTGAAACCTACCTGAGTTCCATCGAATTTGCCGCTTTGACCACCGGACTGTGCCTCCTGATTGCCTACCCGTTTGCCTATTTTCTGGCCAGAAGTCCAGCTGACAGGCGTCCGGCCCTCTTGATGCTGGTCATGTTGCCGTTCTGGACTTCGTTTTTGTTGCGCGTGTATGCCTGGAAAATGCTCCTGGCCGATGCGGGCGTATTCAACAACCTGGCACTGGCCCTGGGTTTGATAGAAGAGCCGATCAAGATGATGAACACGCCTTTTTCGCTGGTGCTGGGCATGGTGTACACCTATGTTCCGTTCATGATCCTGCCGCTGTATGCCAACCTGGTCAAAATGGATTTGCGCCTGCTGGAAGCCGCGCAGGACCTGGGCGCCACACCCTGGCAGGCTTTCTGGCGCGTGACCGTGCCACTGTCCAAAAACGGCATCATCGCGGGCTCCATGCTGGTTTTCATCCCCTGCGTGGGGGAATATGTCATCCCGGAACTTCTAGGTGGCCCACAGACGCTGATGATTGGCCGTGTGCTGTGGGATGAGTTTTTCAGCAACAACGACTGGCCCATGGCCGCCAGCGTGGCGGTGGTGATGGTGTCACTCATCATTGTGCCGCTGGCCTTGTTCAACAAATACCAGGCTGAAAACACCGCAGGGGGGCGGGCATGAAAACGACTTCCGGCACATGGCTTGCCATATCCTGGATGGGGGCGGTTTACTTTTTTCTCTACATGCCCATCATCACGTTGATCGTGCTGAGTTTCAATGCCAGTCCTTTGGTGACGCAGTGGGGCGGCTGGTCCTTGCGCTGGTACGCTGAGCTGACCCAGGATACCGAGATCATTTCGGGCTTTACCCTCTCGCTGAAAATCGCGTTCATGACGGCCTGTTCGTCGGTCACGCTGGGAACGCTGGCGGCGATAACGCTGCACCGCTTCAAACGCTTTCCAGGCCGCACCCTGTTTGCCGGCATGGTGAATTCGCCGCTGGTCATGCCCGAGGTCATCATTGGTTTGTCCCTCCTGTTGATGCTGGTATCGGTGCAACGTCTGTTCGGTTTCCCGGAACGGGGTGTGGCCACCATCTGGCTGGGGCACACCTTGCTGGGGATGGCTTATGCCACGGTGGTAGTCCTATCAAGGCTGCAGGAAGTCAGTCCCACGCTGGAAGAAGCCGCGCAAGACCTGGGCTGCCGCCCCTCGCAGGTGTTTTTTCTGATTACCTTGCCCATGATTTCGCAGGCTATCGCTTCCGCCTGGCTGCTGACTTTTACCCTGTCGCTGGACGATGTGGTGCTATCGGCATTCCTGTCCGGCCCGGGTTCCACGACCATGCCCATCACCATTTTCAGCCGGGCCAAACTGGGCTTGAGTCCCAGCGTCAACACGGTTGCCACCTTGACTGTTGCCGTGGTCAGTACCGGCGTCTTGCTGGCCAGCGTCCTGATGGCGCGCGCCGAACGCCGCCGTGCAGCAGAGCGGGCCGCCGCTTACCGGGCTGGTGGTTGATGTATTCTTCGGTCACAAACATCAATAATCATGAAAGACAAAACCATCACCCCCACACAGCATGAACTGGTCATGCGGGAGAACGATTTCATCGTCTCCAAAACCGATTTGAAGGGCCGCATCACGTACGGCAACCAGATATTCATGCAATTCTCCGGTTACACAGAAGAAGAATTGCTGGGCACGCAGCACAACATCATCCGCCATCCGGATATGCCACGGGGTGTGTTCAAGTTTTTATGGGATACCCTGCAAGCGGGGCAGGAGTGCTTTGCGTATGTGAAAAACATGTCCAGAGATGGCAGTTTTTACTGGGTCTTTGCCAACGTGACGCCTTCACTGGATGAAAACGGACAGGTGGAAGGGTATTTTTCCGTGCGCCGCAAACCCAGGGCGCAGGCGGTGGAGGTGGTTTCGGGTCTTTACCGGCTTATGCTGGAAGAAGAGCGCCGCGTGGGCTCCAGGGACGCCTGCGCGGCATCCCTGGCATTATTGACAGGCTTGCTGGCTGAAAAAGGTGTGAGTTATGAAGCATTCATTCTTTCAATCTGAATCCGGACGTTTTGCGCTGGGACTGGGTTTTCTGCTCTTCCTGGGCGCCATCGTGCAAGTATGGTGGAGCCACGGTGCATGGAGCGTCCTGCTACCTCTGTTGCCTGTTGCGCTGGTGTGGATGGTGTGGGTACTGCGGCTGCGCTTCAACATCCAGCTGTTGGGCCGTGTCAAGGCGCTGGCGCATGAAGTCGCCGATGGAAAATTTGGTAACCGCATCACCCGGATACCCAGGACAAACGAATTTGGTGACCTGTGCTGGAAGATGAACGACATGCTCGATCAACTCGAAGCCTGCTTCAGGGAGCAAGCCACCGCGCTCAGTTATGCGGCACAGGGCAAATACTTTCGGCTCGGACAGCCGAGCGGCTTGCACGGGAGTTTTCGCACCTCACAGGAGGCCATGAACCAGTCGCTGAAAAACATGGCGGAAAAGGTCGCGCAGGAACAAAAAACCGCAGCCGAAAAACAACTGGCGCACGAGCGCGAGCAGCGTGTGGCCGCTGAAAATCTGCGCATCCGCAATGCACTGGACAAGTGCAGTACCAACGTGATGATTGCAGATGCCAACAACGCCATCATTTACATGAACGAAACGGTGACGGCCATGTTTCAGCGCAACGAGATTGAGCTGCGCAAGGTGATGCCGCATTTTGATGCGCACAAGCTCATAGGCGCCAGCATCGACACGTTTCACAAGAGTCCCGGACACCAGCGCTCCATGCTGGCGGCACTCAAGAACGTCCATCGCACGCAGATTCAGGTCGGTACGCTGTATTTTGGCCTGGCCGCCAACCCGATTGTGGATGCGCAGGGGCAGCGGGTTGGTACGGTGGTGGAGTGGGCCGACCGCACAGCCGAGGTGAATGTGGAAAAGGAAGTAGCTTCCATTGTGCAAGCGGCTGCGGACGGCAACTTCAGCCAGCGCCTGCGCATGAACGACAAGCTTGGCTTTTTTGCCACCTTGTCCGCAGGAATGAACCAGCTCATGGAAACCTGCGAACAAGGCCTCAATGACGTCTCTGCGCTGTTGGCTGCATTCGCCCAGGGAGATCTGACGCAACGCATCACGCGCGCGTACAGTGGCCTTTTTGGCATGGTCAAGGACAATGCCAATTCGACCGCAGAGAATCTGACCCAGGTCATGGGCGAGGTGCGTGCTGCTGCCGATGCCTTGACAGGGGCTGCCAACCAGGTGAGCGCAACCGCACAATCCCTGTCACAGGCCGCCAGTGAACAGGCTGCCAGTGTTGAGCAAACTTCGGCCAGCATTGATGCCATGTCAGAATCCATCACCCACAACAGCGACAACGCCAAGGGCACCGATGGTATGGCCGCCAAGACCAGCAAGGAAGCCACCGAGGGAGGGGCCGCAGTGGGCCAGACTGTTCTGGCCATGAAGCAGATTGCGACCAAGATCGGCATCATCAATGACATTGCCTACCAGACCAACCTGCTGGCGCTCAATGCCGCCATTGAAGCGGCGCGCGCGGGCGAACACGGTAAGGGTTTTGCCGTGGTTGCGGCCGAGGTGCGCAAGCTGGCCGAGCGCAGCCAGGAGGCGGCCAAAGAAATCGGTGATCTGGCGCAGGCCAGCGTCTCTACGGCTGAACGTGCGGGCAGACTGCTCGACGAAATTGTTCCCAGCATCCAGAAAACATCGCAGCTGGTGCAGGAAATCGCCACAGCCAGTGCCGAACAAAGTGAATCGGTCGTGCAGATCAGTGGTGCCATGGGGCAACTAAGCAAAGCCACGCAACAAAATGCGGCTGCATCCGAGGAGTTGGCCGCCACCAGCGAAGAGTTGTCGGGTCAGGCGGAACAGTTGCAGCAATCCGTGGCTTTTTTCAATATCCGACAGGGTGATGCAGATGATGTGCTGACCATGTAAAGCCAGTGCAATGAAAAAGGGGCACCACCGTGCCCCTTCAGGTTGCCGAAGTCCAGTTCAGAAATGCACCACCATGGTGAATTGCAGCATGCTGGCATCGAGGTCAATAGGCTTGGAGATAGGCAAACCGGCATAGCGATTCTTGCCACCTGATCCAGGTTGGGCTTTGCCATAAATCATCAGGTAATCCGCCTTCTTGGTTGGGGAATAGCCCAGAATCAAATCCAGTTCGGTAGCAAACTTGTCGCTAACCGTTGAACGGCCCGTGATGGAATTGGCGGTGCTGGCCTGGTCAAAGCGGTAATCGTAATATTGCAGTTTTATCCAGGTTCCCTGGATCGGCGGGGCCAGAGTCAGATGGACGAAGTGGGTATTGAGATTGCTCGGGCGCGTTTCGTACGTACCGACCACGATGCCCTGGTACCAGTAGCCAGGGCCACGTTGGGTATAGCCGTAGTACATGTAATCCCAGCCTTCGTTGGTTCCTGGTGTGCTGGCCTTGTCGCCCGAGAACGAGGCGTAACGATAACCCAGGGTTGGATACCAGGGCAGGAAGGGCATGAACAGGCTGGCTTCGGCAAACCACGCACTGGCGTCGCGGTTGGTTGCGCCACCCTTTTGTCGGTTATATTCACCGGCCAATTCCAGTATCGGCAAGGAAGCAATCGGCTTACCACGGCCATGCACGCCAAAGACGTACTCGCCTTTCCTGTCTGGAACAGCTGCCCGGTTGATGTCAAAGTGGGTGGACGCATTCACGTCAAAGTAGGACATTCCCACCTTGCCCAGCTTGGCATCCGCCATCTCCAGGTTCATGCCCGTGATGGTGTCGTCACCATAATCGGATGAGGCTTCCAGGGCAAACAACTCGGCCCGGAAAGGTGCCTTGTTGATGCGCGCAATGGCTGTGTTGTTCCATGCCTGGCGTGCGATGCCCATCCAATAAAGTCCCTTGCTCTGGGTTGCTTCGTCGGTACCGTCGGACAAAACCATGCCATCGCCCAACTGGAAGTCCTGTCGGCCAATGCTCAGATCCAGGCCATCCTGGCCCAGAGCCGGAAAGAGATTGCCCGACTTCCAGCCCAGGTAAGCCCAGTCCAGGCTGGTATCCGACATGTTCTTGCCAATGACCTTCGGTATGGGCGTGCCATTTAGCTGGTAGCCACCACCGTCGAATTGCCAGTGCTCGCCAATGGTCTTGCCATAGCTGTCGCCGTCCCCGCGCGTCATGGAGGTCACGCCGCGCAAGCCGCCATAGACGGTGCTGGAGTCGGATTGCTTCCAGGTCATATTGACGCGCGGTGCCAGATAGAGTTCGGTGCGGGCAATGTCGTTACTCAGATTGGCACCCAATTGCCCGGCGCCAAAATGCGTGTTGGTCATCGAAAAAGACGTAAGACCGGCGGACAGCCCAAAATCAAATTGCGGACTCTCTTGCGCTGGCGCTGCGTCGGCGGCCAGGGCTGGTGTAGCGGTCATGCACAGTGCAGTGCCCAAGGCTGGCAACCAGGTTGGTGCCTTTCTGGAAAAGATCGAATATTTCATACAACTCCACGAACAATGAAAATACGGAGGGAATCAGGCCGCACGATCAGAAGTTGACCATGCCACCAAAATAAAAGCCGGAGAACGTCACCGAGACCTTCTTGCTGCTGTCAAAGACAAACTTGTCTTCGGCGGAAGTTCTTTCATAGCCGCCAACCACGCTGAACTTCTTGTACACAGGTACTTCGGCACCCAGCCTGAGATTCCAGGCGTAATTGCCAGTCAGCAGATTGGCGTCTTTCACGTAGCCGTGGACGGCCAGATTTGGCACGTAACCGAGTCGGTAGGTCAGGGCAAATTTGTCATCCCAGTTGCGCCGACCCTTGATGCCGATTTCAAGACCGTCGAACCAGTTGGCCGGTGAAATGGTAAATTGCTCCCACAGGCGGAAATAGCCCAGCGTGACATCCAGTTTGCCAATCATCGGGTGGTTGAGCACGTTGTAACCGGCAAATATGCTGATCACATCGGTATTCACGTGGCTTAAGGGATTATCGCCACCAACCCTGTCGGATGTGCCCGTCAGGTAGTCCGCACCAAGACTGGCCTTGCCAAAGTCGGCTTCACCCAGAAAACCGTAAAAACGGTTGCTGCCGTTGCTGTATTCCCTGGCAACCATGGCGTTGTCGTACGTTTTCAGATCGGTTTTGTGGGGTGAGGCAATCACCGCCAGACGGAATTCCGGCTCCGTGGCAGCAGGCATATCCCCTGCCATGGCACCGGAGGAAGCCGCAAGGCCTATCAGCCCTCCCAGCACGTATTTAAGCTTACTCAGCATCGTCGATTCTCCTTCAAAAAAAGCGTGAAGCATGTCCAGTTTCGCGTGGATTCCCAAGCGCAGGGTACCCGCCAGCCTTGCTGTTAGCATACCCGATGATAGTGGTGTCATGCACAAGCCACGACATCAAAAGCTGACCATGCCACCGAGATAGAAGCCAGCGGATGTCGCCGAAATATTGCTGTCATCAACGACAAACTTGTATTTGGCGACAATTTTTTCGTACCCGGCCACCACGCTAAAACTCTTGTGAACGGGTACTTCGGCACCCAGTCTGAAATTCCAGGCGTTTTTGCCGTTCATCAGATTGAAGTCTTTCGCAGAACCGTGGCTCGCCATGTCGGGTACGTAACCAATCCTGTAGGTCAATGCAAATTTATCATTCCAGGTGCGTCGACCCTTGATGCCGATTTCCAGACCGTCAAACCAGTTGGCTGGCGAAATGGAAGGCTGATCCCACTGACGAAAATAGCCCAGCGTGACATCCAGCTTGCCAATCGTTGGGTGATCGACCACGTTGTAGCCTGCTAACAAAGTGAGAAGTTCCGTATTCACGTGGGTCAAAGGATTGAATGTGGGCGAGTTGGGTGTGAAATCCAGCCCTCCTGCAACGGTGTTGGACGTGCCTGTCAGGTAATCTACCCCCAAGCTGACCTTGCCAAAGTTGGCCTCACCCAAAAAACCATAGTAACCAGCGCCCTCGTTGCTGTGGTCCTTGGGTATCTGACCAATGTTGGCCATATAACTGGGAGCACTCAACTCGGTTTTGTGCGGTGAGACAATCACGGCCAGGCGGAATGTGGGCTCCGTGGCAGCGGGCAGATCACCTGCGATGGCACAAGAGGAAGCCGCAAGGCCTACCATCCCTGCCAGGGTGTATTCAAGCTTACTCGGCATTATTGGTTCTCCTTCAAAAAGTGTGCCCAGTTTCGCATGAATCCCCAAGCACACGACACCCATTGGCCCTGCACTGTGGGTGCACTCGCTGATAACGGCGTTCAAACACAAGCCCCGTGTTGCAAAAGCCACAATCATAGTGCGGCTCTGCCCGCGAACGGGCTCGGGGAATTTGGGATAAACTGGACTTCCCTTTCAAACTACTGATGTCCGGAGCCAACCAGTTATGTCATTCCAATCCTTTATTGACACCCACCTCAAACTCCTGGCCGAAGGCGATGCCGGTCGCATGGTGGACAACGATTACCACGAAGATGCCGTCATGGTGCTGCTGGTCGAGCCCGGCGGCCAGGTGATTCGCGGCAAGGACGCCCTCAAGGGCCAGCTCGGCTACTACCTGCAAAACATCTACCGTGGCTTTGTGTCCATGCAAAAGCTGTGCATGACCGAAGACTCCATTGTTTTGGAAGCCACTATCAATACCGTGAACGGCGAATCCAAGGTCTGGGATGCCATGCACATGAAAGACGGCAAGATTCTGCGCCATTACTCCGGCGTGCGTTGATCAACTGCTCATAGCATAGTTTTCCCCCGCATCCATCACCACCATCACCATGAATATTCATTTACATGTGAACCAGGTCGCCCGAGAAGGCGATGTTACCCCGGATGTGCCGTTGCTGGATTTCCTGCGCGACACCTTGGGCTTGACCGGCACCAAACGCGGTTGCGACTCGGGCAAATGCGGCGCCTGCACGGTGCTGGTGGACGGCAAGGCCACCAAGAGCTGCCAGAAACTCGCCGTAGAAGCCAGTGACTGCTCCGTGACCACCATCGAAGGTGTTGCGGGTGCCGAACTGCATCCGCTACAGCAGGCGCTGTGGGACCATTTTGCCGTGCAAAACGGGTTTTCGACACCCGGCACCATCATGGCAGCGCTGGAGTTGCTCAACACCAACCCTGACCCGACGGAAGCCGACATCAAGCAATGGTTGCAAGGCAATCTGTCGCGGGAAACGGGCTACCAGCAGGTGGTTGATGCCATCAGGAACGCAGCCGCCCAGCTCAATGGCCGCCCGGTGCAAGCACCCCCTGCCGCCACCAGCCAGGCCATCGGCCAGCCGGTGCAGACGGCGCTCACGCGCGAACTCGTCACAGGCCAGACCCAGTTTATCGCCGACATGGCCATGCCCGGCATGGCGCACGCCGCCATTTTGCAGAGTCCGCATGGACATGCCATCATCAAGAACATCGACACCGCCGAGGCGCAAAGTATGCCCGGTGTAATCCGGGTCTTTACGGCCAAGGATACCGAAGGCGTGATGCCCATGCCGGTGATCTGGATTCCACCCAACACCGAAAACCATTTCCTGCCCCACCCTTCAGGCATCGTACCCGGTTCGCACCGTGTGTTCGCGACTGACCGGGTGCGCTTCGTCGGTGACCAGCTGGCCGCCGTGGTGGCAGAAACCCGCGCGCAGGCCTATGCGGCGCTGGCCAAAATCCGTGTGGACTATGAAGCCTTGCCCGTGGTGCTGGAGCCCGAGGCCGCACTGGCCGAAGGTGCGCCGCAGCTGCACGAAACCGCGCCCAACAACCGCTTGCTGCACACCATTTTTGGTGACAAGGCGGCGACCGAAGCCGCGATTGCCAGCGCCGAGGTGGTGGTGACGCAGCGCATGCACAACCAGCGCATGATGCACAACACGCTGGAAGTGCGTGGCGTGCTGGCGGACTTTGATTCCCAGTCGGGTGAATACACCCTGCGCACCAATACCCAGATTCCGTACCCGCACCGCCTGTTGATTTCGGGCTATGTGCTGGGCATCCCCTACAGCAAGCTGCGCGTGATCGTTCCACCCATGGGTGAAAGCAATGGCTGCAAAGGCAATCTGTATCCCGACACGCCCTTGGTGCTGTGGATGGCCAAACAGCTGGGCCGCCCGGTCAAATGGGTCGATACCCGTGAAGGCTTTGCACGCAACACCGCGCAGTCGCGCGACCAGGTGCAGTACGGCACCATCGCGGGCAGCAAGGATGGCAAGATCAGCGCGCTGATGTGCCGCGCCTACAGCAACGTGGGTGCCTACCCGGTCATCAACGCGCCAGGCCAGCCACTACCATTGATCGGGAAAAGCATCACCGGCTCGTATGTCGTGCCGCACGCCTGTTACGAAGTCGATGTGGTTTATACCAACAAGGTTCCGGTCGCACCCATGCGCGGCTCGGGCCGGGCCGAGGCCACGTTTTTTGTCGAGCGCATGATCGAGCTGTTTGCGCAAAAAATCGGCATGGACCCCGCCGAGGTGCGGCGTATCAATATGGTGCGCTCTGACCAGTTTCCGTTTGAAAACGGCCTGGGCTGGATTTACGACTCGGGTAACTACGAAAACCTGCTCAACATGGCGCTGGAAAAGGCCGGGTACGCCAATCTCCCTGGGATGAAGCAAGAAGCTGCGCAGCGCGGCAAATGGCTGGGCCTTGGCATCGGCTCGTATGTGGCCGTTGCCGGTGTGGGCAACTCGGCCAAGATGCTGGGCGAAGGGTTGATGAGCGGCACCTGGGGCCATGCCTACATCAATGTCGCTCCCTCGGGCGAAGTGGTCATCACCACCGGCGCGCAACCGCACGGGCAGTCGCAGGACACCACCTTTGTGCAAGTGGCCGCGCAAGCGCTGCAAATTCCGATGCAGTACATCACGCTCAAGCATTCCGATACCGCAAGCCCGCTGTACTACGGCCAGGCCAGCTACGGCAGCCGCTCGATGAGTGTGGAAGGTGCCGCCGTGGAAAAAGCCTGCCGCGCCATCATCCAGAAAGCGCGTGAGTTTGCTGCGCACCTGTTCAAGATGCCGGTTGATCTCATCGACTACCAGGGCGGCAAGGTCATTGGCCGTCCGGCACCCGAGCAGGCCGTGATGACCTTGCAACAGGTCGCGTTGATGCTGTGGCTGGGAACCGATCTGCCCGAGAGCATGGACCCTGGGCTGGAGGCGCGTGCCTTTTTCGACCCGAAAAATTTCAATTTCCCGTTTGGCACGCACGTGGCCATCGTCGAAATCGACAAGGAAACCTGCCAGGTCGAACTCAAGCGCTATGTCGCAGCCAACGACTTTGGCATCGTCGTCAACCCCGGCGTGGTTGATGGACAAACCCTGGGCAATGTGGTGCTGGGCATCGGCCAGGCACTGTCCGAAGAAGCCCGCTATGACGCAGATACCGGACGGATGGCCAGTGCAGACTTTGACAGCTACGCCATGCCGCGCGCCGACTGGCTGCCACGCATCGAGATGCTGCGCACCGAAACCCCTTCGCCGTCCAATCCCTTGGGCGCCAAGGGTGCGGGCGATGTCAGCAATCCGCCGGTAGCCCCTGCCATCGTCAACGCCATTTGCAACGCCCTGTCCGAGTTCAATATCACCCATATTGATATGCCGGTGACACCGCAGAAGCTCTGGACGCTGCTTCAATCCGCAAAGGTCTAAAGGTTCAATACCATGAATACCACTACCCTTAATTACGCCGCACCCGATAGCCTGCAAGGGGTTCTGTCTTTGCTGGCCCAGGCTGGCAGCCGGGTTTTGCCCACCTCTGCATCCTTACCCAAGGCCGTTGCCCCCGGCACCACCCTGGTCAGCCTGCGCAAGGTGCCGGGTCTGTCGGGTGTGCGCGCCGACGCCGACGCATTGCACATCGGTACCTCGGTAACGTATGCCCAGTTGCAGCAAAGCCAGTTGCTCTCGGGCCATGCAGCGCTGGTGCAGGCGCTGGCGTCCATCCGGGAGCCGCACCTGCGCAACCATTGCACGCTCGGTGGCGCACTGCACGAGGGCGGCACAGCCCATGCGCCTGTACTGGCTGCCTTGATGGCGCTTGGTGCCCAGGCTGTCGCACTCGGTGCCGATGGTTCCTCCCAGAGCCTGCCACTGGAGGGCTTGAGTGCCCAGGGCCAGCGTGTGCCCTTTGCGAGCGGCAAACTGGCCAGCGAGGTTGCGCTGGTCGCCGTGCCTGGAACGTTGAGCGCCTATTGCGCCTTGTCCCAGCTCTCCGGCTTTGAACCTGACCGTGGCATTGCCGTGGCGCTGCGCCTGTCCGGGCGCACGGTGGAGTCGGTGCGTCTGGTGCTGGCCGGTTTTTCCGAGCAGCCCATGCGCCTTTTGGCAATCGAAGCCGCTTTGGCCGGTGGCGCGCTGGATGCCAGCCGGATCGCGCAAGCCAGCGAACAGGTCAGCAGCCTTGCCTTGTCCGCGCAGCGCAAGGACACGCCGCAAGGCTATTTGCAACAATTGGCCAAGGTACTGGTCCGGCGCGCGCTGGGGCAGTTCTAGGAAACTTTCCAAACAATAGCTGCTATTTATTTTGAAGCTTATCCCGCACGTTCCATGTGGGATAGGGCTTGTTTTGCTTGTAATGGTGAAGGGAAAAAACTTTATGAAGATGTACCAATGGAGTGTGGGTGCTTGCCTGGTGATGCTGCTGGGCGCCTGTGGAGGTGGCGGTGATGTGATCAACAACCCACCCATCGCCAACGCTGGAGCCAACCAGTCAGGTGTTCCGATGCCATGGAAGGTGGTGCTGGATGGCAGCCGCAGCTCTGATCCCGATGGCGATAAACTGTCGTACAAGTGGACTCTGACCAGCCAGCCCGCCAACAGCAAGGCCACACTCAGCCTGGATTTTTTGGCAACTCCCAGCTTTATTCCTGACAAGGAAGGTACCTACATCGCGACCTTGGTCGTCAACGACGGCCTGCTCAGTAGCCAGCCGGCTACGGTGAGTATTACCGTCAAGCAGAATGTAACCATCAAGGAGCCGGACGATGCGACTGAAAAGCGCAATGCTGCGACCCTGAAGCAGATTTTTGCCAACAATGATGCCAAGAAGTTTGATGACAATCTGGCCATGTTCGCCCCGAATTTTGTGGGCTATGGCAGTGGTTTCCCTAACAATGGGGTTATCTATGGCCCGCAGGCCATGGTGAACTACTTCCGTGGCACTGAAGGGGATGCCTTTCCGGGTGGGCAACACGTCATCCACCATCTGTTGACACAAGGTGAATACCTGAGTGTGGATTTTTCGTACACAGCACCCTTTTCGGGCGTGTTAGGCATTTACCAGAAACCGTATCCACCAACCAACCAGCCGATTACCTTCCACTACAACATGCTTTTGCGGTTTGCTGACGGAAAAGTAACCGAAGGCTACTGGTTTGGGGAAGACTCCTTCCTGTTGTTGGCACAGCTGGGCATTATTACCATGGTCTTCAACTAAGCCCAAGGACAGTTCTTTTTACTGCATTTTTAGTAGCTGCTCCCGCTTGTCCCACGGGGGCTGCAGACTGATTTGATGCCTGATTTGAGGCTAAATTGGGGCTAAAAACGTGCCACACAGGCTTGTGGGGAGCACTTGTGGTGCGGCTTTGGTGTTTTTGATATCACCGGTGATATGAAACTGGTGTGATTCTCAAGTGAAGGAGCGTTGCGGCGCGCTCCATATCGGCTAGTGTGTCGATGTCGGTCACGCTGCCGATGTCGTCCACCTCCAGCCAGCGGGTTGGGGACTGGCGAACGACACTGGCTGCGCCGGGCGCGCCCTGCAAACCCAGCAGCGATGCGCGGCAGGCCGCAGAGAATCCGACCGGATGCCCGCGCTGGCCCTGATACACCGGGACAACAACTGGATGTTGGGTTAGCTCTTGCGCTACCGCGCGTAGCGTGTGCGGCGAAACCAGCGGCAAATCGGCTGGCAGGATCAACCAGCCGCCCGCACTGGACGAATTGGCATGCACGGCAGCAGCGATGCAGTCGCCCATGCTGGCGTGCGGGCCTTGTTCCAGGTGCATGGGCAAATCGCTGGCCTGCACGGCGTCCAGCGTGTGTTGCAACACCGTTTTATCTCCCAGCACCGCTTGCAGTTTGTGGGTCGTGCCACCAGAGGCCAGGAAGCGCGCACCGCGCCCCGAGGCCAGCACCAGCACCACCGGCAACGCCAAGATTACGACGCCTCGCGCACGCACGCAGGCATTGCTGCGGCCTGGGCGTTTTTCACCTGCACCATTTCGGCCATGATGGAAACAGCGATCTCCCCCGGAGTCTTGCTGCCCAAAGCCAAGCCGACCGGGCCGTGCAGGCGCGCCAGTTCAGCCTCCGTCATATCGAAATGCT
Organism: Rhodoferax sp.; assembly: GCA_041910275.1. GTDB lineage: Bacteria > Pseudomonadota > Gammaproteobacteria > Burkholderiales > Burkholderiaceae_C > Allorhodoferax. The sequence continues at coordinate 59,989 of JAYRRD010000111.1, forward strand.
CGGCCAGCCGTTGTCTGCGTGCGGCCTGGTTGCGCCGCGAGCCCAGGGCGCCAACATAAAAGGCATCGGACTTCAAGGCTTCCAGCAAGGCCATGTCGTCAAGTTTGGGATCATGCGTGAGCGCCACAATGGCCGTATGCGCGTCGGGACACAAGGCGCGTACCACGTCGTCGGGCATGCCAGGCTGGTGAACCAGCCCCAACGCGCCCAGGTCTGCGGTGTATTCCTCGCGCGGATCGCACACCAGCACTTCAAAGTCGAGCATGCGCGCGATCTGGGCCACCGCCAGCGACAACTGGCCTGCGCCAATCAGCAGCAGGCGCCAGCGTGGCCCGAAGACGCTGACCAGATTTTCGCCATCAAACTCCAGCGTTTGTTCGCGTGTGGCGGGGCGCAAGTGGACGGAACCGCTGGGCAGATGCACATGCCGCGCCACCAATGCGTGGTTTTGCGTGCGTTGCAGTACTTCCTCGATCCAGTCCGTGGCGTGCACGGGCTCCTGCAGCAAACGCAGGGTACCTCCGCAAGGCAAGCCAAATCGGCTGGCCTCTTCCTTGGTCACACCATAAACCACCACACGGGGCAAGGTAGCGGCTTCCAGTGGTTCCGGGTCGGCCACCATACGCGCCTTGGTACGTGCGATCAGATCGTCCTCGACACAGCCGCCCGATACCGATCCGCTCACGCGCCCATCGTCGCGCACCGCCAGCAAGGCTCCGGCAGGCCGGGGTGCACTGCCCCAGGTTTCCAGTACCGTAATGAGACTGACAGCGTGCCCCGCGCGCTTCCACGCCAGTGCATCACCCAGAACACGCAAATCCAGACTCTCCATCCAGCCGCCTTATTCGGGTTTGCGCGCTGGCTTGATCAGTACGTACTGCACCAGTTCGCCGCGCCGCAGCAATACCGGCAAGGTTTTGGTTTTATCGTGTTTGGACAATACGGACTCAAAATCCTTGATGGACGTGATTTCCACATTGCCAAGCGCAAGAATGATGTCACCTTCGCGCAACCCGGCGCGTGCAGCGGCTTCCGTCGCGGATTCGACCCGGACCCCTCCCTTGAGCTTGAGGTCTTTTTTCTGGGTGTCTGTCAGTTCACTCACCGCAAGCCCGAAAGCCTGTCCTGCAGCAGACGATGCCTTGGACTTTTCCTCTCCCCGTCCGGATGTTTTCACTGCGGGTTTGTCGGCCTCGACTTCGGCAATTGTGACACTTAGCTCTTTCGTGGCACCCCGGCGAAACACCGTGAGCGTGCTCTTGCTGCCTGGTTTGGTACCCCCCACCATACGTGGCAGATCGCTGGATTTTTCGATGGTCTTGCCATCAAAGCGGATGATGACATCGCCCGCCTCGACGCCCGCCTTATCGGCAGGAGAACCGGCCTCGACCGCCCGCACCAGGGCACCGGTGGGTTTGCCCAGACCAATGGACTCGGCGACGTCCTTGCTCACCTGATCAATCTGGACGCCAATGCGGCCACGCGATACCCGGCCCGAGCTGCGCAATTGGTCACTGACGCGCACTGCCTCGTCCATGGGGATGGAAAACGAAATGCCCATGTAACCGCCAGAGCGTGAGTAAATCTGGCTGTTGATACCCACCACCTCACCGCGCATGTTGATCAAGGGTCCACCAGAATTGCCAGGGTTGATGGCAACGTCGGTCTGAATGAGTGGCAGATACTCTCCGGTATCCCGCTGTTTGGCACTGACAATGCCTGCCGTCACGGTGCTTTCCAGTCCGAATGGCGAGCCAATGGCAACAACCCATTCGCCAACGCGCAAGCGGCTCACGTCGCCTACCTTGACGGCGGGCAAGCCTGTCGCATCAATCTTGACGACGGCAACATCGCTGCGCTTGTCTGTGCCAATGATTTTTGCCTTGAATTCACGCTTGTCGGTCAGCGTGACGAACACGTCGTCCGCACCATCAACCACGTGGGCGTTGGTCATGATGTATCCGTCGGATGTCAGGATGAAACCTGAACCCACCCCGCGCGGTTGTTCTTCTTCCTGCTGCGGGCGGTTCTGGCGCGGGGCTTGGCGTGGACCGGGAATAATGGGTGTGGGCAGTCCGAAGCGCTTGAAGAATTCCAGCATGTCCTCGTCCATCATGCCCCCGTGCGAGCGAACGCTGATTTTTTCCATCGTCCGGATATTGACCACGGAGGGGCCAACCTGCTCCACCAGCTCGGTAAAGTCGGGAAGGCTGCGGGCCGTCTGTGCCACGGCGGTTTGCAGCGGTGCCATGGCAACAAAACTGGTTGCGGCCACTGCAAGTGCTACAAAGAATGTGCGCAATGTGCACAATGGTTTGCGCGTGCGAGGAGTCATCGTCATTCTTCCTTTCAAAAAATGGGGTTTAAATGGGGTTTCATGGTGCGGATTCAAGAGCCGGATTGTGTTCACGAGGCAAAGCCTGGCTGAATAAGACGGCCCGGCGCAGGGCGAGCCATTGGGCGTTTGCGGGTCCGGGTATCGTATCCAGCCATAGCCAAGCCCGCAAACGCCCATCGCCATGAGCATGCAAGGACAATAGCATGCAATACTGCACATCCAGCCTCGACACGACACGGCATGGCCGTGCATCGCCAAAACCCGACCAGAACCACTCCCGACCGTCCCAACGTAAATGGCCTACAGGAGACCGCCGCCAAGCCCTCAAGGCTGCGCCGCAGCTCGCACATGCCATGCCGCCCAACATGAGCAACTGCACGCCCGCAAGAGACTGGTCAACGGCAATGGCCGTGACCGCTGCCAAGCCCAGCAGGGACAAGAGCACAACCAGACGCAGATGCCACCGCGACCTGGTCACGGGAAAGACGACCACAGGAGCCGCGTCAGACACGCTTGAAGACCAGGGAACCGTTGGTGCCACCAAAACCGAAATTATTCTTCACGGCAACGTCCATGCGCATGTCGCGCGCCACATTGGCGCAGTAATCCAGATCACACTCCGGGTCCTGGTTGAAGATGTTGGTCGTTGGCGGACTCTTCTGGTGGTGCAGCGCCAATATGGTGAACACCGACTCCACGCCGCCGGCACCGCCCAGCAAATGGCCCGTCATGGATTTGGTTGAATTCACCACCAGTTTGCGGGCATGGTCACCGAAGGCTGCCTTGATCGCATTGCTCTCATTCACATCACCCAAGGGCGTGGAGGTGCCATGGGCATTGATGTAATCGACCTGATCCACATTGATGCCCGCATTGTGCATGGCAGCCAACATGGCGCGGCGCGGGCCATCCAGATTGGGGGCGGTTATGTGCCCTGCATCGGCACTCATGCCAAAACCGGCCAATTCCGCATAAATCTTTGCGCCCCGTGCAACCGCATGCTCGTATGCTTCCAGCACCACCACTCCGGCGCCTTCGCCCAGTACGAAACCATCACGGTCCTTATCCCAGGGGCGCGATGCCGTGGCCGGATCATCGTTGCGCGTGCTTAAAGCGCGCATGGAGGCAAAGCCACCAATACCCAAAGGAGACACGGTCGACTCCGAGCCGCCTGCCACCATCACATCTGCATCGCCGTACTCGATCATGCGTCCTGCCTGGCCAATGGAATGCAAACCGGTGGAGCAGGCGGTCACAATGGCAAGGTTGGGGCCTTTGAAGCCAAAGCGCATGGAAACGTGGCCCGCAATCATGTTGATGATGGTTGCCGGAACAAAAAAGGGCGATATGCGCCGAGGCCCGCGCTGGAGGAACTCGCTGTGCATGCTCTCGATCAAGGGCAAGCCGCCAATGCCGGAACCAATCACGCAGCCGATGCGCACGGCGTCTTCCTCACGCAGTGCGTCGCCATGGGGCAGATTGGCGTCATCCACGGCCTGCACCGCTGCAGCGATGCCGTAGTGAACGAATGTATCCATCGTGCGCGCTTCCTTGGCGCCGATGTAGGAGTCCACGTTGAAACCGCGCACCTCGCCCGCAATTTTGCAAGACAAGGCCGAAGCATCAAAGCGGGTAATCCGGTCTATACCGGATTTCCCGGCAAGCAGGTTCGACCAAGCCTCGGAAACCGTATTTCCGACGGGACTGATACAACCCAAACCGGTAACAACAACACGACGACGAGACATAGGTTTACGCCTGAATCAGGCCTTCTTGTGCGCCAGGGCGTAATCAATCGCGTTTTGCACCGTGGTGATTTTTTCAGCGTCCTCGTCTGGAATTTCGATTCCGAACTCGTCTTCCAGGGCCATTACCAATTCCACGGTGTCAAGAGAGTCGGCACCCAGATCGGCCACAAAGGCTTTCTCATTGGTCACCTGGGACTCTTCCACGCCGAGTTGTTCGGCGATGATTTTCTTGACGCGTATTTCTATATCACTCATGGTTTCCCTCAAAGGGTTGTAAAAGAAAAAATGCCATTTTAGCCACGCTTGGAGAAAGTACCCCACGCAGCCGACCTACTCACACACTCTCACATATACATGCCACCATTGACATGCAACTCCTGCCCGGTCACATACGCCGCTTCGGGTGAGGCCAGATAGGCCACGGCATGCGCAATATCGGAGGGTTTCCCGAGCTGACCCAAGGGAATTTGCGCCAGCAACGCCTGCCGCTGTTCCTGCGTCAGACCGGATGTCATATCGGTTTCGATGAAACCAGGGGCAATGCAGTTGACCGTGATGGCGCGCGAACCCAACTCCCGCGCCAACGCACGGGTCATACCCGCCACACCCGCCTTGGCCGCCGCATAATTGGCCTGTCCCGGATTGCCTGAAGCGCCCACGACCGAAGTGATGCTGATGATACGCCCATAACGCTGTTTCATCATGGTGCGCATCACTGCGCGGCACATGCGAAACACGCCCTTGAGATTGGTTTCCAGCACCGCGTCCCACTCGCTGTCCTTCATCCGCATGGCCAGGTTGTCGCGCGTGATACCGGCGTTATTGACCAGAATCTGCAAGCCACCATACTGTTTGACCACATACTCCACCAGCGCATCGACCGCTGCGGCGTCCGTTACATCCAATGCACGCCCGATGCAGCCGTCAAAAGCGCCCAAGGCCGCGTCAATCGCTGCCGCGCCCGCTTCGCTGGTGGCGGTGCCTACCACCTTGATCCCCTTGTGCGCCAATTCCAGCGCAATCGCCGCGCCAATGCCACGCGAGGCACCCGTCACCAAAGCCACCTGACCCTCAAATTGAACCGTCATGCCAAAGCTCCTTGAACGTCTTGCAAACTGGCCGGATCAAACAGCGCCAAACCCGTCAACTCCGGATCAATGCGCTTGACCAAGCCGGCCAGCACCTTTCCGGGGCCGCATTCAACCACGGCAGCCACACCGCGCGCCTTGATGGCCTGCACACACTCGACCCAGCGCACCGGGCCAAACGCCTGGCGGTACAGCGCGTCACGGATGCGCGCCCCATCCACTTCCACCGCCACGTCAATGTTGTTGATCAAGGCAATCGTCGGCTGGGCGAATTCTGTCGCCGCCAAACGCTCCTTGAGCTTTTCTGCTGCCGGTTGCATCAGCTGTGAGTGAAATGGTGCCGAAACCGGCAAGGGAAGTGCCCGTTTGGCGCCACCGGCCTTGAGCGCCACGCAGGCCTGCTCCACCGCCGCCTTGCTGCCTGCGATGACGGTTTGCGCCGGGTCGTTGAAATTGACCGCCTCCACCACCTCGCCCGAGGCTGGATCGAACGATTGCGTCACTTCGGCGCAAATCGCTGCCACACGCTGGGCATCCAATCCCAAAATGGCAGCCATGGCACCGGCACCCACAGGCACGGCCTCCTGCATGGCCTGTGCCCGCAGACGCACCAAGGGCAGCGCCTGCGCCAAAGTCAGTGCATTGGCCGCAACCAGGGCGGTATATTCTCCCAGCGAATGGCCCGCAACAAGGGCTGGCGCCACGCCCACTTCGGCCATCCAGACCCGGTAGGCTGCAATGCCAGCCAGCAGCATCACCGGCTGGGTGTTGGTGGTCAATGCCAGCGCCTCTTTCGGGCCTTCGTGTATCAAGCGCCCCAGGTCTTCGCCCAGGGCATCGCAGGCTTCTTGCAATGTCTGTACGACCACAGGGTGCTCCCCCCACGCATCGAGCATGCCCACGGATTGCGAGCCTTGACCAGGAAATACAAAGGCAAATTGTTTCATACAGGATTTAGACAAAATATGGATGTATGCCGCATGGAACGAACTGGTGAAGCTATAAAATTAAAAGCAAAGCCCCCCAGGTGAAACCGCCGCCCACCGCTTCGAGCAGCAGTGTCTGTCCCTTTTGGATATGACCGGCACGCACGGCTGTATCCAGTGCCAGGGGAATTGATGCCGCCGAAGTATTGCCGTGTTCGGCCAGGGTCACGACAACCTTGTCCAGCGGCAGTTGCAGTTTGCGTGCCGTGCTGTGCATGATGCGGATATTGGCCTGATGCGGGATGAGCCAGTCGATGTCCGCCGGACTGCGTTGTACCTTGGCCAGGGTGGCGCGTGCGGCATCTTCCAGTAAACCCACAGCCAGTTTGAAGACGGCTTGCCCGTCCATCTTGAGCACGGGATCGCCCAGCACCGCTCCGCCCGACACGTGGCCGGGAACGCACAGGATGCCGACATGCCGGCCATCGGCACGCAGGTCGCTGGCCAGGATGCCGGGCGTGTCGGACGCTTCCAGCACCACGGCACCAGCGCCATCACCAAACAGCACACACGTGGCGCGGTCCTTGAAGTCCAGGATACGGGAAAAGACCTCGGCCCCCACCACCAGGGCGCGTTGGGCCGCGCCGGTTTTGAGCATGGCATCTGCCACCGTCAGCGCATACACAAAACCACTGCACACGGCTTGCACGTCAAAGGCCGCACAACCATGGACGCCGAGCTTGTGCTGCAAAATGCAGGCCACGGACGGAAACACCATGTCTGGCGTCGAAGTGGCAACGACGATCAGATCAATATCCTGCGCCGTACAGCCCGCAGCTTCCAGCGCACGCCGGGATGCCTCCAGCGCCAGATCGCTGCTGAACACCCCATCATCGGCAAAGTGTCGGGCATGGATGCCGGTGCGTTCGACGATCCACGCATCCTCGGTTTCGACGCCCTGGGACGCGAGTCTGGCAACCAGATCGGCATTGCTCACCCGATGCGGGGGTAAATACCCGCCGATGCCGGTGATGCGCGAGTACGTCGGAGAAGGCTTCATGGGTTGCTGGCAGTGGTCAACAAAGGTGCCGCATGTGCGATGCGTGCCTGCACACGGTCCGCCAGCTGGTTGCGCGCTGCGTCGTACGCACGGTTCAGCGCGTAGGAAAATGCCAGTTCGTCCGCCGAGCCATGGCTTTTGAAGACCAGACCGCGCAAACCCAGCAGAGCCGCACCGTTATAGCGGCGGTGGTCAAAGCGTTTCTTGAACGCCTGCAGGACCGAATTCGCCGCCACTGCCGCCAGCTTGGTGAAAATGTTGCGCGAAAACTCGGCCCTGAGAAAGCTGGCAAACATCGTGACCAGCCCCTCACTGGTTTTCAAGGCGACGTTGCCGACGAAGCCATCGCAGACGATCAGATCAACGCCACCCTTGAAAATATCGTTGCCCTCGACGTTGCCGACAAAATTCAAGTCCCCCGCCTGCGCCGCTGCACGCAACAATTCACCGGCTTGTTTGATCACTTCGTTGCCCTTGATCACTTCCTCGCCAATATTCAAAAGGCCCACCGTGGGTGACTCCTTGCCATTCAGCACCGACACCAGTGCCGAACCCATCACCGCAAATTGCAACAAATGCTCCGCTGTACAGTCCACATTCGCCCCCAGGTCCAGCACCGTTGTGGCACCTCCGGTGGCATTTGGCAGCTGGCTGGCGATGGCCGGGCGCTCAATGCCGTCGATGGTTTTCAGAATATAGCGCGAGATCGCCATGAGTGCTGCGGTATTGCCCGCCGACACCGCCGCCTGTGCCTGGCCATCCTTGACCTGGCTGATGGCCACGCGCATGGACGAATCTTTTTTCCGGCGCAAGGCGATTTCCAGCGGATCGTCCATGGTCACCACTTCACTGGCAGCAACGACGCTGGCGCGTGGATGGCTGAAGTTGGCGAGTTGATCCGCAAGCCCGACCAGAATCAAACTGGCATCGGCATGCTGCGCTAAAAAATGCTTGCAAGCAGGCAAGGTAACCGATGGGCCATGGTCGCCTCCCATGCAGTCAACGGCGATTGTGATCATGGATGTGAGGCAATGAAAAAACCATCAGGCACAAAAAAGCCCGACGCTGCACACGATGCAGTTTCGGGCCTGATGCGAACAAGGAGATTCAAACTTCCGATGGAGTCTTGAGCACCTTGCGTCCACGGTAATAGCCGCTGGGGCTGACGTGGTGGCGCAAATGGGTTTCGCCCGTAGTCGGCTCCACGGCAAGGCCAGGAACGCCCAGGGCATTGTGTGAACGGTGCATACCGCGCTTGGAAGGGGACTTCTTATTTTGCTGAACTGCCATGACTTGCTCCGGGAGACAATAGAAAAATTACGCGAAGCGGCGGATTATACCCTAAGCTTCAGCCAATCGGCGCCGACACACTATTGCTATACATTCAAGAGCTGTTTCCGCTTGCCCCATAAGCACCAGGCACCGATTTTGCTTTAGATGCCAGTGCCACCAAGCCCAGCACCGGTACCCCCAGCAAAGCGGTTGCGCTGAAGAAACTGGCATAGTCGAAGTGGTTGACGTAGATGCCCGAGAAACCGGCGATGAATTTGGGCAGCAGCAACATCATCGAGCTGAAGAGTGCGTACTGTGTCGCCGAGTAGTTGATGTTGGTCAGCGACGACAGGTAGGCGACAAAGGCCGACGAGGCAATGCCACTGGCAAGATTGTCAGCAGAAACGACAAAAATCAAGGCTCCCACATCGTGCCCCTGACGACTAAGCCAGGCAAACAGCAGATTGGTGCCAGCACTCAGAACTGCACCCAGCATCAGCACCCGCATCACCCCGAAGCGCAGCGCCAGCGCCCCACCCAAAAAGGCACCGACCAGGGTCATGATGACGCCGTAAATCTTGGTCACCGCAGCCACTTCGTCCTTGGTATAACCCATGTCCACATAAAACGGATTGGCCATGATGCCCATTACCACGTCACTGATACGGTAGGTCGCGATCAGGGCCAGGATCAGGAGCGCTTGCCAGCGGTAGCGCTCCAGAAATTCAGCAAAAGGCTCTACGAGCGTCTCGATCAGCCAGTCAGCGGCATTTTTGCTGGGTGGCAGGACGCGCCGAACGGGTTCAGGGGACAACAATACCGTCAGCATTCCCGGCAACATGCTGGCTGCCATGACCAGGTAGGCCGTTTGCCAGGCTGCGTGCTGGTAGATTGCTGCCGTTGTCAAGGCCACTTCGGCGCGGGCTGCGATCCACAGCACGCCAGCACCGGACCAGATCATCGCCAGACGATAGCCCGTCTGATAGGTGGCTGCCAGCGCGGCTTGGTGCTGCACGTCTGCCGACTCGATGCGAAACGCATCCAGGGCAATATCCTGGGTTGCCGAGGCAAACGCCACCGCCATGGCGCACCAGATGACCGGCGTCAACGCGAGTTTGGGGTCTGTGTTGGCCATGGCGGCCAAGGCCGCGACGATGGCAACTTGCGCGACCAGCAACCAGCTGCGCCTGCGCCCTAGCAAACGAGTGAGTACCGGAATGGGCATGCGATCCACCAGCGGCGCCCAGACCCACTTGAAACCATAGGTCGTGCCAATCCAGCTCATGAAACCAATCGTCTTAAGGTCAATACCTGCTTCGCGCAGCCAGAAACCCAAGGTGCCCAATACCAGCAGCGGGGGCAAACCAGCGGAAAATCCCAAAACCAGCATACGCAGCGCCTGCGGCTCCAGATAAACTTTGAAAGTGGCAAGCCATGAAGGCCTGTCGGCCATTGGAGCGGGGTTGTGCGTTGAGGGACTCATACAGGGAATAATAACGCCATGCAAAAAGCTACTTATCGTTTTGGTCGTTCTGGCCGTTCTGCTCGTTGGCATGCAGTGGTGCTGGCCTTGGCCTTCGCCGGCTTGACAGTGCACGTGCAGGCGCGTGAAGGTGTTGAGGTGGGGGGCAACTCGGCCTTTACCAAGCTGGTTCCGCCGGAGCAGGTGGAAAAAGCCGCTTCGCAGCAGTACCTGCAAATGCTTTCCCAGGCCAATGAGAAAAGCGCACTGGTATCAGGCGACCATCCCCAGGTCAAACGCCTGCGCGCCATTGCCAGCAAAATCATCCCTTTTGCCACCGCCTGGAATTCGCGTGCGCGCAGTTGGCGCTGGGAGGTGAACCTGATTGACTCCAGCCAGATCAATGCGTTTTGCATGCCCGGCGGCAAAATCGCCTTTTACAGTGGCATCCTGCAAAAACTCAATCTGAACGATGACGAAGTGGCCATGGTCATGGGCCACGAAATCGCCCACGCGCTGCGCGAACACGCACGCGAACGCATGGGCAAGAACGCCGTGACCCAGAATGTTGCGCGCATTGGTAGCGCGTTGGCAGCGAGTTTTTTTGGTATTGATGCACGCATCACCGACACCATTGCCAGCGGCGGCGCGCACCTGCTGACGCTGGAATTCAGCCGCGAAGACGAGTCGGAAGCCGACCTTGTGGGCATGGAGCTGGCCGCCCGCGCGGGCTTCGACCCGCGTGCTGGGGTGAGCCTTTGGCAAAAAATGAGTGCTGCCAACAAGGGCGCACCACCGCAATGGCTCTCCACCCACCCCTCGGGCAAAAGCCGTATCGCCGAAATCGAAGCCAACCTGCCCAAGGTAATGCCACTCTACGAGCGTGCGCGCAGTTCGGCAGGGACGGGGAAATAGTCTGACGCTTGCTTACAATCGGCCCCCAATCCAGAAATTTTCCCCATGAGCATCAAAAGCGACAGATGGATTCGCCACATGGCCGAGACCACCGGCATGATCGAACCTTTCGAGCCTGGTCAGATTCGCCAGCGTGACGGCCAGAAAATCATCTCCTACGGCACCAGCAGCTACGGGTATGACATCCGTTGCGCACCCGAATTCAAGGTATTCACCAATATCCACAGCACGGTGGTGGACCCCAAGAATTTTGATGAAAAGAGCTTTGTCGATTTTCACGACGACGTGTGCATCATCCCGCCCAACAGTTTCGCCCTGGCACGCACCCTGGAATACTTTCGCATTCCGCGCAACGTACTGACGATCTGCCTGGGAAAAAGCACCTATGCCCGCTGCGGCATCATCGTCAACGTCACACCGTTTGAACCCGAGTGGGAAGGGTACGTGACACTCGAATTCAGCAACACGACCCCGCTGCCCGCCAAAATCTATGCAGGCGAAGGCTGCGCCCAGGTCTTGTTTTTTGAATCCGACAAGGACGACGTGTGCCAGACCAGCTACAAGGACCGTGGCGGCAAATACCAGGGCCAGGTGGGAGTGACTTTACCCAGGGCCTGATAAACCATGCGGCACAACTCGGGTGAATAGGGGATAATGCAGCTTTTCCCTTGGACCACCAAGGGTCTCCCGCTATCGGACAGATGGCAAATTCTTTGGCTATGCCGGACTGAATTGAATACTGAACTCCCTCCCGTAATTTCAAACGAACTTACCAGCACAACCCCCGTCATGGCGTTTGCGCAGCTGCAATTGGCAGAACCTCTGGCGCGCGCCGTGGCCGATATGGGTTACACCTCCATGACGCCGATTCAGGCCCAGGCCATTCCCGTGGTATTGCAGGGCCGCGATGTCATGGGTGCGGCCCAGACCGGCACCGGAAAAACCGCCGCTTTCGCCTTGCCCCTGCTGCAGCGGATGATGGCCCATGAAAACGCATCCGCCTCCCCCGCCCGCCATCCGGTGCGCGCCCTGGTGCTTTTGCCCACGCGCGAACTGGCCGTTCAGGTCGCCCAGCAGGTAGAGCTGTTCGCAAAACACACCCAGTTGCGCAGTGCCGTGGTATTTGGCGGCATGGATATGAAGCCCCAGACCCTCGATCTGAAGCAGGGGGTGGAGATTCTGGTGGCCACACCAGGGCGTCTGCTGGACCACATCGAAGCCAAAAATGCGGTGCTCAACCAGGTCGAATACGTGGTGCTGGATGAAGCGGATCGCATGCTGGACATCGGCTTTTTGCCCGACTTGCAGCGCATCCTGTCCTACCTGCCCAAGCAGCGTACGACCTTGCTCTTTTCGGCCACGTTTTCGCCCGAAATCAAGCGTTTGGCCAACAGCTATCTGCAAAACCCGGTCACGGTGGAAGTGGCACGCTCCAACGCGGCAGCGTCCACGGTGGAACAGCATTTTTATAGCGTTCCAGACGAGGAAAAACGCCACGCCCTGCACCAGATTTTGCGCACACGCGGGCTGAAGCAGGCATTTGTGTTTGTCAACAGCAAGCTCGGCTGCGCACGCCTGACCCGTTCACTGGAACGTGATGGCCTCAAGGCCACCGCCTTGCACGGCGACAAGAGCCAGGACGAGCGCCTGAAAGCACTGGATGCCTTCAAGACGGGCGAGGTGGACTTGCTGGTCTGCACCGACGTGGCGGCCCGGGGGTTGGACATCAAGGACGTGCCCGCCGTGTTCAATTTCGACATCCCTTTCAATGCCGAGGACTACGTACACCGCATTGGCCGCACGGGCCGGGCGGGCGCGGAGGGACTGGCCGTGAGCTTTGTCGGTGGCAATAACGATGTGCGCCTAGTCAATGACATTGAAAAGCTGCTCAAGACCAAGATCGAGCTGGAAGCGGTGGAATACGACGAAGACATCCCGGACATCCGCAAGCAAGGCCGCATCAACGATGGCCGGCGCATGTACCACGACACTGAACGCGAACATGGCGGGCGACGGACATCCCGTCCGGCGCGTGGCGACTACGCGTATGCGCCGCAGGCCGCACGTGACCCGTTCTTCGACAAACCTTACGAACCGCCACCCGTGTCAGGCGACAAGGCAACGCCCTCCTGGGAGGCCAGCGCACGCCCTGCCAGCACACGCGGCATTTCCGCCAACATCAAATCCAAGCGCAAGATAGCTGCCCTGTTCAAGGCAGATTGACAGCCGCTTTATTCTCGCAACTCATTTCACTGTGCGTGCCAGCTTGAGCAGTTGCGAGCTGAATCGTAGATCGGCTTGGCGTGCGACGCCCAGATTGATATCAAAGCGGTAGCGTCCGTCAACGGTCACCAGGCCGATCATGCCACCGGCCTCGACCATATCCGGCAGGTCTCCGACGGTAAGGGCTCCGGCTTGCCGAGCCGCTCTCAACCAGTCCGGCAGGGTGGTGGCCCCGGTGATTTCTGCGGGCAGATAGAGCACATGGCACGTGTTGGCATCAGCCGGACGGTTTACCTGTTTAATCTGAATCAACCTGCCCTGAATCGATTGTCTGGAAAACTCACTGGCTTGAGAAACCATGTCTGCGTCTCCCGGTGCAAGACAGATGTGCAGCACAGCCTCCGGTTTCAAGGAGCTTGCCGGCCACTCCACATAGCGGGTAAAGTTGAGTAGAAACCCCATGCGCACGGTGGCGGAATTATCGGCCACGACCGCCTTGGCATTGCACAGGAGTACAACAGTGCCAAGCAAGAGGTGCAGGAAACGAAGCATGGCAGTTGCTCAGAAGTCAATGCTCAGTTTGCCCGTCAGACTTCTCGGCTGGCAGCTGGGAATAACATCCGCATTGGTTGCCACGATGCCCGGCCCTGTGAAGGCGTCGCAAGCTCCTGCGTTCAGGTTCTGACCCGTAAGTGACAATTCCATTGACGGTTTGGGCCTCCACGCTACCCGCAGATCCAATTCGCCGAAGGCCTGACGCTGCAGTTGTGGACGAGAGGGAAGGGACAAACGTGCAGCGGTGTGGCGCAGCCAAGCATCTACATTGATGTTATTGACAGGCACCCAGGACAGGCGCAATGAGGTGATGCTATCGGGCACTGTGCCAGAAGCATCGACCATGACAGTTCCGAGTTGCACAACGTTATTCCAGGTCTGCGCCAGTTGCACGCGCCATGCCGGGGCAAAGCGCCAGTCGGCTGCGAGTTCGATGCCATTCAGTTGCATTTCTCCACCATTCTTGACCTCGACATTCACCATGGCGAGCGGAAAACCCGGCACCGTTGTCTGGCCGCCATTGGTACGCAACATATTCTCGTAGTGGTGTGTAAATGCCACGATATCCGTGGACAAGGTGGGTTCCCACTGCGAGCGCAGGCCGATCTCGGTGGCTCTGAGCTTTTCGCTTTCCTGCGCATCGTTGCTCCGTATCACAACCAGCGTATTGGGAATGAAGCCAGGAAGGTTCCCGGGGATGTAGGCAAAATTCCGGTTAAGGCCGCTATCACCTCGGGAGGGGGCACGGGCAGTCTGCGATACGGCCCCCCATAGGGTATGGTTGGGCTGCAGATTCCAGGATAGGCGCGCAGTGGGTTGCGTGTCCCAGTTGGAAATCGGGTTATGGTCCGCACGTAGTCCCAGCGATAGTCGCAAGTCGTCTGCCAGGCCGATTTCGTTTTGCGCAAACAGGCCCAGATAGTGCATCCAGCGCGATGGATTATTCATGTAGACCACCAGACTGGGGGTGATCGTGTCGCTGCTGACGCGGTAGTTGGCGCCCCAAACCAGTTCCTGCCGCTCGCCCAGACGAAATCGATGTTGCATGTCCAAATCGACCGTATCGCGTCGATCACTGACTGCGTAAGGGATGTTCAGATCGGATTGTGCGTAGGCACCCTGGAATTGCAGATTGCCGCCATCGGCGAGCGCTTTCTCGTATCGACCGCGCAGAGTCATGCCGCGATGGCGCTCGGTGTCCTCGTTGATCGTGGTCCCGCTGGATTGGTGCATGTAGGCCAGACCATCGCTGCGATTGGAAAAGACATCGGCAGATACATCCCAGCGTGCACCGCTGCCAAAATAACCGTCGAGTCGGAAACCCGCAGCCGTATGACCGTAGGCGTCGTGCCCTTTACCTCCCCCCAGGCTATCCAGCCCGGACTGTTCCTTGGCATCCTGGGTCGATCCATAGACACGATAGAACAGACTGCCATCCGCATTCTTCCCACCCCAACGCATACGCGCAAAACCGCCCTCAACCGTGCCAGCGCGAATTTCTGCCTGACCGCCCTGTGTTGCTGCGGCAGACCTGGTAATGATGTTGATGACACCATTGATCCCATTGTTGCCCCAGATGGCCGCTGCCGGACCCCGGATGACTTCGATGCGTTCAATGTCTGTCAACGGAAAGTAAAAATCCTGCCAGTTCACACCGGAAAAAACAGGATTGAAGGCATTGCGACCATCAACCAGAACCAACAGTTTTTCTGCAAACAGTTCAGCGAAGCCGCGCGCAGAAATGGCCCAGCGATTGCCGGAAACCCGTGTGGCATCAATGCCCGGTGCCAGTCTCAGTACTTCAGGCAACGAGTTGGCGCCCGAAAGACGAATGTCTTCGGCATGGATGACGTGTACGGCAGCCGCGACGTTGGCCAGGCGTTGTGGCTTTTTTGACACGGATGTCACTTCGACCTGCATCAGATCCTCAAGCGAAAGGTCGGCCAATTTGGCGGTGGTCTGCGTTGCCAGGGCTGGGATAAGCGCCAGTGCCAGGGGAAAACCAGCAAGGTAGCGGGGGTAGCGGGGAAATTTCATGTGAGCACTCCTGATCTATGGCCTTATGTTCTATCTGGCGAGGGAAGCCAATTTTTCCATTCGTCCGAGACAACATTTTCGCTGGTCCTCAGATTGCTTCGCGCTTTCTTGCGTTGGAAACCTTCAATGAAATTAGTTATTTGTGCGGCGGGCAGCGGTCGCGCAAAGTGGTAGCCTTGAAAGTTGTCGCAACCGGACTGCCGCAGCAGTAAAACCTGTTGGCTGTTTTCCACGCCTTCGGCAATGATCTGGATTTGCAAGTTGTGCGCCAGACTCGTGATAGTCGCAGTAATGGCCAGATCACTGCGGCTGGTGGCAATATCGTCCACGAAGCTCTTGTCGATTTTGAGTTTCGTTACCGGCAGGTTCTTCAGCTGCGCCATCGACGAGTAACCGGTACCGAAATCATCAATCACAATCCCGATGCCACGGTCGTGTAACTGTTGCAAAGTGGCGACCGTCCTATCACTGTGCTGCATCAAAATGCTTTCTGTAATTTCCAGATCCAGTTGTCGTGCTGCGCAGCCAGTCTCCGCAAGGACAGCCAGTACCATTTCGACAAAATCGGGATGCACCAACTGGCGCACGGAGACATTCACGGCCACCTTGAGCCGTTCATGGCCTTCAAGGGACCAATCCACGATTTGCCGACAGGCAGTGCGCAACACCCACTCACCCAGTGGCCGGATCAGGCCACATTCTTCGGCAACCGGGATAAACCGGAGCGGACTGACATACCCCCGATCAGGATGGTTCCAGCGCACCAGCGCCTCAAGACCGTCCACTGCATTGGTTTTCATGTTGATCTGTGGCTGATAATGCACCTCCAGCTGTCCCTCTGCCAACGCAATACGCAACTGGTTTTCCAGGGTCAGTCGCAGGGCGGACTGGCTTGCCATCTCGGGATCGAAACGTCGCCAGGTGTTTTTTCCGGCACCTTTGGCTGCGTACATGGCGGCATCGGCAAAGCGCAGCAAAGACTCCGGGTTATCCGCGTCCTGCGGGCAAACCGCTATGCCAACGCTACCGGTCACCACGATGTCGTAATGATCCAGACGCAAGGGTTGGATCAAATTCTGAATCAGCTTGTCGACAAGCGTTTCAATTTGCTGGATATCCGGCAAGTGTTCGAGGATGATGGCGAATTCATCGCCGCCGAGGCGACAGACCACATCGCCGGAACGCAGCGCACCGGATAGACGTTCTGCCGCAACCTGCAACAGCTTGTCTCCGATGTGGTGGCCGTAGGAATCATTGACCAGCTTGAAATTATCCAGATCGACAAAAAGAATGGCCATCATCTTGTCGATCTGAATACTGTGCGCCAAAGCCACCTTCAGTCGTTCCTGAAAGTAGTGGCGGTTAGGCAGACGGGTGACCGTATCGTAATGGGCGAGGCGATCCAGCTTGCGCTGTATCTTTTTGCGTTCGTCAAGTTCCGTATTCAGGCTGACGTTTTGTCGCTCCAGTGCTGAAAGCATGGAGTTGAAACCTTTTGCCAACTCGCCGATTTCGTCGTCGCTGACAATGTCCACCCGCAGGCTGTGGTCGCCATCGTGCTCAACCTGCCGCATCACGGTAGTCAGATATTCGATGGGACGGGTAACCGACAGGCTCATACGCCGGAACATGGTGAATGCGAGGACCAATATCAGGCCACCGATTGCGACACTTGCGCTGACCGTCAACGCCAACTCCCGGTTGACTTGTTCCAGACTCGCAACAATGATCAAACGGGACGGAGCCTGGCCTGGCGGTGCAATATTCTGGACAACACCATGTGTATGCACGGTAACAAATTCACCCTGCGTCAGAAGTTGCCGCAGACTTCCAATATCTTTGCTGGTGTCGCGGCTGTATTCCGCAAAATACTTGCCATCCGCCATGACGACCGCAGCCATGCGCACGTCTGGGTAGTGCTGCAGGGCTTTCAAGGTCTGTTGGGCAAAGGGGACATCACCGAAGGCTACGGGGGCTTCGAGGTTCCCTGCCATCGCAACCGCCTGGGTATTGAGGTTATTGTGAACAATGGCGCGAACGTGCCCATAAAAATACAGCTGTGCAATCAAGCCCGCGCAGAAGAGTACCGAAACTGCAACGATCAGGTAAATGCGAGTGAGTTTGGATGTAATGGTTCGCATTGCCGATGGTGAGATATCAGTTTACGGGGTTTCCCCACTGATTTTCCCATACAAAAAAAACGCATATTCGATATATTTACCTAAAACGAAGTGTGCGCAACGCGCCTTGCACGGCGAACCGTTTTGGGGGAGTTCCAGCGTGCGCTGGGCAAACCACTTTCAGGGCAGCTGGGTGTTGGCCATGCGCCCCAGGATGATGCCCGCGCGGTTGGCCAGATAGCCCGAGTTGGGCAGTTTTTCAAAATACCGGGGACGTGGCAGCATGACGGCCAGACGGGCGGACTCCCAGGCGTTGAGCTGTGCTGCTGGCTTGCGAAAGTAATGCTGTGCCGCAGCCTCGGCACCAAAGACACCTTCGCCCCACTCCACGCTGTTGAGATAGATTTCCAGGATGCGCTCCTTGCTCAGAAACTGCTCCAGCACCACCGTCAACACCAGTTCCTGCCCTTTGCGCAGCAAGGTGCGCTCTCCCGACAAGAACAGATTTTTTGCCAATTGCTGCGTGATGGTGGAACCGCCGACAATTTTTGCCGCCGTATGCTTGCGGGCGGCGCGTTGCTCGGCTTTGGCGTTTTTCTCCCAGGCTTTTTCCAGTGCCTCCCAATCCACGCCGTCGTGGTTGCTGAAACCATCGTCTTCGGATGCCAGCACCGCGCGTTTCAAATGTTCGGATAACTGGGCATACCCCACCCAGCGCTGGCGCCAGCGCAGTTTGCCACCTTCGAGCAAGCGCCAGGCTTCGGAACGTTGAAAACTGGTCGATTCGGGGTTGATGACAAGCATGCAAGCGATACGCCCGACAAAATACAGCTGCAGGGCAAGGAATGCCAGCACAAACAGGCCCAGGCAACGCACGAATAGCTTCATCGGCTTCATCGGCGGGAGGTCAGCGCGGCTTCCAGTGTCTCGTCGCGGGTGAATTTGAAACGCGAAACCACCAGAATCTGGTCGGCCTGGCGGCGCATCGGAGCCGAAAAACGCCCGAACGGCCCCGCTGCGAACACAATCGCCGACGCATGGCGGTCCAGGGTGCGGTTGCCGGAACTCTCCACCACCTCGGTACCCAATACCTGACCGTCGTGGTTGACGGTGACGATCATCGTCAGCTCGCCATACATCTTCTTGCCGTGCGATTGGGGGAAATTGTCGGTGCCACGGTTTTCAATACGCCGACGCAGCGCATCGTAATAAACGGCATATACCTCTTCCCGCGCGGACGGGCTGATGTAGCGCCGCTTGGGGCGTTCGTTGTCCTGGTTGATGCGCCGCTCGATTTCCGCCAGCAGCTTGATGAGCTTGCGGCGTTTTTCCTCCCGCTCCACGTCTTCGGGTTTGTTGGTGGATTCATTGGGGTCGGGTGGCGGCAGGGCGGCGAGCTGGCGTTTGACTTGCGCCAGCAGCAGCGTTTGCTGCTCCCGCAAGGACTGTAGTTTGCTGGCGGCTTCCTGCTCAACGTCATCGCCTTGTTCGACCAGAGCCGACGGTGGCAGCGGACTGGTGGCGCGGCCCGCGTTGGCGTCCCCTCCACCGGCCAGCGACGCCTGGGCAATGGCTTTGGCCTTGTCGGGGGCTTCCTGGGTGCGGGCATTCACCAGGATCACTTCCATCGGGGTGTCTTCAAACACTCGGTTGAAGGTTTGCGGAGCGGCAAAACGCAAGGTCAACAGGGCGGCATGCAGCACGATGGAGGCTGCCAGGGCCAGTTGCATGGTACTCAGGGAACGCAGTTTCACGGTGTGGGCGGCTCGCTGGTGGCTTCGGGCAACTCGTTCATGTCGTTCATATCCACCGCAATGGCAATGGGACCGGCTACTTCGTCTTGTTCATCGTCCACGGCCAGCGTGTTTTCCGCTTCCGTATCCAGCCGCTCCAGCACCGTTCCATGCACATCGAGCGTGATCAGATCGACCGCACCGAGCTTGACGCGCACTTTTGCGGCGCGCGGCAGGTTTTGCGCGCCCATCACCTGCAGCACCAGGGGGAGCGTGTCGGCACGCGCCAACCCTTCCTTGAATACCGTGGTGACCAGCTCGGTAATGCCGTTTTGCTCCAGGTACTTGAGCGTCCAGAAGCGCTCCATCGCCGCTTGGTAGCTGTTGTAGGCACCATAGGCTTCGTCAAAGCTGGAAATGATGGCCAGCAAATTGGCATCCTTGGGCTTGAAGGGTGCCGCCAGGGCCGCAGTCTTACCGTGTCTGACGCAGGCGATGATTTGCCATTGGTTGACCAGATCGACGTAGCGGCGCAGCGGCGAGCTGCTCCAGGCATAGCTTTTCACGCCGATACCGGCATGCGGCAAGGCCTTGGTGGACATGCGCACCTTGATGCCGGGCGCCATGCTGGCCTGGCTGCGGTAGATGCCCGGAACACCCAGCTCGGCCAGCCAGCCGCCCCAGGTGCTGTTGGCCAGGATCATGGCCTCGGCGACGATCAAATCCAGCGGCGCGCCGCGCTGGCGCACGCTGATGCGCACGGTTTCCGTTCCCTGCGGCTCGGCGCCCTGGTTTTCCAGCAGTTTGAAGTTGTAGTCGGGCCGGTTGAAGGTCTCGGGTTTGCCACGCACCTGCTCACGTCCAGCCTTCAGCTTGAGCGCCAGTTTGTATAAAAATGATAGTTGTTCCCGCAGGTCCGGTAAGGGCTGTGGCTCGTTTTCATGTTCAAAATCGGGGTCTTGCAGCCAGGCTTCGGTCACGATGGCATCGAGCTGGTCGTGCCGCAGGTTGTGGACGATGGGCACGCGCTCCAGGCGCGAGACGCTACTGACGACTTCCAGCGTGGCTTCATCGAGCGTGACATACAGCGACACAGCCGGACAATCAACCCCGGCTTGCAGGGTATAGGCCTGCACCAGCGCATCGGGCAGCATGGTGATTTTGTAGCCCGGCATGTAGACGGTGGACAAGCGTGCACGCGCCAGCTGGTCCAGCGCATCGTCGGGCCGCAGCGCCAGCCCCGGTGCTGCAATATGAATGCCCAGGGTCACGGTGCCACTGCCCAGCCCCTGCACCGAAAGTGCGTCGTCAATCTCGGTCGTGGCCGAGTCGTCAATCGAAAAGGCGAGCACCTCGGCCAGCGGCAAGTCGGCAAAGGCTGCATCCAGCGTCGGCGTGGCAACGGGGGGGAAACCCGTCCCCTTGGGAAAGTTCTCCAGTAAAAAGCGCTTCCAGTGAAACTGGTAGGGCGAAGCAATCGCGCCGGACTGTTGCAACAGCGTAAGCGGCGCCTTCTGGGTGCTGCGCGCGGCCTCGACCACGGCCTTGTATTCCGGCGCGTTCTTGTCCGGCTTGAAGAGGATTTTGTACAGCTGCTCCTTGATCGGCTCCGGGCAGCTGCCTGCACCCAATTCCAAAGCCCACTGGGAAATCTGCAAGGCCTGCGCCTTTTTCTTCTCTATCGCGGCCAGCGCCTGCGCCAGCACGTCGGCGCTGGCCTTGCGAAAACGGCCCTTGCCCGCGCGGCGAAAGTAGTGCGGCGACTCAAACAGCCGAAACAACATTGCCGCCTGTTCACCGACAGGGGCCTGGGCGCTGAAGTAGTCGCGCGCCAGCTCGGCAAAGCCGAATTCCTCTTCCGGCGCAAATTCCCAGGCCAGCTCCAGCTCAATATCCTGGCTGGCGGCCTGCGCGGCAGCGATGAATTCGGCTGGCGCGGGTTTTTCGAAGCGCAACAGCACGCTGCTGGTCTTGGCCTTGACCCGCTTGCCGCTGTCCAACTCCACCTGGGCCGAGGTTTCAGCTTCAGACAATACCCGACCGGCCATCAATTTTCCGGCTTCTTCAAATAGTGCATACATGAATCGGATTGTCCCATGCCTGGGCCACTGCCAAGCGCTGGAGATTTTTCCATCATGTCATTGCCCATTGGAAAAGGCTGCAAGCCAGGGAAAAAGCCGGACTCGGTTAAACTTCGCCGCGTACGCGACTGGCGATAGGTGCCCGGCTTTGGGCATTGACGTGGAAAAAGCACCACGGGGAAGCGTGCCGCAGCACCCGCACGGGTCACTGCGTTTGGCCGTTCGCCTGGGCAGCCCTTGTCTCATTGTCATTGTGTATGTATGAACAAGGTTCATTGTCGTTAATGTCGTTAAGGACTGCCATGTACCACCGAAATATTCAAGTCGAACAAACCGATCCCGAACTGTGGGCTGCGATTCTGGCGGAAAACACCCGCCAGGAACAGCACATTGAGCTGATCGCCAGCGAAAACTACGCTTCTCCCGCCGTCATGGCGGCACAGGGAAGCCAGCTGACCAACAAGTATGCCGAAGGGTATCCCGGCAAGCGCTACTACGGTGGCTGCGAGCATGTGGACGTGGCCGAGCTGTTGGCCATAGACCGTGTCAAGCAACTGTTTGGCGCCGATTGCGCCAATGTGCAAGCGCATTGTGGCGCCTCGGCCAACGAGGCGGTGTTTTTGGCGTTTCTGAAGCCTGGGGACACGATCATGGGCATGAGTCTGGCCGAAGGCGGCCACCTGACCCACGGCATGGCCCTGAATATGAGTGGCAAATGGTTCAATGTCGTGAGCTACGGGCTGAATGCACAAGAAGCCATTGACTACGAGGCCATGGAGCGCAAGGCGCATGAAACCCGCCCCAAGCTGATCATCGCTGGCGCCAGCGCTTATTCCTTGGCCATTGACTTTGAACGCTTTGCCAAGGTTGCACGGGACGTGGGTGCCATTTTCATGGTGGATATGGCCCATTATGCGGGTTTGATTGCGGCGGGGCTCTACCCGAATCCGGTGCCCCATGCCGATGTGGTCACCAGCACGACCCACAAGAGCCTGCGCGGGCCGCGTGGAGGCATCATCCTGATGAAATCCCAGCACGAAAAGGCCATCAACAGCGCGGTTTTCCCAGGGCTGCAAGGTGGTCCGCTCATGCATGTGATTGCGGCCAAGGCGGTGGCGTTCAAGGAAGCGCTCAGTCCGGAGTTCAAGGCGTACCAGCAACAGGTTATCACCAACGCCCAGATTGTGGCCCGGACGCTGACCGAGCGCGGCTTGCGCATCGTCAGTGGCCGCACCGAAAGCCACCTCATGCTGGTTGACTTGCGCGCCAAGGGCATCACCGGCAAGGAGGCCGAGGCCGTGCTGGGCAGCGCCCACATGACCATCAACAAGAACGCCATCCCGAATGACCCGGAAAAACCCATGGTCACCAGTGGTGTGCGCATTGGCACCCCTGCCATGACCACACGCGGCTTCAAGGATGAGGAGGCCCGCGCCACGGCCAACCTGATTGCCGACGTGTTGGATAACCCGCGTGACAGTGCCACGATTGACGCCGTGCGCGCCAAGGTGCATGCCCTGACGGCGCGTTTTCCGGTGTACGGCTAAAGTGTGCGTGCGCCCCCATTTGCATGATTGCAACAAGCTAGCGGGTTTTCTATAAACCTGGCTGCTAAGTGGGTAAACTGTTTACCCATGTGCCAATTACTCGGGATGAACAGCCACTTGCCGGCCAGCCTGACGCTGAGTTTTACCGGCTTTTCGCAGCGTGGCGGCTGCACCGACCACCACGCCGATGGCTGGGGGATTGCCTTTTTCGGTGCCGATGGGGGTGCTCCCGGCAAGGGCGTGCGCTACTACGTGGACAGCGAGAGCGCGGCCACCTCGCCCGTGGCGAAGATGCTGTGCTCTTACCCCATCAAGAGCCACAACATCGTGGCCCACGTGCGCAAGGCAACCGTGGGGACGATCACGCTGGAAAACAGCCATCCTTTTGTGCGCGAACTCTGGGGGCGGTACTGGGTTTTTGCCCATAACGGCGATCTCAAGGATTTCCATCCCCGGTTGCATGGCAGTTTTCATCCGGTGGGTAAAACCGACAGCGAACTGGCGTTTTGCTGGCTGCTGCAGGAGTTGTCCAAGTCGCATGCCGGTGTGCCCAGCGTAGAGGAACTCAGTCTGACATTGCGTGAACTGGTGCCGCAAATCGCCAGGCACGGTACGTTCAATTTTCTGCTCAGTAACGGCCAGGCCATGTGGTCGCATTGCAGCACCAAGCTGCATTACCTGGTACGCCAGTACCCGTTTTCCGAAGTGCAACTGAAAGACGACGACGTGTACGTTGATCTGTCTGAGCTCAATGGTCCCGACGACCGTCTGGCCATCGTTGTCACCGAGCCGCTGACTACCAACGAGGTCTGGACGGCGTTTGAGCCGGGCGAGTTCAAGGTGTTTGTTGATGGCAGTCTGATGGACTGACGATCTAACGAAAATGGTCTGTTAGCCGCCCCGAATCATGAAACCGTTTGACCAACACGCCCTGCCCTTGAGCCCTTCGACTCCGCTCAGGGCACGCAAAACCGAAGGAAACGTGCCCTGAGCGGAGCCGAAGGGAGCGAAGTCGAAGGGCCTGGTGTTTCACGTTAATACTGTGTCGGAAAAGAGGTATCCTCGGGTGCCGCAGCGCACCCATTGATTCCCCTGGCATGACCTCGACACTTTTGCACCATATCCATCTGGCGGCACCGCTCTTTATGCTGGTGGGCGTGGGGTATGCATTGATGGTCTGGGGCAAATGGCCCAAGGCCGATGCCGATACGCTGTCGCGCTTTGTGTTTTCCATTGCCTTGCCCGCCATGCTGTTTCACCTGATGAGCGATCTGTCGCGCTTGCCGCCGGTTGATGCGCGCTTGTTGCTGGCATTTTTTGGCTCCTGCCTGATCGTGTTTGCTGTCGGGCGTGTGGTTGCTTGGCGGTTTTTTCGTCTGGATGGCGTTTCGCAGTCGGTGTTCGCACTCGGCGGCGTGTTTTCCAACAATGTGTTGCTGGGCCTTCCCCTGGCCAAGGTGGCTCTGGGCGATGCGGCGCTGCCCTCGGTGGCGCTGGTGCTGGTATTTAATGCCCTGATCCTGTGGACCCTGGTGACGGTATCCGTGGAATGGGCGCGGCATGGCAGTTTGTCGTTGGCAGGTTTTGCCAAAACGGCCAAAGGGGTGGCGACCAACCCGATTGTGGCTGCCATCGTCACGGGGACGCTGTTTGGTCTGACCGGCTGGTCCTTGCCGACGCCCATCGAGAGCCCTTTGTCCATGCTGGCGCAGGCAGCGGCCCCCATGGCCTTGCTGGCACTGGGCATGGGTCTGGCCGATTTCGATATTCGCTCCGAATGGAAAATCAGTGCCGCCATCTGCGTACTCAAGCTATT
This sequence comes from Rhodoferax sp., assembly GCA_041910275.1. Lineage (GTDB taxonomy): Bacteria > Pseudomonadota > Gammaproteobacteria > Burkholderiales > Burkholderiaceae_C > Allorhodoferax. Next base: position 84,910 of record JAYRRD010000111.1, read on the forward strand.
GATCCAGCCACTGGTAATCTGGTGCCTGGCCGGGTATCTGGGCCTGCCCCCCATGGAAACCAAGGTGGTGGTGCTGCTGGGCTCTATCGCCGTGGGCGCCAACGTGTATCTGATGTCGCGCCATTTCAAGGTGCTGGAAGGCCCGGTGGCTGCCAGTCTGGTGCTATCGACGGCTTTGGCATCGCTGACTACCCCGCTGGTTTTGACACTGCTCAGTCTGAAAATTCGATGATTGCTTCTCCCACCTCCCCCACATCCGCCACTTCTTCCCTTGTTGAATTTCGCCAGCTGCATTTTCGTTATGACGTTCCCTGGGTGTTGCGTGATGTGTCGTTTCAAATCCCCAAGGGAAAGGTGACTGCGCTGATCGGCCCCATGGGCAGCGGCAAGACGACCACCTTGCGTTTGATCGGAGGCGGATACCGTGCACAATCGGGTATGGCCTTGTTTGATGGCCAGGACATCGGGCATATGGAGCAGGAGCAGCTGTATGCGGCGAGGCGCCGCATGGGCATGTTGTTTCAGTTTGGCGCCTTGCTGGCGGATCTGAGTGTGTTCGAGAACGTGGCCTTCCCCTTGCGCGAGCACACCGAGCTGAGTGACACCCTGATTCGAGACATCGTGCTCATGAAGCTCAACGCCGTGGGCTTGCGCGGTGCGCGGGATCTGATGCCCAGCGAAATCTCTGGTGGCATGGCGCGGCGCATCGCCCTGGCGCGGGCCATTGCCCTGGACCCCGAACTGGTGATGTACGATGAACCGTTTTCCGGCCTGGACCCGATCTCATTGCGCACAGCCGCACACCTGATCCGCCAACTCAACGACTCCATGGGTTTGACCAGTATTTTTGTCTCCCACGAAATCAGGCAAACCCTGGAAATTGCTGACCATGTCATTGTCCTGGCCAATGGCACGGTTGTGGCGCAGGGGTCGGTCGACAGTATCCGCACAAGCACCGACCCGTTTGTCGTCCAGTATGTACATGCACGCCCCGATGGTCCGGTGCGTTTTCATTACCCTGGTCGCACCATGAAAGAAGATTTTGGATTGTGAAGCCGATGGAATCAAAGGAAGAAAATGAAGAACGGGGGCTGCGCGCCGCCGAAGGCTATGCCGGTGACGTGACACCCACCCTGGCCTACACGTGGTGGCGATCCAAAGACGCGCTGCTGGTCGATGTACGCACCGATGCCGAACGCGAATGGGTCGGCTTTATTCCCGACACGCTCCATGTGCGCTGGAAACAGTGGCCGGGCATGGAGCTGAATGCGGGCTTTGACGCTGATTTGTTGGCTGTGGTTGAAAAAGAGAAAAAAGTGCTCTTCATCTGCCGCAGTGGCATACGTTCTGCGGCAGCCGCACGGCGCGCCACGGAACTGGGGCTGGAAGCGTACAACATCCTGGAGGGTTTTGAAGGCGATCTGGATGCACAGTCGCACCGAGGCACCCTCGGTGGCTGGCGTATGCGGGGCCTGCCTTGGCAGCAGGGATAATCGCGCATGACTTTTTTAGCCCTGGATATTGGCAATACCCGCCTGAAGTGGGCGCTGTACGCCGCCCCACGCCCCCACGCTACGCTTTTGGCGCAAGGGGCCGAGTTTCTGGAAAACATCGACAAACTGGCAGACGGCGCCTGGCGTGGGCTGGTCGCGCCGCAGCACATCCTGGGTTGTGTGGTGGCCGCTGACGGCATCAAGCTGCGTTTGCTGGAACAAATCGAGTTGTGGGACGTAGTTCCGCAATGGGTTGTGGCCAGCGAGGCCGAAGCCGGCCTGCGCAACGGCTACGACCACCCCACCCGCCTGGGCCCCGACCGCTGGGTTGCGATGATTGGCGCCTACCACCACATGCTGGCCCAGGGCGCACCGCGTCCCATGGTGCTGGTCATGGTGGGAACGGCGGTGACGGTCGAGGCGATTGACGCAAACGGTACATTTCTGGGCGGACTGATCTTGCCGGGCCACGGCATCATGTTGCGCGCGCTGGAGTCCGGCACTGCCGGCTTGCACGTCCCCACCGGGGATGTAACACCGTTTCCCACCAACACCAGCGACGCACTGACCAGCGGAGGAACCTATGCCATCGCCGGCGCCGTGGAATGCATGGTGCAGCACGTGCGCAGCCGCTATGGTGCCGATCCCCTGTGCCTCATGACTGGCGGCGCTGCCTGGAAGATGGCACCCGCCATGACCCGGCCATTCGAGCTGGTGGACAACCTGATTTTTGACGGCCTGCTGCAAATGGCCGCCCGGCGCTTTGTGGAGCCTTGATCACAATATATGCCATTTTGGCCGTCCGCGCTTGCAGGACAAGCGGATACAGCTATCAACTAAGTAGCAATACCCCCACGATCTCTGCGGTCTGCGTCCACTGGGCAATGCCCGATACAATCGGCGCTTTTCAAACTCCCGTGCGGAAAGGACTGATTGCGATGGCCCATGGTTATAAAAAATTCAGCGTGACGTTGGCACTTGTAGGCAGCACGTTGCTCGGTACGGCAGGTGCGCAGACCACAGAAGAGAAGGTGCTCAATATCTTCAATTGGTCGGACTACATCGCCGAGGACACCATCAAGAATTTCGAGAAGGAAACCGGCATCAAGGTGCGCTATGACAATTACGACAACAATGAAATCCTGCACGCCAAGCTGGTAGCTGGTAAAACCGGCTACGACATCGTGGTGCCCGGAGCGCACTTTGCCAAGACCCAGATTGAAGGCGGCCTGCTGCAAAAGCTCGATAAAACCAAACTGACCAACTGGGGCAATCTGGACAAGGGACTGCTGGCGCAGCTGGCCAAGGTCGATCCCGACAACCAGTACCTGGTGAACTGGCTCTGGGGCTACGTCACGGTAGGCATCAATGTCAACAAGGTCAAGGCAGCGCTGGGTGACATGCCCATGCCGGACAATGCCTGGAGCCTGCTGTTTGACACCCAGTACGTGAGCAAGCTCAAGAAGTGCGGCGTCAGCGTACTGGATTCGGCTTCGGAAGTGATACCCGCTGCCTTGTTGTACGCTGGCAAGCCCCCTTTCAGCAAGGAGGCTGCCGACTACGACGCTGCTGCCAAGGTGCTCAAGGACATCCGCCCCTTTGTGACCCGCTTCTCGTCTTCGGGCTATATCGAAGAGATGGCCAGCGGCGCCACCTGTCTGGTGATGGGTTTTTCGGGCGACATCAATATTGCCCGCGACCGCGCAGCCAAGGCCAAAAGCAAGACTCCGGTCGTGATCGAGGCTTTGGTGCCGAAGACCGGCGCCACTTTGTTCTTTGACAGCATGGCGATTCCCAAGGATGCCAAAAACGTGGAGAACGCCCACCTGTTCATCAATTACATCCTGCGCCCGGAAGTGCATGCCTCCTTGACCAACAAGGTGTTTTATGCCAACCCGAACGCCGCATCGCTGAAGTTTGTGAAAAAGGAAGTCGCCGACAACAAGACCATCTTCCTGGACGAAGCCGCCACCAAGACCATGATCGCCCCGGATGCCCTGCCACAAGCCATCCGCAAGGTGCAGACCCGCACCTTCACCAACTTCAAGTCAGGACGCTAAGGTCTCTCTCCCGTGCCATCCCGGCTGCTTGGCACCAGCGGCAGCCGGATTTCAAAGCACGCACCCCCTTCCACCCGGTTGCTGCACGCCACGCTTCCGCCGTGGCGCAGCGCAATGGATTTGACCAAAGCCAGTCCCAATCCGACGCCACCGTCGCGCTCGGAGGCTCCCGGCAGACGGTAAAAGGGTTCGAAAATCCGATCCTGAAACGCTTCGGGCACCCCAGGACCCGCATCGCACACGCGCACCAGCGCCATCGTTGAGTTGGCCAAGAGGTGTAAGGAGACTTCGCCGCCTGCGTGGCGCTTGGCATTTTCCAGCAGATTGCGCAGCGCGCGGCGCAACAGCTTGGCCACACCGGGCACCAGCAGTTCGCTGCCACCCGGTTGCACCAGCTGTACCTCCAGACTGGCGCCAGTGCGGGCGCACTCCTCGGCGGCCAGACCCAACAAGTCCACTTGCTCGATGCTGCCCAGATCGACTTCCTGCGCATCGAGGCGGCTGGCCAGCAGAATTTCTTCAATCAAGGCGTCAAGTTCGCTGATATTGCGCGCGATCTCGTCCCTGGCAGCGGTGGCTGCGGTGCCATTGGGCGTGTCCATCAGTTCCAGCCCCATGCGGATGCGCGCCAGTGGCGAGCGCAGCTCGTGCGAGGCGTTGGCCAGCAAGGACTTTTGTGCCGCCAGCAGCGCGTCCCTGGTCTTGACCAGGGTTTCGATCTGCTGCGCTGCATGGTTGAAACGCTGCGCCAGAAAACCCACTTCGTCGTCACCGCCCACAGGAACACGCACACTCAGCTGGCCATCGCCCCACTGTTCGACGCTGTGTTGCAAGGCTTCCAGTCGGCGTGTCAGACGGCGCACTATCGGGTACGTTGCCAGTGCCACCGCCACCGCCACCAGTCCCAGCGTCCAGAAAAAGCCAAAGGGCGCGCGCCCGCTTGCTTGCGCTGGCCGTGGCAGATGCATGTGGATGATCTGGCCGTCACGCATGCGCAGGTCAAATTCCGGGCCTTCGCCATAGCGGCCCTGCATTGCGGGATCGGGCGGCGGCCTGCCCGGCGGGAATCCGCGTGGACCGGAACCGGGTGGGCCGGGTGGCCCTGGCCCCAGGCGGATGCGTCCATGGCCGATGATGTCCCCGGCGGCGTTGCGCGCCACGACCTCACGCAGCGGCGGATCGGCTGCCATGCGCCAGGCCCACCCCACCAGCAAGGTCAGTACCGCCACCGCCAGAACAACCGCCAGCCAGATACGCAGGTAGAGCTTGTTCATGGCTTATTCATGACGTGTGCTGCGTACTCTGCCCTGCAAGCGTATCAATCCTGCTGCCGCGCAAACACATAGCCCACGCCGCGCACGGTCAGGATGCGCTTGGGCGTCTTGGGGTCCGCCTCTATGGCTGCGCGAATCCGGCCCATGTGCACGTCAATCGAGCGGTCAAAGGCATCGAGTTCACGCCCACGCACCGCTTCCATGATCTGCTCGCGTGTCAACACCCTCCCCGCACGTTCGGCCAGAACCACCAACAAATCGAACTGGTGCGAAGTCAGCTCGCAAGGCACGGCGTTGACGGCAACGCTGCGGGCATCGCGGTCAATGCTCAGGGAACCAAACTGCAACACCGCGCTGGCGCTGGGAGAACCACCCGCCCGGCGGCGCAGGACGGCCCGGATGCGGGCCAGCAGTTCACGCGGCTCGAACGGCTTGGGCAGATAGTCGTCGGCGCCGATCTCCAGCCCGATGATGCGATCCATCGCATCGCCCTTGGCTGTGAGCATCAGCACCGGCGTCTGCGCCAGTGCGCCGGGGAGTGCGCGGATACGGCGGCAGACCTCCAGTCCATCCATATCGGGCAACATCAAATCCAGAATCACCAAGTCAACCGCCGCACCCGATGGCCCAGCTTGCGTTAACCGCGCCAGTCCGCTATGGCCATCGCCCGCGCGGCTGACGCCAAACCCGGACTGCTCCAGGTACTGCGCGACCATCGCCGCCAGCCGGGCGTCGTCTTCGATTATCAGCAGGTGTTGGTTCATGCCAGCAGTGTACGCAACCGCACCGGGCTTGGTGTACAGCGCGTTTGAAGCCGCTGTAAAGTTTGGTAAATGCTATTGGCGTTGCTTTATGCAACCGGCTTGTTTTTTGCCTCTTGTGCAGCGCTGACGCCCGCGCGCAGGGCCAACAGGTAGCTGTTGACGCCAAAGCCACAAATCTGGCCCAGCACGACACTGGAAAACACCGAAACGTGGCGAAACGATTCGCGGGCGTGGATATTGGACATGTGCACTTCGACAATCGGGCAGCTCAAAATGGCCAAGGCATCGCGGATGCCATAGCTGTAATGCGTCCACGCACCCGCGTTGATCAAAACGGCATCCACTTGGTCCGAATGGGCCTGGTGGATTTTTTCGCACAGTGCGCCTTCATGGTTGGTTTGAAAGCACTCCAGCTCCACCCCCAGCTCCTGCGCCAGTTCGGCCAGGCTGGCATTGATTTCGTCCAGCGTGGTGCTGCCGTAGTGTGCGGGGTCACGTTTGCCAAAGGTATTGAGATTGATGCCGTGCAAAACAAGGATTTTCATGGTCACACAGGGGGTGGTTGTAGTGGTGGTGCAGGTTCCGTATGGGTGATGGGTTGTGCGCTCAATACGGGTGTCAGGGCGGGCGTTGCCGCTGCGGCCAGGCACGCGCGCAGTTCGGTTGCACAGGCCTGTCGATCCGGGGAGAAAAGCCGCGCAAACCATTGCGTCTCGCGCGAGCGGATCGTCTGGAGGAACTCGGTGGCCCTGGACTCTTTGCCCGACATGCTGGCAAAGGTGTCGAATCCGGCTTCCAGAAAGGACTGCAAGGAGCCCAGGCCCATGGCGTTGGCGGGGCGGCGCATCATTCGGAGCATCAGGCGCAGTCCGGGTGTGCGGGTCAGGTGGTCAATTTCGGCGCCCATGCGCAACACCATCTCCAGCTGCCGGTTGCGGTCCTCGGACCGGCTGACGGTGTTCCAGGCCGTGATGTAGCGCTCGACATCATCCCCCGCCGCTGCGGCATCGGCCTCGGTCTGCATCCAGACCAGCGCCATCTGGTGGTCGAGTTCCTCGCTGAGGATGTGCAACTCGGCCAGGGCCACAGCCGTTGCGACAACCTGAGCAGGGAAAAAGGTTTGCAGGCCACGGGCGATGCGCGCAAACTGGAGGTCGCGTTGCGAATAGTCCTTGTCGCTGTACAGCTCCACCAGAAAAAACTGTGCCGCGCTGCCGAACTCTTGCGACTGCAATAAATCGGCGTAGGCACCGGCAAACCGTTGTGCCTGAAAGAGTTTGACAGCGCTGGTGGCCGCCAGCAGCGCAGGATTGGACTGCGTTTCCAGGCGCAATGCCTGAACCCGCGCCACTGCGTCCCGAATCGTTTGTGCAGCATCCATCATGGGTGTGAGTGTACCGTTACTTGTTTATATGGCCAATTCAGCCTGCATGCCTTATGGGACAAGCGGGAACAGCTATGAGAATAATATCAACGTGGCATATCAACGTGGCCGGGTGCGTTGCCTGGGGCGCACGCCGGGTGTGACGTCCAGCTCCAGCGCCTGGTTCTTGCGCTCGATGAAAAACCGTGCCGACGTGCCCGGCTTGAGGGCAGCCACTGCGGAGAGCAGCTGGGCGACGTTCGTGACCGGCTGGTCGGCAATTTTCACAATCACGTCGCCAGGGTGGATGCCGGCCTGGGCTGCGGGGCCGTTTTGCAATACGCCGGTGATGATGACGCCCTGGCGGGTCTTGATGTCAAAGGTTTCGGCCAGTTCGGGCGACAGGTCGTTGGGCTCCACGCCGATCCAGCCACGGGTAATCTGGCCGTCCTTGACGATGCCTTCGAGCACCTGCTTGGCAGTGGAGACCGGAATGGCAAACCCGATGCCCATGCTGCCGCCCGAGCGCGAGTAGATCGCGGTATTGATGCCCAGCAGATTGCCCTGCGTATCGACCAGGGCACCGCCCGAATTGCCGGGATTGATGGCGGCATCGGTCTGGATGAAGTTTTCAAAGGTATTGATACCCAGCTGGTTGCGCCCCAGCGCGCTGACAATGCCGCTGGTCACCGTCTGGCCCACGCCAAACGGGTTGCCAATCGCCAGCACCAGATCGCCCACCTGCACCTGGTCTGAATTGCCCAAAACGATGACCGGCAGCCGTTCCAGCTCGATTTTCAGTATGGCCAGATCGGTATCCGGATCGGTGCCTATGACCTTGGCACGGGTCACGCGGCTGTCATTGAGCACCACCTCGATCTCATCAGCCCCTTCGACCACGTGGTTGTTGGTCAGGATGTAGCCGCTGGGGCTGACTATCACCCCGCTGCCCAACCCCGCCTGCGGCTCATTGCCCTGGTCGCCAAAGAAAAATCGGAACCACGGATCGCTGGCATTGGGGTTGCGGCGCGCCGCCTTGCTGGTGTTGATGCTGACCACGGCAGCAGATGCCTTTTGCGCTGCTTGGCGAAAGCTGCCAGCGGGCACTTCCATCGCCAATGGCACAGGCGCCTCGACAAAAGACACCGACCGCTCGCCCCCCGGTGCGCGTGCCAACCACTGCGGCTTGAGGGTCAGCACCACAAAGTAGGCCGCCAGCAGTACAGTGGCGGTCTGGGAGAACAACAACCAAAATCGTTTCATAGTTTTTCCAGGCGGGCGGTCAATCAATCAATCAGCCAATCAATCGTGCATTGACCAGACGCAAATTGTAGAGTGCGTGCCACTGCCGGGGGGATAGGCTCTTGCTACTACGTTTTCAGTAGCTGCTCCCGCTTGTCTCACGGGGATAGAGGCTGATTTGATGCCTGATTTGAGGCCACCCACGAATCTGGTCACCTTCGCGGGCGATTTTTAGCAGGAGGTTTTGATGCACTGCGTGTTCCATGCCGGTGGGCATGTCTGGCGCTTGCCATACCTTCAGGCGCTCAATATGCTCCAGCGCGTGGCGCGAGAATTCGGCTTCTTGGGAGGCAGGTGCAACCAAGCCAGCCTGATGGTCTTGCTGCCCTCCTTATGAGGTTGCAACAGCCCACCGAGGCGCTGGCAGTACACGCTGGTTAACGATCCAGAGAGCAGTATGCGTCGGGTGGCACTATCCGTTGTTCTTTGCAGTGCCCGTATCAAGCTTGCTTTGCTTTGCGGAGTGTCAGGCCAAGACCAGCCAACGCGAGGCCGACCAGTGCGAGAGATCCTGGCTCTGGAACGCTTCCAGAATTCGTTACGATCACATTGACATTATCAAGACGGGTAAAGCTGGGATCATTGCGTGAGGCAAATCTCAACTCAGTTGACGCATCAGTCGCAATCAAATCATTGAATTCAAAGTGGGTCCATGCAATTGCCGTATTGACCAACGAATAAACCAATGCACCATCAAAGAAAACATCAAATTTGACATTACTGGTTCCTTGGGAATACAGATCAAAACTCAATGTCAGATGCTGGTCGGCAACAGTGGCCAACGTTTGGCTGATGAACGCTTGCGACCCAGTGGCCCCTGAGCGCCATAAAAACGTGTGATTGGAGGTAACTGAATTTGCGATCACATCGCTCAGGCTGGTGTTGCCAGATTTAGTCCACCCCGAAAAGTTCCCAGTCTCAAAATCTCCATTGATGACCAGATTCGCATTTGCGGCAAAACCGGCCAAATAGACAAAAGTTGCAAGTGTGATTTTCTTGAAAGTTTTCATATGAAATTCGATTACAAAATTGAATGAACGAGACACAAGCATAAATCGGGCCAATCAATTATTCTGTTTAATGTCAATAGGTTAGTTTGAGTGTAATGTCTAGACACCAATAAGATGTAAAAAAATCCGACGCACAAATAGCCAAATTACTACGTTTTCAGTAGCTGTACCCGCTTGTCCCACGGCGGCTAGCAGCTGATTTGATGCCTGATTTGAGGCCAAATCGAGGCTAAAAACGTGCCACGGAGGCTTGCGGGGAGCACCTGTAGTGCGGTTTTGGTTTTTTTCATATCACGGGTGATATGATATTGCGATATATGCCGCCCCGCCACGATGGACACCGAACGCATCATTCCCATTCACGCGCAGGCTCCGCCCAAGCCCGCGCTGGGCGCGCCCTGCAATGGCTGCGGGGTCTGTTGCCTGTTCGAGCCCTGTCCCTTGGGGGTGCTGGCATCGCGCAAGCGCAGCGGTGCTTGCCATCTGCTGCAATGGGATGACACACACCAGCGCTACCACTGCGGCGCGGTAGCGCATGCAGCGACCTTGCCCTGGCCCATGGCTGCGTTATGGCGCCGCTTGGCATTGCGCTGGATTGCCGCCGGAGCGGGCTGCGACAGCACACTTGATACACTTCCAGCGCCATGACCGACCGCCAAACGCTACTTTCCGCGCTGGATGCCATGCTCCAGCCCCACCAGTTCAAGGACTACTGCCCCAACGGTTTGCAGGTGGAAGGCGCGCAGGAGGTGCGCAAAATCGTTTCCGGCGTGACCGCCAGCCTGGCCCTGATTGAAGCCGCCGTGGCCCATCAGGCCGATACCATCCTGGTGCACCATGGCCTGTTCTGGCGCGGACACGATGGCCGGGTGACGGGCTGGTTGCGCCAGCGTCTGGCGCTGCTGCTGGAACACAATATCAATCTGATCGCCTACCACCTGCCGCTGGATGCCCACCCCACGCTGGGCAACAACGCGCAGCTTGGCGCGCGCCTGAGTTTGCAGGAAGTGGGCCGCTTTGGCGAGCAGCAGCTCGGCTGGATTGGCGAACATACATTTCCAAGTTCTCAGGCCTTGGCCGAGCGGGTCGAGGCTGTGCTGGGCCGCTCGGTACTGCTGGTTCCGGGGAAGGCAGGCGCTGTGCGGCGCATTGGCTGGTGCAGCGGCGGGGCGCAGTCGTACTTTGAAGCCGCCATTGCCAACGGTGTCGATGCCTTCATCACCGGCGAGATTTCCGAGCCGCAGGTGCATCTGGCGCGGGAGTGCGGGGTCGCCTATCTGGCCTGCGGCCACCATGCCACCGAGCGCTATGGCGTCCTGGCGCTGGCAGGCACAATTGCCGCCGAATGGGGGCTGGAGCACGTGTTCGTGGACATCGACAACCCAGCCTGAGACGCCGCGCGGTATCATCGGGGGTTTTGGCGCCTGGTTTTCGCGCCGCCAGCAAGCATGCCATTCACCTCCCGTGCGTCTTAATTCCATCAAGTTATCCGGTTTCAAGTCGTTTGCGGAACCCACCAACTTCCTATTGCCGGGCCAACTGGTCGGGGTGGTCGGTCCCAACGGTTGCGGCAAATCCAACATCATGGATGCCGTGCGCTGGGTGCTGGGCGAAAGCCGGGCCAGTGAGTTGCGCGGCGAATCCATGCAGGATGTGATTTTCAATGGCACCACCACACGCAAGCCTGCCAGCCGCTCCAGCGTGGAGCTGGTTTTTGACAATGCCGACCAGCGCGCGGGCGGCCAGTGGGGCCGGTTTGGCGAGATTGCCGTCAAGCGCGTGCTCACGCGCGATGGCACCAGCAGTTACTACATCAACAACCAGCCGGTGCGCCGCCGCGACGTGCAGGATGTATTTTTAGGAACCGGGCTGGGGCCGCGTGCCTACGCCATCATCGGCCAGGGCACCATTAGCCGCATCATCGAATCCCGGCCAGAAGACTTGCGTTTGTTTCTGGAAGAAGCCGCTGGTGTCTCCAAATACAAGGAACGCCGCCGCGAAACCGAAAACCGCCTGGCCGACACACGCGAAAACCTGACCCGCGTCGAAGACATTCTGCGTGAATTGCAGACCAACCTCGAACGGCTGGAAACGCAGGCTGCCGTGGCACAAAAATACAACGCGCTGCAAGCCGAGGTGACCCTCAAACAACAGCAGCAGTGGTTCCTCAAACGCGCCGAGGCCCAGACAGAGCAAGCCCGAATCCAGTCGGAAGGTCTGGTAGCCGTCAACGCCCTGGAACGCAATATGGCCGACTTGCGCCATGTGGAGGCCGAGTTGGAGGCGGTGCGCATGGCCCATTACGAAGCCGGAGACCAGCTCAACCAGGCGCAGGGTTTGCTGTACGAAGCCAGCACCGACGTGGGCCGCCTGGAGGCCGAGATTCGCTTTGTCGTCGAGGGCCGCAAGCAGGTCGAACAGCGGCTGTCCGTTTTGCAGGAGCAACTGGGGCAGTGGGCAACGCGCCGCCAGGATGCACAGACCGAGGCCGAAAGCATTGCCGAGACAGCCTTGCTGGGCGATGAACAGGTCGAGCTGATGCAAGCCCAGCTGGACGAGCAGACGCAGCAACTGCCGGAACTGGAAGAGCGGCTGTACGCTGCACAGATGGCCGCCAAAACCCAGCGCGACAGCGTGGTGCAGGTGCAGCAACAGATTCAGGTTCTGGCCGCCGAACAACGCAGCATGGACGAGCAGTTCCGCCAGGCGGCTATGCGCAGCGAACGCCTGGAATCGGACCGCCGCGCCGTGCTGGCGCCCGATGCCGCAGCGCTGGAGGACGCCAACCAGCAATGGGAGCAAGCGCAGGAGGACGCAGCGGTTGCCGACGCACGGCTGCAGGAGTTACAGGATGCATTGCCCGAGCGCGACGAGGCCCGGCGTATCCAGCACAACCGCCTGCAAGACGAGTCCGCACGGCAAGCCGAACTGGCGGCCCGGCTGCAAGCGCTCAAGGCGCTACAGGATAAAGTCAAAACCGATGGCAAACTGCAACCCTGGCTCCAGCGGCACGGCCTGGAGCACCTGAGCGGCCTTTGGTCACGCATCCACATTGAGCCGGGTTGGGAAAGCGCACTGGAAAGCGCCCTGCGCGAGCGGCTGGCGGCATTGGAAATCTCGCGCCTGGAGCTGGCGCGCGCCTTTGCCAGCGACGCGCCACCCGCCAAACTGGCCTTCATCAGCCCGCCGTCTGCGCAGCACACACACACAAGCGCTGCGCCTTGGCCGCGCCTCTTCGATCTGTTGCGCATCCATGACCCGGACCAGAAAACCGTGCTGGCCGACTGGCTGCATGGCTGCTACACCGCCCACGATCTGGAAGAGGCGCTGGCGCAGCGCGCACAGTTGCAGCCCGGCGAGGTGTTCTACGTCCCATCCGGGCATGCCATCAGCGCCCACAGCGTCAGCTTTTATGCGCCCGATTCCGAGCAGGCCGGTTTGCTGGCGCGCGCGCAGGAAATTGAAAATCTGGACAAGGAATGGCGTGCGCAAATCCTGATTGCCGACGAAGCACGCGCAGCCGCCGCACGTGCCGAAGCCACTTACGCCGAAACAGCACAACGCCTGGCCAGCGCGCAACGCGAAGCCAGCCAGGCACAGTCCCAGACGCACCAGTTGCAGGTCGAGGCTTTGCGCCTGACACAGCTGGCCGAGCAGGCCCGCGCACGCAGCGCACAAATCGGCGCCGATCTGCACGAAGTGCGTGCCATGCTGGATGAATTGCAAGAACGCCGCGCAGATTCCGAGGCACGCTTTGAATCGCTGGACGAGGAACTGGCCCAAAGCCAGGAACGCCACGCCGCAGACGAGGAGATCGTCGAAGCCCTGCTGCAAGAACTCGCCCAGGCACGCGAGCAACAGCGCGGCCTGGAGCGCCAAGCCCAAGAAGCCGTTTTTTCCCGGCGTAGCCTGCAAGCGCGCAGCGCCGAGCTGGCGCGCACCATGGATACAGCCAACCAACAGACCCAATCCGTGCTGGCCGAGATCCGGCGCGCCCAGGAGGAACTGGAGCGCTTGACCGATGCATCCGCCCAGGCCGGGCTGCAAGATGCGCTGGCACTCAAGCTGGAGCGGGAAAAGGCGCTGGGTGACATCCGCAGCAACTACGACGACCTGACCGCCCAACTGCGTACCAACGACGAGCGGCGCATGCAGCTGGAGCGCGCGCTGGAGCCGCTGCGCCAGAAGATCACCGAGTGGAAACTCAAGGAACAGGCCGCGCAGCTGGGTTTTGCCCAATACGACGAACAGTTGACGGCGGCCAATGCGGACTTTGCGGCCCTTGAAAACTCGATCCGCGACGGCAATGTGCGCCTGTCCGGCATGCAAAGCGAGATTGAACGCCTGCAGCGGGACATCACGGCCCTGGGCGCGGTGAATCTGGCTGCACTCGACGAACTGGGCGCTGCACGCGAGCGCAAGCAGTTTCTCGATGCCCAGAACGCGGACCTGACCGAAGCCATGCACACGCTGGAAGATGCCATTGCCAAGATTGACGCCGAAACGCGCGCCATGCTCTCAGGCACTTTTGATACCGTCAACCAGCACTTTGGCCGCATGTTCCCCGAGCTGTTTGGCGGTGGCAATGCACGATTGGTGATGATGGGGGAGGAAATCCTGGATGCAGGCGTGCAGGTCATCGCCCAGCCGCCGGGCAAAAAGAACCAGACCATCCATCTGCTGTCGGGCGGAGAAAAGGCGTTGACGGCCATTGCCCTGGTGTTTGCCATTTTCCAGCTCAACCCGGCGCCGTTTTGCCTGCTGGACGAGGTCGATGCGCCGTTGGACGATGCCAACACAGAGCGCTATGCCAAACTGGTGTCGAGCATGAGCAAGGAAACGCAATTTCTCTTCATCAGCCACAACAAAATCGCCATGGAAATGGCCGAGCAGCTGATTGGCGTGACAATGCAGGAGCAAGGCGTATCGCGCATCGTGGCAGTGGACATGGAAGCGGCCCTCTCCCTGGCAGAACTGGCGTAATTGGTGTAATTGACGTTATTGGCGTAAAACACGACGAAACTATGAGTGACAATTTACAGATTGGTTTGGCAATTGCAGGCGGCGTCATCCTGGCCGCCGTAGTGGCGCATGGCGCCTGGAGTTCACGCCGCAATGCCCCACGGCAGGCATCCGCTGATGATGCATCCAGCGGCCCATCCATGCAAGAGCCGTCTTTGGGTGAATCCCAGATGGAGACCCAGCCGCCAGCGGCGCGCCGGCCCGCCATGGATCCCCTGATTGACGTGATCGCCACGATTGCGCTTGATGCATCGAATGCTGCGCTTGCGGGCGAAACCGCGCTGGCTGCCATGCCCACCACCCGCCGTGTGGGCAGCAAATTGTTCACCATCGAAGGGTATAACCTCGACACCCTGGCGTGGGAAATCCCGCTGGCAGGACGGCGTTACGGTGCCTTTCAGTCCGGCGTGCAACTGGCCAACCGCTCGGGCGCCTTGAACGAGATTGAATATTCCGAGTTTGTGCAAAAAACCCAAGGCTTCGCCGACACGATCAATGCCACGCCAGAATTTCCTGAAATGCTCGAAGAAGTGGCACGCGCGCGCGAGCTGGACCAGTTTGCCAGTGCCCACGATGCCCAGCTGGGCTTCACCATCCGTGCACGCAGCGCATCCTGGAGCCCTGGCTTTGTGCAGCAAAGCGCCGTACGCCTGGGTTTTGTGTCCGGCGGAATCGCCGGGCGCATGGTACTACCCGCCAGCACGGAAGGCGGCGCGCCGGTGCTGGTGCTGAGTTTCGATCCCCAGGCCGCCTTGGCCGAAGACCCCGCGCAGTCCGCGATCCGCGAAATCGTGTTGCACCTCGATGTGGCCCAGGTGGATCAGGCCGAGAACCCGTTCGAGCGCATGCGCGCCATCGCAACCAGTCTGGCCCAGACCATGGACGGCGTGGTCACCGACGACCATGGACAGCGTCTGACCGACGAGACCATGGACATCATCGGCAAGGAACTGGCCGCACTCTACGACACCCTGGCCAGCCGCGACCTGGCAGCAGGCTCCATGTTGGCACGGCGCCTGTTTTCATGAATACCTCGCCCGATCAGGAGCATCAAGCGCACTTGCAGACCCTGCACCAGCTGCTGCATACCTACGCCCACCAGTACTACGTACTCGATGCGCCCCAGGTTCCCGACGCCGAGTACGACCGCTTGTTCCAGGAACTGCAAGCACTGGAAGCCGCCCATCCGGAATGGGTCACGCCGGACTCACCCACGCAGCGCGTGGGCGGCAAGCCGCTGGAGCAGTTCGCGCCGGTGCGCCACGCCAGACCCATGCTCAGTATCCGCACCGAAACCGACACCGAGCCCAGCGGCGCCCGCAGCTTTGATGCCCGCATACGCAAGGAGCTGGGCCTGGGCGATGCGGACCCGGCGGTGGAATATGTGGCCGAGCCCAAGTTTGACGGTCTGGCCATGAGTTTGCGCTACGAAAACGGCGTGCTGGTCCAGGCCGCCACCCGGGGCGACGGCGAAACCGGCGAGGATGTCACGCAAAATATCCGCACCATCAAACAAGTCCCCTTGCGCCTGCCCGCAGAAGTCCCCCCCATCCTCGAAGTGCGCGGCGAGGTGTACATGCGCCGGGACGCCTTCGACGCCCTGAACGCACGCCAGCGCCAGCGCATCGCCGACGGGGAAAAGGGCGAGCGAACCTTTGTCAACCCCCGCAACGCCGCAGCCGGTGCCGTGCGCCAGCTCGACCCTAACATCACCGTCCAGCGCCCCTTGAGCTTTTTCGCCTATGGCTTGGGCGAGGTGACGCCGCCCGGGCAAGGCGGACCGGACTTTGCCACCCACTCCAACTTGCTGCAAACGCTGAAATCATGGGGATTTCCGGTCACAGCCCTTGTGGAACAAGCGAGAGGCGCTTCTGAACTCATAGCGTACCACGCACGCATCGGCGCCTTGCGCGACCAGTTGCCGTTTGACATTGACGGCGTGGTTTACAAGGTCAACCAGCTGGACTTGCAGCGACAACTGGGCTTTGTCAGCCGTGAACCGCGCTGGGCGGTCGCGCACAAGTACCCGGCGCAAGAGCAACTCACCACCGTTCTGGCCATCGACGTCCAGGTCGGGCGCACCGGCAAGCTGACCCCGGTAGCCAAACTCGCGCCGGTGTTCGTCGGCAACGTCACCGTGACCAATGCCACCTTGCACAACGAAGACGAGGCACGGCGCAAGGACGTGCGCGTGGGCGACACCGTGGTGGTACGCCGCGCAGGGGACGTGATCCCCGAAGTCGTCAGCGTCCTGCCCGCCGCCGACCCCGCAGCGCGCGGGCCGGTCTTTACCATGCCGCAGACATGCCCCGTGTGCGGCTCGGCCACGGTGCGCGAAGAAGGCGAGGCCGATTACCGCTGCACGGGCGGCCTGTACTGTAGCGCCCAGCGCAAGCAGGCCATTTTGCACTTTGCCCAGCGCCGCGCGGTCGAGGTCGAGGGTCTGGGCGACAAACTCGTTGACCAGCTGGTCGATGGCGGCCTGATTCAAACCCTGCCCGACCTCTACCGGCTGGATGTCGCAGCACTTGCCGCATTGGATCGAATGGCCGAGAAGTCCGCGCAGAACGTGCGGGATGCGCTAGAAAAATCGAAGCAAACTACCCTACCCCGCTTCCTGTTCGGCCTCGGAATCCGCCACGTGGGCGAATCGACGGCCAAGGTTCTGGCTCGGCATTTCGGCCAGCTGGACGCCATCATGCACGCCACACCCGAGCAACTGTGCGCGGTCGAGGATGTAGGCCCCATCGTGGCGCAGAGCATCCACACCTTCTTCCAGCAGCCGCACAACCGGGAGGTCGTCGAACAACTGCGCACCTGCGGCCTGACCTGGGCCGAACACACGCCCAGCGCTGCGCCGCCCAAACCGCTGGCCGGTAAAACCTTCGTGCTGACCGGCACCCTGCCCACCCTGAGCCGCGACCAGGCCAAAGACATGCTGGAAGCCGCTGGCGCCAAGGTCTCGGGGTCGGTCAGCAAGAAAACCGACTACGTGGTCGCGGGCACCGAAGCAGGCAGCAAATTGGACAAGGCACACGCGCTGGGAGTGGCGGTTCTCGACGAAGCCGGCTTGCTGGAGATGCTGCAAGGTCTGGCTGCGGATGCTCCGTTGCTACCAGAATAAGAGCTGTCCTCGCGCGTCCTGCCCTCGCATCCAACGAGTCCACAATCCCGCAATTCCCAGGGTTGCACCCTGTGCCAGCCACCTGGCCTGAAGACCAGTTTCCTTGAACTGACGGTCAGTCTCCCGAAACCTGCGCCACACATCCTGGAACGTGGGTGCGGGTTGTTCAAGCGCGCTCGACATGCGAAATCCTCCAGCAGGAGATTTCATGCATTTTATATACTGCAATTCTCTGGCATGATGCACGATTTGCTGATAAATAGAATTCGGCAAAATCCAAAACAGCAACCTGTTTGTTTTGGCGATATGCCAACAACACTAAGAGGAATACTTGATGAAACTGACAGTCGCAAAACGTTTGGCTTTGCTGGTTGGCACGGCAATTTTTGGCATCATTTTGCTAGCCGGGTTGAACCTGTACCAAATGGAGAAAGTGTACGAAGGCGCAAATTACGCCAACGTCAACACCGTGCCAACCATGCGGGTTCTGGACGATTTACGCATGCATTACCTGCGCACGCGCTTGCAGATGAATCGCCATATCCTGAATACCGATTCCGCCAAAATGGCCGAAATCGAGGATTTGATCAAAACCCATCGCAAAGGGGTTTATGCAGCCCTCGCCAGATACGAAAAAGACGGCTGCCTAGGCGGTTCCTGCATCAGCGATGACAAGGATAAGGAACTTCTCAACCGGATCAAGGAGCAATGGGAAAAGTTTGACACAAGGCTTGATCCGATTCTCGAAGAATCGCGCAAAAACAACAACGAAAAAGCACGTGACATGTTGGCTAAGTTACACGATATCTTCGAGCACATCGGCACAATGATCACCGATCAATTCGAGTACAACGCCGAACTGGGCAAGAAAGCGTCCGACGAGGCCGCGGCTACCAAGAAAAATGCGATGACGCTTGGACTGCTGGTGTCACTGCTGACTTTGGCCGTGGTCGGCACCTTGGGTTTTGCCATCGCGTACGGCTTGGGTCGGCAGCTGGGGGGCGAGCCCTCCGATGTGCGCGAAATCATGGCCAGGCTGGCCGAGGGGGATCTCTCGGTGAACGTATCCACCAAACCACAGGACACCTCCAGCATGGTGTATTCCATCAAGACAATGATTGGCAAGCTCTCGCAGGTTATTGCAGAAACACAGGCTGTGGTTGGTGCTGCTTCCAACGGGGATTTGTCCAGGCGTATCAACCTGAGCGACAAAAAGGGTTACGCACACGAACTGGGCACCAGCATCAACTTATTGGCCCAGACCAGCGCTACAGTTATGGGCGATGTTGGCGGCGTGCTCAAGGCCATGGCCGAGGGGGACTTGACACAGCGCGTGGATGGCAATTACGCGGGGGAATTCAAGACCCTGACCAGCGCACTCAACACTACCCTGGACAAACTCGGGGCCACATTGTCTGAAGTCATCAATGGTGCTGGCCTTATTTCGCAGGTGTCAGGTCAAGTAGCCAGCACCTCGCAGTCGCTGTCACAAGCTACAAGCGAGCAAGCCGCCAGCCTGGAAGAGACCACAGCAGCCATCGAGCAAATGTCTGCATCAATTGCTCAAAATACCGAAAACGCCAAAGTTACAGACGGTATTGCCAAACAATCCTCCGAAGATGCCAAGAAGGGCGGCGAAGCGGTTTCGTCCACGGTCAGTGCCATGCGTTCGATTGCCCAGAAAATCGGCATCATTGACGACATTGCCTACCGCACCGATTTGCTGGCGCTCAATGCCGCGATTGAAGCTGCGCGTGCGGGCGAGCACGGCATGGGTTTTGCTGTGGTGGCTGCCGAAGTCCGCAAACTGGCCGAGCGCAGTCAGGTGGCCGCCCAGGAAATTGGCGAACTGGCCTCCAGCAGCGTCAAAACAGCAGAAGATGCGGGTGCACTGCTCTTGACCATGCTGCCCTCGATCCAGAAAACGGCCGAGCTGGTACGCGAAATCACCTACGCCTCAAACGAACAATCGTCGGGGGTAGGCCAGATATCAACTTCCATGTCGCAACTGAACCAGATAACACAGCAAAACGCTGCGGCTTCGGAAGAATTGTCCGCCTCCGCCGACCAGATGAATAGCCATTCAGTTGACTTGCAGAATTTGGTACAGCAGTTCCAACTCAACCAAGCACAGCAAGGCGTGCGCACAATCACAAAATCTCACGTCAAGCCAACACCTGGAAAAAAAATTGCCAGGCCAGCGACCGTAAAAGGCGAACGTGATGGGTTTGAAAACTTTGCCTGACGCACCACAAAAAGGAGCCATGCCATGACTGCTGCCGTTCCCGCGACGCTTGCTGCGCCGCATCTGCCCGCCAACGCAAGCGCAGGCGCAATGGCCCGTGCCGCAGCGCGCGGGCAGCTGTACCTTAAATTCACGCTGGGCAGCGAGGTGTTTGCCATCGACATCCAGCGTATCCGCGAAATCATCGAGTACACCGTACCCAGCGCCGTACCCATGATGCCGGAGTCTTTGCTGGGCGTGATCAACGTGCGCGGCAGCGTGGTGCCGGTGATTGATCTGGCCAAACGTTTCGGCTGGGCGGCAACCGTGGTGGGCCGGCGCACCTCGATTGTGATCGTCGAGATTGCGCACCGGGAACAAATGCACGTGCTGGGCTTGCTGGTGGATCGCGTCAATGCGGTCGGCCCGATTCCCAACGACGCCATTGAGCCGGTACCCGCTTTTGGCGCCAGCATCAAGACCGAATTCATTGCGGGCATTGCCAAAAGTGACGAACACTTTGTCATCGTTCTCAGCATTGAGCGCACGCTCTCGGTTGATGAAATCGCCATGGTGGCCACAACCGCCAATCACCAGGCCTGAAAAGGCAATTAAAAGGAAAAATCAGCATGGCATGGGATACCCAAATCAATCTGCAGGAACGCACGCTGTCCATTTGCGGCGAACTCACCATTTTTTCCGTGGCCGATATTCGCAAGCGTCTGCAAGAGGCCCTGGCAGCGGTCGATACCCTCAGCGTGGATCTGAGCGAGGTGACCGAAATCGACACCGCCGGGCTGCAACTGATGCTGCTGGCCAAACGCAAACCGGGCAAGACCGTGGGTTTTTGCAAGCATCCGGAGACCGTTCTGCGCCTGATTGACCTGGCCAACCTGGCCCAGACGCTCGATGACCTGCTGGTCATGCAAGCACCGCAATAACCCACCCTGCGTGAGCCTTAACCATGAAAAAATCAGCCGACTATTCACAAGCGCTTGTCACCTTTGCCGAAGAATCCAAGGAATTGATTGCGGCAATGGAAGAGATTTTGCTGCGCGCCGAATCAGGCCAGAGCACGCCGCAGGATTTGCACGCGCTGTTTCGCTGCGCGCACACCATCAAGGGCTCCGGGGGCCTGTTTGGCCTGGACGAAGTGGTGCGTTTCACCCATGTGGTGGAAAATGTGCTGGACCGCTTGCGCAACGGCGCCATCCAGTTCAGCTCGCCCCTGATTTCCTTGCTGCTGGAGTGCCAAGACCAAATGGCCACGCTGGTTTCTGCGGCGCTGGAAGACATTTCATCGCCTGAACTGACGGCCCACAGCGACTTGCTGATAGAGCGGCTCAAGGCCTGGAGCCAGCCCGACACCGCCGCAGCGCCCCCTGTGCCGGTGCAGTCCGCCGCAGGCGCGCAAGAGGCGGTGTCCAGCTCAGGCGGTGCAGAAATCGGAGTGGACACCTGGCATCTCTCGCTGCGCTTTGCCCCGCACGTTTTCACCGATGGCCGAGACCCGCTGGCCTTTATCAACTATTTGTCCACCCTGGGTGACATCCGGCACGTGGAAACCGTGACCAGCCACTTGCCCGACCTCGATAGCGCCGACCCGGAAATGTGCTACCTGGGCTTTGAAGTCGCCTTGTACAGCGCGGCCTCCAAAAGCGAGATTGAAAACGTCTTTGAATTTGTGGAAGACAGCGCAACCATCCATATTTTCCCCCCGCACACCAAAACCGAAGAATTTATCCGGCTGATTGAGTCCGATGAGCTCGAAGGCAATCTGCTGGGCGAAATCCTGATTGCCTGCGGCACGCTCACACGCCGGGAACTCGATGCGGCGCTCACCGCGCAGCAGACCCACGCCAAGGACAAACGCCTGGGCGAGGTGCTGGTCGAGAATTACACGGTGGTACCGGAGGTAGTCGATGCTGCATTGACCAAACAGCGCCAGCGTGAAGAGCGCAAGGCCAGCGAAGCGACCAATATCAAGATTCCGGCAGCCCGGCTTGATGCACTCATTGACCACGTGGGCGAACTGGTCATTGCCGGTGCGGGCATGTACGCCAAGGCCGACAAGGCGGGGCAAACCGATTTGCTTGAATCGGCATCCATCCTGCTGTCTTTGGTGGAAGGCATCCGTGACATGACGCTGGGCTTGCGCATGGTGCCCATTGGCGAGGTCTTTGCACGCTTTCCGCGCGTGGTGCGCGACGTATCCGCAGAACTGGGCAAAAAAATCAATCTGGTGGTGACGGGTGCCGACTCGGAGCTGGACAAGTCCATGGTCGAGAAAATCGGCGACCCGCTCATGCACCTGATTCGCAATTCGATGGACCACGGCATCGAGTCAGCCGAGGAACGCAAGGCCAGCAGCAAACCGGAAACTGCCACCATCGGGCTGCACGCTTACCACGAATCGGGCGCCATCGTGGTCGAGGTCAAGGACGATGGCCGGGGGCTCAATACCACCAAAATCCTGGCCAAAGCCGTGGAAAAAGGCATAGTTGCCCAGGGCGCCACCCTCACGCACGAGCAAATCTGCCACCTCATTCTGGAGCCGGGTTTTTCGACTGCGGAGACCGTGACCAATCTATCTGGTCGGGGCGTTGGCATGGATGTGGTGCTCAAGAACATCGAGGCCATGCGTGGCTCGCTCGACATCCAGTCCGAAACGGGCCAAGGCACGACCATGCGGATTTGCCTGCCCCTGACGCTGGCCATCATTGATGGCTTTCATGTGGGCGTGGGCAGCTCGCACTACATCGTGCCGCTGGACATGGTGGTCGAGTGCGTGGAGTTTCCCACGGAAAAGGGCCGCGCCGACTACATGGAGCTGCGCGGCGAGGCCATGCCCTACGTCAAACTGGGCCGTCTGTTTAACGCATCCGGCCCGGTACAGATTCGCCAGCGGGTGGTGGTCGTGCGCTTTGCCAACCGGCGCATCGGGCTGGTGGTGGACCGCATCTTCGGCAAGTGCCAGACGGTCATCAAACCCCTGGGACCATTTTTCGAAAACGTGCCTTGCGTTTCGGGCTCGACCATTCTGGGCAGCGGCGAAGTCGCCCTGATCATTGACGTGGCGCAGCTGGTGCAAGGCGTAGTCAACAACCAGCAGCACGCTCCCAAGCGGCTGGCCACCGGGACCATGGCACGTTTGGAATGATGCAGCAAGGATGCACCTTACTTCTTATTCAATAGCTGCATCCGCTTGTCCTATAAGGCCTACAGCCTTATTTGCCCTGAGTTTTTCACAACCGCCCTACACGTGCAGCATGCCGGTGACGTGTCGGCGCCCGTGTATGCTCGCACCGATTAAAAAACATCTCCCGTATGGCTAAAGAAATCAAGGTGCTGATCGTCGACGATTCAGCGGTGGTGCGTGAAGTGATGCGCCAGATTTTGTCGCGTCAGCCGGATATGCGGGTGATTGGTGTGGCACACGACCCGCTGTTTGCCATCGCCAAAATGCAAAACGAGTGGCCGGATGTCATCACGCTCGACATTGAAATGCCGCGCATGGACGGGGTGACTTTCCTGACCAAGATCATGGCCGAGCGCCCGACGCCCGTGGTGATCTGCTCATCCCTGGCGATTGAGGGGACGGAGACCGCCATGCAGGCCATGGCAGCGGGTGCGGTGGCCATCATCACCAAACCGTCCCTGGGCGTGGAAAGCTTTCTCCACGATGCCAGCAACAACATCGTCGATGCCGTGCGTGCCGCTGCCGCATCCAACCTGCGCAACCTGCGCCCCAGCACCGCTGCCAAGGGCACCAACGCTACCAGCACCCTCGCAGCGCTGGCGCAAGACAGCACGGCCATGGCGCAGACCACGGAGCGCATTGTCGCCATCGGTACTTCGACCGGGGGCACCGTGGCGCTGGAACGTGTATTGACCAGCCTGCCCAGGGTCAGCCCAGGGATCGTCATCGTGCAGCACATGCCGCCGGGTTTTACCAAACTGTTTGCCCAGCGCCTGGACGGGCTGTGCGCCATCCGCGTCGAAGAGGCACGGGACGGCCAGCGCCTCATACCGGGCCTGGCCTTGGTGGCTCCGGGCGGGCAGCACATGACGCTGAACCGCAGCGGTGCGCAGTACGTGGTGGAAGTGCGCGCCGGCCCGCCGATCAATCGCCACTGTCCATCGGTGGATGTGCTGTTTCGCTCCGTGGCCAGGTTCGCCGGGCGCAACGCCATGGGCGTCATCATGACCGGCATGGGCGACGACGGCGCGCGCGGCCTCAAAGAAATGCACGACGCCGGTGCCTACACGCTGGCGCAAGACGAAGCCACCTCTGTCGTCTACGGCATGCCCAAGGAGGCGGTCGCACTCGGTGGCGTTGACCGGATACTGCCGCTGGATGGTTTGGCTGCTGGCATACTGCAAGGGCGTAGCGCACGCTCCAAGCCAGGCCGTGAGAACGCCTGATGGAATCCGGCAAAATGGCGTTGTGGAGCAAGTCCTGCCACCCCGATTTATTCCAGGAGAAAGATACCCATGCCCAATAAAACAATTCTTGTCGTTGACGATTCGGCCTCGCTGCGACAAGTCGTCAAAATTGCCCTGACGGGTGCCGGCTACGCAGTGGTGGAAGCGTGCGACGGCCAGGATGCGTTGAGAAAGACCAACGGCACCAAGTTTCACCTGATCATTACCGACGTCAACATGCCCAATATGGACGGGCTGGAATTCCTGGCAGTGGTCAAGCAGCTCGCCGCCTATCGCTTCACGCCCGTCATCATGCTGACCACCGAATCCTCCACCGACAAAAAGCAGATGGGCCGCGAAGGCGGCGCCAAAGCCTGGATCGTCAAACCCTTCCAACCCGAACAATTGCTCGCAGCAGTGGCCAAGCTGGTTATGTAGATCACATAGATTGCTCCCATAAAAGGAGCTGTTCTCGCTTGTTGTACGGGCTTTGCAGCCTATATAAGCCTACAAACCCGTTTTCCCGGTTTCGGCTCTCATCGCAAACCAGCGGTCCGCTCGCCAGCGATGGCGGTGTGCGATTCCAGGTGATGCGTCTGTTGTAGGGAAAGGCCCCCATGCCCGCCCTGCCCCAGGGTGGCGACCCCTACATGTATCATCACACTGAATCACGCCAATTTCATATCACCCGTGATATCAAAAACACCAAAGTCGCACTACAGGTACTCCCCGCAAGCCTCCGTGACACGTTTTTAGCTTCAATTTGGCCTCAAATCAGGCATCAAATCAGCCTCTAGCCTCCATGGGACAAGCAGGGACAGCTACTGAAAACATAGTAGGAAGAACCTGCCCCCCAGCACCCAAAAAACCCAAAGCCTGCGCAAAGTGACGCTGCAGGCCCGTCAGACAAAGTGTTCAAACCGTTCAAAGTTCTCAAGACCGTCCAACTCGCTTTTTGCAGTTGCCGATTTACCCATCTTCCTTGTCTGTACTGGTTTGACGGGTGCGGGCGATCCGGTGGTTGTGCGCGCACCTTGCTGCACGTGTGCGCGCTTGAGCTGAAATTGCCGCATCAGGTTTTGCAAACCAACGGACTGCTCGTTCATCTGATCGGCAGCGGCAGAAAGTTCTTCCGAAGCTGCTGCATTTTGTTGTGTCGTCTGGTTCAGTTGTGTCATGGCCGTTGAAATCTGGTTCACGCCCGACGATTGTTCGTTCGAGGCAAAGGTGATTTCGCGTACCAGCTCGGCTGTTTTCTGGATCGAGGGCAGCATGGTCAAGAGCAGTGCGCCTGCATCTTCCGCCGTTCTGACGCTGCTGGAAGCCAGTTCGCCAATTTCCTGGGAGGCCACTTGGCTGCGTTCGGCCAGCTTGCGGACTTCGGCGGCCACCACGGCAAAACCCATGCCGTGCTCGCCGGCTCGCGCAGCTTCAATCGCGGCATTGAGTGCCAGCAAATCGGTGCGGTAGGCAATGTCGTCAATGATGCCGATCTTCTCGGCAATCGCACGCATGGCCTTGACCGTGGACGAGACCGCTTCGCCGCCCTTTTTGGCATCGTCCGAGGACTGCTTGGCAATGCCGTCGGTAATCTTGGCGTTTTCGGCATTCTGGGCAATCGAATAGGACATTTGCTCAATAGCCGCTGCGGTTTCTTCCAGGCTGGCGGCTTGTTCACTTGTAGCTTGTGACAGCGACTGCGAAGTGCTGGCTACCTGGCCGGACACCTGTGAAATCAGACCCGCGCCGTCAATGACTTGCGACAAAGTATCTCCGAGTTTGTCCAGAGTGCCGTTGAGTGCGCTGGCCAGGGTCTTGAAGTCCCCCGTGTAGTTGCCATCCACGCGCTGCGTCAAATTTCCTTCTGCCATCGCCTTGAGCACGCCGCCGACATCGCCCATGACCGTGGCACTGGTATGGGCCAACAAGTTGACACTGGTGCCCAGCGCGTGCGCGTAGCCCATTTTGTCGCTCAGGTCGATGCTCTTGGACAAGTCTCCCTGCGCGGCCGCAGCAACCACGGTCTGCGTTTCGGTGATGACCTGCGAGAGCTTGGCAATCATGGTCTTGATGGCATACGCCATGCTGGTCGTGTCCTGTGGCCTGGTGGTCACGTTCACCGACAGGTTTCCTTCGGCGAGCCTGGTCATCACATCGCGCACGTAGGCCGGTTCGCCGCCAAGTTGTGCGAGCGTGCTGCGCAGGATGAGCCAGCCAAACAGCGTGGAGAATGCCATACCCAGCACGGCCACAACCGTCATGACGGTCTTCATGCGATCAGCGGAGACTTCGGCTGCACCGGTGGCGGCAGCTGCACCTTTGGCGTTGATGTCCACGAGTTCGTCGAACAACTTTTCGGTAGTGAGAAATACCTGGGCTGCCGTAGCGCGGGCCTCAATGAGTTTCTGGTGCAGTTCGGCGTACAGTTTGGGATTGTTCTGCACCTTGCTGATTTCATGCATCAATCCGAGACAGACCTTGTCACTGGCCTCGGCGGAATCCTCGGCTTTGATGAATTGTTTCCACAACGCATCTTCCTCCTTGGTTCTGGGCAAGGGTTCGTACAGTTTAAAGCCCGTAGCGTACTCTTGCCAGGCCGCCGCATGCGCTTCGATCAACTTGGCCACCGCCGCTGTGCCATGGACCGGGTCATTGCTGAAATTACTCACCAATGCCCGTTGCAGTCGTACCTTGGTTTGTGCCTGTTGCATCGCGTACAGACCGAGCACGGAGGGTAACTGGACTTTCCCTACCTCCATAATCGCCGTTTTGCCTTGGTTCAAACCGATAAAGGCGGCCACAACAATCGCCACAAGGACGAGTACTGAAACCAGAATAAGCGCCATGAGTTTGGCTCTGATGGTCATGTTTTCAACCATGATCTGCTCCTGAATCTTTCCCGTAAACAGGGCGCGCATCATGCCAGAGAATTAAGTCGTATACATTTCAATGTTATGACGATGTCTGCACACAATTCGGGGGTTCACAGGGACAAAAAACGGCTCAATTGGCGGATGTGCAAAGCTAAAATTCGAACGATTTCTTGCCGCAGCATGTCGCATGTCGAACACGCCCGATGTGGAAGTCACTCTCAAAACAAGAGCTATCCCCGCATGTCCCACAAGCGGACGTGGCCGATTTGACCTTTGATCATCCATACTTCGCGGACATCGTGCCAGCAAGCGTGCGGGCGCTGTGTATCATTCACCCACCCGACAACCGCACCCAAGGAGAAACACACCATGTCACTTATGAGTTTCATCAAGAAGCAGTTCATCGACATCATCCAGTGGACCGAGGAGGGTGATGGCACCTTGGCTTGGCGCTTCCCGATGGCCGAGATGGAAATCCAGAACGGAGCTTCGCTGACCGTGCGCGAGTCGCAGATGGCGCTATTCGTCAACGAAGGCAAGCTGGCCGACGTGTTTGGTCCGGGCACCTACAAGCTGACCACGCAAACGCTGCCGGTTTTGACCTATCTGAAAAACTGGGACAAGTTGTTCGAGTCGCCCTTCAAGAGCGATGTCTACTTTTTCAGCACCCGCCAGCAAATCGACCAGAAGTGGGGCACTCCCCAGCCCATCACCATCCGCGATAAGGATTTTGGTGCCGTGCGCTTGCGCGCTTTTGGCAACTATGCCTTCCGCATCGCCGACCCCAAGCTGTTTCATACCGAAATCTCGGGCACGCGCGAGGAATACGCCGTTAGCGACATTGACGGTCAGTTGCGCGGCCTGGTGTTGCAAAACATCAGCACGGCGATTGCCGCCAGCGGCATCCCGTTTCTGGACCTGGCGGCCAACCAGATCGAATTTGCCAAGGCATTACGCACCCAGCTGGCGCCGGAAATGACCAAACTGGGCTTGCAGCTCGAAGCCATGACGGTGCAAAGCGTATCACTGCCCGAAGAATTGCAAAAGATCATGGACCAGAAGATCGGCATGGGCATGATCGGCAACGACATGAACAAATTCATGCAATACCAGACCGCGCAGTCGATCCCGAAGTTTGCCGAGAGTTCTGGCAGTGGTGGCGGCGGTATCGCGGGCGATGCCATGGGGTTGGGAGCAGGCGTGGCCCTGGGGCAGGTGCTGGCGCAAAACCTGCAGGCCGGTTTGCAGCAACCCCAACAGCCTGCTGCGCCCGCAGCGGCGGCACCAGCCGGCATGAAACCCGAAGAGGTGATGGCCACGCTGGAAAAACTGGCCGATCTGAAAGGCAAGGGCATTCTGACCGAAGAAGAGTTTGCTGCCAAAAAAGCCGAGTTGCTGAAAAAGCTGCTGTAGCATTTCTCGTTAAGCACCTTGCTGCATGGCTACCCAAGCCACCCAACGTTCCTACCGTGCACCGTGTCCGGGTTGCGGCGCGCCGGTTGAGTTTCGCTCGGCCCAATCCACACACGCCGTCTGCGGCTATTGCCAAAGTACCGTGGTGCGCCAGGGCGAGGTGCTGGCGCGCATCGGCAAGATGGCCGAACTGTTCGACGACCACAGCCCCTTGCAACTGTTTGCCAGCGGCAAGTACAACAAACGCAATTTCACGCTGATTGGCCGTCTGCAATACAAGGCTGCGGATGGCGTCTGGGCCGAATGGAACGCGCTCTTTGACGACGGGCAAAGCGGCTGGCTGGCCGAGGACAACGGCGCCTACGTTTTCACCCTGCCGCTGCAAACCCAGCGTGGCCTGCCCGAGGCAGAACGGTTTCGGGTCGGCGCGACTACGGCGATCAATGGCAAACCGTTTACCGTGGCCAGCAATGTGCAGGCCATGCTCATCAGCGCACAAGGCGAAGTGCCCAAAATGCCACCGCTGGGCCAGCCGTTCAACGTGGTCGAATTGCGCGGTGAAAACGCCGAAGTCATCAGCATTACCTACACCAGTACACCTCCCGACGTGTGCCAGGGAACAGCGGTGCTGCTCGATGACTTGGCGCTCAAGGGGCTCAAAGACGAATCCACCAAGGATGAAAAAGGGCGCCAGTTCAACTGCCCGCACTGTGGCGCACCCGTGACGGTGGCGTTGGCAACCAGCAAGAGCATCACCTGCGGCAGCTGCAACAGCGTGATTGACCTGAGTGCGGGGATTGGCGGCGAATTGAAATCCGCCATTCAGGACGAGCCGGTGCAGCCGCTGATCCCGCTGGGCGCGCGCGGACTCTTGCAGGCGGTGCAGTGGCAGGTGGTGGGATTCCAGCACCGCATGGGTGCGGCGCCGGGCGATGACGAACATTTTGGCTGGAGCGAATACCTGCTCTACAACCAAAAACGCGGCTTTTGTTTTCTGGTCGATTCCGAAGAGGGCTGGAGCCTGGTGCGCCCCACCACCGGCGCGCCCAAACTGGCCAAAGACGAAAAAACGGCGACCTACCTGGGAACCGACTACCGGCTCAAATATACCTATGAGGCGGAAACCAACTACGTGTGTGGCGAGTTTTACTGGCAGGTCTCGCGTGGCCAGAAGACCTTCAACCGCGATTTTGCCAACGGCAAACGCCTGTTATCCCTGGAACAAAGCGGCACGGAACAAACCTGGTCCAGCGGCGACCAGCTCGCCAGCGATGTCGTGGCCAAGGTTTTTGGTCTGGAAGACAAGAAAGACCTGCTCAAGCGCGACATGTCTCCTCTGAGTGCCGGAGCCGGGATTGGCATAGGGACCATCATCGTGATCGTGTTCGTGATCATTCTGGTGATTGCCCTTTTAAGCCGTTGTTCCAGATGCGATCCGAGAATCGAAAATTGTTCATCCAGTGCACGCAGCTCCGGCGGTTCGTTTGGCGGATTTTCGGGCGGCGGCGGGCACAAGTAAGTCACGCTGACGTAGCTACACACAAAAGAGAAAGTGGGGAGCAGAAACAATCTGCTCCCCACCTCTATTCAACGCGATACAACAACTATTCGCGGGACTTCACCACACCTATTTGGAACTTGCCAGCAAATCCGTATCAGGTTTGTTGCGATTCACGTCCTTGAGCTGCGTAATGGTAGCCACAGCATGTCCCTGCGTACCCGGCAGCGTTGATTGTCCATTGGCATCAAACTGCCGCAGTGCATCCACGATGCCCAACACGCTGGAGCGCAGGCCAGGCGCTGCTGATGGCATCGCAGCCATTGCCAACACCGACGGATCAGTCGTGGGCGAGCCTCCACCAAGCGGTCTGGAATTATCAAATGCTGCCATGGCATCCACTAATCCACCCACCACAGACCTCAAACCGTCCGGTTCGGAAACCACGGCAACCGGTGCGGCGAACGCAACCGACTTGGGCACTGGGGACTCCAGGACTGGAGCGACAACTTCCGGTGCAGGCTTATCGGTTGCAAACCAGACATCCGCCATCTCATGAACGGCACCATCTGTTGTGGTGAAATTCGAAACCAGCCCGACCAGATTGCCGTTGTTAACCTCGGTAGAAGCTGCTGCGTTCAAATCCAGCTGCGCGATCCCCAACGAACCCAGACTATGGAGTTCAGTGCCCTGGCTGATGCCATCGGCATCACTATCAACCCAGACCATCAGATCAGCGAACTTCGCGTCTGAGGCGTTCATGATGCCATCTGCATTTGAATCAATTTCACTTAATGCCAAGTAGCCGTTGCCCGCCTTTTGACCGTTAGCCAGCGTTGTTCCCTGACCGAACAACTCCGTACCACCATTGATGATGCCATCATGGTTTCTGTCCATAACAAGCAAACCGTCACCACCAGTAACCCACCCGGTACTGACTTTTTGACCGATGCCATTGATATCAAACTGCACACCTGCAGAGACACTCTTTGTTTGAACTCCATCCCCATTCAAATCAAGAATAATGGGAGAGCTAAAGTGCAATGCACCAACATCATTCGTCGATATTGCAGCAAATTGTGTTGTCGAGAGCGACAAGATTTGCGAACTCTTCAATGCTGCGAGTTGATTTGTCGTCAACGCCCCAACCTGATCCGTCCTCAACGCTGTAACCTGCGTGGTCTTCAACACCGCTATGTCCGTCGTCTCCAGCGCCTGTATCTGCGTCGTCGTCAATGCATTCACAGCCTTTGTCGTCAAACCAACCACCTGCACAGTAGTTAACATCACGATCTGATCCGTTGTCAAGGCCGTCACCTGATCCGTTGTCAACGCTGCCAGTTGCGAGGTCTTGAGCACCCCGATCTGATCCGTCGTCAGATTCGCTACCTGATCCGTCGTCAGCTTCGCTACCTGTGCGGTCTTGAGGGCAGCAACGTCGGTCGTCTCCATCGCTTGAATCTGCGTCGTTGTCAACGCATTCAAAACGGCTGTCGTCAACCCGACCACCTGCGTACTTGTCAGCGCAACGATCTGATCCGTCGTCAGTGCAGCCCCCTGATCTGTTGTCAACGCTGCGACCTGCGTGGTCCTAAGTACCGCTATGTCCGCCGTCTCCATCGCCCGGATCTGCGTCGTCGTCAGCGCGTTCACCATCCTGGTCGTCAGACCCGCTATTTGTGCACTCGTCAATGCTGCCACCTGATTCGTCGTCAGATTCGTTACCTGATCCGTCGTCAACGCTGCCAGTTGCGAGGTCTTGAGCATCCCGATCTGATCCGTCGTCAGATTCGCTACCTGATCCGTCGTCAGCCCGGCTACCTGCGCGGTTCTGAGGGCAGCAATGTCCGTCGTCTCCATCGCCTGAATCTGCGTCGTCGTCAACGCATTCACAACCGCTGTCGTCAACCCAGCCACCTGCGCACTCGTCAGCGCCACTACCTGATCAGTCGTCAGTGCAGCTCCCTGGTCTGTTGTCAACGCTGCAACCTGCGTGGTCTTGAGCACCGCAATGTCGGTCGTCTCTACCGCCTGGATTTGCGTCGTCGTCAGCGCATTCACCATTCTGGTTGTCAGACCTGCGACTTGCACACTCGTTAACGCCGCCACCTGATTCGTTGTCAAAGCCGCAACCTGATCCGTCGTCAAGGCTGCCAATTGTGCGCTCTTGAGTACCCCGATTTGATCCGTTGTCAGATTCGCAACCTGATCCGTTGTCAGCTTCGCCACCTGCGTGGTCTTGAGAGCAGCAATGTCGGTCGTCTCCATCGCCTGAATCTGCGTCGTCGTCAGCGCATTCAAAACGGTTGTCGTCAACCCGGCCACCTGCGTACTTGTCAACGCCACGATCTGATCCGTCGTCAGTGCAGCTCCCTGATCTGTTGTCAACGCTGCAATCTGTGTGGTCTTGAGTACTGCTATGTCCCCCGTCTCCATCGCCTGGATTTGCGTCGTCGTCAGCGCATTCACTGCCCTGGTCGTCAGACCCATTACTTGCACACTCGTCAACGCCGCCACTTGGTTCGTCGTCAGATTCGTTACCTGGTCCGTCGTCAAGGCTGCCAGTTGCAAGGTCTTGAGCACCCCGATCTGATCCGTCGTCAGATTCGCAACCTGATCCGTCGTCAGCCCAGCTACCTGCGCGGTTCTAAGGGCAACAATGTCCGTCGTTTCCAGCGCCTGAATCTGCGTCGTCGTCAGTGCATTGACCAGCGCTGTCGTCAGCCCGGTCACCTGCGCACTCGTCAGCGCCACCACCTGATCCGTCGTCAGTGCAGCTCCCTGATCTGTTGTCAACGCCGCAACCTGCGTGCTCTTAAGCACTGCAATGTCGGTCGTCTCCACCGCCTGGATTTGCGTGGTCGTCAGCGCATTCACCATCCTGGTTGTCAGACCTGCGACTTGTGCAGTCAGCAACGCCGCCACCTGATTCGTTGTCAACGCTGCCACCTGATCCGTCGTCAAGGCTGCCAGTTGCGCGGTCTTGAGCACCCCGATCTGATCCGTTGTCAGATTCGCAACCTGATCTGTCGTCAGCTTCGCTACTTGCGCTGTCTTGAGAGCAGCAATGTCGGTCGTCTCCATCGCCTGGATTTGCGTCGTTGTCAACGCATTAACCAACGCTGTCGTCAACCCGGCAACCTGGGTACTTGTCAATGCCACCACCTGATCCGTCGTCAGGGCAGCTCCCTGATCTGTTGTCAACGCAGCAACCTGTGTGCTCTTGAGCACTGCAATGTCGACCGTCTCCACCGCCTGAATTTGTGTCGTCGTCAGCGCATTGACCATCCTGGTTGTCAGACCTGCAACTTGCGCAGTCAGCAACGCCGCCACCTGGTTCGTTGTCAAGGCCGCCACCTGATCCGTCGTCAAGGCTGCCAGTTGTGCGGTCTTGAGCACCCCGATCTGATCCGTCGTCAGATTCGCCACCTGATCCGTCGTCAGCCTCGATACCTGCGTGGTTCTGAGGGCAGCAACGTCGGTCGTCTCCATCGCCTGGATTTGCGTTGTTGTCAGCGCATTGACCACCGCTGTCGTCAACCCGGCAACCTGCGTACTCGTCAACGCCACGATCTGATCCGTCGTCAGGGCAGCTCCCTGATCTGTTGTCAACGCTGCAATCTGCGTGGTCCTGAGTACCGCTATATCCCCTGTCTCCATCGCCTGGATCTGCGTCGTCGTCAGCGCACCCACCACCTTGGTCGTCAGACCGACTACTTGCACACTCGTCAACGCTGCTACCTGGTTCGTCGTCAGATTCGTTACCTGGTCCGTCGTCAAGGCTGCCAGTTGCGAGGTCTTGAGCACCCCGATCTGATCCGTCGTCAGATTCGCTACCTGATCCGTCGTCAGTCCGGCCACCTGCGCGGTTCTAAGGGCAGCAATGTCTGTCGTCTCCATCGCCTGGATTTGCGTTGTTGTCAGCGCATTGACCACCGCTGTCATCAACCCGGCAACCTGCGTACTCGTCAACGCCACGATCTGATCCGTCGTCAGGGCAGCTCCCTGATCTGTTGTCAACGCTGCAATCTGCGTGGTCCTGAGTACCGCTATGTCCCCTGTCTCCATCGCCTGTATCTGCGTCGTCGTCAACGCATTCACTACCTTGGTCGTCAGACCCGCTACTTGCACAGTCGTCAGACCCGCCACCTGATTCGTCGTCAGTGCCGCTACCTGATTCGTCGTCAACGCTGCCAGCTGTGCTGTCTTGAGTCCCCCAATCTGATCCGTCGTCAGATTCGCTACCTGATCCGTCGTCAGATTCGCTACCTGCGTGGTCTTGAGTGCAGCAATATCCGCCGTCTCCAGCGCCTGTATCTGCGTTGTCGTCAGCGCATTGACCACCGCTGTCGTCAGCCCCGTCACCTGCGTACTTGTCAGCGCCACGATCTGATCCGTCGTCAGGGCAGCTCCCTGATCTGTTGTCAGCACCGTAATCTGCGTGGTCTTGAGTACCGCAATGTCCGCCGTCTCCATCGCCTGGATCTGCGTCGTCGTCAGCGCATTCACCACCTTGGTCGTCAAACCTGCAACTTGCTTTGTTGTCAGATAACCGATGCTATCTGTCGTAAGAGCCTGTACTTGATCAGTGGTGAGATAGGAGAGATCACGTGTTGTGAAACCCTGAATTTGACTTGAGGTTAACGCAGCAACCTGGTCAGTAGTGAGTAATTCAACAGCGGAATTGACCATGATATTCTCCAAAAGTTTAAGCAATGCGGTTCTGTCCGATTTTCAAAACAATAGTGTTTCGCACGTGCACCAATCTCCGCGAAGAGGCTGACAATAACCAAAGTAGCGATCAGTCCCATCACCTAGTTCTCACCCGTTCGGTACTAAACGACCATTCCCGAGGAAACTTTAGGACTCATTTT
This sequence comes from Rhodoferax sp., assembly GCA_041910275.1. GTDB lineage: Bacteria > Pseudomonadota > Gammaproteobacteria > Burkholderiales > Burkholderiaceae_C > Allorhodoferax. The sequence continues at coordinate 119,629 of JAYRRD010000111.1, forward strand.
GCGAATTCTTCATTTTTCGCAGCAGCCTGACTGTGCCGTTTATCGCACAGCCATGCGCGCACCAAGACCCATAATAACCATGGGAAATCACGCCAATTGGGATAAATTAAAAAAAGCGGTTGCATTCCTCATTTATCCCTATTACCGATACGGAAAATGTTTTAATGTATTTTCCAAACGAACCAACCCATCCACGAGAGCACACACAAAAGGGGGAGGCCACCCCGCCTACGGCGCGGCAGCCTCCCCCTCATAACAAACAACCGTTTCTCAGACTTCCCGCACACCTACTTGGGACTTGCAAGCAAATCCGTGTCAGGCTTGTTGCGGTTCACGTCCTTGAGCTGCGTAATTGTTGCCACAGCATGTGCTTGCGTACCCGGCAATGCTGATTGTCCATTGGCATCAAACTGACGCATCGCATCCACGATACCCAACACGCTGGAACTCAAGCCAGGCGCTGTTGATGACGCCCCAGCCATTGCCAATACCGATGGATCAGTCGTAGACGAACCTCCACCAAGCGATCTGGAATTATCAAATGCTGCCATAGCATCCACCAATCCACCCACCGCAGACCTCAAGCCATCCGGTTCAGCAGCCACCACAACCGGTGCGTCAAGTGCAGCTGACTTGGGTGTAGAAGATTGCACACTCTGATCCATGACCGTAGCCGGAGCAACACCTCCCGGTGTCGACTTATTGTCGGTTGCAAACCAGACATCAACCATGTCATGAACTGCACCATCTGTTGTGGTGAAATTCGAAACCAGTCCAATCAGGTTGCCGTTATTAACCTCAGTGGAAGTTGTTGCATTCAAATCCAACTGCGCGATTCCCAATGAACCCAGACTACGGAGTTCGGTGCCCTGGCTGACGCCATCGGAATCACTATCGACCCAAACCATCAGATCAGCGAACTTCGCATCCGACGCATCCACGACACCATCCACATTCGAATCAATTTCACTTAACGCCAAGTACCCGTTGGCCGCCTTTTGACCATTAGCAAGCGTTGTCCCCTGGCCGAACAATTCAGCTCCATCGTTGATGGCACCGTCGTGGTTCCGATCCATAACCAGGAAACCATCCCCGCCTGCAACCCAGCCAGTTTGTACTTTGCTGCCAGTATCGAATAGGTCGAAATTAACACCGGCTTTCACACCAAGCGTTTGAATTCCGTCACCATTCAAATCCAACACCAGTGGCGTACCCAAAGACAAGTAGCCAACATTACTACCCAACGCGGGGATCTGCGCCGTCAGCAGCGACTCGACCTGCGTAGTGGTAAGCGCCTGCACCTGAGTGGATGTCAAAGCCGCTATTTGCCTAGTCGTTAGCGCTTTAATATGCGACGTGCTTAAAGCCACGATTTGGTCGGTTGTTAGCACCGCCGCATCACGCGTTTCTATCGCCTGGAGTTGCGTGGTCTTGAGCACACCAATCTGGTTGGTCGTCAATGCCGCCACCGCATCCGTCGTCAGCGCCGCTATCGCCCCGGTGCTCAACGCCGTGATGTCCGTCGTCTC
>JAYRRD010000112.1:0-22239 GCA_041910275.1 Rhodoferax sp.
CACCCAATGCCTCTCGAACTTGCCCGATCAGCACTTCGATCTCCATGGGCTTTTCTTTAGGCGGCGCGACACACTCGTCCATTCGAATTCCTTTTAAAAATATTGTTCAGGAACAACATGTTACAAATTTGGAATTGCTGCTGCTGACGAGTCTTGCCGGGTTTCGTTGCAAAACCAGACAGTTGTACCTGTGGGGCTTGGGATGTGGCGTTCGTGGATGATGTGGTGCTTTTCATGGTTTCAGTTTACTGCAACGAGGGCAATTCAGTCTCTCAAAGCGCCCCAGAAAATGCTTGGTGTAGCAGCGATTTTTTCAGCGCGTCGAGGGCGGTGAGCTTTTGCCGGTAGATAGATTCGAGGCGTTGGGTTTCTTCGCTGAGGGCGTCAAGTGTCACAACGATGTGCTCCTGCTCCGCTGGTGAAGGCAGAAAGATTCTGTGCGCGTTGAGTCGTTGAATCGGTAATGCGCTATAGGCAGAACCGTGAGACATCTTATTCAAGCTTTCAACACACAGGGATTCATGTTTTGATCCATGCGCGGCAAACCCCGCCCGCACAACGCCGGTTGTGGCACTAGCAAAAACAATAAAAACAATAGCTGTCCCCGCTTGGTACACAAGGCGTACAGCCCGATTTACCCTGTATTTTGCCTCCGAAAACGGGTCCACACGGCACCAAAAACCGCCATTAGCCACCCTTGACGGCAAAAACGGGCCGTTATCGGGCATTTTTACGTGCTAAATCAGCCGGAAAGCGCCATGGGATAAGCGGTGACAGCTATCTTATAAGGAGCAATTGGCTGGATGAGGATGGATGCCGCAATATGCATCCCTGCTACATGAGCGCTTCCCGGTAATCCAGGATTTCTTCCAGATGGCGCAGCACTTCATCGCTGATGTCGTTGGCGCGCCATAAGCGGATCAGCTCCTTGCGTTCGGCCACGATGGCGGCGTGCCGCAGTTGCTTGAGCAATTCATACCGTGGCGTTTGCTCCAGTCCGTCCGGGGTGTCCTGGACGATATGGTCGGATATTTCCAGCCGCAGGGTATCCGCCAGGGCTTTTGGCAACCTTTGGGCTTGCACCATGGCGTCGATGGCTGCCAGTGCGGCGGCGCTCATGGCGCTGCGTGCATGCTGTTGTTCCACATGGATGTCCCAGTCAGCGCCCACTTTCAGGCGACGAATCAGCGTCGGCAGGCTCAGGCCCTGGCCAATGAGCGTGGCAGCGATGATGAAGAACGTCAAGAAAATGACCAGATCGCGCTGAGGAAAGGGATCTCCCCCCGGCAGACTCACCGGCAAGGCCAGTGCCGCCGCCAGCGACACGATGCCGCGCATGCCACACCAGCTGACGATGGCCAGTTCCGGCTTGCTCATGGCCGGATCATCCGGGCGCAAACTGCCGCTGACGCTGCGCGGCAGGTACGCCAGCAGGAAAACCCACACAAAACGCACCAGCATGGCCACCGCACTGATGGCCAGTCCCAACAGCAGCAGTTGCTGGCTGGAATAGTGGGCCAGGTTTTCCAGCACGTTCGACATCTGCAAACCGATGAGAATGAACACCAGGCTGTTGAGCATGAAAACCAGCAGGTTCCAGACGGAGCGCGCCATGATGCGCATTTCAGCCGAGACAATTTCAGGTGAATAGCGCCCACGCAGCAAGCCCGCTGCCACCACGGCCAGAACGCCGGATACATGCCAGGTTTCGGCGGCGATGTAGACCGCATACGGAATGGTCAGTGCAGTCAGCACTTCAATGAACGGATCGGCCAGCCGTTTGTGGATGGCGATGAACACATAGCCCAACACGAGCCCCATGGCAATTCCGCCTATAGACACCAGCGCGAACTGCACACTGGCATCGAGCAAGGAGAAAACGCCGGTCAGCGTTGCGGCCACGGCAAACTTGTAGATCACCAAGCCCGATGCGTCATTGACCAGGCTTTCTCCTTCCAACACCGTCACGATGCGGCGCGGGATGTTCAGCCGGGCCAGAATCGCCGTTGCCGCCACCGCATCGGGCGGGGAAACAATGGCCCCCAGCACAAATGCCACCGGCCACGGCACCGAGGGCACCAGCAGTTTGAGTGCCGCACCGACCGCCAGCGTCGTGGCAATCACCAATCCAATGGCCAGAAAGCTGATCGGGCGCAGATTGGCCTTGAAATCACTCCAGGAGGTGAGCAAACCGGCCTGGTACAAAATGGGCGGCAACACAATCAGAAGGATGAGTTGCGGATCGAAGGGAAATTGCGGCAGGTGTGGAACCAGACCCAGCGCGATACCGCCGCCTACCAGGGCAATCGGAAGCGGAAATTTGAAGTGGCGCGCCGCCCATCCCAGCGCAACGGCACATAACAGCAGCAAAATGATAAGTTCAAGCAACAACATGGAACACAAACAGGGGAAGAACCATATCGAAGTGTAAGGCGGGCCATGGTATCGTCCGAAATCGCACTACCGCACTACACCATGGCCACCGATTCACCTGACTCACCAGTCCATTACTTTGGCATCCGCCACCACGGTCCCGGCTGCGCGCGCAGCCTGCAGCGGGCTTTGCACACCTTGCAGCCTGACTGCATCCTGGTCGAAGGTCCGCCCGAAGGCGATGCGCTGCTGCCTTTTGTGCTGCACGCCGACATGCACCCGCCAGTAGCCTTGCTGGTACACAGCCCGCAGGACACGGATGCGGCGGTGTTCTACCCCTTTGCCGAGTTTTCCCCCGAGTGGCAGGCGCTGCGCTTTGGCGTGCAGACGGGTGTGCCCACGCGCTTCATCGACTTGTCCCAGGCCTTCAGGCTGGCGAAAAAACCGCAGGAGCAACAGGAACCAAAGGAGCCGCAGGAGCTACCGAAGTTGCCGCAGCAGATGCACGATCCGCTGGACGCGCTGGCGCATGCGGCGGGCCATGCCGATGGTGAAAGCTGGTGGAACCATCTGGTCGAGGAGCGTGGCGATGGCGAAAACCTGTTTGCCGCCATCGCCGAGGCCATGCACGCGCTGCGCCAGGAATGGCCTGCCGATACACGGGGCGCTGCGGACCAGTTGCTGGAGGAACAGCGGGAGGCGCACATGCGCCAGATGGTGCGCGAGGCCATCAAGGCGGGCCACCAGCGCATTGCCGTGGTCTGCGGCGCCTGGCATGTGCCCGCCTTGCAAGCAGCCCACACGGCCAAGGCCGACGCCGCCTGCCTCAAAGGCCTGCCCAAGATCAAGGTCGATGCCACCTGGGTGCCCTGGACCTACCAGCACCTGACCCGCACCAGCGGCTACGGCGCCGGGGTGCAGGCGCCGGGCTGGTACGACTATCTGTGGCGCGCCCACACCACCGATGCTGCGGATGCCCGTGCCAGTGGCTGGTTGACGCGGGTGGCGCGTTTGCTGCGCGCGCACGATCTGGATTGTTCGTCCGCGCACGTCATCGAAGCCGTGCGCCTGGCCGACACGCTGGCCGCCATGCGTGGCCGTGGTGTGCCGGGTCTGGACGAGTTGAACGAAGCGGTGCAAAGCGCCATCTGCATGGGCGAGACCACGCCCTTGCGGTTGATTCATGACGCCTTGACGGTTGCCGACACCCTGGGGCAGGTTCCGCCCGAAGTGCCCGCCGTGCCCTTGCAGCGCGACATTGAACACGCGCAAAAGACCCTGCGCCTCAAACCCGAAGCCCTGCAACGCACCCTGGAGCTGGACTTGCGCCAGGACAACGACCGTGCGCGCAGCCATCTGCTGCACCGTCTGCGCCTGCTGGGTTTGCCCTGGGGCGAGCCGGCGCGCAACAACCGCGCCAACCGGGGCACTTTCCGCGAAACCTGGCAACTGCAATGGCAACCGGAATTTGCCGTGCGCATCATCGAAGCCAGCCGCTATGGCACCACCGTCGAGCAAGCGGCCTGCGCCTGCGTGGCCGAGCAATGTAGCCGTGCGGACAGCCTGGAAGCACTGGCCAGCCTGGTGGAACCTGTGCTCCTGGCGGAACTGGCCGCAGCCGTGCCGCTGGTCAGTGCGGCTTTGCAAGCGCGCGCCGCCAGCACGGGCGATGCCTTGCAGCTCATCAGCGCCATTCCCGCGCTGGCCCAGGTGTTTCGCTACGGCAGCGTGCGCCAGACCGACGGCACACTGCTGGCCCAGGTGCTCGATGGCCTGATTACCCGAGGTGCGATTGGCCTGCCGCTGGCGTGCCAGGGTCTGGATGAAAGCGCGGCAGAGGGTGTGCGCACGCCGATTCTGGCCGCGCACGAAGCCATTGCCTTGCGTGATGATCCTGAGCAGACCGCGATCTGGCAAGGCGCCTTGCAACAGATTGCGCTCGGTGGCGCGGCGCACGCCTTGCTGCGTGGCTTGTGCTGCCGTTTGCTGCTCGATGCCAGCCGACTGGAGCGGGACCAGGCCGCGACCGAGTTGTCGCGCCAGCTGTCCGCCGGTGCGCCCCCGCTGGACGCCGCGCAGTGGCTCGATGGCTTTTTGAACCGCAATGCCCTGGTGCTGTTGCACGATGCCACCGTCTGGCAGCTGGTGGACCACTGGCTGGCGGGTTTATCAGAAGAACATTTTCTGCAAGTGGTCGCACTGGTTCGGCGCAGTTTTGCCAACTTTTCCACTTCCGAGCGCCGCTCTTTGGGCGAACGTGCCGCGCGTGGTGCGCCCCAGACCCCGATTGGTGCAGTACCTGCCCCGGATTGGGATGCCCAACGTGCTGCGCTGCCCGTTCCGGTGCTGCGCATGTTGTTGCTGGGCTTGGCGGGCTCATCCGGCACGCCGTCGCCTGCACGTTAGAATGGAAACGCCCTTTTGCAGAACCGAATGGAGATCCTCTACGATGTACCAGCATATCAAAATCCCCGCCGCAGGCCAGAAAATCAGCGTCAATGCGGACATGTCCCTGAACGTGCCTGACCAGCCGATCATTCCCTTCATTGAAGGCGATGGCACGGGTCTGGACATCACGCCGGTGATGATCAAGGTGGTTGATGCTGCCGTGGCCACGGCCTATGGCGGCAAGCGCAAGATTCACTGGATGGAAGTGTATGCCGGTGAAAAATCCACCAATGTGTACGGCCCGGACGTCTGGCTGCCGGAAGAAACCTTGCAGGCGCTGCGCGAATACGTGGTATCCATCAAGGGACCGCTGACAACGCCCGTGGGAGGCGGCATCCGCTCGCTGAATGTGGCCTTGCGCCAGGAGCTGGATTTGTACGTGTGCTTGCGCCCCATCCAGTATTTTGACGGCGTTCCCAGCCCGGTGAAGGAGCCGCACAAGACAAACATGGTGATTTTCCGCGAGAACTCGGAAGACATCTACGCCGGTGTCGAGTTCGAGGCCGAGAGTGAAAAAGCCAAGAAGGTGATCAAATTCCTGCAAGAGGAAATGGGGGTTACCAAAATCCGTTTCCCCGGCACCTCGGGCATCGGTGTCAAGCCGGTTTCGCGCGAAGGCACCGAGCGCCTGGTACGCAAGGCCATCCAGTACGCCGTCGATAACGACAAGCCCAGCGTGACCATCGTGCACAAGGGCAACATCATGAAATACACCGAAGGCAGTTTCCGCGACTGGGCCTACGCGCTGGCGAAGCGTGAATTCGGTGCCCAGCCCATCGACGGCGGCCCCTGGTGCGCGTTCAAAAACCCGAAATCGGGCAAGGAAATCATCATCAAGGACAGCATTGCGGACGCTTTCTTGCAGCAGATTTTGCTGCGCCCGGCGGAATACAGCGTGATTGCCACGCTCAACCTGAACGGCGACTACATTTCCGACGCGCTGGCCGCACAGGTCGGCGGCATCGGCATTGCACCCGGCGCCAATCTGTCCGATTCCGTGGCCTGCTTTGAAGCCACGCACGGCACGGCACCCAAGTATGCGGGCAAGGATTACGTCAACCCTGGATCGGAAATTCTCTCGGCAGAGATGATGCTGCGCCACATGGGCTGGTTCGAAGCTGCCGATCTGATCATCAGCTCCATGAAAAAGTCCATCAACAGCAAGCAAGTCACCTACGACTTTGCACGTTTGATGGAAGGGGCGACCCAGGTGAGCTGCTCCGGCTTCGGCCAGGTCATGATTGACAATATGTAGTCAGCTCCAAGGGCCGCCAAAGGCCACTGAAAAAGCCCCTAAGTGATTGATTTACTTAGGGGCTTTTCTTTATCTACCGCCAATAACCGCCAAGGACTGCCAATCAAAATTACACCATGGCACGGTGCTTATGGTGTAATTTCCGGAACAAGGCTTTTTATGGTGTAGATCATGGTGCAGACACATAGCAAAAAACCGTGACTGTCGCACTCAGAGCTGCTCGCGGCAGGCACGGTACAGGTCTTTCCAGTCGCTGCGCTCCTTGACCACGGTTTCCAGATACTCTTTCCACACCACCTGGTCTTGCACCGGATCTTTCACCACGGCGCCAATCAGTCCCGAAGCAATATCGGCCACATGCAGGCTGCCATCACCAAAATGCCCGGCCAGGGCCATGCCGCTATTGAGCACCGAAATGGCCTCGGCAGTGGACAAGGTGGAAGATGGCGACTTGATGCGCGTCTTGCCGTCTTCGGTCTGGCCGTTGCGCAGCTCGCGGAAAATCTGTACCACCCGGCGAATCTCTTTGAGCGCGGCGGGTTCGCCAGGCAACTCCAGCGCGCGGCCCTGCTCAGAGACGCGCTTGGCAACGATGCTGACCTCTTCGTCCTCGCTGGCGGGCACGGGCAGCACCACGGTATTGAAGCGGCGCTTGAGCGCGCTGGAGAGTTCGTTGACGCCCTTGTCGCGGTTGTTGGCCGTGGCGATGACCGAAAAACCGCGCGTGGCCTGCACCTCGCTGCCCAGCTCGGGGATCGGCAGGGTTTTTTCCGAAAGCACCGTGATCAGCGTGTCCTGCACGTCGGCGGGGATGCGTGTGAGCTCTTCCACGCGGGCAATTTTTCCCAGCCGCATGGCATTGACCAGGGGACTGGGCACCAGTGCCTTGTCAGAAGGACCATGCGCCAGCAACTCGGCATAGTTCCAGCCGTAGCGCAGCTGCTCTTCGCTGGTGCCCGCCGTTCCCTGGATCAGCAGGGTCGAGTCGCCGCTGATGGCAGCGGCCAGATGTTCCGACACCCAGGATTTGGCCGTTCCGGGTACGCCGTACAACAAGAGCGCGCGGTCCGTCACCAGGGTGGAGACAGCAATTTCCATCAGCCGCCGGTTGCCGATGTACTTGGGGCTGACTTCAAAACCATTGTCGAGCGTGCCGCCCATCAGGTAGGTCACCACGGCCCAGGGCGAAAGCCGCCAGTTCGTGGGGCGCTGGCGCTGGTCCACCTTCTGAAGGTTGGCGAGTTCTTCCGCAAATTGTTGTTCGGCATGTTGGCGCAGGACCTGGCTGACTTGGCTAACTTGGCTCATGGGGTGTCTTTCTAGGGATCAATCAATCAATCACCACGCGGTTGCGGCCTTGCTGCTTGGCGCGATAAAGCATTCTATCGGCGGCGGATATCATGGTGTCCACGCTTGCATTGACGACCGTGGTGACACCGATGCTGACGCTTACCGGCACGCGATGCCCCTGAATGTCGAAACTCCGCCCTTCCAGCGCGCGTCTGAAGCCATCAAACAGATCAAAAGCCGCCTGGCGCTCCAGGTTGACGGCGATGATGCAGAATTCTTCGCCGCCAAAGCGGGCCACCACATCGCTCGCACGAAAACCCTCCAGCAACAGTTGGCCCATGCGTTGCAACACTGCATCGCCCGCGTCGTGCCCCAGGCTGTCGTTGATGTTTTTGAAATGGTCAATGTCGAGCATCGCCACCGCCATGGGCGCCCCCGAGCGGAATGCCCCCGCCACCAGCGGCACCCCCAGGCGCAGCAACTGGCGCCGGTTGTTCAGCCCGGTGAGAAAATCGGTTGTCGCGGCCTTTTCGGCACTGACCATCTTCTGAAAATGCAGGGCGTTCGCCAATGCGATGGATATTTTCGAAGAAAACACCTCCAGCAGGCGTTTATCGTTCGCATCCGCCGCTCCCAACCCGCCATGCATCAGCGCCGCTGTGCCTTTCGAGTTGCCGGTATCGAGATAGAGCACCGTGAAATCTTCGGTGAGCTGGCTTGTTTTTTCAGAGAGCGCCGTGCGCACCAGTTGAATCAGGCCCTTGTGTTTGCAGTTGTCATCCATGGTGCAGGACAGGCAGGCACTGTATTCGCCAGTTGCGGCAAGTATCTGGATGTCGGCATGGGGGCCGCGTGCCGTGCGCGCTTGCCCAGGGTCAAACTGGACGCAGATGACGCCATTGGGCTGGCAATCGAGAAAAGCGGAAAGCTGGGTCAAAACACCCGAAGCAAATTGCTGCATCGAATCCACCTGGAACAGCGTGCTGGTGCTGTCGAGGATTTTTTCCAACCCTTTGCGAGTTTTTTCCAGCGAAACGATGCTTTCATACGCACGCAGTGCCGCAACCACGGAGGTGAACAGCTTCTGGGCGGTCAACTCGCTTTTGGCCTTGTAGTCGTTGATGTCGTAATCAATGATCACCCGCTCTTCCGGCGCCTGGCCTGGCTGGCCGGTGCGCAAAATGATGCGCACCGCCTGATTTCCCAGCTCTTCGCGGATAAAACGCACCAGTTGCAATCCGGCATCGTCGCTCTCCATGACAACATCGAGCAAGACGATGGCTATGTTCTGGTCTTGTTGCAAAATCTGCCGTGCTTCCTGCGCCGAATAGGCCGACAGCAGCGCAATGCCGCGCCCCTTGTACTGCAACTTGCCCAGGATCATCTGGGTGACAGAATGAATATCCCTGTCGTCGTCAACCACCAGGACGCGCCAATCCTTGAAGCGTGGGTGCGCCACAGGTGCAGGTGTGGATGCGGGTGCAGCAGCGACCTTGAGCTTCAGGGGTTTTTTTTCTTCTGGCATGGCGCAATTTTCCTTGTTCATTGCCGCAGTTCGTGCAGTTCGGACGGGAACCGCAGGGTGAAGGCCGTTCCCTGGCCGACAAGGCTGTCGAGCTTGAGCGTGCCTTTCAATGTCTGGTACACGATGTTGAAAACGATATGCAGCCCAAGACCACTGCCACCCATCCCGCGCCGCGTGGTGAAGAACGGGTCAAAAACCTTGGCGTGAAGCTCGACCGGGATGCCCTTGCCATTATCCCTGACGACGAGTTCGATCCACTGGGCGTCTACCCGTTGGGCCAGCACGTCGATCCGGCCCGTCTGACCGGGTTCAAACGCATGCACCAGCGCATTCATGACAAGATTGGCCAGAACCTGGGACAGTGCGCCAGGAAAACCCGTGACCACCACATCCGCCGGGCAAACCACGTGTACGTCCACGTGCGATTTCTTCAGTAAGGGGCGCAAGGACAGCAACACTTCGTCGATGTATTCCGCCAGATTGAACGTGCGCTGCTCGCCCCCGGTCTGGTCCACGGCCACTTGCTTGAAGCTGGCGATCAGATCGCTGGCACGCTGGCTGTTGACCGCCATCAAGCGCGCGGCCTGGCTGGCTGTGGCAAAAAAGTCATTCAAACCGTCTTCGGTCAGTTCCCCGGCGCGGTACAGCGCATCCGCCTTGCGCGTTTCGGATTCCAGATGCGTAACGGCCCCCAGGGAGATGCCAATCGGCGTATTGATTTCGTGTGCCATACCGGCGACCAAGCCCCCCAGTGCGGCCATTTTTTCCGCCTGCACCAGCTCATCTTGCATGTCCTGCTGGCGCTTCAAGGCAAGGTCTGCACGTTGCTTGGCTTCGGCCAGCTCCTTGTGGGCAACCATCAGGCGCCGCATATAGACCAGCACGGTTGCGATGGAGGTCAGGATGGCTGCGACAACCAGCAATCCGCCGAATCGTAGAAACAACATCGCTTCGTCAAGCGCCTTGCGGGCCGTTTTCTCGGCATCCAGCGTGCGTTGGTTGATGTGGGCGGTGAGCGTTGCCAATGCCGCCACGGTCAGGGTATCGTTGACCCGTACCACGGCATCAATTTCAGCAGAAGATTTTCCCGCAGCAATCATCGGAGCAATCCGTTCGTACTTGTCGGCGTATGCAATCAGGGTGGCGCGCAGCTGGTTTGCCGCTGCCTTGCTTTCCGGTGTGGTGAGCAAGGAGTCGAGCTGGTCCATATCCCCGGTCACCTCCCGCAGGTCACGCTCTATGGCCTCCTGGTAGAGCGCAAGGTCGCGTCGCAACACCAGATTCTTGAAATTGTGGATCAAGCCGCCAAAGCCGATGTGCCGGTTGATCTCCAGCACGACCAGGCTGATCGCGATGGAGCGCTCGTTGTACTCCGCCCACGAAGCCTGCGCTTTCTGAAAGCGCATCAGGGCAAGCCAGCCAAAATTCAGCGCGATGACCACCACCAGCCCACCCAACAGGGCAACCACAACCAGCCGACGGCGAAAGCCAGGAAAACCAGAATCAGACATGGGAGCGTTATCGACAGCGTTACGGTTTGCTTCCCGCCCACCGGGCGTCAATCATTCCAGCAAAAAGACCACTCCTGCCTTCGGTGGCTGTAAAAAAAGTATCGGTTTCCTGCGTCTGGTGTGCGGAGAATCGGGCATCCGGGCTATAGAGTCGCGGATACTGGCGCAATGCCTGCAGAATGGATTGGCGCTCCCCCGCATCCTCTATCCGCAGTGCGGCAACAATCTGCTCTGGCGTATGGCTGGCCATCCACGCCAGCGTGCGCCGGATGACTGCGACCATGCGCCGGGCTTTTTCGGGTGTTTGTGCGAGCACATCACTGCGGGTTTCGACCGCCGCATGCAAAAACCCGGCACCAGGAACCTTGGCCGCATCAGCCGGGTTGGCAAGATTGACCAGAAAAAACACCTCACCCGCCTCGCGCAGGCGCGAAGCAAAAGGCTCATCACCAAGAATGGCGTCCACGGCTGCGGTACGGATCAGCGACGACTGCTGCTCCCAGCTCTGTCCGGCAGCAACAAAATTCACCCTGGCCAAGGCCAGACCCGCATTCCTGACCAGCAGTTCGGCCAGTTGCTGCGATGTGGTCTTGGACGACAGGGAACTGGAGTTGACGCCGATGGTGCGCCCTTTCAGATCGCCCACGCCACGCACCTCGCCCTTGAGGGAGCTGCGGACCATCAGGACAAAGAGGGCCAGATCGTTCACCGGCGCAATGACCACCACATCGTGGCCCCGTACCTTGGCCGAAAGGGCAGCCGGGGCACCGGCAACGGCAAAATCGACCTTGCGGGTGCGCAAATCGTTCAATGCGACGCCACCACCGCCCACGTGGTGCAACACCAGTTCGACGCCCTCTTCCTTGTCCGCACCGATCATGGATGCCAGGTCCAGTGGCAGATAGGAAATATTGCGCGGCCCCGGAACAGAAACCAGCAATTTCTCGCCAGCCCAGGCCGTAGCGAAGCACACAAGCGCAGCCAGCAGGACACCGAATCGCAACAAGGAGGGAAAAATCTGGCTCATAGGTGTTCTTCCTGAAGGCCTGCAAGGGTTTCAAGCAGGTGGCGGTTGTGCAACACCGCTGCGGTGAGGGTCAAACACTCGCTTAAAGAGGCGCTTGCGTCGGCTTGGTGCGGCAGATCGTCCCACAGCGGCAAAGCCGCAGGGTGCAGTACACACGCCAGCTCGGCCAGCTGCTGGCGCAGTCCGTAAGCGGTGTTGAGCGCGCCTCGTTCGATGTGCTGGCGCAGGACGGATGCCAGGCGCAGCGACAGTGCAGCCCCGATGTGTGCGTGCAAGGGGCAGCCCGACAGGCACCCGGCCAGCACGGCGGGCAAGTGCGCGCTGGAGTCGAATCGCTCGTCGAGTTGTTCAAAGTGAAAATCTTCGCGCTGCTGCGGCGGCAGCGCAGCCAGAAATTCAGCACTTTGGTTGTAGCGCGCCGGAACGCCGCGCAGCAAGGCAGCACACCACGGTGCATCGCGCTGGCGTAGCGCAGCATGGCTCCAGCCACGCAACAGCGCCTCGGCCCAGTCGCCCTTGGCGGCGGTAGTGACCAATTCGGACGGCGTTTTCCCGGTATGCGCACTCCACCACGCCAGCGAGGAGCGGCGTGCCAGCTGAAACAGCCACCAGGCGCGCTCGCCCAGGGATTCGTGCTTGGGCCGCACCGGCTCCAGCACGTCGTCCTTCCAATCTGCCCCCGCCTGATCCGGCGCTTGCAAATGCAGTGGTGCAAGACGTGCCACCATGCGCTGTGCATAGGCACTATCAGGCAACGCCGCCAGCAAATCGGCAGCTTCGGCGCGCACATCCTGCGCGCGGTCTTTCAGCCGTGCTTGAAGGAATTCTTCGTCCTCGCAGGACAAACCCACCGCCAGGGTATTGAGCAAGGCCAGTCTATCCTTGGCAGGCAGCTGGCCCCAGTCGGCCAGCAAGCGTGCGCGCGCCGCACCAGGGTCGCTGGCACGCTGTGCACGCAATACCGCGCAGCGCTGCTCCAGGCTGCCCAGTTCCCATTGGACCTGCACGTCCTGCTGCTCCTGCACACCCTTGGCATAAGCCCAGTCGGGATTGAGCCCAGCCAGCCAGCGGCCATGCACACCGATCACCGGCAAGATGTCGGCACGTGCTTCCACGCTGCGCCGCCCCAGTTGCAAGACCTGCGGCAAAAGTGCCGGTGGCAAGCACAGCCCCAGACGGTCCAGCGCATGCAGCACCTGCATCTGCAAGCGCAGCGGCCCTTGCGCCAATGCCTGTGCCAAGAGTTGCGACCAACGCGCATCGGCAACAGCGCGGGTCTCGGCGCCAGCCGCTTCTGGCACCACCTGCGTGGCCAGCGGAGCTTGCCAACCCGCACGGCGGCACACGGACAGCGCGCCCGCCAGACGCAGCAATTGGCCCGGCGCATCGGGCGCAGCCTGGACATAGACCGCATGCAGCATTTCCCCCACCGCATCGTCCGCAGAAGCCGCAGGCAACTGCCAGGGCCGGTTGCTGCCCACCAGGGCAGCTTGCAGCAGTGCATCCCGGTAACTTGTGCTCATGCGACGCCCTCCCCCACCAGCATGGTGCTGGCGCTCCAGAGCACCGTAGACCCGTCCACACCCCCATCTGCCCGCCAGGCTGTCAGGGGACGTAAACAGTCTCCATCCCACTCGCCAAACACCCGCAGCGGCATACCACCGGAAAGCGCCAGCAAACGCCAGGCATCGTCGGAGTCCACGCACAGGGCAATGGCCCTGCCTTGCGCCCCGTCCTGCCAGCGTAAAAACCACGGCTGCGCTGCACCCAACTGCCCGGCCCTGTATTGCAGCACCACCGGCTCCAGGGACAGCGGCCACTGCAAGCCCCAAGGGTTGGCCGCCATGCGCGCAGCCAGCACATGCCACGGACCAAGCGCCGCGCCACCCGCAGGGGCAGCGGGAGCCATATCCACCACTGTTTCCACCAGGATGGCGCGCAACGGGTCGGCGCCAGGGTAAAAGGCCAGCGTGCCAGTTACTTCGGTGCCAACGCTCCAGCTGTGCTCGAACGCCTTGCCGGCATACGCAAAATCCAGGAGCAACGCCATCCGCTGGCTTTGTCGGCCTTGCAGCCAGACACGGCGCTCGTGCAAACGTGCCTCGCGTTCCAGTTGCACCTGCGCCAGCACCTGCCAGGTGTCGCACACGCGCGCGCCGCTGGCCACCACCGTATCCCGCTCAATCGGCCAGCCCAGCGCCTGGCGCAGGTCGGATTGCAGCGCTTCAGGCAACTGTGGCGCCTGCGCCACGGCATCGACCAGCAATTGCAAGCCCCCCAGATGCACCAGCAGCCGTGCAGGCCAGTCCACACCGCGCCCGACCACGGCGGCGGCTTGCAGCAAACGCTGACCCAGGCCCGGAGCCTGCGCATCAACCATGCGTGCGGCCATCTTGCTCCAGCTCTCGTCTGCCGTGCCGGTCAGCGTCGCCAGGCCTTTGCGGCTCAGGTCATCGAGCCACAAGGCCAGTTCCTGCGCGCCTTGTGCCATGCGCGTCCAACGCTGCGCCTCGCGTTTGGCAACGGCTGCGGGATCAACCGGGGGCGGCGGTGCGGCTGCCTTGGCCTCCTGCTTTTCCGCGCGCTCCTTGCGTGCGGCCAGCCACTGCGCCACCCAGGCTGGCTCGGCAGCGGTAAAACGGCTGGCATCCTGCGCTTGCAACAGCAACAAAGCCAGGCCATGCTTGCACGGAAACTTGCGGCTGGGGCAACTGCAACGAAAACTCAAGGCGGCACCCGAGACATCGACTTGTGTCTGGTACGGCTTGCTGCCGCTGCCCTGGCACTCGCCCCAGACCGCCGCATCGTGCGCGCCCAGAAGTGGCCATTTGGACGGTGCCAGCAAGCCCCTGGCGGCCTTGGTCGAAGCCTCGTCGGGCGACAAGGCCAGCACCTGCTCAACACTCAGGCTGGTGCGGCCCATCAGCCACCGCCCATCATTTCATGTCTTGATATGAATTTCATAGCTGCCCCTGCTCATTCCATAAGGCCTGCAAACCCAATGCGCGGGGAAACTGCATGCGCCCGCCACGCAACTCCCTTGATTCTGTCACAATCCCCCCAATCTTCTTTGTATCTTCAAACCCTCAAAAAGGATTCCCCATGGCAAATGCCTTGATCAAACACGTTACCGATGCCACTTTTGAAGCCGATGTACTCCAATCCACACAACCGGTTCTGGTTGACTATTGGGCCGAGTGGTGCGGTCCTTGCCAGGTGATTGCGCCTGTCCTGGACGAAGTGTCCACCAGCTACGACGGCAAGCTGCAGATCGCAAAAATGGACGTGGACGCCAACCGCGCCATTCCCGCCAAGTATGGCATTCGCGGCATCCCGACCTTGATGCTGTTCAAGAACGGACAACTGGCCGCCACCAAGGTAGGCGCCCTGAGCAAATCCCAGCTGATTGCCTTCATTGACCAGCAACTTGCCTGATTTTTTGGCTGAGCGGGCGCGACACTGCTGCGCGCCCGCTTTTTTTCCTGTCATAATCCGGCCCGTTCGCCAGTAACCACCAGGGAATCTGGCCCCACAGTTCAGGGATCAAGAACGCCGGAGCAGGCCCAGGTGGCTTGTCTGATCTCCCCCTCCCTTGTTTTTTTCCGCCTTCCCCTACGGGACAACTCTCATGCACCTCAACGAACTCAAGGCATTGCACGTATCCGAAGTCCTGAAACAGGCTGAAGAGCTTGAGATCGAAAACACTGGCCGTATGCGCAAGCAGGAGCTGATGTTTGCCATCATCAAAAAACGCGCACGCACCGGAGAGCAAATCATTGCCGACGGCGTGCTGGAAATTTTGCCCGATGGTTTTGGATTTTTGCGCAGCCCTGACAGCAGTTACACCGCCAGCACCGACGACATCTACATCAGCCCCAGCCAGGTACGCCGCTTCAATCTGCACACCGGCGACATGATCGAAGGGGAGGTGCGCACACCCAAGGATGGCGAGCGTTATTTCGCGCTGAACAAGCTGGACCGGGTCAACGGCGGGGGACCGGAAGAAAACAAGCACAAGGTGATGTTCGAAAACCTGACGCCCCTTTTTCCGAAGGTGCAGATGAAGCTCGAACGCGACATCAAGAGCGACGAGAACATCACCGGGCGCATCATTGACCTCATTGCCCCCATCGGCAAGGGACAGCGCGCCTTGCTGGTCGCCCCGCCCAAAAGCGGCAAGACCGTGATGATGCAACACATCGCCCACGCCATCAGCGCCAATTATCCCGAGAGCCACATGATGGTGCTGCTGGTCGATGAGCGGCCCGAAGAAGTGACCGAAATGCAGCGCACCGTCAAGGGGGAAGTCATCGCCTCCACGTTCGACGAACCCGCAGCGCGCCACGTACACGTGGCCGAGATGGTGATTGAACGCGCCAAACGCCTGGTCGAACTCAAGCGCGATGTGGTGATCCTGCTGGACTCCATCACCCGGCTGGCGCGCGCCTACAACAACGTGGTGCCCTCGTCGGGCAAGGTGCTGACCGGCGGTGTGGACGCCAACGCGCTGCAACGCCCCAAGCGCTTTCTGGGTGCGGCACGCAATGTGGAAGAAGGCGGCTCGCTGACCATCATCGCCACGGCGCTGATCGACACCGGCAGCCGCATGGACGAAGTGATTTTTGAAGAATTCAAAGGCACCGGCAACTCCGAAATCCACCTTGACCGACGCCTCTACGAAAAGCGCGTGTTTCCGTCGATCCAGCTCAACCGCAGCGGCACGCGCCGCGAAGAGTTGCTGCTGCCGCCGGACATTTTGCAAAAGACCCGCATCCTGCGCCAGTTTCTCTACAGCATGGACGAAATCGAGGCCATGGAAATGGTGCTCAAGCAAATGCGCGCCACCAAGACCAACAGCGACTTCTTCGACCTGATGCGCCGGGGCGGATAAAACGGCTGATAAAACGGGCGAGCGCCGGACTATAATCGCCCGCTTTGTGAGAAGTACGCCCGACTTTGAATTGCGCGATGGTTTGCCCAAGGGTCTGGCGCGGCTGACACATCTGATGGAGAGACTATGAAAGAAGGCATTCACCCCAATTACCGCGAAGTGTGTTTTTTGGACTTGTCCAACAACTTCAAGTTCGTGACCCGCTCTTGTGCCAATACCAAGGAAATGATCGAAATGGATGACGGGCGCAAACTGCCCCTGTTCAAGCTCGATACCTCCAGCGAGTCGCACCCCTTTTACACCGGAACGCAAAAATCCGTGGACAACATGGGTGGCCGTGTGGAGAAATTCCGCAACCGTTTTGGCAAATCCGCTGCAAAGTAAGTGCCATTAAGAAGTGCCATTCAGGTTTTTGCCTGATGCCATGGAAAAACAGCCCGGGTTCCCGCGCTGTTTTTTTTTGACTTTTCCCCGTGACACTCCCCGTGAATCACCCCTCCCCCGCCATTGTCACCCAGGCTGCAGCCCGACCTTTTCCGCGTCTGGTGCTGCTCTTGCTGTGCCTGGCCTATGGTTTATCCGGCTTTATAGGACGCGCCGCCTGGAAAAGCGCCGACATGACCGCCCTGGGCTACATGGCAGAACTGGCACGCGGGGGCACCAGCTGGACAAACCCGCTCCTGATGGGCACACCCCCCGAATCTCCCGCCTTGCTGCCCTACTGGCTCGGGGCATGGGCCATACAAGGAGCCACACCCGGCCTTGCCGCTGATTTTGCTGCGCGCCTTCCTTTTGGCGCCTTGCTCGCCTTGGCCATGCTGGCAACCTGGTACGCCACCTACAACCTGGCGCGCAGCACCAAAGCGCAGCCCGTCGCCTTTGCGTTTGGTGGCGAGGCACTGCCCACCGACTACGCCCGCGCCATCGCCGACGCCGGTTTGCTGGCCCTGATGGCCTGCCTGGGACTGGCGCAGCTCTCCCACGAAACCACACCGGCTCTGGCGCAGCTGGGGTTTTCCGCGCTGTTTTTCTATGCCATGGCCGCCCTGCCCTACCGCAACCACCACAACGTCCCGGCCATGCTCTGCCTGGCATGCGGATTGGCCGGTCTGACGCTTTGTGGCGCCCCCAGCCTGGCCCTGTTGTTCGGCCTGGGCAGCGCCGTTATTCACTACCTGGACCAGACCCCGGATACGAAACGCCTGATTACCCTGGAGAGCGCAGCCATTGTGCTGCTCTGTCTGGCAAATGGCGCATTGGCCCTGGGCCTGGATCTATGGCGCTGGAAAATCGAACTGCCGCACGCCACCTGGGCAGAGTGGAACGGCTATGCCCAATTGCTGCTGTGGTTCACTTGGCCCGCCTGGCCTTTGGCCCTGTGGACCATCTGGCGCTGGCGCCACCAGCTGTTCAGCCGCCAGGTCAGCCGTCACCTGGCCCTGCCCGCCTGGCTGGTGCTGGTCTGCGCGGTGGCCACACTCCTCACCGGATCGCCGGATCGCACCCTGCTTTTGTCCCTGCCACCACTGGCCACCCTGGCCGCATTTGCCTTGCCGACACTCAAACGCCAGGTGTCGGCCTTGATCGACTGGTTTACCCTGTTGTTTTTTTCCGGCTGCGGCTTCGTCATCTGGGTCGTCTGGATTGCCACGCAAACCGGGTTTCCCCCCCAACCGGCAGCCAACGTCAAACGCCTGGCCCCAGGATTTGAGCCCAGCTTTTCCCTGCTCAGTCTGGTTATTGCCGTGTGCGCCACCCTGGCTTGGGCCTGGCTTGTGCGCTGGCGCGTGGGCCGGCACCGCGACGCCATCTGGAAAAGCCTGGTCTTGCCGGGCGGTGGGGCGGCATTGTGCTGGCTGCTGGTGATGACCTTGTGGCTGCCGCCGCTTGACCACGCACAAAGTTACACCAGCATGGTCACGCGCACCATCCGGCATATCAACCAACCAGGGTGCGTGGAGATCCTGGGGCTGGACCAGGGACAAATAGCAGCCTTCCAGTTTTATGGCGGCTTGCAGCTGATGGCCATGCAGGCCACCCCGGCTTGCCCGTGGCTGCTGGTGGAACCTGGCCCCAGCCAATCGGTACCTGAAATCGTGGCCAGCAGGCAATGGGTGCTGCAAACCAGCATCCGCCATTCGGTCGCCGACAATGAATTACTGCTGCTGTTTCGCAAAAAATAGATTTGTAAACTCAACACGGAAACACACAAAAACATATGGAACTCGGTAAAAAACTCAATCTTGGCTGCGGCAGTGACTACCGGGAGGGCTATGTCAACGTGGACCTGAATACCAGCCATCGTGTGGACCTCGTGTCGGATGTGACCTGCCTGGAAGCCGTCGCTGACGGCTCGTGCGTGGAAGTGCTTGCCCAGGATGTGCTGGAACATATTCCCCGTGCACGCGGGGCCACGGCTTTGAAAGAGTGGAACCGCGTTCTGGAGAGTGGTGGAATTCTCAGACTCCGGGTGCCGAGCCTCATCCATCTGCTGGGTCTGCTACAGGACGAAAATCGCCAATCCGTGCAAGAGCAAAAGCAGCTTATCCAGTGCCTGTACGGCACGCAAGGTTATGAGGGCGACTTTCACTTCAACGGCTACACCGAGGTCACGCTTCGGCACGAACTCCTTGTATCAGGCTTTGAATTGACCCAGCTGAAAATCGTTGACGAATGGATGTTTGATGCCCAAGCGCACAAGCTGCACCATGTTGCACCGGATGCGGTGCTTCGCATCGCTTCGGACGCGGACTTTATTGCCGCCCTGTACAAAACACTGCTGGGACGTGCACCCGATCCCGATGGACTGGCTTACTACCTGACCGTTTTGAAAAACGGGATTACACGGGAGGCGGTGAAAGAAAGCATCGCTTCCAGCGAAGAGGCTGTGTCACGGGCCGAACGCCAACTTCCCCTGTGATACGCTTTGGAAGTTTTTTGAAATATTTTGGGGATAACCAGGCATGACTCAAATCAAACACGCAATACCCGGTAACGGCAACGGCAACATCATTTCCGTTGTCATGTGCGGTGGCAGTGGCACACGGCTGTGGCCTTTGTCGCGCAAGGCACTGCCCAAGCAGTTCGTTCCACTGGTGCAGGGTAAGAGTCTGCTGCAGCTCACGCTGGAGCGCGCCGCATTGCTCGGCCACAAGCAGATCATCGTTGCCAGCGAAGACCACCGTTTTCTGGTGCAGGAGTGTGCCACCCAGGCGGGTGTGCAAGCCACCATCTTGCTGGAACCCGTGGGCCGCAATACCGCTGCCGCCATGGCTGCCGCCGCACTGAATGCACCAGCGGATGCATTGCTGCTGTTTTTGCCTTCTGACCACCACATTCCTGACCCGCAAGCGTTTGCTGCGGCGATTCTGTCCGGCACGGCGGCGGCGAATGCAGGTTCGGTCGTCACATTTGGCGTGCAGCCCAGTTTCCCGAGCACCGCCTACGGCTACATCCAGCAAGGCACCGCATTGGAGGGACAAGGCACAGCGCATACCGTGCAGCGCTTCGTGGAAAAACCCGATGCCAGCCGCGCCCAGGAACTCTTGCTCGCAGGAGGATACTTCTGGAATGCCGGCATCTTTCTGGTACGCACCGACGTGTTGCTGGCAGACCTGCAAGCCCACGCGCCCGACATCCTCGATGCCTGTCAAAGAGCGGTCGCCGCACAAACCAGCGATAGCGACTTCCTGCACCTGGACGCCCAGGCCTTTGGCGCGTGCCGCGCGGAGAGCATTGACTACGCCGTCATGGAAAAGGCTGCCAACGTGGCGGTTGTGCCGTTTACCGTGGCCTGGAGCGATGTGGGCAGCTGGAATGCGGTGGCCGAACTCAGCCCGGCGGACGAAAACGGCAACCGCATCTTTGGACAAGGACATACGCTCAACGCCAGCACCACGTTCATCCATGCCCCCCACCGTCCCGTGGTGGCCCTGGGAACCCGTGACCTGCTCATCATTGATACGGTTGATGCCTTGCTGGTGGCAGACGTGGCGCATGCAGAGCAAGTCAAAAACGTGGTTGCCCATCTGGAGGAATTGGGACTGCCGCAGGCGCGGCGCCACCGCCACGTTGCGCGCCCCTGGGGGGCCTACGACAGCCTGGACGTCAGCCAGCGGTTTCAGGTCAAGCGCATTGTGGTCAAACCCGGCGCCACCCTGAGCCTGCAAATGCACCACCACCGCGCCGAGCACTGGGTCGTTGTCAGCGGAACCGCTGAAATCACCATTGGCGACAAGGTGATGCTGCTCACGGAAAACCAGAGTACCTACATCCCCCTGGGACAGACACACCGCCTGGCCAACCCTGGCAAGATTCCCCTGGAAATCATCGAAGTGCAGTCCGGCTCCTACCTGGGCGAAGACGACATCGTGCGCCTGCAGGACGACTACGGCCGGGTCAAAGCGTAAAGCCTAAAACCGTAAAGCCGTAATACCGTAAAACTCAGCCGCGCGCCACCGGGCGGCTGGGGTCCGCACACCAGGCACTCCAGCTGCCCGCATACAGCGCGCTACGCCCCAACCCCGCCAGCTCCATGGCGATGATATTGGGCACGGCGCTGACACCGCTGCCGCAGTGGTGTACCACACTGGCCGGGTCGCGCTCCCCCAGTAATTCCAGCAATTCGGCCTTGAGCTGGTGTGCCGGCTTGAAGCGGCCACTGCTGTCCATATTCTGGCCAAATGGCCGGTTCAGCGCGCCCGGAATATGCCCCGCAACCGGGTCCAGCGGCTCCTCATCGCCACGAAAACGCGGCGCGCCACGCGCATCCACCAGTGTTTGCGTGCCATTCCCCAAGGCATCCACAACGTCTTGCGTATCCACCAACACGCACAAGGCGGGACCAGGAACAAAGTGCGCAGCCGGATATTGACCGGCAGGTCCACCGATGACCGCACCACCAGCAGCTTGCCAGGCCTGCAAGCCCCCGTCCAGCACCGCCACGTTTTCATGCCCCAGCCACTTGAGCATCCACCACAAACGTCCACAGAAATTCGCCCCCTGGCGGTCATAGACCACGGCCTGCATCGCATGGGTAAGACCGACCGATCCCAACCAGGCGGCAAAAGTCGCACGCGCAGGTAGCGGATGGCGCCCGCCACTGACAGCCTCGACGGGTTTACCCGTAGCCGGGTCTTTGGCGGCGCTCAAATCACGATCCAGATGCGCGTAAACCGCACCAGGGATATGGGATTGCGCAAACATTTCTGCACCAGCTTCTGGTCGGCTCAATTCGAAACTACAGTCAAACACCCGCACAGATTGTTCGGATTGTTCAGCTCGTTGACTGGAAAGCAGACTCTGGAGTTCGGTGGCGGAGATGAGTGTGGTGTACATATAAAACCTGCATTCGGGATAAAGACAAGCAGTTTACGTTCAAAAATTTCGGCGATAACACGTAAAAATGTGTCTTTCATGCGTTATCCTGTAAGCGCTGGGCACCCTTGCAATCGCTGCCCGGCCATTCTTCAGGCCGTGACCCCGCCTTTTTGTAACCACTCTGTTTAGCAAAACAGGGACCACATAGGCGGAACCATCATGATTGACGGAAGAAGTATTGAACGCAGCTTGAACGCACACCTGATCTGGAAAATTCGTTTCGAATTTGCCATTGGTCAAAGCCTTGACATGGAAATACCATCGTCCATACTCTCTGCGCACGACCTGTGCCCTTTTGGAAAATGGCTCCATGGCCAGACGCCATCAGCGGATGAAATGTCGAGTGACGATTTTGAGACCGTGAGTGCGTTGCATGCCCAGTGCCACAAGCTGGCCGGAAGTAACTACTCAGGTTTCTGTCCGCTCTTCAACGGACAGTGAGAGCAGTTCACGTGGGCGGAGATCCCCGGTAGGGTACGCAGGCTAGGTCGCTGCGGGTATGAACGGTTTGCCGATCAACGCGTCTTTGATGGCACCGAG
>JAYRRD010000113.1:0-11731 GCA_041910275.1 Rhodoferax sp.
ACTTCATTGGCGACAATCACCAGCACCGGACCGATCAGGCTACGCTGGCAGCGATCACCGGCACGGTACCAACCAGGCCATGCTGGCAGGGAACACCGGCATGGTGCCGACCAGGCCACGCTGGCAGGGAACGCCAGCACGGTACCAACCAGGATACGCTGGCAAGAATCACCACCGGCACGATGCCGATCAACAACCACCAGCATGGTACCGATCAGACTTCACCGGCAACAATCACCGGCACGGGACCGATCAGGCTACGCTGGCAGGGAACACCAGCACGGTGCCGACCAGGATACGCTGGCAAGAATCACCACCGGCACGATGCCGATCAACAACTACCAGCATGGTACCGATCAGACTTCACTGGCGACAATCACCGGCATGGTACCGATTAGGCCACGCTGGCAGGGAACACCAGTACGGTGCCGATCATGGCCACGCTGGCAGGGAACACCAGCACGGGACCGATCAGACTTCACTGGCAGGGATCACAGGCACGATGCCAACCAGGCCACACTGGCAGGGAATACCGGCGGTTTTAACGAACCGGGATTTTTCCGGTTCGGCATGGCAAACGTTGGCAGGGAACACCAACTCACATACCCGGATTTCCGGGTATCCGTCATGTACCAACCAAGCCCCATTGGTAGGGAACACCCGCACGGTGCCGATCAGGCCAGGCTGACGAGGAACGCCAGCACGGTACCGGCGGTCAAACTATTCACAACCATTGTGGGCTGTTCTGTTGGCAAGCCTGTGGGTAACTTGAAATTCTCCTTATTTGGCGCGTAGTTCTCTATAGTGCCTATGGAATAGGCAAAGACTTTGGCGTTGCTAGATTGGAGCTACTCCGCACCTCTTGAATTAACCTATTTATCAAAATAACTTATTAGGTTATGATTTCTCTATGGAAAAAGGCACCCCACACTGCAAACTGCAAGTTGTCAAAGCCTTGATTGATGCCGGGCATGTCAGGGCCACAGCCAGCGCCTTTGCTGGGGCACGTGAACTCGACATCAACGACTTGGCCGGTATGTGTGCCGTTGTCTCGGCACTTACTTCTGCCGATTTTTACAAGAGCATGACGACCCATGACGATCATCATGTCTGGCAGGACGTGTACCGATCCAGAACAACGAACGGTGATGATGTGTACCTGAAATTGACAGTCATTGACGATGTGTTAATCATTTCCTTCAAGGAGCTATGACCATGAAATGCCCATGCTGCGGCGCTGCGGAACTGATCCACGACTCGCGCGACATGCCATACACCTACAAAGGTGAAGCCACCACCATACCAGCAGTAACTGGCGACTTTTGTCCAGCATGCGGTGAAGTAGTTTTGAACCGTGAACACGGCGACCGCTACAGTGAAATGGTCGGCTTGTTTCAGCGTCAGGTGAATGCCGCCTACGTTGATCCTGACTACATCGCCAAAGTGCGCCGAAAGCTCGATCTTGACCAACGGCAAGCGGCGGAACTATTCGGCGGTGGCGTAAACGCATTCTCACGCTACGAAAACGGCAAGACCAAGCCGCCGCTGGCATTGGTGAAACTGTTCAAGCTGTTGGATCGCCACCCCGATCTGTTGAACGAGGTCAGAACCGCCTGACCTCCAGGCATGGCGCAATTCCAATCCGGTTACTCCGCCGGCTGATCGGCACCAATGGAAAAACCCTTTTCGCGCTCGAATCCGCAAAAGTACGTAACCGGCACCGACCAGACCACAGTGGCGGGAACACCAGCACAGGACCAACCAGAGCACACTGGCAGCGATCACCCGCATGATGCCAACCAGGCCACACTGGCAGGGGTACCCGGCATGATGCGATCAGGCCACGCTGGCAGGGAACACCAGCACGGTACCCAACCAGGCCACGCTGGCGACAATCACCGGCATGGTGTCAGGCATGCCAGTTCGAATCACCCTTGCTCAAGGCTTCTCTGGAAGTACCTTTTTCTATCGCTGCATATCGATCACCGCATGCTCGGCGCTGACTTGGAAAGTTCCAAGGCAAACGCTTTGTCGAATTCGGACGCGAACCGTTCGTTCACCGTGCGCTTGGCTATTCCGTAAAAGTCCAGACGCGGTTTGTAGTTGGCACGCTTGACGAAAATCAGAACAGGCTTGAGCGTTGACCCAAAGCCAGTTTTGACACGTTGGTACACACCGGGCTGCAGGTGCCGCGCCCTTGGGTCGGGGTTGCCCACGCGATTGACCCAGTACACAAACCCGTATTGACCGTACTGGCTGCTCTTGAGGCCACCCTTGGCCAGGCGCTTTATGGTGTT
The DNA here is from genome assembly GCA_041910275.1 of Rhodoferax sp. Lineage (GTDB taxonomy): Bacteria > Pseudomonadota > Gammaproteobacteria > Burkholderiales > Burkholderiaceae_C > Allorhodoferax. The sequence goes on from JAYRRD010000113.1 coordinate 2,298, forward strand.
GAGATTGGCCTTATTGAAGCCCGACTCGGTATAGGCACCCAGCACGTTGAGAATCTGGCTGATCTGGCCTTGGGACATATTGCCAAAGCCATTGAGTTTTGCGGCTGCACCGGGCACTACGTTGTAACCAGAAGGCAAAAGGCCAATGCCCATCAGGCGCGTTTCCATGGCTTTGAAATGGCGCTGCCCACCGTACACATGCGGCTCGACCATGGTACGGGAATTGTTTACCGAATCGCGATCTTTGAAGGCCAGTTGCGCCACGGGTTCTCTGGTAGTGGCATAGCGCATGCGCAAGGAATTGAGCACCCATGGTGTGGGCTTGTCAAAAACACGGCGCATTTCCCGGCGCACATCTGTGGCGGCCCATTCCAGTGACTTGTTTGTGGCAGCCACGGCAGCGTAGTTGGCTTTCTTTGGAAAGTCCGCCAGTGCTTTCCGAACCTGTTCCAGGCCGTTCACGTTGACAGTTATTTTCATGGTTCATCTTTCATTGTCTATGGTTGATGTACTGTTGGGTGTTGCACGGTGCCGACCAGGCGTCACACTGACAGGGAACACCAGCACGATGCCGATACCACCACGGAAAAGGGCATGGGTTGTGTTGCATTGTTGCGTATGCCCGAACCCCAGACCCTAGGCCGACCTCGCGGTTCGAATCACCCCCGAGTCAAAAAGTCGCCGGGAGTACCTTTTCAAAGCAGCCTCAGTCTTTGGCGCGCAACAGTCTGTTGCATTTGCTGCGCGATGTGCGTTCCTACCCGGCCAACACCCGCCGCGCCCGGCCCGTTCCTTAATGTGCAACACGCACGTCTTCAGGATCAATCAGGCCGCTGCCCAGCCCGGCTGCTTCACGCTCCTGGATGAACTGGTCAATCAGCTGCTGTGCTTCTTCTGGTTCTATCCCTAAGTGCTGCATTACATCCTCAAGACAGAAGGCGGCTTCACCAGACTCGGTGTATCCGATTGGCTTTGGTAACACTCCCAGCTCTTGTGCCAGGTTGCTGAGGAACTCTCGCGGGGCAAGCTCCAGCACTTGCTGCATTGCCGCCTGGGCATATGGATGATCGCCCCCCAGCGTGCGCTCCAGGAGAGCGTATTGATCCAGTGCGGCCAGGCATTCTGCGGATGGTTTGTTCATGGTCTGTTCCTTTTACACGTCAATGGAGAAAATTTCATCGGTAATACAGTACGTCCACGCATGACCAACGCCGGGAAGTCTTACCTTCACTTGATAACGCCCTTCATCTTTTCGATACAACACATTATTTTTAAGTAGCAAGGCGCAAACCGTATCCCTATCCAGTCCGTTACACACCTCCTGCTCGAAAACCTTGGACAGCACATAGAATTTTGTCGTTCCGCCATCCTCAAACACTTTGCCAAGTGGGACATCAACAGCAGCATTTCCGATGTTTTTGTATGGATCACCGTATGCGTCAAAGGCACGTCTGAATCCGGCCCGATTGAGAGTCTTTGGTGCATGATCGTCCCCGACGCGATGCCACCACGTGAACCGTGATTCCCCGTGCAATTCAAAGAAATTCTGAACCTGTTTAAGCATGGCTGTAACCTCACTGGCGCCCACACCACCACGCGAAGCAATCCAGGCATTGAAACAAATCCTGATAGCCTCGGTTGCCCAGCCATAAGCCCAGCCGGTCAACCCGGCAAGGGTCGCCAGTTCGCCCGCCACAGCTACCAATGCAAAACGTCGCCCGCCGCGTTTAACCTGCCCGGATGCATTGGGGTGCACCATTTGGGACTCCACCGCCGCGATGCGCTGAGAAAGTTCATCACCCAACCCTGCGGTATGCGCAACCAGATACTCCAGCCAGGCACGGCCCGCAACACCGTAGCACTGCGCTGCATGGGTTTGCACCCAAGTGGCAAACTCATGCCCTCCACCGAATTCATGCAGATACTCAAAAGCCGAACCAGCCACCACCTCCGAGGCTATCGGGATCAATCGCACCTCCTGCCCAGCCTTGGACTTCACACCAATCGACTCGACCAATGTTGACAATTTCAGTTCGCCACTACTGAGAAACAACATGCGCCAGGATGGCTTGGTACGTAGTCCCCCGGATGCCTTACCCCGATTCTTACCCGCGCCATCTGCCAGCATATAGGCCACCGTCGCCGCCTCCCGTGGGTCTAACTGGCCAATTTCATCGAGAATCAGGCACGAATCATTGTGCTGTTCCGCCAAAAACTCCAAGGCTGGACCAGTCGCACGCCACTTTTGCATGTAGCTGTCCGGGTCTTTTTCTGTACCCTTACCCCAGACGGATGCTCCCATCAGCAGCGAACTGGATTTACCAACAGACGAACCACCCACAAAGTGAAAACCACCACCGCCAGTGCCCATTGACCAGAACAAAAGCGGCCCGGCAAAGGCAGTCGCCACCGCCAACGTAGGGCGGCTATTGCCCTCACACAGACGCGATATATCCTGTTTCCACGCCTCCAGCGTGCCACGCTGGGCAAAGTTTGCCTCTACGCCCGCCTCGCTGTTGAACATAAGACGCTCGTCGTTTTCAGACTGTCCCAGCGTTTCACCAGGCAACACAAAACACTTCCCATGCCAGCCCACGCGGGGCACATGCCTGACCGTTTCACCCGGCCTGCGGCTTTGCAGATACTGCGTCAGCAACGCCCGGCGCCTGCTATCGGCTGGGGTCATAAAACCAAAATTCAGCAACTGCGCGCGGTAACCGTTGCCGTCTCCTGCCAGCATGGCCAATGGCATCAGCCAGGTCTTTGTCTTCTCCAACCGGGTCTTGAATTCCAGTAAAAGCGCCGCTTGTGCGTCATTCGTTCCGATGGCATTGGCCAGAACGCGGATTGGATCGCACACGAAAAGCGTTTTATCCGTGTCGCCGTTTTGCTCCACAAACCAGACACCGGCCTCGTTTACACGGAACAAATCACGCCCGTTTACGGGCTGTGTAGCAGCATCGCCGGGTGGATCGCTACCACCGTTGCCCGGCGTGTTTTGCGTCGATTGTGGGGCTGTTGCAGTGGTTTGGTGGGCATCAATGGCACCCAGCACAATACGCCGTACCGCATCAAGCCCGCTGTCTGCGCCGATGTGTTGGTGCAAGTCGTTAAAGTCGCTGCCACCTTCTGGCAGGCCATTGGGGAAAACCGCAATACCGCCTACAGCCTTTGCCGCCGCTTTCGCCGCTTCGCGCCCTGGGTTGCGCTTGGTTTTTGCGAATGTTTGCCGGTCGTCGTCGCCACAGATAACCAGCAAGCTGCTTTTGAAAATGGCACGCAACGCTCGGGCAACCACTGGCAGATTTCCAGCGTCAAACGCCACGGCAACAAATTGATTTGTTGCTTCGTACAGACTCGCGCCCGTAGCATAGCCCTCGGCAATCAAGATCACGCCAGGATCGGCACCGCTGGCGATTTCTTCAAAAGAATCTCCCAACCAGTGCCACAATCCAGACTTGCGCCCGCCGGGCAAATATCGCTTGTCTGAACCGTTTGTGGGCTTCTTTGGTGCAATGCGTTGCACATTCCACAGCTTGCCGGTTTCATCACGCAAGGGCACCAAAAGATCGTCACGCAAAAAACGCACCCCGTAGGGTTTTACGCCTTTGCGCTCCAGATAGGCGCTCTCGCCCGCTTCGCTGGACATGTCCCATAAAGCCTGCGCATCGTTGGCCGTACTTTCGTGTTTTAACCGGACACGTTCTTGTTCCTCTAACTTGGCTTGCTCCCTTTGTCTCATACGCTGCGCCACGGCTTCGGGACTGTTGGCAATGGTGGGTACCGTGACAGATTCGGACAAAATGAAACCGTGCTTTTTTGCCTCGGCAAACAGTGTGGCAACGGTAACTCCTCCATCTGGTTTGATGCTGCGCCAGGTAGTCTGTACGGCCTTGCTGTCGAAACTTGCTCCCGTCGCACTCCATGCAGAAAACAACTCAAACCCGGCATCATCAGGAAATTCGTTTTTTATCGCCATGCAGATACGCACCCATTCAACACGGGTAATATCTGCCGGAATATGTTCTAAGGCATTGCGCATCAGTTCGGGGGTGATGTTGGTTTGCATGGTTGAAATTTTGGGTGTGCGAAGCCATCGCGGTGCATGGGTGCATCGCTGTGGTTTCGCGTTAAATGGTGTTGCCCCCGGAATGAATACGGGGGCTTTGGTAGGCTAGGTGGTTGCCAATGGCTCTTTGTGAGTTATATCGCCTAGAGTTTCCAGGACCAGAATAACTGGAGAGGTGAAATGCTCCACCATTCCTGCCAATGACCTGATTTCGTCATCGGTGTGGCTGGCAAGGGTCACGAGTAAGGTCTCCAGCATTCCGATTTGGGAATAACAGTATGCGATGCGCTCATGTACCGTGCTATCCGGGTTCAGGATGGCAACAGGCCCGGCATTCTGATTCCAGTTGCAGACAGTCAAAGAATTCAGGCACAGGTGTTTTTTTGCTGCATTCATGGCTGCACCTCCTGTGCGCTGGTATCCAATGCGCTGGTTTGGCTTGCCATGTAACCGGCTTGAATCGATTGCACCAGTGCCTGAGTGAAATCCATCAACTTTTCAGCCGCCCATATGCTTTCATGTGGGTATTGTTCAATCAAAAGCAAATGGCCATCATTCATGATGGCTCGTACTTGAGCTATCAGCACATCCATTTCTTCAAGCGCTTTATCAAGTGGAATGCCAGCATTCACGCTGAACAGTTTTTTACCGTTGACTTCAAAAAAATCATGTTGCACGGTCACTGCGCCAGTGGTTTTAAGCATGTTCACCTCCCATTGCAGAATGGGTGTTTACCAGCTCGTTTGCATGTTTCAGCAAGGTCAGCGCCCGGTTCGTGCGCGCCGTTGCGGCCCACAGATTGGCCGCGCTGTTGCCCGGCTGGCGGATGAAGTACAAGGCCATGGAAAGGGCGTTTTCAATGCCCTGCTGGCGTGCAATGGGGTCATTTGGGTTCGGTGCGACACGCACCAACGCACCAGCGCTGCGGCTGGGTAGGGTTAAGGTTTTCACAGTATTTGCTCCTGAGAGAGACTTCAAACCACGCGCAGCCTTATCAAGGGCTGCGACGTGGTGGCGGGATGTTGATAACACGTCCTCAGCCGTGCGCGCAGCCTCACGGACAGCGCCATCCCGCCCGAAAAACGCATGCGCAAATTCTGGGCGAAATGAAACCCCGCTTGCGGTGGGGGTCTGAACCTCTGAGGAAGGGGTGTTATCAGCACCATCGGCACCTTGCCGACGAGTGCATTCTAGTGCTGTTTTGCGCTTGATCGGGCAGGATCGGCGCAGATTTTTAACCGGCTGCATGATCGGCTTGCGTCAAGGCAAGAAACACTTCGTTTGCAATGCGGACGTGCGCATTGAACAGCATCTGAATTGTTGCTCCATCGCCCGCGAGTGGGTGTGACGAAGCCAGGGCAATACTGTTGTCAACAATGTGACGCGCCACACGGACAGACAAATCTACGGTCTGTTGCATAACTGGGGAGAGTTCGGTTGTTTGTGTCATAAAATGCCGCTGTTTGGTGATAGTTTTGTTTGGGTGGGGCACAAGGCACGATATGTGCTTTGTGCCCTTACTTTTTGCACGTTACGCGCTAGCCTCGGGCAATGGTTCGGCAAGGATGGCAAGGTCTGGGCCATTGCGTGTGTGTTCCATCGAACTGAAATCAATCGTCTTGCCATAGTTCGTCACAAAACCAAGCCCCTGTTGATTGACATCGCCAATCGGCAATGTCGGCTCAATATCGAAATTTGAACGGAAGTCCCGAAGACTCTTTTCCAAAGGAGAATCTTTCGGCAGATGCTTCGCAAAAGCCCGAACATCTGCGATTGCGAAACAGGCTTTCTGCCAACTGTTGAACAGCGGGATGATTTGCCGGTCGTAGTCGAGGATTGCAGCAGCTGCAAGGGCTTCCAGGTGGCTCGCTGTGGTCTGCGATTCCATGTTCTCATAACCGGCCAACACCTCTTTGATTGAGGAAATCTCACGCTCAATTGCACTAATACGCAAACTGAATGGATTGTCTTTGCCGTTTACGACGGCCTTTTCAAATTTCTTGACGGACAACTTTTCAGCGGTAGATGCCTCCAGAACATCATCGCCAGCAAGAATCGCCTTGTCGAAATCGGCCTGGGCTGCTTGCTCTTCATCGTCTGCTTTCTTCTTGAGTGCCGACAAATCCCCAAGTAACACCGTATGACGCGCTTCCAGGCCGAAAAGCTCTTTTTTGACCTTGTTTTTGGCTTCCCTGGCTGCGTTCAACGCTTTCAACTTGCAAGACAAATCCTCGGCCACAGCCTTAGAGCGTTCGGACAACTCCGCTACGATGCGCGCGCGCTCTTCTTCCAAAGCGAGGCTATCGACTGCGATTGAAACTTGGTCAATCTTGCGGCCTAAAATCTGGCGACCGGCAAAATTTGTCGGGCTGAGTTTTTCCTTGGCTTGTGACAAATCATTGCGCCACTTTTCGGCCTTTTCGCGTGTGGCGATTTTGGCGATAACGTTGCTGTGTTCGTCCGATTTGAGAGTGCTTGCAATCGCGTTTGTAAGTTGCTTCAACATGATTTTTCCTAAAAAATGAAATGGTTTTGTGTCAAGTTATGCGCCGGTACTGCGCACGGCACCCCGGTAGTCAACTCCTGCAATGCCGTAGTCCATGCGCACCTTCCAGCGGGCGCCATCCACGGTGAGCCCGTTTTCCAGTTCGATGTACGGGGTGTCGATGCCATCGAGGAACGCCACCTCCAGAACCGGTGCCTGGCTGGGGTCTGCAAAAAAGAACCATGGCGTTCCGCTCAAACGTGGCGTTCCGACCAGGGTTCCGACCACGTTGTGGGCGATGTTGACGCGTTGTAGTTTGTTGGTCGCATCGGGGTCATAGGTGCTGTTGACCACCACGTTGGCCTGGCCTTTGATGCTGTCAGGCCCCAGCCAGATGGCAGGTGTCAGTGCCAGATAGTCATTGCCGGACACGTCTTTCTGAGCGCTCAGAACGGCGCGGGCAGCCTCAAACGCGGCAACCGTGGGCGCGCCGGTGGTCACGTTGGCATGATCGACGTGGAATAGGGCTTTGCCGTCTTCCAGCGTTGGGCCAAATCCTGAATTCAGCGCCAGGGTGGCGTACACGTCGGCTTCCACCGTGCGCTTGGCTGCGCGCCCCAGACTGGACGCCAGGCCGGTGAAAGCGCCAATATCGTCGTTGATGACTGCTTCGCGGCTGATGTTGATGATGTTTCCTTTGGTTCCGGCGCTAATGCTGGCTTTTTCACCGTCAGGGATGGTTTTGTTGCGGAACTCACCCAGCTCGGTCTTGCTATCCAGGTTGCTGAGGGAGCCGACACGGTAGCGGTTGTGGGCGCGAAAATCGCTCACGGTTCCACGTGCGCAAAACTGTGCCCACGTGTCGGCCTGCAGGGCATAGGCACCCAGCAAGGTCTTGTGCAGAACGTTTTGCAAAATAATTGGAAAATCGCTCGTGCCTTGGGTGAATGCAGCGGCCACGATGGCGCGTTGATCCATGCCATCGGTTTTGATGCCATTGCGGATCAGGCATATTTCAGCCAGGTTCAGCAACTTACGGCCACGGTAGGGGTTGCTGCCATCGGCGCGCACCACACCAGTTTTATCCACGGCGATATTTGCGCGGGCCAGTACGGATTGCACCATGGCTTCGCGGTGCTTGTCGGTTTCGTCTTTTACTTGGTGGATCATGACAATTCCTTTAAGCTGCTGCCTTGGCGGCAGATTGCTCGGCAATCCAGCGAAAAATGTCAGATTCCTTCCAACAGGAAAGGCGGCGGGTTATCCTCAAGTTCTTTGGGAATTTCCCGGTGGCCATCAGCCCGTAGATCGTTGATTTTCCGCAGCCAGTAAGCCTCTCCACGTCAGGTAGTCGCAGGAGGCGATCTTTAACACCTACGGGGGCGGTTTGTGTATTTGGCGCGTTAGGGGGCGCGCTGTTTTTGACAATTTGCATAGAAGTCCTTTAAAACCGTGTCGGCTCCACCGTGAGCCGTCGTTGGTGATAAGGACTTTATGCTTCTGCTGTGCGTTTTGTGCTTAACTCGGAAAGGTCGGAAAGGTCGGAAAGGTTGGAAAAGTCGTAATTAGACGCAAAAACAATAACCAGTATTGTTCTACTGGTTGCCCGTAATCAGCCCGCTAATATCTTGAAGATTTCTTGTTTTTACACGATACCCGTTTTTGCGAACGATCAATGTTTCTCCTTCTGAGGTGAATTCAGGATCGCCATTTTTAGCCCGCTCTAGCAACACACGCTCAAACTCTCTCATTGTTGGCCTAGGGTCTGTTTTGAAAATTTCTTTCATGTGACCAAGTACTGGAGTAAGCATACTGCCCCTGCTTCTGCGCCGCCTTGATTTTTCCTCGTCCTTGGCAACGGCAATAACAGGCGTCAGCGCTGTGCTAGCAATGCAAAGCACCGGCGCTGCGTTCACAGTTGGTGCGGCTTCTTGGGAAACGCCGTAGGCATCGAACCAAGCTTTAATCACCTCCGACGGCTTCAGGTCTTTGGCCATTAGCCATGATGAAAATGCTTTGGCGCTGATACTGTACTCAACGATTTCGCCTGCTGGCTGATTTGTGGCCTTTGGAAGGAATATGTCAGCGTCTCTTTCAAGCCAATCAGGTGGGGCAAAAGTACTGACTGGAGTGATACAAGGTCGTGGTTGAATAATGGTTTTTGTGTGTTCAACCAGATTGTTTTTGCAGTCATCAATGAGTTGATCCAAAATAGCAACACGCATTGCCACATTCGAATCTTGCAGGAATGCAACTCGCCTTATATTCATTGAAGGCGGCCATTCCTTCATTTTGGTGTGCAAGACTTGCGCTACATGCGCCTGCCACTTGAGACTCATTGGTACCACACACGCCCCCGTGCATCCCCGAAAATAAAACCCAAGTAGGCCACCGGGGTGGATGGCTTTTCACGCAAGTTTCGAGGATGTGCGAGCTTGGGTTCCAAATCAGCTTGTGAAGTCAACATGCGCCGCCTTGGTTGACACGTTCAAACATCTGACTGCAGTTACGATTTCAAACTTATCATTTGGACGGGGCGCTTATGCCGCCATACGCCAGCATGTGCCTGTGTCCGTGAAAACTGTCTCTGTATTGGCTTCTCTGTCGATGTTTGCAAGACGCTCCACCAACTCTGAAATTTGAACGTTACCGTCCAACTTCTCAAGATAGATTGCCTGCATGAACCGGCACGCATATTTGGGAACACGACCATTGCGCTCCCATTTGGAAACCATGTCTTCTGTGACGCCTGCCCAGCTTGCAAATCTGTTCTGAGACAAATCAAGCTCCTTACGCAAAAACCGGAACTCTTTTCCAGTAATGACGCTTTTTTCAGCTATGTGTCTTCCAATGGCAGCATGCAGACCATCTGCATTCATG
>JAYRRD010000114.1:0-30199 GCA_041910275.1 Rhodoferax sp.
ATGTGGCCGAACTGGGCAAGCGCCAGTACCGCTGGGGCACTGACTACATCCCCCACGATGGCCGCACACGCAACTTCCAGACCGGCAAATCCACCGAGGAAATGCTCCGCGCCATGGGCCGCAGTGTTTCTGTACTGGCCCAGACCAGCGTGGAAGAAGGCATCAAGGCCGCACGGCTGGTATTCCCCCGATGCTACTGCGACAAGACCAAGACCGTCCGGCTGCTGGAGTGCCTCAAGCGCTATCGCCGGGACACCAACATCAAAACCGGCGAGCCAGCAGGCCCATTGCACGACGCATACAGCCATGGCGCCGATGCCTGGAGGTACATGGCCCAGGCTGTTGACCGCATGGCTAGCCAGTTCGCCACCTACGTGGAACCTCCACCACCAACCGCCTGGTATCTCTGAACTTCCCTCAACCGCTTTCTCGCGTGCATCAATCGTCAGCCCAGGTTCTTTATTGCCTACAGAAATATCGCCAGTGGATTGATGCAGGGAATTCGCATATCACCACGATCTGCTGGGATGGCATCCTGATCGACGGCCACAACCACGAACCGCGCCCTGCCCGCGCCGACGCCCTCGGGGACACCACCCTGGACAAGATCACAGGCACCAGTCTGGATACCGGCGTGGAGATGGATGCGATGCACGCAGCAATGGCTAAATGTCCCAGGGCGGAACGCAGAACTGGTGAATTGCTCAAGGACTTGCCCAGAACACCGTCCGGCGCAGAAAGAAATCCAAGCGGGAGAGCAGGAAAAGAACCTGTTCCCAACGATGCGGACCAGGTTATTAAGACACCATCCCCTTACGCCAAAGCCCTTGCCGAAACCGGCATCAGCACGCAAACCGCCAGCCGATACCAAGCGCTTGCTAACGTGCCAACCGCAGTTTTTGAGAGTGCGTTGCGATCCCATGATGTTGGGGTGGCACTTCACCACCCAGCGACGCTTCAACCGGCAAAGGGGGTAGCGTTTGAAACGACACCCTTGCATGTGCTGGTGGACTGCGCCAGCGATGCAGCAAACTGGCGCAAAAGTACCAAAACCCTGTACTGGTGGCTACACAGTGGCTACACGGACTCCAGCAACAAAAAAGCCCAACCTTGTGAGCTGGGCTAACTTGTTGATTTTATTGGAGGAGCGAGAGGGATTCGAACCCTCGTTACCTTGCGGTAAGCCTGATTTCGAGTCAGGTACATTCAACCACTCTGCCATCGCTCCGGGTTGTCTTGTCATGTGCGTTGCAGGCACACCGGGCCGCATTTTAGCAGGTCGCCATCAAGCACATTTCTTCATCTATTCATTTTGTCGATGTTTCTATCCGCTCCATCCCCCCCATGTAGGGGCGCAGGATTTCGGGGATGGTGACCGATCCGTCCGCATTCTGGTAATTCTCCAGCACTGCCACCAGGGTGCGGCCCACGGCTAGGCCGGAGCCGTTCAGGGTATGCACCAATTCGTTTTTGCCCTGGGAATTTTTAAAACGGGCCTGCAGGCGGCGTGCCTGAAAAGCCTCGCAGTTGGAAACCGAACTGATTTCCCGAAAAAGATTCTGGCCTGGCATCCATACTTCCAGATCGTAGGTCTTGGCTGATCCGAAGCCCATGTCGCCGGTACACAGGCCCACCACACGGTACGGGAGGCCGAGTTTTTGCAGGATGGCCTCGGCATGGCGGGTCATTTCTTCCAATGTGTCGTAGCTCTTGTCGGGGTGCACGATTTGCACCATCTCCACTTTGTCAAACTGGTGCTGGCGGATCAAACCCCGTGTGTCGCGTCCGGCGCTGCCGGCTTCGGAGCGAAAACATGGCGTGTGTGCCGTCAATTTGATGGGCAGATCGGTTTCAGGCACGACCGTGTCGCGCACGAAGTTGGTGAGCGGAACCTCGCTGGTGGGAATCAGGTAGAGCGCAATATGGTCCGGCTGTGCTTCACCCTCTTGCCCGCCTTTTTTTGCGGCAAACAGGTCGGCTTCAAACTTGGGGAGTTGGCCGGTGCCCTTGAGCGATTCGCCGTTGACCGCGTAAGGTACATAACACTCGGTATAGCCATGCTCCTGGGTTTGCACGTCGAGCATGAATTGGCTCAGGGCGCGGTGCAGACGTGCCACCGGGCCTTTCATGACGCTAAAGCGTGCACCGGCGAGTTTGACGCCCATCTCGAAGTCCAGGCCCAGCGGAGCACCGACATCCACGTGGTCCTTGACGGCAAAGTCCATCACCCTGGGTGTTCCCCAGCGGCGCACTTCGACGTTGGCGTGCTCGTCTGCGCCCTCTGGCACGCTGGCGTGGGGCAGGTTGGGTACGGCCAGCAACAGGGTTTGCATTTCTGCCTGGATGGCATCCAGCCGCAATGCGGAGGCCTCCAGCTCGGCCTTGATGGAGCCGACTTCGGCCATGAGGGCATCGGTGGATTCGCCTTTGGATTTGAGCTGGCCGATCAGGCGGCTGCTGGCATTGCGCCTGGCTTGCATTTCTTCGGTGCGCATCTGGATCGTCTTGCGCTCGGCTTCCAGCGCGGTAAATGCCTCCACATTGAGAAAAGCCTGGGGATTCTTGCGCGTTTCCAATCGGGCCACAACGTGGGCCAGGTCTTTGCGCAGCAGGTTGATGTCTAGCATGAGAGATACAGGTATGAGAGGGTTAAATCAGATGTCGAACAACAGCCGTGCCGGGTCTTCCAGTGCTTCTTTCATGGTCACCAGGCCTAACACGGCTTCGCGTCCGTCGATGATGCGGTGGTCGTAGGACAGGGCCAGGTAGTTCATCGGACGGATGACAATCTGTCCGTTTTCGACCACGGCGCGGTCCTTGGTGGCGTGCACCCCCAGGATGGCCGATTGGGGCGGGTTGATGATGGGGGTTGAGAGCATGGAGCCAAAAACACCGCCATTGGAGATGGAAAAAGTGCCTCCGCTCATGTCTTCAATGCCCAGCTTGCCATCGCGCGCCTTGGTACCGAATTCGGCGATTTTCTTTTCGATGTCGGCAAAACTCATCTGGTCGGCATTACGCAGGATGGGAACCACCAGCCCGCGCGGGCTGCCCACGGCGATGCCGATGTCAAAGTAGCCGTGGTAAACAATGTCGTTGCCGTCAATCGAGGCATTGATGACCGGGAATTTCTTCAGCGCATGCACCGCAGCCTTGACAAAGAAGCTCATGAAACCAATCTTGACGCCGTGCTCTTTTTCAAACCGTTCCTGGAAGCGCTTGCGCATCTCGATCACCGGCGCCATGTTGACTTCATTGAAGGTGGTCAAGATGGCATTGGTAGCCTGCGATTGCAGCAAGCGCTCGGCCACCCTGGCACGCAGGCGGCTCATGGGCACACGCTGCTCGGGGCGCTCACCCAGATCAATGCGCGGTGCGGCCACCTGGGGTAGCGATGTGGTGGGAACGCCTGTGGGGATGGCGGGCATGGCGGTGGCGGAAATAGCGGGAGCAGCGGAAGCGGTGGGAGTAGCTATTGATTGAATAGCTGTTCCCGCTGTAACTGCGGCCAGTACATCGCCTTTGGTGATGCGTCCGTCCTTGCCGGTGCCGCTGACGCTGCTGGCGGATAACTGGTTGTCTGCCAGCAGTTTGGCAGCTGCGGGCATGGCAATGTCTGCGCGAGAGCCGCCTGTGGCTGCCGGTGCAGGGGGCGGTGGTGTCGCGCCAGCAGGTGCGGCAGGGGCTGGAGCGGCAGCGCCGACGGTGCCTTCGGTGTCCATGCGGGCGATGAGTTGTCCGGCGGTGACGGTGGCACCGCCAGGCTGGACGATTTCGACCAGCACACCGGCGCTGGGTGCCGGAACTTCCAGCACGACCTTGTCGGTTTCCACCTCGATCAGGATTTCGTCGATGGCGACCAGGTCGCCAGGCGCTTTTTTCCACTGCAACAAGGTGGCTTCGGCGACAGATTCGGAGAGTTGCGGGACTTTGACTTCAACAATGGCCATGGTGTTCTTTCGCAAAGGGATTCAGTAAAAAAGGTGGGTTATTCAGGCGGATTACTTGCGCAGGGTTGTGCCCTGGATTTCGGTAAAGGCGCCTTCAACCAGCGCTTTTTGTTGCTCCATGTGCAAATGTGCGTATCCTACGGCGGGGGAAGCCGAGGCGGCACGCCCGGAGTATCCCAGCCGTTGGCCCGCAGCCATGTTTTCGAGAATGTAGTGTTGCACAAAGAACCAGGCACCCTGGTTTTTCGGCTCATCCTGGCACCAGACGATTTCGGTTGCCTGGGGGTATTTGCGCAACTCGGTGGCAAATGCCTGGTTCGGGAAGGGATACAGCTGCTCAACACGCAGAATTGCCACGTCGTTGATGCCTTTTTCTTCGCGCTTTTTCACCAGGTCGTAGTACACCTTGCCCGAGCAGACCAGCACGCGCTTGACCGCATCGGCGTTGAGTGGCCGGTTTTCGGGGATGACGGTCTGGAAACCACCATCGGTGAACTCGGACAGCGGAGAGGCCGCATCCTTGGCGCGCAACAGGGATTTGGGCGTCATGATCACCAGGGGTTTGCGCAGTTTGCGCACCATCTGGCGGCGCAGTACGTGGAAAATCTGGCTGGCCGTGGTCGGTTGCACCACCTGGATGTTGGTGTCGGCACTGAGCTGCATGAAGCGCTCCAGCCGCGCCGAGCTGTGTTCGGGGCCTTGGCCCTCGTAGCCGTGCGGCAGCATCAGCACGATGCCGTTGACCCGGCCCCATTTGACCTCACCCGAGGCGATGAACTGGTCGATCACGACTTGTGCCACGTTGACAAAATCGCCAAACTGGGCTTCCCAGATGACGCAGGTGTTGGGGTCGTTCGAGGCGTAGCCGTACTCGAAAGCCAGCACCGCTTCTTCCGAAAGAATCGAGTCGATGACCACAAACGGTGCCTGATTCGGGTCAATGTGCACCAGCGGGGTATAAATGCCTTCGTCAAACTTTTCGCGGTTCTGGTCATGGATCACGGCGTGGCGGTGCGTGAACGTGCCCCGACCGCAGTCTTCTCCCGAAAGCCGCACGCCGTAGCCACTGGCCACCAGCGAGGCGAACGCCATGCTCTCGCCCATGCCCCAGTCCACCGGCAGTTCGCCGCGCCCCATGGCGGCACGGTCGTCATAGACCTTGCGCACCAGCGAATGCGGTGTGATGCTGGTGGGGATGATGGTCAGGCGCTCGGCTAGGCGTTTCCACTCGGCCAGGGGAATGGCTGTGTCGGCGGCGTCCGTCCATTTCCTGTCGATGAATGGCGTCCAGTCCACGGCATACTTGCTCTTGAAATTGGTCAGCACCGGGTTGAAGGTGTTCTTGCCAGCGTCGAGTGCCGCACGTGTGGCGCGCACCATGTCCTCGCCAATCGTCTCGCCAAAACCCTGGGCGGCCAGCTTGTCGGCGTAGAGCTTGCGGGTGCCGGGATGTACGGCGATCTTTTTGTACATCAGCGGCTGGGTCAATGCCGGGGTATCCTGTTCGTTGTGGCCGAGCTTGCGAAAGCACACGATATCGACCACCACGTCCTTCTGGAACGTCATGCGGTACTCAAGTGCCAGTTGCGTGCACAAAACCACCGACTCGGGATCGTCGCCGTTGACGTGCAACACGGGCGCCTTGATCATCTTGACCACATCCGAGCAATACAGGGTCGAGCGGCTGTCGCGCGGATCGCTGGTGGTAAAGCCAATCTGGTTATTGATGACGACGTGTACGGTTCCCCCTGTGGAATAGCCGCGCGTTTCGGCCAGCGCCAGCGTTTCCATCACGATACCCTGGCCGGCAAACGCGGCATCGCCATGCACCAGCACCGGCAGCACCTGCAAGCCCTTGGGGTCGTTGCGGCGGTCCATGCGTGCGCGCGTCGAGCCTTCGACCACCGGGTTGACGATTTCCAGGTGCGAAGGGTTGAATGCCAGCGTCAGGTGCACCGGCCCGCCAGGGGTGGACACGTCAGAACTGAAGCCCTGGTGGTATTTCACGTCACCGCTGGGCAAATCCTCGGGGGCGGTGTGCTCGAACTCGGCAAACAGATCGGCAGGCAGCTTGCCCAGCGAATTCACCAGCACGTTCAGCCGACCCCGGTGTGCCATGCCAATCACAATTTCCTGCAAGCCCATGGCTCCGCCGGTCTGGATCAATTCGTCCATGGCCGGGATGAAACTTTCGCCGCCTTCGAGCGAAAAGCGTTTCTGACCCACGTACTTGGTGTGCAAGAAGCGCTCCAGCCCTTCGGCGGCTGTCAAGCGTTCCAGGATGTGGCGTTTCTTCTCGGCGGTGAAGTTCGGCCTGCTGCGGACCGCTTCGAGCTTTTGCTGCCACCAGCGCTTTTGCACCTGGTCTGTCAGGTACATGTATTCGACGCCGATGGTGCCGCAGTAGGTCTCGCGCAGGGCATTGATCAGCTCGCGCAGGCTCATGCGGTCTTTGCCGAAATACGTGTTGCTGGTGTTGAAAATGATTTCCTGGTCGGCGTCGGTAAAACCGTAGAACGACGGCTCCAGCTCGGGGATGTGTTCATGTTCGGCGCGCTTGAGCGGGTCCAGGTCGGCCCAGCGCTGGCCGATGTTGCGGTACGCGGCAATCAGCTGCTGGGTGGCGGTGCGCTTGCGCCCCATCTCGGCATCCGGATTGGCTTGCACCACGCGCGTGCCACCTTGCTTGGCGCGTTCGGCAAAAGCGTTGATGACGGGCAGATGGGGGATGTCGCGGGTCGTGCCGCCGTCGACAGCGGGGACATTTTGCAGCGCGTCAAAATATTCGCGCCAGGTATCGGGCACGCTGCCGGGATGGGTGAGGTATTTTTCATACAACTCCTCAACATAAGGCGCATTGCCACCAAAGAGGTAGGTATTGCTGGTGTAGGCGTGGTAGATGGATGCCGGTATTGTCATGGTGGTGGACCTCGTGAGCTTGCGACGTTGTGTGAACGTTGTATGGACGTTGTATGAAACCGTTTATTTTGCCAGGGCAACGGGAATATAAGGACTTTGCGGGTTAACCGAGAGGGTTTGGGTTGCCGGGTGCAGGATCAGGTCCATCATTTCCATGGGAACCGCACCCAGCAATGGTTCCTCACCCAGCACTAGCGCCGATAGGTCACAAAAACGGTTTCCAAAGTGAACCCGCAAGGGGCCTATCATCGGAACCTTCTGGCGATGACCATTGGCCAATACGACCTCACGTGTTACCACTTCGCTGGTATCAAATCCTAGCTGAATGGCGGCGTGTTCCGGAATGCTGAGGAACACAGCCCCGGAATCCACCAATGCCCGCAGAGGCAGTGTCCGCTTTTGAAACAGATTTTCGACTTCGATGTCTGCGTAGACCAGCCCCATTTTTCCGTCCCCTCTTTAATTGTGTCGGTGGTCCATTATGCGACAACGAAACCCGGAACCCGCAAGCCTTTTTCATGCGTTCACTCTGTTATGCTCGCGCATCCACAGGGAGAAAATCGCCTACCGCAACGGGGAAAGCCATCGTGACCAATCAGACCCAGGATCAGCCAACCCCGGCGGTATCCGATTCAGAAGTCGATGCAGACGCGCTGCGCGCACTTCGTTTTCGCACACTGTTCGAGCAATTGCCCCATCCGGTCTGTGTGCTCGTGGATGGCCAGTTTATCCATATCAACGCATCCGCGCTGCAAGGTCTGGGTTATACGGAGTCCACGCTGCTGCACGCCCGGCATCCGTCCGAGGTGTCGCCACCGCTGCAAGCCGACGGTGAGTCTTCGCACGCCAGGATGGAGCGCCATATGGCCAGCGCGCTGGAAAACGGCGAGCGGCGTTTTGAGTGGGTTTTTGCCCGTGCGGATGGCGCGACATTCACCGCCATGGTCACCCTGGTGCGCTTTACCCTGATGGGGCAGCAAGCCCTCTACCTGCTGTGGCCCGGTACCACGCAATACCTTGCCAACGAGGCGGCGCTAAGGGCTTCGGAGGCGAAGTTGCGCGCCTTGTACGAAGCCATGGGGGACGCCATCCTGGTGCTCGACGATGGCCGCATCATTGACTGCAACGCCGTTGCGGTGCGCATGTTCGGTTGCGCGTCCAAGCAAGGGCTTTTTGCCAAACACCCTGGTGAACTCTCACCCACACAGCAGCCCTCGGGCAGCAATTCCATGCTGCTGGCCACACAGCATCTGGATAAGGCCATGCGCGATGGCTGGCACCATTTTGAGTGGATACACAAGCGCCTCGACACACGCCAGCCTTTTTATGCCGACGTGGCACTGAGCGTCATGCATCTGGATACCAAGCGCGTTTTGCTGGCCGTGGTACGCGATATCAACGAACACAAACTGGCCGAATCGGCGCTGCGCCAAAGCGAGCAGAAATTCCGCGCCATTGCCGACTATTCGGCCAGCTGGGAAGCATGGTTCACGCCCCAGGGCAAACTCGTCTGGATGAATGCCCACTCGACGGAAATCACCGGCTTCACCCCGGAGGAATACATTGCTTCGCTCAATTATTTTTCCATGATGGTCGTCGAAGAAGACCGGCCCATGGTGTTGCAAAAATACGTCGAAGCGCTCAGTGGCTTGAATGGCAGCGTGGAGTGCCGCGTCTTGCGCAAGGATGGCAGCCACTTCTGGGCCTTGGTGCATTGGCGCCCCATCCTGGACTCCGAAGGACGCCACCTGGGGTTTCGCACCAGCACCCAGGATATCACCGCCAACAAGCAAGCCCGTGAGGAACTGGCACACGCCAAAAAGACCCTCGAAGCCGCCAATCTGCAACTCAAGGCCCAAAGCTCCACCGACGGTTTGACCGGCATCGCCAACCGGCGCAAATTTGACAGCGCCTGGGAGGCCGAATGGCAGCGCGCCGTCCGCCACGGGTTTTCAGTGGCGCTGGTGATGGTGGATGTGGACCAATTCAAACATTACAACGACCACTACGGCCATCTGGCCGGAGACGACTGCCTCAAACAGGTGGCGCGCATCCTGGACCACCACGCCCAGCGCTCGGGGGAACTGGCCGCCCGCTACGGAGGGGAAGAGTTCATCATCATCCTGCCCGGCCTGGATGGCGTTGGGGCGGGTGCCGTGGCGCAGCGCATACGTGCTGCGGTGGAGGCCGAGGCGATCCCCCATGCCCGTGGCATCAGCGGCGTCGTGACCGTGAGCATCGGCGTGGCAGCCTGTGTGCCCAAGCAGACAGAGGCGCCCTCGTCCCTGATACGCACAGCGGATACGGCCCTGTACCAGGCCAAACACGGCGGGCGCAACCGGGTGGTTTGCATGGCGCCGTAGGGCCGCCAATTACATCAATTTCATATCACCCGTGATATCAAAAACACCAAAACCGCACCACAGCTGCTCCCGCCAAGCCTGTGTGGCGCGTTTTTGGCCTCGATTTGGCCTCAAATTAGCCTAAATTTAGCATCAAATCAGCCTGTAGACCCCATGGGGCAAGCGGGGGCAGCTACTGAAAACGTAGTAAAAAGAACAAGTTGTGCCTGGTCCCGCAGGTTTGGCAAGGGTGCACTGGCATATAATCGCCGCCCAACTTTGATCCTCTGTATGGCCAATCTTGCCCTTCCCGTTTACGACGGGTTTGCTGGCGGCCATTGTGGTGCTGGCGCATACATGATCACCCAAGGAAACCATGAATCTGATCCAAACTCTTGAGCAAGAAGAAATTGCCCGGCTCGGCAAAACCATCCCCGATTTCGCCCCCGGCGACACGGTCGTTGTCAACGTCAACGTCGTTGAAGGCTCCCGCAAGCGTGTGCAGGCCTACGAAGGCGTGGTGATTGCCAAGCGCAACCGTGGACTCAACAGCGGCTTTATCGTACGCAAGATTTCCAGCGGCGAAGGCGTGGAGCGCACGTTCCAGACCTACAGCCCGCTCATTGCGAGCATCGAAGTCAAGCGCCGTGGCGACGTGCGCCGCGCCAAGCTGTATTTCCTGCGGGATCGCAGCGGCAAGTCGGCACGTATCAAGGAAAAGTTGCCAGCCAAGAAAGCGGCTGCTTGAGCCCTGAAGCTCTTGTCGCCTTTTGTGATGCCAAAACCGCCTGAGCGCAAGCCCGTGGCGGTTTTTTTATGAGCAGAGTGCCTCTATTTGATCCACGCCAGATCCCGGTGGTCGGGACCGATGCACACCTGCCCAGGGTGCAGCCGCAAACCTTGCAGCCGCAGGCCTTGCAGGGACGTTTTGCCGGTGCGCATGCGTGGACGCCCGAGCTGTTGTCCGAACCCCGTTTCCTGGAGCGCCAGCCCGTTGACGCCGCCGTGCTGGTGCCTTTGGTATTGCGCAATGCGGGCTTGACGGTGCTGCTGACCGAGCGCACCAGGGAGCTTTCCAGCCATTCGGGCCAGATTGCCTTTCCCGGCGGCAAGAAAGACCCGCAGGATGCCGACAGTGTGGCCGCCGCCTTGCGCGAAGCCGAGGAGGAAATCGGCCTGCAGCGTGCATTTGTCGATGTGCTGGGCAGCCTGCCGGTGTACACCACGGGCACCGGATACCGGGTGACGCCCGTGGTGTCGCTGGTGCGCGTTGGCTTTGCCTTGCAGCCCAACCCGCATGAAGTGGCGGATGTGTTTGAGGTGCCGCTGGATTTTCTGATGAACCCTGCCAACCACCGTCGGCATGCGGTGGATTGGGCCGGTGCACGGCGCGAGTGGTTTTCCATGCCCTACGTTGAGGGTGAGGGTACGGTGGAGCGCTTCATCTGGGGCGCCACCGCTGGAATGCTGCGCAATCTGTACCGCTTTTTGCTGGATTAAATTCGGTATGATCGCCGCATGAGTTTTCTCTCTATCCTGTTTGCGCTGCTGCTGGAGCAGGCGCGGCCCCTGGCGCTCGTGAACCCGGTACACAATGGCGTACGCTTTTGGGTGCGTTGGGTGATACGCAATCTGGACTCGGGCAAACCGCACCACGGCTGGATGGCCTGGAGCCTGGCGGTTACGGTGCCTGCGGTGGTGGTCTTTCTGGTGCATTGGCTATTGGTCTGGGCGCTGGGCTGGATTGCTGCGGTGGTGTGGAGCGTTGCCGTGCTGTATTCCACACTGGGTTTTCGCCAGTTCAGCCACCATTTCACTCTCATCCGGGATGCGCTTTTGGCCGGCAAGGAAGACCAGGCGCGCGCGCATCTGGCCAAGTGGATGCACATGGACGCCACCATGCTGCCGCGCAGCGAAGTGGTGCGCCACGTCATCGAATACTCGGTGGTAAGCGCCCACCGCTGTGTGTTCGGGGTCTTTGCCTGGTATTCCTTGCTCGCAGTTCTGGGCCTGGGGCCGGCTGGTGCCGTTTTATACCGTGTGGGCGAGTATTTTTACCGGCATACCCACCGCTTGCGCCTGCCGTCCGAGCCGCCCATAAGCCCGGCCTTGCAGGCCAATGCAGCCCAGGCCTGGGCCGCCATGGATTGGCTGCCGGTGCGCATTACCGCCTTGGGGTTTGCCTTTGTTGGCAGCTTTGAAGACGCCGTGGAGAGCTGGCGCCAGCACGAAGCGCAATTTCCCGGTGACAACGATGGCGTGGTGCTGTCCGCCACCTCGGGCGCCGTGGGTGTCAGCCTGGGAGAAAAAGACCGTTTCGGCTCGGGCCAGACGCCACAGCCGGTGCATCTGCACGCCGTGGTGGGCCTGGTGTGGCGCAACGTGGTGATGTGGATGGTGTTTCTGGCCTTGCTGTCGCTTGCGCGCTTGCTGGGTTAGTAGCGCTTCTGCGACAGTGCAGCAAACAAGTCACTGTAGATTTTGTAGCGCCTCGCGCTGATCCCATAAGCTGTTGATGAGGCTATCAAGGCCGAATTGCCCTCATTTTCATCGGATGCTGGCTCTGCTGTCGCCACTGCGGCAATGGCGCTGCAACCGGGTTCATGGGTATGGCTACAGTTGTAGAAGCGGCATTGGGACGTGTGCGCCAGGATGTCGGGCATCAGGCTGGCCAAGCGCATGGGTTCGATGTGTTGCAGCCCGAATTCCTGAAAGCCGGGTGAGTCGATCACGGCGGTGGTTCTTTGGGCGTCCACCCAGTACAGCGTGGTGCTGGTCGTGGTGTGCTTGCCCGCATTGAGCGCGCTGGAAAGGTCTTGGGTAAGAACCTGCGCCTGGGGAATCAGCCGGTTGATGAGCGTGCTCTTGCCTGAGCCCGACGGCCCCAGCACCAGGGTGGTCTTGCCCTGGAGTACGGCTTCGAGCGGGTTCCCGCTGGAGATGGCAGTGGTGGCAGGCCCGCGTGGATTGAGCGCCATGGGCAGCACGCTATAGCCCATGGCGCGGTAAACCGCCAAACGCCCCCAGGCGCGCTCGAAGGCTTGCGCCAGATCGCTTTTATTGAGGGCGATGACGGGACGGATACGCTCGGCCTCGGCGGCAATCAGGGCATATGCCAGCTGGGTTTCCGAGAACTCGGGTTCGGCGGCGATCAGAATCACAAGCTGGTCGAGATTGGCCGCAAAGGACTTGGTGCGCACTTCGTCCTGGCGGTAAAAGAGGTTGCGCCGTGTCTGTACTTTCTCGATGGTGCCTTCGTCCGCGCTGGCTTGCCAGAGCACGTGGTCGCCCACCACCGTCTGGCTCTTTTTGCCGCGCGGGTGGCAGATCAGCCGCTGTCCATCGGGTGTTTCCACCCAGACGTGGCGGCCATGGCTGGCGACCACCAGACCCGGTTTGAGCTTGGAAGCGTCTGCCACGGCGCGTTTTCGGTGCGTTCAGTTCGCAGGTGCCAGGATGCGCCCCAGGCGCTCGGCAGCGGGCGGGTGCGAGTAGTACACCTGGGCATACACCGGGTCGGGTGTCAGCGTCGAGGCATTGTCTTCAAACAGCTTGAGCAGCGCGCTGGCCAGTGCCGTGCCGCTGGTTTGCGCCACGGCATAGGCATCGGCTTCGAATTCGTGCTGGCGTGACAGGTGGGCAAACAGCGGCCCCAGGACAATACCCAGCAAGGGCGACACCATCATGAACAGCAAGAGCGCCAGTGCATCGTTGGGTGCGCTCAGATTGGGTAGAACGCCCAATCCGGTATAAAACCAGGTCTGCTGGCTGACCCAGCCCAGGGCAGCGAGGCCCAAGAGGCTCAGGGAAAACAGGGCAACGATGCGTTTGACGATATGCCGGTGTTTGAAATGCCCCAGTTCATGGGCCAGCACGGCGTCAATTTCATCCGGGTTGAGTTGCGCGAGCAAGGTATCGAAAAAAACCACCCGTTTGGACGCGCCAAAGCCGGTGAAGTAGGCATTGGCATGGCCACTGCGCCGGCTGCCGTCCATGACGAAAAAACCCTTGGAAGTAAAGCCGCAGCGCGCCATCAATTGCGTGACGCGCTCCTTGGTCTGCGGGTCTTCCAGGGGTTTGAAGGTGTTAAAGAGTGGCGCGATCCAGCTTGGGTAAATCACCAGCGCCAGCAGATTGAACCCCATCCAGACCAGCCAGACCCACAGCCACCACCAGGTGCCGCTGGCCGCCATCAGCCACAGCACCAGGGTCGCCAGCGGCAAACCAATCAGGGCCGAGAGCAGCAGCGATTTGACAAAATCCTGCACCCACAGCGCAACGGTGGTTTTATTGAAGCCGAAGCGCTGTTCAATCACAAAGGTCTGGTACAGCGCAAACGGCAAATCCAGCAAGCCACCAATGGCCACAAAGGACGCCAGCAGCGCCACCTGCTGCCCAAGACCATGCCCCATCCAGCCAATGAGCCATTGGTTCAGCGCTGACAGGCCACCCAGAAGCGTCCAGCAAACCGTCAGGAGGACGCCCCAGGCCAGCTCCATCAGGCCAAAGCGTGTCCTGGTCAGCGTGTAGTCGGCTGCTTTCTGGTGGGCTGCCAGGGAAATCCGCTCGGCAAAGGCTGGCGGGACCGTCTGGCGATGCAGTGCGACGTGGCGCATCTGGCGCCCGGCCAGCCAGAACTTGAACCAGGTTCCAAGGCATAGGGCGACGGCAAAGGCCATGGTGGTGTACGTGGAGTACGAGGAGGCGTGAGCGCCGGAAAAAAGTTCAGTCATGGGGTGCCAATGTTAGCCGTCATTTAATGCGACTCAGCCAGTACTCAGGTTGCCTTCTGTGATGTGCAACTGAGACGATGAGAAGTTCGTTGTCACTTGCCCTATAGACGACGCTGAAAGGGAAGCCTTTCAGGAAACGACTGCGCGTATTCCTTGCCGAAGGAGTACCACCGCCGGGGTTGGCTACTGCTTTGGCCACGGCGGCCATGACAGCCTCCCGAAATTTGATGCCCATACCTTCCCGAGTGTTCGAGTAATAGGCGACTTCTTTCAGGAATTCGGCCTCTGCGTCTGGCAGGAACTGCGGCCTGATCACTGGGCAATGTTTCGAGCTTTGGCGAACACTTCCTCGGCATCAACGGCCCTCACTTCACCACGGTCATACTCGGCAAGACGACGCTCGATCTCAGCTTCCCACACTTTCTCAACCTCCGCGATAGCCGGTTTATGCAGCGACTCAAGAAGGATATCTATGAGACGATACCGCTCATCCGGCATCAGCGCCTTGCCGCGCTCCGCCAATTCAAAGATTTGATCATGCACAGAAACCTCCATCAACATGGACGAATTTTATATCGTGCGCGATGTGCTGGCGGCGCGATGACTCTGTGACGGCCAACGTTTGAAATCACCGGCTATTTGCAAGTGGCGGCGGTATGGCTGGCAGCATCGGCGACAATTGCCGCCATGACTGAAGCTAACCCTAATCTTTCCCCGCCCCATTTACCCAAATCCGACAAGAACCTGGTCTGGCTGGACTGCGAAATGACTGGTCTGGACCCGGAAGTGGACCGTATCATCGAAATCGCGCTCGTTGTGACCAGCCCGAATCTTGAAACCCGCGTCGAAGGCCCGGTGCTGGTCGTCCACCAAAGCGATGCACAGCTCGACAAAATGGATGATTGGAACAAGAACACCCACGGCAAGAGCGGTCTGATCGACAAGGTCCGGGCCTCCGATCTGACCGAAGAACAGGCGCAAGAGCAGGTGCTGGCGTTTTTGCGCCAGTATGTACCCGCGAACAAGGTGCCGCTGTGTGGCAATTCGATCAGCCAGGACCGGCGTTTTCTGGTCAAGTACATGCCCCAGCTGGAAGTGTATTTTCACTACCGCAATCTGGATGTGAGCACGCTCAAGGAACTGTGCAAGCGCTGGCGTCCCGATATCTATGCCGGGCTGACCAAACAGCGGCGCCACACGGCCCTGGCCGACGTACACGAGTCGATTGATGAGCTGGAATACTACCGCACACACTTTCTGAAACTTACCTGATTCCCGTACCCGTACCCGTACCCGCACCCGTAGATACATGCGCCTTTTGACCTACCACCACCTGGACACCCACCGCGTAAAAGCGCAGTTTGCCAAAATCCAGCAGGCCGTGGCCCGCGACGATTTCAAGAGCGCCAAGATCAAGAAGCTCCACCCGACGCCGTACTGGCGCTTCAAGCTCGACCAGACCAACCGCTTGTTGGTGCAGTTTGTGCGTTATGGCGATGAGACCGTCTGCCTGGCGCTGGAAGTCATCCATAACCACGACTATGCCAACGCGCGCTTCCTGCGTGGCGCCTTCTTGCAGTGGGACCAGATCGACATTGACAACGACGATGCTGCTGCGGTGGATGTGGTGGAGCCGGACAAGCAGACCCCCGAGTTGCGCTACCTGCACCCACAGCGCGGCGATATTCACGTATTGGACAAGGTGCTGAGTTTTGATGACACGCAGCAAGCGGTGTACGACACTCCGGCGCCGCTGATCCTGGTGGGTTCGGCGGGCTCGGGCAAGACGGCGCTTACGCTGGAGAAGCTGCGTCTGGCGCGCGGGCGGGTGTTGTATGTCACCCAGTCGGCCTTTCTGGCGCAAAGCGCGCAAGCACTGTATTTTTCGCATGGCTTTGAGGCCGATGGCCAGGAACCGGAATTCTTGAGCTACCGCGAGTTTGTCGAAACCCTGCACGTCCCCCAGGGGCGCGAGCTGGATTTTGCCGCTTTTCGGGGTTGGTACGAACGCCATCGCAGCGCAGCCAAACAGGCCACGGGCGGGCTTGATGCCCATGCCTTGTTTGAAGAATTCCGTGGAGTCATTACCAGCCGTGCCGATGGCGTGCTCACGCGCGAAGCCTACGTGGGCCTGGGTGTGCGCCAGTCGCTGCTGGCGGCGCCGCAGCGTGCAGCGGTCTACGATTTGTTTGAAAAGTTCCGCGTCTGGCTTTCTGCTGGCGGGTTCTTTGATCTGAATCTGATAGCGCAGGAGTGGCTGGTCAAGGCGAAGCCGACGTATGACTTCATGGTCATCGACGAGGTGCAGGACCTCACCAGCGTGCAATTGGCGCTGCTGCTCAAGACCCTGGCCAAGCCGGGACAGTTTTTGCTCTGCGGCGACTCGAACCAGATCGTCCATCCCAACTTCTTTTCCTGGAGCGCGGTCAAAACCCTGTTCTGGCAGGACGAGTCGCTGGCGCGGGCGCAAACCATCTCGGTACTGCGCGCCAATTTTCGCAATGGACAGGCGGTTACCCTGCTGGCCAACCGGCTGCTCAAGATCAAGCACGCGCGCTTTGGTTCCATTGACCGCGAAACCAATTTTCTGGTTCAGGCCACGGCACAGTCGGGCGGCACGGTGCAACTGCTGGCCGACAAGGAGAGCATGCGCCGGGAACTCAACACCAAGACCCGTGGCTCGACCCAGTTTGCCGTGCTGGTGTTGCGTGACGAGGACAAGGCGGCGGTACGCCTGCAATTCCAGACCCCGTTGGTGTTTTCGGTGCACGAAGCCAAGGGACTGGAATATCCGAATGTGATCCTGGTCGATATGGTCTCCAGCCAGCGCCAGGCTTTTAATGAGATTGTCAACGGCGTGCAGCCACAAGACCTCGAAGGCGACTCGCTGGAGTACAGCCGCGCGCGTGACAAGACCGACCACTCGCTGGAGCTGTTCAAGTTCTACATCAACGCCCTGTACGTGGCCATGACCCGTGCCGTGGACCAGCTGCTGCTGCTGGAGAGCGATGTCAATCATCCCTTGTTTCAACTGCTGGAACTGCGTACCGCCGAGGCCGTCAATCTGGCGCAAGCCCAGGCTTCCAGCCAGCAGGAATGGGCGGCGGAAGCGCGGCGGCTGGAGCTGCAAGGCAAACAGGAGCAGGCCGACGCCATTCGCCAGACCGTGCTCAAGGTGCAAAAACCCTCCTGGCCGGTGTGGGACGAGGCGGCGGTACAGGAACTCTTGCCCAAGGCCTTGCAAGCGGGGCAAATCTCCAATAAACCCCGCCAGGCGCTGCTGGACTACGCGCTGTGGCATGGGCAATCGGGTTGGATTCAGGCTTTGGCTGCCAATCGCTTTGATCCAGCCGTGCAACTGCACCACGCCATGCAGGCGATGCAGTCAGAACCGAGCACGTTGCGCATGCGGCCAAACGAAAGGTACGACCAGTACACCGCCCGGATGAAGACCCAGGTGCAGGATGCAAGCAAGCAGGTGAACCGCAAGATCGAAGCCGTTGCCGAGCGCCAACGCCAGCCTTATGCCACGCGCGCTTTCAAGGAGGTGCTGCGCCAGTGTGACCAGTTTGGCGTGGACCACCGCGCGTATTTCAACGCCACGCCACTCATGATGGCTGCGCACTGCGGCAACGTGCCGCTGGTCGAGGCCTTGCTGGAGCGCGGCGCGGACCCGCTGGTGCGCGACCACTATGGCCACAGCGCCTGGGACTATGCCCTGGGGCGCTTTCTGGACGATGCTACGCACACCCAGCACCATCTGGATGCGCTGTTCCCGCTCCTGTCGCCCCTGGCCTTGGACGTGCAGGCCGATGGTCGGCTGATCCGCCTGGAGCGGCACCAGGGCGAATACTGGATACTTGGGCTGATGCTGGTCAGTTACAAGAAACTGCTCTCGCAACTGGTGCCGGGTATCAAGATCGGGAATAACCGCAAGGGATTTTCTGCCGAATACCTGATGCGCCAGACCGAACGCATGCCCACCAGCGTACTGCGTGCCGAGCGGCACAAGCGCAGCTATTTCAACCATGTTCTGGCCCGTGCCGAGGTGCACAGCAGCTACCAGCCCAGCCGCCAGCTCTGGCTGCGCGCCCAGATGGGTTTCTACACCTTCAACCCGGAGCTGCAACTGCGCGCGCACAGCGCTGCCGAGTGGGTGCCGTGGCAGCAATGGCTCAACCAGCCGCTGGTATCCGCTGGTTGTGACCGTAAAGAACCTGAATACTTTTAGCCGGTTATCGTTATGAACATGCAAGCCGAAAACGCCCCAATCGGCTTTGCCGCATTGGCCCTTGGCCCGGCCACCCTGGCCAATCTGCAACAACTGGGCTACACCGACATGACGCCCATTCAG
Source organism: Rhodoferax sp. (assembly GCA_041910275.1). Taxonomy (GTDB): domain Bacteria; phylum Pseudomonadota; class Gammaproteobacteria; order Burkholderiales; family Burkholderiaceae_C; genus Allorhodoferax. The sequence continues at coordinate 18,299 of JAYRRD010000114.1, forward strand.
GCCGCCAGTCTGCCCATTGCCCTGGCCGGACGGGACCTGATCGCCCAAGCCAAGACCGGCAGTGGCAAGACCGCCGCCTTTGGCCTGGCACTCCTGGCCAAACTCAATCCGCGCTGGTTTGCCGTGCAGGCTATGGTGCTGTGCCCCACGCGCGAACTGGCCGACCAGGTGGCGGTGGAAATTCGCCGCCTGGCGCGCGCGCTGGACAACATCAAGGTCGTCACCCTGTGCGGCGGCATCGCCCTGCGTGGCCAGCGCGCCTCGCTGGAAAACGGCGCCCACATCGTCGTCGGCACGCCCGGACGCATCATGGACCATCTGGAGCGCGGTTATCTGACGCTGGAAGGCCTCAACACCCTGGTGCTGGACGAGGCCGACCGCATGCTGGACATGGGGTTCTTCGACGACATCGCCACCGTTGTCCGGCAATGTCCCGCTGAACGGCAGACCCTGTTGTTCTCTGCCACCTACCCCGAAGGCATCGAGAAACTGGCCCGGCAGTTCATGCGCGAGCCCCAGCGCGTCGAAGTGAAGGCACCCCAGGCGCACAACCTGATCGAACAGCGCTTCTACGAAGTCACCAGCAGCAACCGCTTGCAGACCGTGGCTCGGTTGCTGCGCCACTTCCGCCCGGTCAGCACCCTGGCGTTTTGTAACACCAAGCAGCAGTGCAAGGAACTGGTCACGCTGTTGCAGGCCGAAGGTTTTTACGCCCTGGCCCTGTACGGCGAACTGGAGCAGCGTGAGCGCGACCAGGTGCTGGCACAGTTTGCCAATCGCAGCTGCTCGGTGCTGGTGGCGACCGATGTGGCCTCGCGCGGGCTGGACATCCACCAGCTGGAGGCGGTGATCAATGTGGACATCACGCCCGACCCCGAGGTACACGTGCACCGTATCGGCCGCACTGGACGCGCGGGCGCCTCCGGTCTGGCACTGAGTCTGGTGAGCATGCACGAGATGGGTGCAGTGGGCAAGATTGAGCTGTACCAGGGCAGCCCGTCGGTGTGGTTCAAGCTCGACGAACTCACCCCCACGGGCAGTGGCGCGCTGCTGCCCCCGATGGCCACCTTGCAGATTCTGGGCGGACGCAAGGAAAAAATCCGCCCCGGCGATGTGCTGGGCGCACTGACCAGCACCGAAGGTGGCCCGGCCTACACCCGCGAGCAAATCGGCAAAATCCAGGTCACCGAATTCTGTACCTTTGTGGCCGTGGCCCGCGATGTGGCCGAGCAGGCCTGCGCCAAGCTCAATGCCGGAAAAGTCAAGGGCAAGAGCGTGCGCGCGCGCATTCTCGCGGTGACTGATAACGCGTAGCCTGTGTAGTCCGTGTGGTCCGGCCAGGGACGTCACATGTCAAAAATGATAGCTTCTCCCGCTCATCCCGTAAGCCTTCCAAGGCGATTTATGCCCTGAAAAAGGCCGCTCCAGCACCAAAATGCACCCCAAACCGCCCCAAATCATCCCAATCAGCGCCGCCGCAGTGCGCCAGCAGCCGTTTTCAGGTGCCAAAACAGCCGCAACAGCATATGGGACAAGCGGGAACAGCTCTCAAAAGCGTAGTATGTCAGTGCTGCGACGCAGGGCACAGCATGCCTACTTGCCAGTGGCGAGACGATCAAGGGTGGTGTATTGCCTGGCCAGCGTGGTCTTGCCTGCCTGCCGTGGCCCAACGATCAGCACCACGCGGGTGTCTTGCAAGGCGATGGCAATCCTGGTGTGCACATGGCGGCTGATACCGACTGATTTAAAGTGAAATACTGACCAATTTAAATTAATCCCCTGGTTTTGCGCCAGTCAGAAAGGAAAACCTGATGTGGACATCGGCACCTTTGATGACCGAGTACAGATTCTTGAGACCCTGGCGCATTTCCAGTGCGATGGCGGAATCGGTGATGTTGTCCAGAATGGGCTTATCGTATTCATCGACCAGCGATCAAATCGATGGCAATGCCGGTTTTGTCCACATAGCAGCAATCGCCTTCGCGGATTTCACGGAAGGTCTGAATGCCAATGGGCAGGCGCTTGGGTGGCAGGGAGGGCAGGGCGGTGTTCATGCGCTGTGGCTGTGCGGGAGTGGCTATGCTAGGCCTCGGTACAAGCAACCAGCGGCGTATGCGCGTAGCCCCAGGGCATCGGCAGCAGCCAATAGCAGCCGCCAAAATACTCGACGAGGCTGTGCTTGCTGTAACCGCGCGGTAGTGTCAGCGCGTGTTCTTCCCCATCGCCAAAAGAGTAGATGGTCTGCTTTCCCTTGCCCGGACCGTTCTTGCGCAACGGCGTAACGATCATGCGATCCAGTGAAGCACATATCCGCCCGAAACTCTCCTCTCGGGCTTCGAAGACGGTGCCCTGCAGGGACACATCAGGTAGGTTGCGACTCAAGACCGATGGCGCAAGACCAAAGCGATGGTAGGCGCGACTCTTGCCTCCGACATACAGCTGCCAGTGGTTGTCAATCCATGCACAGTCCAGGATGAGCGGCGGCTTATCCCATGTCATCTCTTCTCCAGTGAACTGCAGCGCGCCGGTCTGACCCTGTTTCGCCAACAGCGGGCCATAGTCGGCAAAGCTGATTCCTCGCGGCGCGCCGTCTTCGCCGGTCAGCAACCAGCGCGCGCGACGCGCTTGCGTGTCAATTTCCAACAGACTGGCGCAACGCCCTTCGCCAGCTCTGTCCGATGGTGAAGATAGCACCACAGGCACCATATGGCCACTGCTGTGCCCGCAGTGCATGGGGAAATAGTGTCTATCGCCGCGCGAGGTGACGTACTTCGGCGCACGCAGGTCAGCAAAACCATTTTCGATCACGATAACCGTTGGCTCGTCGTGAATCGTCTGAAACAGGTGCACTTCCTGTGTACCAAGCAGTAGCCCGAAGCCGTCCCCCAGACGAAAGGCGTGTATCCGCATATGGGAACCGGCAGTTCCTTGCTGTCGTCCCGTGAGTTCGACCAGGCGTTGGGTCAGTGACTCGGGCAACATGCGCTGCGTCACCCCCTCGCGACGCACATCGGCGACCCAATACACCTCGTTCGATAGCGGCGCAGCACCGGATAAACTGGCCCAACCGAACGCAATCGCCCGCTGACCGGCGCAAGGTAGCAGCGCGGTCATGCAGGCAATGTCACGGAGAGACTTTTTTACTGGCAATTCCGCCGCAAATTCAAATTTCAGTTTCGTCATGGTGGACCCATCCTCAGAATCCCCATTCTGGCACACCGTCCAGCGAGCCAAAGCCCTCACTCACCCCGGAAACAGCCCACGAACAGCAAGTCACCACAACAGCGACACCGGCCCGGCAACGGGTGCAGTCCGCGCGGCAAGCGGGTATTCGCAGCGGGCAGGCCGATCACCGCGTCAAAGCGTCTCGACTTCAAACCCCACCACATTGCGCTTGGCCTTGCTGAACTCGATGCCGATCAGATGCACCGGCTCACCCCGGCTGCGGTACTTGTCGGCATAGCGCTTGTCCTTGAGCTGTTGCAATGCACGGCCTTCGGGCGAGAACTCCACCACCTTGAACTCGAACAGGAACACCTGGCCTTCAAACAGCACTGCCATGTCGATGCGGCCCTGGCTGGTGCTGTCTTCCAGCCGGATGTCCAGGCCCAAGGCGGCAAAGTGGCTGTAGAAGATGCTGGCGTAATAGCCTTCGTACTGGGCAATGGGGTTGTTGGTCTGCCACTGGTGCGGGATGCTGGCAAACAGGCTCTGGCAGTGGGTATGCAAGCCAGCCAGGTCAGCACGGCGCAGCAGGCTTGGCAACAGCAGCCGCTGCGTGAACGTGCGCTGCGCATCCAGCCCCATACCGGCCAGCAGCACCGTGTTCAGACTGGTTTTGACCTCGTGGTTGGGATAGCCCAGGGTATAGACCCATATCCCCGGCAGCAGTTCATGCACATCGGTCACCGTCAGATAGCCGGTTTGCCACAACAGCGCCTCGCTGGTGATCGCCTCCACGTCAAAGGCCGAGAGCAGCTCCAGGCTGGTTTGCCGGTGCGCCAGATCGGGCGTGAAATAACCGCGTTCGCTCAATAGTTTGACCAGGAACGTGGGCGTGCCGGTTTCAAACCAGTAGGGGCGGAATGTGCGGTTGCGAAAGAGCAGCAGCACGTCAAACGGGTTGTAAACGCCCTCGCCCAGCCAGCGGTAGCCGTTGTACCAGTGGCGAATCTCGGCACGATCCAGCCCCGGCAATTCGGGCGCAAACACGGTGTCGATGTCGGCATCGGTATAGCCACAGATGGTGGCGCATTTTTTATCCAGCGTGATGTCGGTCAGGTTGTTCAGGTCCGAAAAAAGACTCACCTTGCTGAACTTGGAGACACCCGTCAGAAAGGCAAACTTGATGTGGGCATCGGAATCCTTGATGACGCTGTAGATGTTTTTGAGCGCTTCGCGCACGGGGATGGCGCGCGTCGGGTCTTCGATGCAGTCCAGAATTGGCTTGTCGTATTCATCGACCAACACCACCACGCGCTGGCCGGTCCGGGCGTGCGCCTGGGCGATCAGGTTGGCAAAACGCCGGTTGACGGAGAGGTTTTGTTGTTGCAAACCATGCATCTGTTCGTAGTGGAGCAACTGGCCGTCGATGCTGTCCTGGAGTTTTTCGCTCGAACCCAGCACGCCACCGCCAAAACTGATGCGAATGACCGGGTATTTTTTGCTCCAGTCCCAGTGGGTGTCGGCTATCAATCCGGTAAAGAGGGAACGGTTGCCCTCAAACAATTCCTTGAGCGTGTCGAGAAACAGGCTTTTGCCAAAGCGCCGGGGGCGCGAGAGGAAGTAGTGCGAACCGTTGGCAACCAGATCGACGGCAATGCCGGTTTTGTCCACATAGTAGCAATCGCCCTCGCGGATTTTGGCCAGGGTCTGAATGCCGATGGGCAGGCGTTTGCGCGGCGTGGAGGGAAGGGAGGTGTTCATGCGCAGGATTGTAGGTATGCGCTGTTATGACCCTGTCAATCCGAATCCATCGTCCGCCAGAAACTGCTGCGCAGCAGCGGTGCGTGCCTGCTCCTGGCAACACCATATCAACACCACATCCTACGCTCTTCTTTCAATAGCTGACCCCGCTCATCCCGTAAGCCTTGCAAGGCAATTTGTGCCCTGAAAAAGGCCACTCCAGCGCCAAAATGCACCCCAAACCGCCCCAAATCACCCCAATCGGCGCCGCCGCAGTGCGCCAGCAGCCGTTTTTAGGTGCCAAAACAGCCGCAACAGCATATGGGACAAGCGGCAGCAGCTCTCAAAAGCGTAGTATTTCAGTGCTGCGACGGGTGGGAACAACATGCCCACTTGCCCGTGGTTGCCAGAGATTGGTAAAAGAAAATTTCCGGGATACTTATTTGTTCCAAATTAGTTCTTTTCGTTCTATACTAAGAGTCATCCGCATTGAAAACACCCGCTCTTGCAAAGGAAACCACCATGGCCGAACCGTCGAATCCGGGAAAGTCCGCCGGAAAACCGCAATCCACCGGCCATCGGTTGTCGCCCACATCCGTCCTCTCCGCCATCGCGTTGCTGAAGCAGCGCGGCATATTCGCTCCGGCGGACATCGAACGCCTGCAAGTCCTGGCCCATAAACTGTCGGGAACCACGTTCGACCTCGACTACGAAGCAGCCCGCAATCTGCTCTACCCCTCTGCCCAATCGGTTAGTCATGCCGATACCTCGTGGCGCAAGTTTCAGTCGCTGCTGAACCGCACGCAGGACGAGGCTATCGAATCCGGCAAGCTCGTCCCCGGTGAACGTCTCAGCCTGGACCTGCCGCGCGCCAGCGGCGGCCAGGCGCGAAAAGTCAGCTTCCGGGGTTTCGCCACGACACAAGCCCGTGCCCGCCTTGGCGATCTGGAAAGCGTGACGAGCAGGGGCGCCACCTACGAGAACCCCGCATTGCCGCCGGAACTGGCCGGGATGGCCGACCAGGGCCGCGAACCGATCCTGCTCTTGACGGTGAATGAGCACGAAACCACTGCCGTGCGCCAGGTTTTTGGCCACAGGGACCATTCCATCTCCTTTCTCCGCGCAGAGTTCCCCTATGAATTCCTCGCCTACGCAGGTTTGCGCCCCATCGTCGCCTACCGCTGCAAAATGGGCTCCCAAGCCATCGGCGCCAGCATCCCCCGCACCCTCAAGGCCATCGAGCATCTCAAGCCGCACGCCATCATCGCCGTCGGCATTGCATTTGGCCGCAAGGACGCAAAACCGGGCAAGCACCCGCAGTCGTTGCACGACGTTTTGATCAGCGAAGCGGTTCAAAGCTATGAACCGCAGCGCTTGAACCCGGACGGCAGCCACATCCATCGCGGCATCCCCATGCCCGCCTCCCGTGCCTGGCTGGAACGTGCAACGCAGGCCGAACCCAGGGAAATAAAAAGGCATAGTGGGCTGCTTCTGTGCGGCGAAAAACTCGTTGACTTTTCCGAATTCCGCCAGCAACTTAACTCCGATTTTCCCGACAACATCGGTGGCGACATGGAAGGCGCAGGCGTGGTCACGGCGTGTCACGAAAGCAAGGTTGACTGGATTGTCATAAAGGGTGTCAGCGACTGGGGCACCGACAAGAGCGCGGGCTCTCAAAAAGACAAGGACGCCCACCAGATTTACGCCGCGTTGCGTGCCGCACAGGTCGCCTACTACACCATTCATCTCGAGCTGCCGCCGCCGCTTTCCAAAACGCTGACCACCGCCCAAGACAAACCCCAAGGGAATGTGAATGACTTCGCCCAGCTCAAACACCTGCTCGAACTCTACGGTACCCACGGCTGGTCGTCCGCCGGATTGGATGACTCCACCGCCCCGCAAGCCAGTGCGCACCAGACTCTGCTTGACTGGCTGAAAAAAGACGATGCACCGCGTTATTTTGCCCTGCTGGGCGAATACGGCATGGGCAAGACCATCACTTGCCAACGGCTTGCCTGCGAATTGCTGCAACTGCGCCGCCAGGGCGAAGCCCCATCCTGGGCGCGCGAACCGCTGTATTTCGACCTGCGCAAGCTGAGTCTGTTTCGCAACCTCGACCGCGCCAAGATCGTGCCCATGCCACCCGTTGACCAATTGGTTGACGACCTGATCGACCACGGCTGGATCGTGCCGGAAGGCCAGCCCAAGCCACGCTATGCCGATGTCCGGCAATTGATCGCCCAGGGCGCGCTGGTCATCCTCGACGGCCTCGACGAATGCCTCGTCCACCTCACAGAACAGCAACACCCGCATTTCGTCAGCAGCCTGTTGAGCCTGGTGGCCGACCAACTCGATACACCGACGCGCAATGCCCAGCCGACCCAGGCACGCGGCGCTGGTGCGCGTCTGCTGCTCTCTTGCCGGACGAATTTTTTCAAGACGCTGGAGGATCAAAAGGCGCTCTTCGCCAGTCAGCACCGTGAACAGGTCGGCCTGGACTGGTACCGCGCTCTGGTGCTGCAACCCCTGTCAGAACAGCAGATCGACGCCTACCTTGTCGCCGTACTGCCCGGACTCGACCGCCAGCGTGTCCAGGACTTGATCGCCACCACGCACAATCTCACGGAACTGGCGCAGCGCCCGATCACCCTGCGCCTGCTCGCCGAACATATCCCGGAACTGGAGGCCGCTCGCCGACGCGGCGAGCCTGTCAATGGTGCCACGCTCTACGGCCAGGTGGCGAACCGCTGGCTGGAGCGCGACAACGGCAAGCACCATCTGCGGCCCGAGCACAAACTGCGCCTGATGCCGGCGCTGGCCGCCGAACTCTGGCGCACCGGCGTGCGCAGCCTGTCCTATGCGACGCTGCACCGCTGGTTCCACGTCTGGCGCGCCGACCAGCCCGATCTCGCCAAGCTTTACGAGCCGCAAGCCTACGACCAGACCAAGCTCGAAGAAGACCTGCGCACCGCCACCTTCGTCGCCCGCCAGGACGAAGGCCAACACAGCGCCGAGGGCTTTCGTTTTGCCCACAGCTCGCTGCACGAGTACTTCCTGGCCCGCTACCTGGCAGATGCCGTGCTGGAAAACCGCCCCGCCGACTGGGCGATGCCCATCCCCAGCGCGGAGACCCGGCATTTCCTCGCCGAAATCCTGCTGACCGAAGCCGCCCGGCGCGGCAAGGCCAGCGGTCATGCCGTCGCAGACGAGTCGCTGGCGCAAACCCTCAATGCCTGGCGTAAAAGCTATCGTGCCCAGGCTTCGGAACTGCTGCTCCGATACGCCCTGGACCTGTACGCCAAGCCCTGGCCCGTCAAGCCGCCGCAGCCTTTGCTGGCGGGCTTCGACCTGACGGGCGCGCAACTGCGCGGCTGGAGCTTTGGCACGCAAAAATGCCTGACGGCGAAAAACGCCCCGCAGGGCACCGCGCTCCTGAACATGTCGGCGTGCAACTTCACCGCCGCCGACTTGCGCGACGCCTGCTTCGACCAGGTCCGTTTCGACAACGCGAACTTCACCAATGCCCGGCTGGAGCGCGCCGCCCTGCAACAGTGCAGCCTGCGGCAGGCCGATTTCACCGCCACCGTATTGACCGGAACGGCCTTTCGCCACTGCGGACTGGCGGGCGCCAAGCTCGATGCGACGGGTCCTGCCTGGCGCAGCCAATGGGTGGCGTGCAGCGGATGGAGCGCACAGAACGACTCCGCCCGCCCGCCCACCCCTTGCCCGGACGGTTTGGCGCCACCCGCCGCCGGACTGTCCGCCCACTTGGCGCTGCTGGACGGCCATTCCAACTGGGTCACATGCGTCGCCTTTTCGCCCGATGGAACCTCCATCGCCTCGGCGTCCTTGGACAATACCCTGCGCCTTTGGGAGGCACGTACCGGTGAGTGCCTCGCGACCTTTTGCGGCCATTCCGACTCTGTTTGGTCCATCGCCTTTTCCCCCAATGGTGCCACCATCGCCTCTGCGTCCTGGGACCAGACATTGCGCCTTTGGGACGTCCGCAGCGGCGAGTGCCTCGCGATTTTCTCCGGCCATTCCAAACGGGTCATGTTCATCACCTTTTCGCCCGATGGCGCCACCATCGCCTCTGTGTCCGAGGACAACACCATGCGCCTTTGGCAGGTCCGCAGCGGCGAGTGCCTCGCAACCTTCTCCGGACATTACGACTCGGCCACGTGCGTCGCCTTTTCGCTCGATGGCGCTACTATCGTCTCCGCGTCCTGGGACCGCACCCTGCGCCTTTGGCAGGTCCGCAGCGGCGAGTGCCTCGCAACCTTCTCCGGACATTACGACTCGGTCACGTGCGTCGCCTTTTCGCCCGATGGCGCTACTATCGTCTCCGCGTCCTGGGACCGCACCCTGCGCCTTTGGCAGGTCAGCACCGGCGAGTGCCTCGCGACCTTTTCCGGCCATTCCCACGCGGTCATGTCCGTCGCCTTTTCGCCCGATGGCGCCACCATCGCCTCTGCGTCCCGCGACAACACTTTGCGCCTTTGGGACGTCCGCACCGGCGAGTGCCTCGCGACCTTCTCCGGTCATTCCAACTCGGTCAGGTCCGTCGCCTTTTCCCCTGATGGCGCCACCATTGCCTCCGCGTCTGATGACAAGACCTTGCGTGTTTGGGATGTCCGCACCGGCGAGTGCCTCGTGACCTTCTTCGGCTATTCACGCGCGGTCACGTCCGTCGCTTTTTTGCCCGATGGCGCCATCATTGCCTCGGCGTCCTGGGACAAGACCCTGCGCCTTTGGGGTGTTCGATCCGGCGAGTGCCTCGCGACCTTCTACGGCCATTCCGACTCGGTCACATGCGTCGCCTTTTCGCCCGATGGAACCGCCATCGCCTCTGCGTCCTGGGACGATACCCTGCGCCTTTGGGAGATTAGCAGCGGCGAGTGCCTCGCGACCTTCTCCGGTCATTCCCACTGGGTCACGTGCGTCGCCTTTTCGCCCGATGGCGCCGCCACCGCCTCTGCGTCCCGCGACAACACCCTGCGCCTTTGGGACGTCCGCAGCGGCGAGTGCCTCGCGACCTTCTACGGCCATTCCAACTCGGTCACGTGCGTCGCCTTCGCGCCCGATGGCGCCATTATCGCCTCCGCGTCCTGGGACGGCACCCTGCGCATTTGGGACGTCCGTAGCGGCGAGTGCCTAGCGACCTTTTCCGGCCATTCCAGCTCGGTCGGGTCCGTCGCCTTTTCGCCCGATGGTGCCACCATTGCCTCCGCATCCGAAGACAACACCCTGCGCATTTGGGAGGTTAGCAGCGGCGAGTGCCTCGCGACCTTCTCCGGCCATTCCAGCTCGGTCACGTGCGTCGCCTTTTCGCCCGATGGCGCCACCATCGCCTCCGCGTCCAACGACAACTCCCTGCGCCTTTGGCAGGTCCGTACTGGCGAGTGCCTCGTGACCTTCCGTGGCCATTCTCTTTCGGTCACGTCCGTCGCCTTTTCGCCCGATGGCGCCACCATCGCCTCCGCGTCCGACGACAACACACTGCGCATTTGGGACGTCCGCAGCGGCGAGTGCCTGCAATGCCACTGGGCCAGTGCGCCCGAATACCGTCCGGCCACCGCCACTTGGCGACCACCGTACCCTGGCGACCCGCAGGACGGCGGAGAATTGATCCATGCCAGTGGCGATGCCTGGCGTTCACTGGCATGGCGCGTCTTCGACCACCCCAGCGCACCCGGCGCCTGGACCCGGTTGCCGCTGCAGGGCTATGAAGCTTGAACGGGGCGCATTGGACCGATCAGCGGCAATACACTAACCAACCCATCCTATCCCAATCGAGATTGAACCATGCCAGATCATTTTGAATACGATGTCTTCCTGAGCCATAACAAGGCTGACAAGCCACAGGTGCGGCGGCTGGCGGAGCGGTTTAAGGCGGCGGGGGCGAGGGTGTGGTTCGATGAGTGGGTCATCAAGGCGGGGGATGACATTTATCTTGCCATCGAACACGGGCTGGAAGCGGCGCGGGTTCAGGTATTGTGCCTCTCGCAAGCGGCGCTTGGTTCGGATTGGGTGGCGCTGGAGCGTAGCACGGTATTGTTTCGCGATCCGGGTAACAAGGGTCGCCGCTTTGTTCCGGTGCTACTGGGTGACTGCGATCTTCCCGATACGTTGCGGCGCTATAAGTATGTGGATTTCCGCGAGGAGTCCGAGGCGGCAGTCTTGGAATTGCTGGCTGTCTGTAGTTCCGAAACGGAATCCGTGCCATCCGCTTTGTCGCCTGAGCCACAGAAGAAGCCGACAACGAGAAAACCCATATCGGCCAAGCAGCCACCGGAATCTGAGCCGCTGGCCGAGTTGGAGCGCCAGCTCATCGGGCACAAGCACTGGGTCTCCTGTGTGGAAGTCAGCCCGGATGGTAAGTGGCTCGTATCTGGCTCGAGGGACAAAATGGTCAGGATTTGGGATATGCATACCGGAGAATGCCGATCAATCCTGAAGGGGCATGGGGGAGGCGTATTGTTCGTGTCATTTTCCACCACGTCGGATTGCGTGGTGTCTTCGGGTGAAGACGGGACGATTGGGACTTGGGATGTTGAAGACGGTAGCATAATTTCGCGCTTGTGGACAGATACTGGACACGTTGATTGCGTTCGCGAGGTTAACGATGGAAAGCAACTGCTGATTTGCGGCTCATCTTGCGATATCGGGTTGTGGGACAAGCGGACTAAAAAACTTGTTCGGCGAATGGAGGGGCATGAAGAACCGATACTGTCCATGGCCTTGGTAAAGTCGGTAAATCAAGTGGTCTCCGCTTCATTCGATCAAACGTTGCGGCTCTGGAGCCTCGAATCGGGTGAATGTATTGCGACGCTGAAAGGCCATACAGAAAAGGTATAGGCTCATATTGGGTTTTGAGGTCATCACAATGGATGAGAAAAGGATCGGTTGCAATGCCCTTCGTCATAGTATTGTGACGGAGGGCCACTGCCATGTTTCATATCCAGGAGTTGATGGACGATGAGAAGTGTTACGAAA
>JAYRRD010000115.1:0-55413 GCA_041910275.1 Rhodoferax sp.
CGATCCAAAAGCCCACTCAAACAATCGCTTCTTTGATGCGCGAACTGTCGTTCCGCACCCGCCGTGTCTTCGATCTGCTTCGCATGACCAAAAATTCTGCTCCTGGCTGCGCCTGATCGGAGAACAAATTTACCGTGGCAACGGGGTTCGTCCTGCGGCATCAATAATGAAACCGGAACGACTTCCGAGCCTTGGCGCGCCCTGAATGGCAACGTGATCGAAGCCATGCGCCTACCCCGTGAAAATATGACCGAGTCGAATTGCGGCTCTGTCGCCCGCGAAAAGCTCAAGTCCATCGAACTCGCCAAGCGTGGCCTGTCGGCCTGGGCATCGGTCAAGATGTGGGAAATCATGCACGGCAAGGCGTTGGAAGAAGTGTCGCGCAATCTGGGTAACCGGGTGTGCATCAGCGGCACCTGTGTGGATGGCAGCGAGGTGCGTGGCTGGCATGCCGATGGGCGCAACGTGTTTGACCGCCCGCCGCACTTCACCGGTACGCGTGATCGGGCTTACCTGCACCAGAGCGCCATGCAAGGCATCTTCGAGTCCAACCAGTGGTACCACCTCAACATGGTCTTGAACCCTGGCTACCGGATTGATCAGCCCTCGCACTTCGCCTACACCTACAGCCATGTGGAATTGCTGCACGAGTTCTCCGAAGTACCCCAGGGCTTCCGTTTCTGGGCCACCATGATCAAGCAGCGCCAGCTGCAGACCACCGGCAAGTATGGCGTGGAAGAGGGCTTGGACTTGCGTACGGCACAGCCTTACATCTTCTACGGTACAGCGCGCGGCACTACCAACACCCGGACCCAGGGTGCAGTGGGCTCGGTCTACTGGCCCCGTCTGGCGCAGGCCATGGTGGAGGACCTGGCGGAGGACGCCCGCAATGCCAACTGGAGCCAGCACTGGAGCAAGGCCAGCGGAAACAGCAAGGTGCAATCGCCCTCGTCGCCGTCCAGTGACTTCCGTACCTGCAGTGGCGCCTGTGGCTTCGAGCTGGGCGATGCCCAGGGCTCCAACACCTACAAGGTGATTCCTGAGCTGCGTCGCATCGGTGTGCAAGAGAGTGCGCTCGACAAGCTCATCGACTGGTCCAAGACCATGTGGCCCAACGGTAACTGGGAGGCCTTGCGCAGGTAAGCCATGCTTCCGATGGCAAGCGCCGGGTTCTGCCGCACAAAAATGCGCGCCCGGCGCGGCGTGGCCACCACATCATCACCTTCCCGCAATCCCAGCGCCCTGGCATCCTGTGTGGCAGCGTGTTCGGGGTTGTCCAGGCAAATGCCCTGGGCCTCCTCGTCACCCGGTTTTGAAACGGCGCCATGCTGGGCCTGCAACGGGTAAGCGGCGCACGCCAGGCGTGCTTCCAGTACGTGCAGGATTTGCATTGTGTCCGCTGTTTGGCTACTCTTACTGGTAGCTACCGGGCGTTTTCGGCAGCGCAAGGAGGTGTGATATGACGGGCTATCCTTTGGTCGAGCAGGATGGATTTTGCGCATCCGTATCGACACAGAAAAAACCGACCTGCCGCTGGGTCTCCTGGGTAAGCTGGGAGCGTGACCGCTACTTCGCGCGCCTGCACCCGCACGCCGCGCAGACCCAACGGGTTCCCAATGACTATCCCAGCGAGGCTGCGGCGGTGGAAGCGGCCTATCGGTTCGCACGCGAACGCATGGCCACTTTTGCAGCGACGGAAACTGCGTGATTCGGGGGCAGGTGCAGGTGCTCGGGGGTGCGGGTGGGCGTCTGTGGTTCTGTGATGGGAAGTTTGGTTCTGCGGCTATAGTGCGGGTGGCGGATTTGCGCACGTAACTGATCGAGCAGCTGGGTTGGCGTGAAGGCCGGCATGCTGGTTTTTCTGGAGGTGTCATGACTGTTCGTGTATACAGCGTGTTGGCTGTAAGCCTTGTTGCAAGCGGGTTTGCGTGGATGTTGCCCGGCTATGTTACGGAGACGCAGGCGCGTTCTGTACATCAGGTTCGACATGAATATTTTTTATTTTTGGTGATTTAATGAATAAACGAGACTTTTTGACTTCAACCCTCTTGTTATCTGTTGCCTCTGTCCTGAAATATTCCAGTGCTTTTGCAGAGAGTATATCTGATGATCCATTCTTGGAGTTGATGGCAAAATACAAAGATGATCCTTCGTTGCGGAATAGCAGTTTACTAGAGACTGAAGGTAAGCCATTATTAGAAAGAAGCAGGAAAGCACAACCCAGAAGAATACCTTCTACTCAGCCTATATCAAGAGGAGCTGTCGACCTAATAGTATTATGTGAAGTTACGAGCGAAGAATACTATAACAAAAAACTAAAATCACCAATCCACCCAGGGAGCGGGTCTGGTGTAACAATTGGCATTGGTTATGACCTTGGATACATAGAAAAAAATTGGTTTGAAAAAGATTGGGACAGATACTTAACAGGAGATGTTGTTAAAGATTTAAAATATGCATGTGGCTTGAAAGGGGGTAAAGCTAAACAAATAGTTCGTAATTATACTCAAATTAAGATTGATTGGGCTTCTGCTAACAGACAGTTTAATGAAATTGCACTTCCGCTATATGTGGCGGAGACACTTCATTATCTTCCAAACCTGGCTAAGGTTTCCCCTGATTGTTTGGGCGCCTTGGTTTCATTGACCTACAATAGGGGTGCTAGTTATCAAGTTGAAAAGCGAGTAAAGGGTGTTGATAGATACGACGAGATGCGAAGCATATTTGATTGCGTTGATAATGAGGAGTATGATAAAATACCTTGTGAAATAAGAAAAATGAAAAGATTGTGGATTCATCAAGAGAAAATGAAGGGGTTGGTAACTCGTCGAGAACTTGAGGCAAGGTTGTTTGAGAGAGGATTGAAGTCAAAAATATGAAAAACAAGATATTTCTGATATTGATGTTAGCTTTTATGTCTTTTTATTCGTATGCATCAGATTTTATACCCAAGAGGGTTGCGTTTTTGGTGGGTAATTGGGACTACGATCTTAGTGGCTCATTTTGGCCAACACCTTTAAAAGAAGGGTATCTGCCAGATCTCAAAAGCCCGTGCAATGATGTTGAAAAAGTAAAGGAGGCTCTTAAGTTGAAAGGATTCACGGTGCATAGCTACTGCAATCTCAAAAAAGATGATTTTGAAAAAAAGCTCAGTGAATTTTCTGGTGTAAATGCATCTTTACCAAAGGGATCATTAATATTTGTTTATTACGCAGGTCATGGTATTCAACAATTTGGCAGGGCATTTGCTTTACCTGTTTTGTTTGAGTTCTTGCAGGATGATGTTGATCATAAAAAAGTTAGTTACCTCAAAAGAAGTTCGATTGAGATAAGTCGAATTTTCAAGAAGCTAAGTGCAGACTATGATGTTGGGGTTATCGTGGCTATTGACGCGTGTCGGGATGGGTTGTTTGACTTAAATGATGGTTATAATTCGTATATTGAAATAGGCATTCCACCAAATTTTCTTGTTTTGTATGCAACAACACCAGGTAGTACAACTCCTGATCCAAACAAAAACAGTTTGTTTTCAACTGTTTTGTCTTCCGAGATAGAAAATGGAAAGGATGCTGGCGATGCAATATCTAGAGTTGTTAGCACAATGTTCAGGAAATATAGGGAAGGAAGTGTTTCAACGTATCCCACGTCAAACGTTGGTGCTGCATTTTCTGCGATGAATTATTTGCCCTTAAAGGTTGATGTATTTGCAAGCAAGCCAACTGTTATATCAAGCGCAGATGGTTCTAGAGTAAGAGGCAACAATAGAGCCTTCAGAAAGAAGGTTATTGTCAGAAAAGAATATGATGGCATTACGTTTGATGTTTTCGTTTGTGAGGGAGACGGAGAGCAAGAGCGTTTTAGATTCGCAAGCAATATGACTAATGCATTGAGCTTGAAGGCCAAGGAGTATGGCATTGGTCGGATTATGATTAAGCCCCTTGCTGAGGGGAAGAATGCTGAAAATGGCTACCGAGTTCATCGCAATATTATGCGTTACGATCCAAAAGTGGATAAAGAAGAGAAATTATTAAGAAGTATTTCTATAGATTTTCCAAGCGGACACTTCTTGCCAAAATCAGGTATTGGTGTGAATGGAAGACCAACTGAAAATTATGTGTCTGCTTTTATTTGTGGAAGAGTTGCGGAGTAACAATTAGGCTGCCTAATCGGGCAGCCGGGCGTTTCCAGCTCCCAGCCCCCACACCACCCACCGTGCGGGTCCGCAGTGGGCGGTGCAACGCATTGGCATGGTCTACACACAGGATCGAACACAGCACCGCAGCGCACGCCGCCAGTCATGAAACCAGCAAAAACAATATCTGCCCCCGCTTGGTACATAAGGCGTATAGCCCGATTTTCCTTGGATTTTGCCTCCGAAAACGGGTTCCCATGGTGCCAAAAACCGCTATTGATCGCCCCTGGCGGCAAAAACTGGTCGTTATCGGGCATTTCTACATGCCAAATAGGCTGGAAAGCGCCATGGGACAAGCGGGAACAGCTCTCATATAAGGAGCGCTGGATTGTGTGATGGTGGATGTAGTGATGGAATGTCGTCCAGCTATGCCATCGGGACGGTTACCATGTTACGCAGGCACGGAAGTGCCTCCACACACCAGGTTAAATTTTCTCAGCAATGAAACGTTCGCCGCCCTCCATCAGCCCAGCTCAGGCCAAGAGCGTCGCTGCATATTCAAAACAACAGGCACAGACCGAGGCGCATGACACCAAGCTCGAAGCCATGGGCCGCGATCTGGACCGCAGCCTCGACCAATGGAAGTCTGATCTTGATAAGCAGAACATAGAGCTGAAAACAGGGGCGCGGTGGTTAGCCCGGATTGTTGTTGTCCCAATGTCAATTCTTGCGATTGGGATGGCGTTTATTGTCCTCTACGGCCTTTGGACTGGTGACCTGCCGGAAATATCCAGGTATTCAAAGGGGCATGTGCTGCGCGCCGAAAATCCAGTCGAGTATTGGTTTGCCTTTTCTTATTACACGGCCTTCACCTGTGCATTTATATACCTCGCAGTCAGATTGTTGCGGGCATCAGGGTGTATCGTCAGCCACCTCTACCTTGGGCGTCCACGCAGCACGTCCCATGCCCCAAACAAAGGAGTGAATACCGAATGATTGAGTACCGCGATAACCAGCCCCTTGAACCCATAGAAGTTGCGCGTGTCTTCGAGGCATCGGGCATTAGCAGGCCGACGAAAGATATTCCGCGCATCGCGAAAATGTTTGCGAACGCAAACATTGTCATTTCCGCGTGGGACGGAGCCCGCTTGATCGGCGTAAGTCGGGCGCTGACGGACTACAGCTATTGCTGTTATCTCTCCGATCTTGCAGTTGACGTTGCCTATCAGAAGCATGGCATCGGTCGGGAGTTAATTCGACGCACGCAGTCCATTATTGGCGAAGAGGTATCCCTTATTCTGCTGTCTGCGCCTGGTGCGATGGCCTATTATCCAAAGGTCGGTTTTGCGTTGACAGACAACGCCTATATCCTTCAGCGGAAGCGTTAATGACGCCCAACGTAGGTACTTGGCCATATTATTAAGTCGAGGTATTTATTTTTGCCATGGCATACGAATGGGATGGAAATAAAGTGGCAACGAACTTATCGAAGCATGGCGTTTCTTTTGAGGAAGCAAAAACATTTTTCGATGATCCGTTGCATGTGGATTTCCATGATCCTGACCATTCCTATGGGGAACACCGTTTTATCCTTTTGGGTCGCCTGAAGGCTACAAAGTCTTTGAGTTCACCAACGCGAGCGGCGAACCAATGGGGTACTACGTGGCGGCGATGGGCGTGATGGGCATGCGCAGGGCGGTACCCCGTGCTACCTGATTCCGACTGATGACGTTGCGCGGCGTATAGCGCGTTTTGATACGTACAAGACACTGTGCCAGTTACTCAATGTGTCGAAAATCTATACAGATTGAGTGTAAGTATTTACGACATATACATGTAACACATTGATTATTCAATGTATTTAACGATTGGCACGATTTATGCTTTTTATTTTTTATAGCGGACAGAAAGTAACAGTGGGTACTTTCCTATGCATAAATTTAGGAGTTTGTCAAATGAAACGTCTTGTTAAAGAAATCGCTGTTGCTGCACTCTCTGTGGCTGCATTCGGAACCCAGGCTGCGATCATAGAGAATGTGCATCTCGGCTTTGCTTCAGGGGCTTCCTTTGATGGAACAATCACCTTCAATGATGGCTATCAGGGCATGATCGATACAGAGGGCATGCTGACCGGAGGTAGTTACGGTTTTAATGAACATCTGACCTGGACTTGGTGGCAAGGTACTGGAGCTCAAAATCCAAATAATTATTTTGGCCAAGGGTATGTCGATTGGCTCATGAATGGCACCTCTGATAACAATTACACAATGTATATCGGCCTGACATGGGATGATGCTCTGAGTACGCTTGATGGTGGGCTTAGCCTCATTAACACTGGCGACACTTATAGCCAAGGTAACCAGGCTTACAACGACTTGATTACTTCCATCACTATCGGAAACGTCCCCGAGCCAGCATCCCTCGCTCTGGTAGGCCTGGGCCTTGTTGGACTGGCTGCATCGCGTCGTCGCAAGAGCTGAAATCGGCATGGAAGGCGAGAGATAGGGTGATGTCTCGCGCTGGTTGGTGGTGCTACCTACGCGCCACCATCTGCTCCAGCCTTCGTTTCAAGCGCCAGCAGACGTTCCCACCACCCAATGGTGGGGGTACATTTGCCTTGATTCCCGCTGACTTGACGTCCACCGTTGGCGCTGCTTGGGCACTTCACCATGCTTGACTTTCTTCTACCCGTCATTTACGTCCAGTTGTCGCCGCAAAACTTGACGGTACGCAACGTGAAATCCGGTGCGTTCTTGTCAGAAGTGCCGGAGGTCGCAATTTCGACTGCCAAGCCAGCGCGGGTTTTGGACATCGGCGCCGCTGCGCGATTACAAAGCGGGGCAAACATCGTCAACCCGTTTGCCCATCCACGTTCATTGGTCTCCGACTTTACCGTCGCAGAGCTGTTGCTGAAAACAATGGTTCAGCGTTTGCTGAAGCGCTCGTTTTTCGTCCCATCTCCAAAGGTCATCATGCACCCCTTGGGAGAACCGCAGGGCGGTTTTACCCAGATCGAGATTCGAGTGTTCCGTGAAATGGCACGCGGCGCGGGTGCATCTTTTGTAGTTGTCTGGGAAGGCCGAGCGCTCAGTGACCAAGAGCTTCTATCAGGCAAATTCCCAGGCGGCGGAAGAGTGCTTGCGTGAAACATGGAGCCCATCAGCGGGATGAACTCCGTCAGGGGCTGGCCCATCGGGGCCGGGTGGCCCTTGCCGTCTGGATGACAGCCCTGTTGTCAGCCTGTGCCACAACCCAGGTGATGCAGCCTTTCACCACGGATGGCTGTAGCCTCTTTCCTGATCGCTCCTTGTTTGGAAAGTCTGATTGGTGCAGCTGTTGCCTGGTTCACGATCTCGCCTACTGGCGCGGTGGTACGGCAGACGAACGGCTCAAAGCCGATGAAGACTTCAAGCGATGTGTCCTGGCGGCATCAAACAGTGCCGAGCTGGCGGATTTCATGTTTGCCGGTGTGCGCATCGGCGGGGTGCCGTACTTCTTCACGCCCTTTCGTTGGGGTTACGGCTGGCCCTTCGGTCGCTCCTATGCGCCGCTTTCTGCGGTTGAAGAAGCGCAAGCCGTGTCTTTGCGAGAAGAATACCTTTCAACCAATCCAACCTTGATCTGCCGCAACACATCCAAAGCCTTGTTGCCGCATGACTGAGGGTTGATCGGACAGCCGGGAGTTCCCAGCTCCCAGCCCCACACACTCGTAAAAACATAGCTGTATCCGCTTGATACATAAGGCGTACAGCCAGATTTACCTTGTATTTTCCCTCCGAAAACGGGTTCACACGGCGCCCAAAACCACACTTTACGGCCAAAATCTGCCGCCATCGAGGCACTTTTACATGCCAAATCAGCCGGAAAGCGCCATAGGGTAAGCGGGAACAGCTATCGTATCAGGAGCACTGGATTCTTTGAGACCTTCGACTTTGCGTGCCCTGAGCGAAGTCGAAGGGCTTGGCGTTTCACGTTAACGGAGCGAAACCGCACACACCAACTGCCCCAGGGTCTTGACGGCATCGTCGAAGCTGGGCTGCCACGGATGACCGCAGGCCAGGCGCATGTGGTTTTTGAAGCGCCCGTTGGCCGAGAACATCTCGCCGGGAACAAAACCGATGCCGCGCGCAACGGCTTGTTTGTGCAGTTCGGTTGCATCCACATGCTGCGGCAATTCGACCCACAACACCAAGCCACCGGCGGGCTCGGTGACGCGCACCTCGCCGGGAAAGTGGCGCATCACCGCGTCACGCATGCGCGCCACCTGGTCGGCCAGGCGCCTGCGCAGGGTGCGCAGGTGTGCATCGTAGCCCCTGGTATCCAGCAGTTCGGCCATGACACGTTGGCATAAGGGATTGGTCTTGCCACTGGTCAAGGTCTTTTCCAGGGCGATCTCGGCACCGCGTTTGCCGGCTGCGACAAACCCCAGACGAAAGGCCGGGCTGACCGTCTTGGAAAACGAGGTACACAGCATGGTGTTGCCGCTGCGGTCAAACGCATACACCGGGCGTGGGCGGGCCGGGGTAAAGCAGATGTCGCCATAGATATCGTCTTCGATCAGCGGCACGTTGCGGCCAGCCAGCATATCGGCCAGACGCTGCTTGTGCGCATCCGGCATGACACAGCCCAAGGGATTGCCTGCGTTGGGAATCAGCAGGCATGCTGCAATCTTGCGCTCCCGCGTTGCCAGGTCCAGCGCCTCTATCGAGACACCCGTTTGCGGGTCGGTCGGAATTTCCAGCGCACGCAGCCCCATGCTCTCCAGCAGTTGCAGCATCACATAGTACGTGGGCGCTTCCACCGCCACGGTGTCGCCAGGTTGTGTCACCGCGCGCAAACACAGGCTCATGGCTTCGGTACACGCATTGGTAACGACCACCTCCTCCGGCGCAATGGCGCACCCCCATTCGAGCGCGCGATGGACAATGGCACGCAACAGCAAAGGCTCGTTCAGCGCTGCGTGGCTGGTGCCCGAAAGCAGTTGCGGATAGCGACGGGCAACGCTGGCGTATAACCGACTCAGACGCTGGGCGACCATCAGGTCCGGCGACGGCAGGGCCGAGCCGAAGGGCACCATGCCTGGCGCTTCATTGGCATGCAAGACCGACAGCAAACGCTGGCTCAGACCGACAACCACCGGCTTTTCCAGCCGCTGCCTGGCGGGCACAGCCAGCATGCGGCCATGGCGCACCCGGACGTAGTAGCCGGACTGGGGGCGCGCTTCGACCATGCCCCGGCTCTCCAGCGCACGCAAGGCCTGCACCACGGTCGAGACCGACAACTGGCGCTGTTGGGCCAGATGGCGCACCGATGGCAGCCGGTCGCCGGGGTGCATGTGGCCCGCACTGATTTGTGCGGCAAATTCATCGGCCAGGGATTCGTAGAGCAGCATGGGCGGATTGTGGCGGTTTATCGGTGTTTGCTGTGAGCACAGTTGCCCGCAAAGTCGGGCAGTACAGTTTGCCAGATTTGCAACTGTGATGGTAACAATATTCCTTGTCTGCATCTGTATCGGTTTGCCGCCCTTCCCTACCATCACTACATCGCATTACAACCGTTGATGAAGTTGAAGGAGATGGATATGGCACAGCAAACAGACATCTTAGACATCTGCCTGGCAGATAAGCAGACGAAGCGGCTTGCCGCATGCACGCCGGGCCAGCGCATACGAGTGACGGCAGGAACCATCTGGCTGACGGTATCGTCCAACCAGCACCCCTGCACCGCCGGTGATGTGTTCCTCACCGAGGGACAGACCTACCGCATGGAACATGCAGGCGACGCCGTGATCGAAGCCATTGGTGGAGCGGCGGGCGTGCAGATTGCCGGGGCGATGGACGGGAGTGCGCAAAAAAGCAAGGCACTACCTATTTGGCAACTGCGCTGGGGTTTCTCAAGCACCTGATTTTTGCAATATCGCTGCAGACAAGCATAGTATTGGTTAACCTTCATCACCAGTGATACCATTTATGCATGGTGACTGTAATGGATACGGACGTGATCGTGGCGGCGATGCGCAGCCCGACGGGGGCTTCGGCGGAGTTGATTCGTCGGGCTTTGCGTGCGCAGATCAGCATTGCAGCCAGTGTGAGTCTGTTTATGGAGTACGAGGCGGTGTGCTCCCGGCCAGAACATCTGGCCGCGGCGATGTTGACACCGCATGAACTCCATATTTATCTGAACGGTTTGGCTGCCCTTGTGCGTCCGGTGGAAGTGCATTTTCTGTGGCGTCCGCAGTTACGTGACCCGGCGGATGAGTTGGTACTGGAGGCAGCGGTGAATGCGTCAGCCAAGGTGTTGCTGACCTTCAATCTCAAGCATTTTTCCGGTGTGTCCCGGCGATTTAACCTGAACGTCATGCGGCCAGGCGATTTTTTGAGGAGTTTGTCATGCGAGATGTAACAACCTATCCCCTGCGTTTGCCGCGCTCCGTCCGGGAGGGCGTGGAACGCATGAGCAAGCAAGACGGGGTTAGCATCAATCAATTTGTCAGTATCGCGGTTGCCGAAAAACTGGCCATGATGCAAGCGCAAGTTTATTTTGCCGAACGCGGTGCGCGCGCCAACGTAACGGAATTTGCCGCACTGATGCAGCGCCCAGGGGGTGCGCCACCACGCGAGGGTGATGAGATTGCCGTGCAAGCATCACCGTGAAAGAGACCCCCTGCTGTAATTTCTGCTTCAATTGAACAGGTCAATCCCGTTCTGGATAACTCCGATAACACCCGCCTGGTTCTCTGGCGACTCCGCAAAACTTGCCAAAGCCGTGGTCTTGTTGTACCGCCCGGCGTTCAATTCACCCAGCCACCAGTCGTAGCCACCTTGCTCGGGTGCGCGGTGCAGGACATTGTTGTAGAGCTTGGTGATGAAATCGGCGTTACTTGGATTGGCTCCATACATGGCCTTGAACTCCGGGCTGCCAACGAACTCGGCAGCGACCCTGTCTTGTGTTGTTCCAGCGTCCATCCGGCCAACCCAGTACTTGAGTCCGCCATTGTCAGGCGTGCGGTTGAAAGCGGCCTGGTAGATACGGTAGGCCTTACCGGCATTGCCAGCAATGTCCAGCGCCAGAGTTTCGTTGGAGAACTGCAGGCGTTTGACGTTCTGGAGCGTGTCCGTGCCATCGGCTGAGGAGCTGATGGTCCAGCCCGTTGCTGTTTTGGCCAGCGTGTGGTCAGCGCGGGTGCCGGTGAAGGTTGCGGTGTCTGTGCCTGCCCCGCCGTCGAAGGCATCGTTGCCAGAGGTTCCCGTAAGCACGTCGTTTCCAGCTGTACCAACAATCAGGGCACCTGTAGGCGAGTGACCGCCACCGGAAACAGTAGTGAAGTTGTAACTGGTGATGCCAGCATAACTGTTGCCTGAAAGGTCATTGACACTGTCTGGGGCAAATTCAACTGAATAACCCGTATTGGGTTTATTGTCAGCACATCGCCTGATATTGAAACATTGCCATTATTGGCCGAACTAAAAGTTTCAATGACCGTACCTGATGCGTTTTTCAGCACAATAGTGCCTGAGCCTAGCTGTACTGCTTCGCTAAAAGTGATGACGATATTGCTAGAAACTGCAATACCCACGGCTTCGTCAACGGGGCTGAAATCCAGGGCTATTGGGTCGACAGAGTCGCCGCTAGCCGCACCGGCCATGCCGGGTAGCTGCATCTCTTACTGGAAAATGGCGTTCGAGGATGGATCGCTTTGCTTTCCAAAAGCACAGGGGCTGTCGGTCATGGTGCGGGTGAGCAGTGTGGCAACCGGGACTTTCGGGGAGATGGAAGGGGAAGGCGAATAAGTGGCCGCCATATTTACACCAAGAAAGGTACGGGGCAGACCAGGGCGGCTGTGCCCTCCTTTGGCTCATGGACGACCATCGCGGTAAACTGCGGTTTCTACAAGGGGTAAGGCGATGACAACGATGATTTCTGAGGTGTACGATGCTTTTCGTTCCGCAGGCGTGCCCGAGGACAAGGCGCGTAAAGCTGCCGAGGCGCTCTCCAACGAGTCGATTGCAACCAAGGGTGACATTGCCCGGCTGGAGGCGCTCACCAGGACAGAAATTGCCAAACTGGATAAGGAGCTGGCCGTCCTCAAGTGGATGGTAGGTCTGGTCATGGCGGGCGTAGCGGCCCAGGTTCTGAAGGGCTTTTTTATCTGATTCGCCTCCAGCCACCGCCAGCCGTGCGGGAACAGCTATCGTATTCATACCACAATCAATCGTTCAGCAACAGCACCACCGCACGTGCTTCAATGGCCTGCCCCATACCCACCAGCCCCATTTTCTCTGCCGTATTGGCCTTGACGTTAACCTGATCGGGTGCCAGCTCCAGCAGCGCGTCGATGCCCGCATGGAACCGCTGATTTTGCTATAGTGCTTGTTCCTACATCAAGGGAGAACATCATGCAGACCATCAGCGTGCGCCAGCTCAAATCCAACCCATCCACCGCATTGCGGGATGCGCGCACCGAGATGGTGGTTGTCATGAACCGCGATAAGCCCGATGCCGTGATGATCGGGTTTGAACAACTCGATGGCTTGGCCGACTTTGCCCACGTACGTCAGGCCATGGCGGTAAACCTGTTCAAAGAGCGCCTGATATCCGTCGTTGGTGCCGCCAAACTGGCCAACGAACCTCTGGGTGTCATGCTCACCAGACTGGCGCGCCTGGGTGTGCCGGTAGCAGATTACGATGCCTGCACCCTGGCGGACGAAGTGGCACAGGGCGCAGCCTGGCTACGCTCTGGCGCATGACGCGCACTGTGCATCGGGTGGTTATTGCCGATGCCGGTCCGCTCATTGCGCTGGCCCGCATTGAACGCTTGGACCTGCTACCCCAACTCTTCGGCCGGTCAGCGTTACAAAATGGGGGGCCGATGAAGTGCTGGCGGGCGGTGATTTTGCGGACATCGGCGTGCTCAAAGCCGCATTTGCACAGCCTTGGCTACAAACCGTGGCCATGGCTACCGCCCAGGCCGATACATGGCAAACACAGTGCGCCGCGTTGATCCACCTGCACCAGATCGACATGGGAGAGGCCACTGCCTTGATACTGGCCCAGCAGTTGGCAAACCAGGGCGGTGCCTCCCTTTTGCTCATGGACGACCATCGCGGACGACAAGCAGCCCAGCACAGCAAAATTGCCACCATGGGAACAGCTGGTGTACTGCTTTTGGCCAAGCAAACCAGTGCGATTGCTGCGGTCAAGCCTGTGCTGCTGGCATTGCGTGAAAATGGCTATTTTTTGAGCAAGCGGCTAATAGATTCCGTGTTGGCACAAGCAGGTGAATAGTCTGCGAACATTTACCATTTTTATAGCGGCTTCCGCTTGATCCATGGGTGTTGCAGCCTGATTTGCCTTATAAAACGCCAAAAAAGTGCATCAATCGTCAGCTTCGTTCAGCAACAGCACCACCGCACGTGCTTCAATGGCTTGCCCCATACCCACCGGCCCCATTTTCTCGGCGGTCTTGGCCTTGACGTTGACCTGATCGGGCGCCAGTTCCAGCAGCGCTGCAATGCGTGCTTGCATGCTGTTGATATGCGGCGCCAGCCGGGGGGCCTGGGCGATGATGGTGCAATCCAGATTGCCAATGGCAAAACCCTGGACGCGCACCCGCCGTAGAGCCTCGGCAAGCAGTACGCCCGAATCAGCGCCCTTGAACTGCGGGTCGGTATCGGGAAAATGTCGGCCAATGTCGCCCAAACCCGCTGCACCCAACAGCGCATCTGTGATGGCATGCAACAGGGCATCGGCATCCGAGTGGCCCAGCAGTCCCTTGTCGTAGGGAATTTCCACGCCGCCGAGCATGAGCTTGCGCCCTTCTACCAATTGGTGAATGTCCCAGCCCTCGCCAATGCGCAATGGAGGTAGTGAACTTGGCGGCATGCGTTTTTCCTTGTTGTCCGGTTTTTCTGTAGCACGCGCCAGTAGCAGCGCTTGCGCCAGCGCAAAATCCTGCGGATACGTTACCTTGAAATTTTGTGCGCTGCCTTTGACCAGCAGCGGAGCAAAGCCTGCCAGCTCCATGGCGCTGGACTCGTCGGTCACGCGCTCGCCCGCCACCGTCAGTGCTTCCAGTAACATGCCGATGCGAAACATCTGCGGCGTTTGTGCCAGCCATTTGTCGCTGCGCGCGATGGTGTCTGCCACGCGGCCTGCTGTTTCGCTTTTGAGCGTATCGGGCAAGGGCAGCGCCAGCAAGCCGCCCACGGCATCGCCGATGCAGGCATCTATCAGATGGTCGATCTGCGCTGGCGTAATCAGACAGCGCGCCGCATCGTGCACCAGCACCCAGTCGCTGGCAGCAGCACCATGTTCCAGCAGGGCGCCAAGGCCATTAAAAACACTTGCAGCCCTCGTGGCGCCACCGCAAGCAGCTACTAAAAGGGAAGCATCCAAATCCTGGAGAAAGCTGTCACCGGCGGACACCACCACCAAGGTTTCGGCCAGACGTGGCACAGCAGCAAAGGCTGCCAGCGTATGCAGCACCATGGGCTGGCCCGCCACGGTCTGGTACTGCTTGGGTCCATCGGTGCCCGCACGGGCGCCACTGCCAGCACAGGGAATGAGTGCCCAGATACGTGGGTTGGATGGGTGGGCGTTAGTAGAAGTCATCAAGGTACTTGCTTTTGTAAATTCTGACGGGGCATATTCAGCTTTGGCTCAGGATGATGAGATGGTGCGTCCACGGCAATTGTGTCAGCACTGCTGACACAATTTCAGCGCGTGGATACGCTTCGAAAAATTGCTTCATCCTGAACAGGTTGCGACGGGTAAAGCCGCGCAAGCCCGGTTGCGTCTGGGCCAGATAGCGGGCCAGTTGCTCCACCACGCCATCGCCCCATTCCGAGGCGGCGATCTTGCGGCTGATGTGTTCGCCAATCTGCCAATACAGCTCGATCAGCGTGGTATTGACCGCCTGCACAGCACGTTGCCGGGCGGTGGCTATCAATTGCGCAATGTCAGAAAAATCAGCTGAATCAACCGCTTGTGGAGCTGTTGTCATGGCGTTGACTCCACGCGCGCGCCGCTGGCAGCGCAGGGAATCAATGCCCAGATACGCGGGCTGGGTAAGGGTGTGGTGGGGAGTGTCGTCATGGTGGGGCGTATTCTTGTTCTGAAAACCGCAGGGCTACGCAGGAGCGAATGGATTGAAAACCGCTAGTCCGAGCGCATGAAAGTCAGCCACATTTCTTGTGGCAACGGTCAGACCATGGACTTTCGCCGTGGCGGCGATCATCGCGTCCTCATAGAGCGTGTCCGACTTCCTGTGCATCAGCCGCGCCCAGGCTCTGAAGCTTGCCGCATCCATTGGCAAGACGTTGCAGGCTCCAGCCACCAACTCCAGCCACGCCTCAATCTCTTGGGCTTTGCCAGGGTCTTGCTCCCGCGTCAACTCCACACCGGCTTGTATTTCGCCAAGGGTCACAGCGGACAGATACAGCTGGGTATCATCCATTGATTCCAGCCAGGCAAGCACGCCACCGTGCGGGCGCTGCTTGCGAAGCTCGGAAACCACATTCGTGTCAAGCAGATACGCGCGCGTCACAGCAGGGGTTCCACATTGCGGCGTTTCGCTGGCCCGCGCTCCGGCACGAGCATGTCGGCACGGGCCGGGTCACAGAGCAGCAGTTGCTTCAAGGAGGGGCGTGCAGCAGACTGCAAGCGACGCCACTCCTGCACCGGCACCAGCACTGCCGTCTCGGCGCCTCTTCTTGTCACCATCTGCGGCCCCTCCACCAGGCACGCATCCAGAAACTCGCTAAACCGCGCTTTCGCATCTTGAACTGGCCACGTATGCATTGCAACTCCAAAAAATCTGGCAATCCAGCCATTCAACTGGTCATCCAACTGGTCTGCCAGTCTGCCACGGTTTGCTGCAGCTGTCAAACCACCGCACACGTTCTATAAAATATATAGCTGCTCCCGCTCGTCCCATAAGGTTTTCAGCCGGATTTCCTCATCATTTCCCCATCATTTCGGCCCATTTCGCCCACCCCGTACCTCCCATCTGTGCCAAAACGGCGCCCGGCGGCTCGTACAGGGCAGGTTTTTATGTACGAATCGGCCTGCAAGGATTATGGGACATGCGGGAGCCGCTATCAAAAAATGATACGCCACGAAATGGGTATACCTGGGGCGATGCCCCAGGCTGGTATCAAACCGGGCCTTTGGCCCTCCAATACCGGACTTACCGGACTTACCGGACTTACGCGCCAACGGCGCAACCCCATACCAGCCTGGGGCATCGCCCCAGGATCTCATCATTTCCCCATCATTTCGGCCCATTTCGCCCACCCCGCACCTCCCATGTGTACCAAAACGGCGCCCGGCGGCTCGTACAGGGCAGGTTTTTATGTATGAATCGGCCTGCAAGGCTTATGGGACGTGCGGGAGCCGCTATAAATATGGGATATAACCAGATTTCCTCATTATTTCCCTGAATTAAAATCGCGGACCTTCTGCCCCCATCGCATCAACTGCACCCATCCTCTGCATGGATCTACCCAAACTCCCCCTTGGCAAACGCTTTACCCTGCCCTGCCCTCCCGGTTCTTCGGATGCTTTGTTGCTGGCCCAGCTGGGCGAGCGCGAGAAGGCTGCTGGCAAGCCCATGGTGGTGGTGACGGCGGATGCCAGTGATGCCCAGCGTTTGCTGGAAGAAATTCCTTTTTTCGCACCCGGTCTGCGTTGCGCCCTGTTCCCGGACTGGGAAACGCTGCCCTACGATAGCTTTTCGCCGCACCACGATCTGATCAGCGAGCGCCTGGCCACGCTGTGGCGTATCTCGCAGCGCGACAAGGAAACGGGTGCCGACGTGATTCTGGTGCCCGCCACCACCGCGCTCTACCGGCTGGCACCGCCCGGTTTTCTGGCGGGCTATACCTTTAGCTTCAAGACCCGGCAAAAACTCGACGCGGACAAGCTCAAGGCGCAGCTCACGCTGGCGGGCTATAGCCATGTGACGCAAGTGGTCAGCCCCGGTGAATACGCCGTGCGCGGCAGCCTGATTGATCTGTTTCCGATGGGCAGCCTGGTGCCCTACCGCGTTGATCTGTTTGACGATGAAATTGACAGCATCCGCACCTTTGACCCCGACAACCAGCGCAGCCTGTACCCGGTGCCCGAAGTGCGCCTGCTGCCAGGGCGCGAGTTTCCGATGGACGAGGCGGCGCGCGCGCGCTTTCGCAGCCGTTGGCGTGAACTGCTCGACGGCGACCCGACCAAAAGCCGTATCTACAAGGATATTGGCCAGGGAATAGCCACTGCGGGCATCGAGTATTACCTGCCGCTGTTCTTTGAAGACACCGCCACCGTTTTTGACTACCTGGGAGCGGATGCCACCGTCGTGCTGCATGGCGATGTGCAGGCGGCTTTCCAGCGCTTCTGGCAAGACACCCGTGACCGTTACCGTCTGCTGCAAACCGACCGCGAGCAACCCGTGCTGCCGCCGGAGGCGTTGTTTCTGGGCGCCGAGCAGTTTTATGCCAGGGCCAATGCGTATGCGCAACTGGCGCTGCGGCCAGCCACGGAGCAAGACACCAGCGACACCCGCGCGCTGCCGCCCTTGTCGGTGCAACGTGGTACGGAAAACCCGCTGGCGCGGCTGAAAGCCTATGCCTTGGGCACTCCGCAGCGCATTCTGGTGCTGGCCGAAAGCGATGGCCGCCGCGCCAGTCTGCTGGACTTTTTGCGCAGCGGTGCGATGGACCCGCCAGCCTTCGATTCCCTGCTTGATTTTCAGACCAGCAACGAAAAATTCGGTATCGCCACCGCCGCCTTGAGCACGGGTTTTGGCTGGCCGGATGGCGGCATCGACCTGGTAACCGAGACGGAACTGTTTGCCCTGAGCCCCAGCACCCGCAGGCGCAAAAAGCAGGAGCAGGTCAGCGACGTTGAAGCCCTGATCAAGGACTTGAGCGAGCTCAATATCGGCGACCCCGTGGTGCACTCGGCGCACGGCATTGGCCGCTACCGGGGGCTGGTCAACATGGACCTGGGCAACAAGGCGCCGGATGGCACGCCGCAGTTGCAGGAATTTTTGCATCTGGAATACGCCGACCAGGCTGTGCTGTATGTGCCGGTGAGCCAGTTGCAGCTCATCAGCCGCTATACCGGCGTGAGCGCCGAAGAAGCCCCGCTGCATAAACTGGGCAGCGGCCAGTGGGACAAGGCCAAACGCCGCGCCGCCGAACAGGTGCGCGATTCCGCCGCCGAGCTGCTCAACATCTACGCCCGCCGCGCCGCACGCGAGGGCCACGCCTTTCGCTTTGCGGCAGACGATTATGAAACCTTTGCCAACGACTTTGGCTTTGAGGAAACCGCCGACCAGCGCGCAGCCATCCATTGCGTGATTCAGGACATGGTCAGTCCGCGCCCGATGGACCGGCTGGTGTGCGGCGATGTGGGTTTTGGCAAGACCGAAGTGGCC
Organism: Rhodoferax sp.; assembly: GCA_041910275.1. Lineage (GTDB taxonomy): Bacteria > Pseudomonadota > Gammaproteobacteria > Burkholderiales > Burkholderiaceae_C > Allorhodoferax. The sequence goes on from JAYRRD010000115.1 coordinate 18,561, forward strand.
CTGCGCGCCGCCTTTGTCGCGGTCACGGGCGGCAAACAGGTCGCGTTGCTGGCGCCCACCACCTTGCTGGCCGAGCAGCATTACCAGACGCTGACCAACCGCTTCGCCAAGTGGCCGATCAAGATCGCCGAGATGAGCCGCTTTCGCTCGACCAAGGAGATCAACGCCGCGCTCAAGGGACTGAATGACGGCACCATCGACATCGTGGTCGGCACGCACAAATTGTTGAGCCAGGATACCAAGTTCAAGGAGCTGGGCCTGCTCATCATCGACGAGGAACACCGCTTTGGCGTGCGCCACAAGGAGGCGATGAAAGCGCTGCGCGCCGAGGTGGACGTGTTGACACTCACCGCCACGCCGATTCCGCGCACCATGGGCATGGCGCTGGAGGGCTTGCGTGATTTGAGCGTGATAGCCACAGCGCCGCAGCGCCGTCTGGCGATCAAGACCTTTGTGCGCTCGGAAAACAACGGCGTGATCCGCGAAGCCGTGTTACGCGAGCTCAAGCGCGGCGGGCAGGTGTATTTTCTGCACAACGAGGTCGAGACCATCGAGAACCGCCGCGCCAAACTCGAAGAGCTGCTGCCCGAAGCACGCATCGCCATTGCCCACGGCCAGATGCCCGAGCGCCAGCTGGAGGCGGTGATGCGCGACTTCATCGCCCAGCGCTACAACCTGTTGTTGTGCTCCACGATCATTGAAACCGGCATCGACGTGCCCACGGCCAACACCATTGTCATCAGCCGCGCCGACAAGTTTGGCCTGGCACAGCTGCACCAGTTGCGCGGGCGCGTGGGCCGCAGCCACCACCAGGCGTATGCCTATCTGATGGTGCCCGATCTGCAAGGACTGACCAAGCAGGCCAGCCAGCGGCTGGATGCCATTCAGGCGATGGAAGAACTGGGCAGTGGTTTTTATCTGGCGATGCACGACCTGGAGATTCGCGGCGCCGGCGAGGTGCTGGGCGAAAGCCAGAGCGGCAATATGCTGGAAGTCGGTTTTCAGCTCTACAACGAAATGCTGTCCGAGGCCGTGCGTTGCCTCAAGGCGGGAATCGAACCCGATCTTCTGAGTCCCTTGACCGCCACGACCGACATCAACCTGCACGCGCCGGCCTTGCTGCCGGACGATTATTGTGGCGACGTACACCTGCGCCTGTCGTTTTATAAAAAACTGGCCACGGCCAAAAACACCGATCAGGTCGATACCTTGCTGGAAGAAATCATTGACCGCTTTGGCAAACTCCCCCCGCAAGCGCAAACCCTGATTGACGTGCACCGCCTGCGCGTGCTGGCCAAGCCCTATGGCGTTCTCAAGGTCGATGCCGCGCCTGCTGGCATCAGCATCACCTTCGAGAAAAACCCACCCATTGATCCGATGAAAATCATCACCCTGATTCAAAAGCACAAGCACATCAAACTGGTCGGCAACGAAAAACTGCGCATCGAGCGCGCGCTGGCAGAGGTGAAGGACCGCGCGCAGATGGTGCGCGATGTGCTGCGCAGCCTGGCCTAGAATGCTGCTGCGGCAACATAATGCTGCAAACGACCTAAATGGCCCCGATGACCGCAATCAACAAGGAACGATACGATGGAAATGCTGAATTCACTGCAAAAATTTGTACAGGAATCAATCGACAATGGTGCCACCACCATTGAGGACGTGCACAAGCGCCTGGCCAGCATGCCGCTGGATTTTCTTGCGCGCATTGAGGTGCTCGAAAGCGCCGCAGAGGGCTCCAAGGAAGTGCTGAACCGCTCGATTGGCAATGTCTATGACACCATTCGCCTGGTCAATCAGAAGGTGGGAGAAATTGCATCGCGGCTGCTAGGACAGGCTGAACAGGTCGAAAAGGCTGACAAAAAGTAATACCTTTTTCGCATTTTCGCGGCGCAAGCCGCGAATGGTGTAAATGGTGTATCAGGAAAATTCAAACCCGAGGAGTCTCATATGAAAATCAAGATGGAAATCGAAGTGGAAGCTACCCCCAAGGAGGTCAGAGACACTATGGGACTTCCCGATGTGCAGGCCGTGCAGGAGCGCATCATCGCCAAGATCGAAAAAAAGGCCATGGACGTATTGAGCGACTATGACCCGACCAAAATCCTCTCCATCTTCTTGCCGGAGGGTTTCCGTTTGACCGAGAGCATGCAAAAAATGGTGATGGACAGCATTCCAAAAATCCTGAAAACACCCGCAAAGAAAGTCGATAAAAGTTAATTGGTTAATTGGAGTCGCTCAGGATGTCGGCCATCATGCCCGATGTCCCGCGCAGGCGTCGGGAGATGACCTGTGCCAGACAATACATGAAACGGTAAGCCAGCGCAGGGTGTTCATTCGCCAATCGGGTGAGTCCTTCGTGCTTGAACGTCAGAAATTCACAGTCTTTGTCCGCAGCACACGTCGCCGATCTTTTGTCCTGGTCCAGCAAGGCCATCTCGCCGATGACGCGCCCTTGCCCCCTTCTTTGAAATCTGCCACGCCCGCATTGATCGCCATAATGACTCCTTCGTTCACCCTCAATACGGCGTTGATACTATAACAACGCCATTTTTCCCTGACCAACCCTGAAAGATTGTTTATGCGCTTCATGATTGCCAGCTTGTGTGTGGTGCTGGGTACGGCATTGGCCGGTGCTACCACCGCAGCTGATGTACCTGTTGTGTCGGCCAAGGCCAGCAAGTTCACTTTTGTGGAAGGCATCACGGAATACCGCCTTCCCAATGGCCTGCGGGTGCTGCTGGCGCCGGATGCATCCAAGCCCACCACCACCGTCAACGTCACCTACATGGTCGGCAGTCGCCACGAAAATTATGGTGAAACCGGCATGGCGCATCTGCTGGAACATCTGGTTTTCAAGGGAACACCCAGTTTGCCAGGCAAAACGATAGTGGAAGAATTCGCCCGGCGCGGCATGCGCATGAATGGTTCCACGTTTTACGACCGCACCAATTATTTTGAGACCTTCGCAGCCAGCGATGACAACCTGGACTGGGCGCTGACGATGGAAGCGGATCGCATGGTCAACAGCTTTATCGCCCGCAGCGATCTCGATAGCGAAATGACGGTGGTGCGCAATGAAATGGAGATGGGTGAGAACAACCCGGAGCGGATTTTGTGGGAGCGCATGACGTCTTCGGCCTACCAATGGCACAACTATGGCAAAACCACGATTGGCGCCAGGACCGACGTGGAACAGGTAAAAATCGAGAACCTGCAGTCCTTTTACCGCACCTATTACCAGCCGGACAACGCCACGCTCATCGTCACCGGCAAGTTTGACGAGGCAAGAACCCTGGCGCACATCGAAAAAACCTTTGGCGCCATCCCCAAACCCACACGGGTTCTGCCGCATTTGTATACCCTTGATCCACCACAGGATGGCCCACGGGAAGTGACCATCAACCGCGTGGGTGACAGTTATCTGATGGGATCGCTCTACCATATTCCACCAGGTGCACACCCTGACTCCGTGTACATGGAATTGCTGGCATTTGTGCTGGGCGATACACCCACCGGGCGGCTGCACCGCGCACTGGTGGATAAAAAGAAGATTGCGGGACTCAGCGCCGACTCCATGGCACTGCATGACCCTGGATTTTTCGCGGTATTTGCCAATCTGAACAAGACCCAGTCCGTGGCAGAGGCAAAAAAAATCATGATTGATGTGGTGGAAGGGGTGAAGAAGCATCCGATCACCGAAGCCGAACTCCAACGTGCCAAAAAGGCCTTGCTCAACGATTTTGACAAGGCCTTGTCCAACCCGGTTTCATTTGGTATCGGTCTGTCTGAATCCGTTGCCAAGGGCGACTGGCGGTTGTATTTCCTGCGCCGTGACCGGATAGAGCAGGCAAGATTGGCGGATGTGCAGCGGGTGGCGGAAAATTATCTGATCGAAAGCAACCGCACCTACGGACAATTCATTCCCACCGAAACACCGCAGCGCGCCGTGCTGCCGACTGCACCGCAGCTGGATACGCTATTGGCGAATTACCAGGGAAAGGCAGCGGTAGCTGAAGGGGAGGTGTTTGACCCCAGTCCGAAAAATATCGAGCAACGCACCGAACGCTTTACCCTGCCCAATGGCATGCAGGTAGCCCTGCTGCGCAAGGCGACCCGTGGGAACACCGTCAATGGCACCATTGCGCTGCGCATGGGCGATGAGCACAGCCTCTTTGGCCAGCGTGAAACCGCCCAGGCGGTGGCACAAATGCTGTTGCGCGGCACAAAAACGCTGAACCGGCAGCAAATTGCCGACCGCCTGGATGAACTCAAGGCCAAGCTCAGTGCGAGCACGACCGACGGCAATACGGTCGTGCTGAACTTTGAGACGCGGCGTGCATACTTGAAAGAAACGCTGACGCTGATCGGTGACCTCTTGCGCAATCCCGGTTTTGCCGCAGATGAATTCGAGAAGTTCCGCACCGAATGGATCACGACCATCGAAGAGCAACGCCGCCAACCCGAGGCCGTGGCCCATAACGAGCTGGCACGTCATGCAAACCCGTACAAAAAGGGCGATGTCCGCTACGCCAGCAGTTTTGCCGAACAAATCTCTGCATTCAAGGCCATCAAGCTGCAGAGTCTGAAGGCTTTCCACCAACGCTTTTATGGTGCCAACGCTGGCCAGATTGCCCTGGTGGGGGATTTTGATCCTGAAACGACCCAGGATGCGCTCAAGACAGGGCTGGGCAACTGGAGCAGCACATCCAGATTCACCCGCGTACCCGTGCCTTTGCGCAACACCCCAGGAACCGTATTGCGTTTTGAGACACCCGACAAGGCCAATGCGTGTTACATGGCGGGTCTGGCACTGCCTTTGAAAGATGACGCACCCGATGCGCCAGCGCTGGCGCTGGCCAACCGGGTTTTGGGCGGAGGTGGTTTGAAAAGCCGTATGGCAGACAGGCTCAGACAAAAGGACGGAATCAGCTACGGCACGGGCTCGGCCTTGCACCTGAATCCGCATGAACCCAATAGCGATCTGCTGCTTTACGCGATCTATGCGCCCCAGAATCTGGAAAAACTCACAACAGGCCTTGCCGAAGAATTAAGCCGCTTTGTCCAGGCTGGCATTACGGAGCAGGAACTTGTTGATGCCAAAAACGGCATTTTGCAAAGCCAGTTACTGAACCGTTCTCAAGATGCTTCGCTGGCCGGCTCCCTGGTCAACCAGTTATTTCTGGGCCGTACCATGCAGTTTGTCGCAGACTACGAAGCGCGCCTGAAAGACACCACCCTGGCGCAAGTCAACGCGGCCATTGTCCAATATATCGACCCATCCAGGCTGGTTCAGGTGCTGGCGGGGGACTTTGCCAATGCAGCAAAATCACGTAAACAGGCAGCAGAATAAAATCGGCCAGATATTTTGCAACCCGAAAGAATACATTTATGAAACTCAAAACACGCATCCTCACTTCCATTCTTGGCATCAGCAGCTTGCTTGCGGGTTGCGGCGGTGGCGGTGGCGGCAATTCAACGCCACCCTCCTCCATCACACCGACCGTTACCAATGTGACGTCGGATCGTCTGATGTACGCCAACACCACCCGGTTCACAGTCACAGGGCAAAACCTGGACCAAGGCATCAATTTTGTGGTGGGTGCTTTTTTATCCATGTGCAGTGGCATGACCGAGGTGGCAGGGGGTACGGCAACACAAAGGGTTTTCACTTGTTCCCCCTCAACAACCGGCGTCGTACCCGTGGTGGTCCAAAGTAACAGTGGAGCGGTTTTATTTGACAAAAATCTGACCGTTCCCCTGCCGCAAGTCAGTCTGAAGACGAGCATGGGCGACATGCTGCTGGAGCTCTACCCAAAAAATGCGCCCATTACGGTCAACAATTTCCTCCAATACGTGTGGAGTAATTTTTATACCAACCTGATCTTTCACCGCGTGGTGCCAGGCTTTGTGATTCAAGGTGGTGGCTTCAATAGCGCGGGGCAAGCTGCAACAACCCGCGCACCGATCAAACTTGAAGTACCCAATGGTCTGAGCAATGTGCGCGGTACGGTGGCGATGGCCCGAACTTCGGAGCTTAATTCGGCGACGTCCCAGTTTTATATCAACACGGTGGACAACGTGGCACTGGACACGACCGGGGGCGGGTATGCCGTCTTTGGCAAAGTGGTCAGCGGACTCTCCGTTGTGGATGCGATTTCCGCAGTGCAGACATCAAACTCCTGGCCGGCAACACCCGTGGTCATCACTTCGGCCACGCAGACGCAGTAGGTCGGGATTCACCCCGACGCATATGAAGTATCCGACCATCGAAGATGCCATCGGCAAGACCCCGCTGGTTGCCTTGCAGCGCATTGATGCAGCCGACAACGCACAGCGGCATAACGTCGTGCTGGGGAAGCTGGAAGGCAATAACCCGGCGGGGTCTGTCAAGGACCGGCCCGCCTTGTCCATGATCCAGCGTGCCCAGGAGCGTGGTGAGATTCGTCCTGGAGATACCCTGATCGAGGCGACTTCAGGCAATACCGGCATCGCGCTGGCAATGGCCGCTGCCATCAAGGGCTATCGCATGGTGCTCATCATGCCCGAGGACTTGTCGGTGGAACGGGTGCAGACCATGAAAGCCTTTGGTGCGGAACTGGTTCTGACCCCCAAGAGTGGCGGTATGGAATACGCACGCGACCTCGCTGAACGCATGCAGCAAGAGGGCAAGGGCAAAGTTCTGGACCAATTTGCCAACATGGACAACCCGCGCAGCCACTTTGAGACCACCGGCCCCGAGATATGGGACGATACCCAGGGGAAAATCACCCATTTTGTCAGCGCCATGGGCACGACCGGGACAATCACTGGTGTGGGGCGCTATCTGAAACAGAAAAATCCGGCCATACGCATCATTGGCGCACAGCCCGCCGAGGGCTCGCGCATTCCCGGCATCCGCAAATGGCCACAAGAGTATTTGCCTGCCATCTATGACCCGACCAACGTGGACGAATTGATCCACGTCAGCCAGGCGCAGGCGGAGGACATGTGCCGCCGTCTGGCGCGCGAGGAAGGTATTTTTGGTGGCATTTCCGCTGCCGGTGCGTGCTGGGCGGCCTTGGAAGTTGCGCGGCGTGAAAGCAACGCCACCATCGTATTCATCGTATGTGACCGGGGTGACCGCTACCTGTCAACAGGGGTCTTTCCGGCCTGAACCAGGGGGGGCGCTCTAATTTGGTCCGCACATTGCGCAAAACTCCCACGCCTGCTGGGAGACAATCGGGTTCTGTCAGTCAAAGGTCAAAGGAGTTGAACCATGTCCTGCGTCATGGATGCGGTCCTTGCCGGTGCTACTACGGCATCCGCTGCGCGTGTTTGTTCAGAATGTCTCAACACATGCATTCTGCGTAGGACGGCGGCGTTTGCACAACTGGATGACCGTGACTTTATCCGTATCCATCGATTTATCGAACAGCAGGAATTGTCCAAAGGCGATGTGCTGTATTCCGAAGGCCGTGTGGCCAAGGGAATTTTCGTCGTGCGTGGTGGTATGGTGAAGCTGGTGCGCAACACGTGTGATGGTCGGGAACGTATCGTGCGTGTGCTGCGTTCGTGCGATATTGCCGGACTCGAGGCCTTGGCGACCGCGCAGTACGACAGTGATGCCGTTGCACTGACAGCCATGGCGGTTTGCCGCATCCCTCTGGATACCATCAAGGAGCTGGTGGTCAACAACCCGCATGTGCTGGGCGAGTTGATGAAAAAATGGCAGCAAGCACTCAAGGATGCGGGTGACTGGCTGACCGAGCTGAACTCGGGCACCGCGCGCCAGCGAATCAGCCACCTGGTAATCAGGATGTGTGACCCGGACAACAGCGAAATATCCACGCTGTTGTCGCTGGAAGACATGGGTTCCATGATTGATTTGAAGATAGAAACCATAAGCCGTGAAGTCAGTCGCCTCGTGCGCATTGGTGCCCTTGCACCCGTGGACAAGCACCGCCGGATATTTCGCGTTTGCAAGCCCGAACAGTTCGAATGCCGTTGATATGGCAGCGTAGCAGCGGGGTGCGATTTGAAGTGATACGTTCGTTACATCACATGGAATCATGCCATTTTCATATCACCCGTGATGTTAAAAACACCATAGACGCACTACAGGTGCTCCCCGCAAGCCTCCGTGGCACGTATTTAGCCGCAATTTGGCCTCAAATTAGGCATCAAATCAGCCTATAGCCCCCATGGGACAAGCGGGAGCAGCTGCTAAAAACGTAGTAACAAGAGCCTGCCTGCAAGCATCACATTGAATCGCACCCGTAGCAGCGTTTCGCGTCCTGCACGCTCTTACAATGCGTGGCTTTGCGTGGAACGGCTTTCATGGCCCGGTGCGCCTTGAATTTCAAATTTTTGCTACCAGTAATCTATGTCCTTTCATTACCTTCGACTGAAAATCGTCGCCATTTTGCTGTCCGTGCTGGTGTGTGCCTGCGGAGGTGGTAGTTCTGCCCCACCCCCGGCAGGCGGACTGACCGTCACACCGGGCGGCTCACAGGTGACCGTCAGCTGGACCATGACCCCTGGTGTTGAATACTGGTTGCTCTACGCCCCGGTTGCCAGCATCTCGACCAACGACCTGCCTGCCGGGCACCTGTGGGCCACCAACATCACTTCGCCCTACGTGGTCAGCGGCCTGTTCAATGGCACCACGTATGCGTTTACGCTCAATGGCCGAACCGGCGGTGGTCCGGGCGGGCCAGGAACCCCATCGGTATCGGCAATCCCCCGTCCGGCTGGCGAAGTCTGGGCACCAGGGCCTGCGCTGGGTTCGAATACGCTGCGTGGACTGAGTTTTGGATCAACCAGTGATAGCGGCGGCAACCATTTCGTCGCTGTGGGTGATGCAGGCGCCATATTCAAGACCACGGATGGCAGTACCTGGACCAATATCAGTCCTGGGTCAACGGTTAACCTGAACGCCAGCCTCAATGCGCTGGGTAAATTCGTGGTTGTAGGTGCTGGCGGCACCATTTATTACAGTGGTGATATCACATTCTGGGGCGCTGCTGCGTCCAATACCAGCGCCAATCTCAATGCGCTTGCCACCAACGGATCACTGGCCGTGGCCGTTGGTGATACCGGAACCATACGCTATTCGTCGGATGGCGTGACATGGTACGCCGCAGCCAGTGTGCCCACGACCGCCAATCTGTATGGCGTGGCCTATGCCCTCAGTGGCCGCTGGGTTGCAGTAGGCGCTGGCGGAACCCTGCTCACCAGTACCGATGGCAGCAACTGGAGTGCGCTGGCTTCCGGCACCAGTGCCGACCTGCGGGCCGTCGCCGTTCAAACCGCTATTGTGTACACCTTTGTTGCAGTGGGTGATGCTGGCACTGTCTTGCGCAGCTACGATGGACTGACCTGGGCTGCCCAGCAAATCGCGTCCGCTCCGAATCTCACGGCGCTTGCAGCCGGTAGCGACCAGTTTCTGGCCGTTGGCATGGCAGGTGCTGCTTTTATCAGTGCGGATGGGGGAGCGAGCTGGACCCGGCAGAACACTGGCAGCACGGCCAATCTGTATGGCCTTAGCGGCACTTCTGTTTTCTATCTGGCCGCTGGTCAAAATGGCAGCCTTATCACATCGCGTTAATCGCGTTCATCGCGTTACGTTTAAGCAAGTGAGCTGAATGAACCCAACAGCTTACAAAGGATTGCAAACCATGAATATCGTGATTCTGGACGACTACCAGGATGCTGTGCGCAAGCTCGAATGCGCTGCCAAACTGGAAAAATACAATGCCAAGGTCTACACCAATACCGTCAAGGGAATTGGCCAGCTGTCGGTACGGCTGAAGGATTCCGACATCATCATCCTGATCCAGGAACGCACACACATCAACCGGCAACTGATCGAGAAACTGCCCAAACTCAAGATGGTGTGCCAAGTGGGTCGCGTCAGCAGCCATCTTGATCTGGAAGCCTGCACCGAGCGCGGAATCGTGGTGACCGAGTGTATGGGGTCTCCGGTACCTCCGGCGGAGTTCACATGGGCGCTCATGATGGCGGCGATGCGCAGGATTCCGCAGTACATGGGCAACCTCAAGCATGGCGCATGGCAACAGTCGGGGCTCAAGGCCGGCTCCATGCCAACCAATTTCAGTCTGGGCAGCGAACTGCGCGGCAAGATACTCGGCATCTGGGGCTACGGCAGGATTGGCCAACTGGTGGCGGGGTATGGCCGGGCATTTGGCATGCAGGTCGTCATCTGGGGCAGCGAGGTATCGCGCGAAAAAGCCCAGCAGGATGGTTATGCGACGGCAACCAGCCGGGAGGACTTTTTTGAAATGTGCGATGTCTTGTCCTTGCACATCCGTTTGAGTGACACCACGCGGGGCATGGTGACCCATGCCGATCTGGCGCGCATGAAGACCACCGCTTTATTGGTCAACACCGCACGGGCGGAGCTCATAGAAACCAACACGCTGATCTCGGCACTGAACCGGGGGCGCCCCGGAATGGCAGCAGTCGATGTTTTCGAAGTGGAGCCCATTTTGCAGGGCCATGCATTATTGCGGCTGGAAAATTGCGTCTGCACGCCGCACATTGCCTGCGTGGAGCAAAATAATTACGAGTGGCAATTCAATGCAGCTTTTGACGATGTGGTCAACTTCATCAAGGGAAATCCCAGCAACGTGATCAACCCCGCCGCGCTGCAGGTCCGCTGGTAGTATTTTTCTTGGGATTTTCCGGAGTTTTTGAGAAACTGCCGGCATCGAAATCCATCAGATTGCCCGGATTGACCGTCGGATTACCCTTCATATTCCCCTTCAGATTGACTGTTGGTTCTTCCGAAAGGTCCAGATCAATGGACATTTCCTTGGGGGTGGGCTTTGGCAGCACTTTTTCAGCCGGATTGCGCTTGGCGCCAGATTGTGCGACAGACACTTTTTGTGTCGCAGTAAACGGTGTTGCCCCCGTATCTGTGGAAGATAAGGATAACAGGGTTGTGGCAACACCGTGCAAAAGCAACAGATCACGAAAGGCTTCCAGTTCAAAGGTATGGGCATCCGCATCTCCGTACTGGCGCACCAGACAGTCCTCAAGGAAGGCAATCGCTTGCAAACCGGGCCAAAGCGTCACAATCCGCAGACAAACTTCGGGGTAGGCTTCCAGATTCTTGCTGGGCTGGCTGAAACCGGCGTAGGGTGGGATACGGCCTGTGAACAGCGTATGAAACGCATTGCGGTACTGGTTGTAATCCGCCTTGCGCCCCAGGTTGTGCAGGAGTTTCAGCAAATCAAGATATACCAGGGGATTGGACTCATGGCTGGCCCGGATACTGTCCTTGAGCAGATCAACGGCGGCATCGTGTTGCCCCAGGGTCAGGAAAAAATCTGCCTGATGCGAAACGTCGAGCATTTCGTTGGTATTGATCGCACCCAGCGCAGCCCTGGCGCTGTCAACAAAATCACGTGAAGCAGCCTGGCGTGGAGGCGGGGGTGGCGACACCGACTTTTCCAGGGGAGTAGCAACATCGGTATTTGCGGTCTTTGCGGTCGGCGCAGCAGCAGATGATCCAGAAGCAGTCCATGTCGCAGCCGTGCGTGGATCGGTCGTCACCACAGGCTCCATACCGGACGGCTCTGCGGCATCGCCATCGCGCCACCACGGTGAAGTTGCAGCACCGTTGCGTCGCATACGTGTCCATGTATATACCAGCGCTGCTACACAAACCAGCAACGCAGCCAGCAAACCGTAAACCAGCACAGCCGGATACCGATTGGACGCGCTGGCTTCCAGGCGACCGGAGAGTTCTTGCAAGGTGGCGCGATTGCGGGCCGTTACATCCCGCAAATCCTTGAGTTCCTGCTCCACGGACTGCAATTGGGCGTATTCGCGCAGCGCATCCTCCGAACCCATATTGAGCAGATGCCACAATGCCTGGGCCTGCGCACGTTTGGCTGGATCAATATCGGAATCATCAGGATTGACGGCCAATTCCTTGCTGAATGTAAGTGCTGCCTCCGGTTGTTGTGTGCGCAGATTCAGCACATCCAGCGTCAAACGTGGCCGCAAGGGTGTCTGTCCCGCTGCTCCCGTCGTACCACGCGGTTGTTTTGCGGTCTTTGCGGATTTCTGGGACTTTGAAGACTTTATTGGCGCACTGGAAGGCGAGGCGGTCTCCGCTGGATACCGGGGCATTTGCGCTACGGGCACTGCGGCCCCGGGCGTTGCAATCTTGAAGGAATCCGTGTCGGTCGGCAGATCAGCCAGCAACACATAGCGCCGACTTGTCTTGTGTTTGCAACCCGCCTGAACAGTGACGCTGACAACCGGCTCATTGACAACGTTGGATTCCGTCACGCTTGCAATGGCGGACCTGCCCGGTCCGGAAGGATCTTCCGTTACCGTCACCTGGGCAAAGCCTTGCAGCGCGTCCCCATAAAATACCTCGGCGACGATACACAGATCGGACAGCTTGTCCTGTGCGTTCATCTGAAGCGGAATCGAAAGCTTCAGAGGCTTTCCCAGATGCACGGGATCATGCACACTGCCCATAGTGAGGGCAGTGCTCTCCGTGGCAGCGCACAACAATGCAACTCCCAGAATCGAGGGTTTGAAGGTACTTGGAAGTTTCATTTGAGCGCTGGATTCTCGCATAAACAATCTTTTGACAATCATAAGCTTGGCAATACGCAAAAGGTTTTAGGCGCAAGCGCAACACAAGCGGCTTTAGAATCCACGCATGTCCTATCTTGTGCTTGCCCGCAAATACCGTCCGCGCATTTTTACCGAAATGGTAGGGCAAGACCACGTGGTTCAGGCACTGGGCAATGCACTGACAACACAGCGCTTGCACCACGCCTATCTGTTTACCGGCACACGGGGCGTTGGCAAGACCACGGTGTCGCGGATTCTGGCCAAGTCGCTCAACTGCCAGGGCGTGGATGGCACAGGTGGAATCACCGCCAGCCCTTGTGGGGTGTGCGCAGCATGCAATGCGATTGATAGCGGTCGCTTTGTGGACTACACCGAATTGGACGCCGCCAGCAACCGTGGCGTGGATGAAGTGCAATCCTTGCTGGAGCAGGCGGTCTACAAGCCCGTGGAGGGGCGCTTCAAGGTGTTCATGATCGACGAAGTGCATATGCTCACCGGGCACGCCTTCAATGCCATGCTCAAGACGCTGGAAGAGCCGCCTGATTATCTGAAGTTCGTGCTGGCCACCACCGATCCGCAAAAAGTTCCCGTGACGGTGCTGTCGCGTTGCCTGCAATTCAACCTGCGCCCCATGGCGCCCGAAACCATCCGCATGCACCTGGAAAGGGTGTTGGCAACCGAGGCCATTGCGTTCGAGGTGCAGGCCCTGCGTTTGCTGGCACGCGGCGCCAGGGGTTCCATGCGCGACGCCTTGAGTCTGACCGACCAGGCAATTGCCTTTGGCTCGGGGCAGTTGAGCGAAGCCTCGGTGCGCCTGATGCTTGGCAGCGTGGACCGGTCCTACGTCTTTCGTCTGATCGAAGCGCTGGCGCAAGGCGATGGCAAAACGGTGGTGGAAACCTCCGAAGCCCTGCGCCTGAATGGCCTGAGTGCGGCTTCCACGCTGGAGGAGATGTCCACGGTGCTGCAACGCATGGCGGTGCTCCAGGCACTGGCAGACAACGCGGTGGTCGCCGTGGTAGATGATGACGACCCCGAAGCGCGCGAAATCCAGCGTCTGGCGGCCATGCTGCCTGCCGATGAAACCCAGTTGCTCTACAGCATCTGCCTGCATGGCCGGGGCGATCTGGGTCTGGCGCCCGACGAATACGCGGCGTTGACCATGGTGCTGCTGCGCTTGCTGGCCTTCAAACCCAAAAACCTGCATACCCAGGCTTTGGCTGAAAAAAAAACTCTGACTGAAACCGCAGCGCCAGCGGAAAAGCCAACAGAAAAACCAATAAAACCGGCTGTAGCGCCCGTGGAACGAGCGGGAACAGCTACTAATGTTATAGCTCTTCCGGTGCGGACCCCACCCGAACCGCGCCCTGTTATTTCGGAGCCGCAGCCAGACCCGCAGCGTGTGCTGGGCGACTTCTGGCATGCAACGGTACAGCAGCTCATTGCCCAGGAGGCCATCAGCGCCATGGTGCGCGAGTTGGCGCTCCAGTCGCAGTTGGTGGCGCGCGGTGCGGACAAATGGCTGCTGCGCATCGAACGTGAATCGCTCAACCAAGGCAATATGCGTGAGCGCCTGAACGCTGCGCTGCGTGCGGCGGGTTTTGACATTGCGCTGGCGGTGGAGTCCGGCCCGGTGAGCGACTGTCCGGCGCGGCGCAACATGGCGGCCCTGGCTGAAAAACAGCGCGCAGCCGAAGAGATGATTCATAATCTGCCCTTCGTCCAGGCCATGATGCGTGACTTCGGCGCAAAAATCATCCCCGGAACCATTCGACCTTCATAAGACACATTCCCCATGGAACTCTCAAGCCCGACTGCCCCCGCAACTCTGGAGCTGGTATGCCCGGCCGGCAGTCTGCCAGCGCTCAAGGCAGCGGTGGACAATGGCGCAAGCTGCGTCTACCTCGGACTGCGCGATGCGACCAACGCGCGCAATTTTGCCGGACTCAATTTTGACGAAGCCAGCATTGCCAATGGCATCGCCTACGCGCGTGCGCGTGGAGTCAAGGTATTCATGGCGCTCAACACCTATCCCCAGGCCAGTGCGGTGGCACTTTGGCACAATGCCGTGGACAAGGCAGCGGGCCTGGGTGTGGATGCCGTCATTCTGGCCGACCCAGGCCTGATGCTGTACGCCCGCACACACCACCCGCAACTGCGCTTGCATTTGTCGGTGCAGGGTTCGGCGACCAATTTTGACGCCATCAACCTGTACCACCAGCAGTTTGGCGTGGTGCGTGCAGTGCTGCCACGGGTGCTCTCCATGGCCCAGGTACAGCAATTGATCGAAAAAACTCCGGTGGAAATCGAGGTGTTCGGCTTTGGCAGCCTGTGCGTCATGGTCGAGGGGCGTTGTGCCTTGTCCAGCTACGTGACGGGTGAATCGCCCAATACCCACGGCGTGTGCTCACCCCCCAAGGCCGTGCGCTGGGTCGAAACACCCGAAGGCCGCGAATCGCGCCTCAACGGTGTGCTGATTGACCGCTACGCCCCATCAGAAAATGCCGGTTATCCCACGCTGTGTAAAGGACGCTTTGACGTGGGTGACGACGAAAACTACTACGCCATTGAAGAGCCGACGAGCCTGAACACACTCGAACTGCTGCCGCAGCTCATGAAAATCGGGGTGCGCGCCATCAAGATCGAAGGCCGCCAACGCAGCCCGGCCTACGTTGCACAGGTCACCAAAGTCTGGCGTGAAGCCATTGACCATTGCAACGCCAACCCGCACCGCTATACCCCCAAACCGGCCTGGATGAGCCGCCTGGATGGTGTAGCCGAAGGCCAGCAGCACACACTGGGCGCTTACCACAGACCCTGGAAATAATGATATGAAAATCGCATTAGGGCCGCTGCTGTACTACTGGCAGCGCGAGACTATTCTGAATTTTTACGAGTCCATAGCCACCACAGCGGTGGACGTGGTGTATTTGGGCGAGACTGTCTGCTCACGTCGCCATGAATTGCGCCTGTCCGACTGGATTGACCTGGCCAAGCGGCTGCGCAAGGCGGGCAAGGAGGTACTGCTCTCCACCCAGGTGCTGCTGGAGTCTGGCGCCGAGCTGGGCACCATGCACAAGATCGCAGCCAATGGCGACTTCATGGTCGAAGCCAATGACATGGGTGCGGTGCAGTGCCTGGCGGGCAAGGCAGCCTTTGTTGCCGGGCCGCACCTGAACATCTACAACCTGCCAACACTGCAATGGATGGCATCCATGGGCGCAATACGCTGGGTCATGCCCATGGAGATGGCGCGCAGTGCGTTGGCCGTGCTGCAAAAAGACCGGCCATCCGGTATGCAGACCGAGGTGTTTGCTTTTGGCCGCATGCCATTGGCTTTTTCTGCCCGCTGCTTTACCGCACGCCACAACAACCTGCCCAAGGACGACTGCCGCTTCAGCTGTATGGCAGACCCGGATGGCCTGATGCTCAAAACCCGCGAACACGAAGAATTTCTGGTACTCAACGGCATCCAGACCCAATCCGCCAAGGTCTATAACCTGGCGCAATCCTGGGGTGACATGCAGGCGCTGGGCGTAAATGTCGTGCGCATCAGCCCGCAGTCGGAACACAGCGCCGAGGTCGTTGCCGTGTTTGATGCGCTGCGCACCCAAACACTGGGCCCGCAGCAGGCGCAGGCACGCTTGCAAGCCCTGGTGCCGGAATCCGGACCATGCAATGGCTACTGGCATGGCCGCCCCGGACTCGATCAGGTGGATAAGGTGGAGTTCCTGGAGGTGACAGCATGACCTCTCCTGCTGCCTTTGTCGTCCCACGCCCTGTGGGGCAACTGTTGTCGCATCTGCCGGCCTATCCTGGCTCCTTGCTCCTGGTGACCGCACTCAACCGCATCCTGGCCGGGCAGCTTCCGGCGGACGTGCGCCAGAATCTGCTGGGCAAAAAACTGCGCATCCATGTGCGCGATGCACAACTGACCTTTGATTTCAGCTGCACCGGCCAGCGCTTCGTGGCCTTTCCCAAACAGGAACTGACCGATTTGACGATCAGCGCCAGCGCGCAGGATTTCTTGCGTCTGGCCCAGCGCCAGGAAGACCCCGATACGCTGTTTTTCAATCGCCGCCTGACGATGGAAGGCGACACCGAGCTGGGATTGATGGTCAAGAACGCGCTCGATGCGCTGGAAATGCCGGTGTTGCCGGTGCTGGACCTGCAACAGTGGGCACCCGACAAGGTGCTGGCCCGCTTTTTCCCGCGCCGCCCCTCCTCCGGCAAGCAGGAAGGCCCGAAGTGAGCGACGCGCCAAGCAAACTCCCGCTGGTGTATTCCTGCTCGGGATGCTCCAGTGCGGCGCAACTGGCCAACCACGTTGCCGTGCGGCTGGATCGCCAGGGTGTGGCCGAGATGTCCTGTATCGCCGGTGTGGGCGGCGATGTGCCCCATTTGCTCAAAATCGCCCAGTCTGGACGTCCCATTGTTGCGCTGGATGGCTGCCCTTTGGTCTGCGTGCACAGCGCGCTGGCGCGCCACGGCATCACCCCGGAGCGCCATTACCAATTGCAGCAGTTTGGCGTCAGAAAGCGCCAGCACGAAGACTTTGACCCCGAACAAGCTGCCGAGGTGCTGGCGCGCGTGGTCCACGATCTTCGTACCGCTGTGGCACAAGAAACAACATGAGCACAGCGCCCCGGCGCATCATCGTCGCCATCTCCGGCGCCAGCGGCGCGGTCTACGGCGTGCGGCTGCTGCAAGTGCTGCGTGATGTGGGGGACATTGAGACGCACCTGGTCGTCTCGGACGCAGGCTGGCGCACCTTGCAGCACGAGCAGGATATGGAGCGCGCAACGGTCGAGGCTCTGGCCGATTGCGTGCACGATGTGCGCAATGTGGGTGCTTCCATTGCCAGCGGCTCGTTTGCCTGCAACGGCATGGTGGTAGCACCCTGTTCGATGCGCACCCTGGCTGCCATCGCACACAGCCTGGGCGACAACCTGCTGACGCGCGCAGCCGATGTCACGCTCAAGGAACGCCGCCCGCTGGTGCTGATGGTGCGCGAGTCACCCTTGCACCTGGGGCATCTGCGCAATATGGTCAGCGCCACCGAAATGGGCGCCATCGTCTGCCCTCCCCTGCCCACGTTCTACACCCGGCCCCAGACGCTGGCCGAGGTGGTCGATGGCAGCGTCGCGCGCGCGCTCGATCTGCTGCATATTCCCTATCCCCAACACACCTTGACACCACGCTGGCAGGGATTGCCATGACCACCATGCATTACCGCGACTTGCGCGACTTTCTTGCCCAGCTGGAACAAACCGGCGACTTGCGCCGCATTGCACAACCCGTCTCACCCCACCTGGAAATGACAGCCTTGTGCGACCGCGTGCTGCGCGCGGGCGGCCCGGCCATCCTGTTTGAGCAACCTGCAGGGCACAGCATGCCGGTGCTGGGCAATCTCTTTGGCACGCCCGCGCGTGTGGCCCGTGCCATGGGGGTTGTCGATGTACGGGATTTGCGTGCGTTCGGGGAGTTGCTGGCCTCGCTCAAGGAGCCCGAGCCACCCCGAGGTTTCAAACAGATGGTCGGCATGCGCAAGCTTTTAGGCACCTTGTGGAACATGGCGCCCAAGGAACTGCACAGCGCTCCGTGCCAGGAAGTGGTGTGGGAGGGGCAGGATGTCGATCTGGCGCGCCTGCCGGTGCAGCACTGCTGGCCAGAAGATGTGGCGCCGCTCATCACCTGGGGACTGGTCATCACGCAAGGGCCACACAAAGCACGCCAGAACCTGGGCATTTATCGTCAGCAAGTGCTGGCGCGCAACCAGCTTATCATGCGCTGGCTGGCGCATCGGGGCGGCGCGCTGGATTTTCGTGACCATGCGGCCCTGCACCCTGGGCAAGCCTACCCGCTGGCCGTCGCGCTGGGGGCCGATCCGGCCACCATTCTGGGTGCCGTGACGCCGGTGCCCGACAGCCTTTCGGAATACCAGTTTGCCGGACTGCTGCGCGGTGGCCGCACCGAGCTGGTCAAGGCGCTGGGCAGCAACCTGCGCGTGCCCGCCAGCGCCGAAATCGTGCTCGAAGGCCATATCTACCCGGATGCCACGCACCCCAGCGGATTTCAGCACGCACTCGAAGGCCCTTACGGCGACCACACGGGCTATTACAACGAGCAGGCCATGTTCCCGGTATTCACCGTGGACCGCATCACGCTGCGCCGCAACCCCATTTACCACTCAACCTATACCGGAAAACCACCCGACGAGCCAGCGGTTCTGGCCATGGCGCTCAATGAGCTGTTCATTCCATTGTTGCAGCGCCAGTTTCCCGAAGTGACCGATTTTTACCTGCCGCCCGAAGGTTGCAGCTACCGCATGGCGCTGGTACGCATCCGAAAAGCCTACCCTGGACACGCGCGGCGCATCATGATGGGCGTCTGGAGCCACCTGCGCCAGTTCATGTACACCAAGTTCATCGTGGTGGTCGATGACGATGTGAACGTGCGCGACTGGCGTGAAGTGATCTGGGCCTTGACCACGCGCGTCGATCCAGTGCGCGACACCATGCACGTCGAAAACACCCCCATCGACTACCTCGATTTCGCCTCCCCGGTCAGCGGCCTGGGAAGCAAGATGGGCATAGACGCCACCAACAAATGGCCCGGAGAAACCCAGCGCGAATGGGGCCGCACCATCACCATGGACCCGGATGTACAAGCACGCATGGACGGTCTTTACGAGTCGCTGGGTTTATAGTTGCTGTCCGAAAGCATCGGCTAATATTGGCCCCTCGTACGCGACGGCTGCTGGCGTTGAATCTGAAACACGGCAAAGCGCTATAGTGGTAGGACGTATTGTTTTTTGTGAGACCATCATGCAAAAAAAAATGACCATCAGCATTGACGAGACGGTGTACGACGGCCTGTATCGAACGATAGGCAAGCGGCACGTAAGCAAATTTATTGAAGATTTGCTCAGGCCGCATGTGGTAGATACATCGCTTGATGAAGGATACCGGGCTATGGCCGCCGATAAAGTGCGTGAGTCTGAAGCACTGGAATGGTGCAACGCCCTGGCCGGAGATATGGCCGATGCGGCGCGGTGAGGTGTGGTGGGTCGAGTTCGATCCAGCGGTTGGCAGTGAAATGCGCAAAACGCGCCCGGCAGTGATCGTGAGCAACGATTCGGCCAACCGGAATCTGGCGCGGGTGGTGGTTGTGCCAGTGACAAGCAACACCGGGCGGCAATATCCAGGAGAGGCCATTGTGATGGTCGGCAAGCAAAGCGGTAAGGCAATGGCCGATCAGATCATGGCCGCTGATAAAGCGCGGCTCAAGAGTCTGCTTTGCACACTTTCAAAGGTGGACATGTTGGCCGTTGAGGATGCGATCAAGGTGCATTTAGCGCTACCACGGTAGCATCTTTCCGATGCAGACAGTCACCCCATGCCCCCAAGAATCCATCGCCACATTCGCATTCAACGTATGACCATGAAATATTGTTCGCATCCCTCTTTCGACCGATTTGGTAAATACTTCGTACTATGTCTGTCTCTGCTGCTGTCCCTGGCACCCGCCCATGTGCTATGGGCGCAGGACAGCGGAAATACACCAAAAGCTCCCAGACCCGCCATGACCGCCACTACCGTGCGGCCCGTGCAAGCCAGTCTGCCCTTGCGTCTCTCAGCCAATGGCACGATTGCCGCCTGGCAGGAAGCCAGTGTGGGTTCCGAGGTCAACGGATTGCGTTTGTCCGAGGTGCATGCCAACGTGGGGGATACGGTGCGCAAAGGCCAGGTTCTGGCTGTATTCGATACCGATAGCGTGGCAGCCGATGTGGCGCAGGCCAAGGCTGCCGTGCAGGAAGCGCAGGCGCTGGTCAACGATGCCGCAGCCAACGCGGTGCGTGCCCGCAGTTTTCAAGCCAGCGGCATGATGAGCGCCCAGCAGATCAGCCTTTTGCTCACAGCCGAGCAAACCGCGCAGGCGCGGCTGGAAAGCGCACGCGCCATGCTGGCGGTGCAGCAGTTGCGCCTCAAACGCACCCAGGTGCAGGCACCCGACAGCGGCGTCATCTCGGTGCGCACGGCAACCGTGGGCGCCGTGGCTGGACCCGGCACCGAACTATTTCGCCTGATTCGCCAAGGACGGCTGGAGTGGCGCGCCGAAGTCACTTCGACAGAGTTGGCACGCTTGCAGCCCGGTATGCCAGTCACGCTCACTGCGGCCAGCGGAACCAGACTGGCGGGCAAGGTGCGCCTGGTGGCACCCACGGTGGACGTGCAGACACGCAATGCCTTGGTCTATGTCGATCTGGCTACCAGCGCTGCCACCGCCAGCACGGTCAAGGCCGGGATGTTTGCGCGCGGAGAATTTGATCTGGGTAACAACGCAGGGCTTACCCTGCCACAGGCTGCCATCGTCGTGCGCGACGGCTTTCATTTCATCTTCACCATTGCACCCAGCAATGGGGATGTGGTTGCGCGCGTGACCCAGCACAAGGTCAGCGTGGGCCGGCGCATGGAGGATAGGGTGGAAGTCACCCAGGGGCTGGTGCCGGATGCCACCGTGGTCCTGGCGGGCGCCGGTTTCCTCAACGATGGCGACACGGTACGCATCAACAACGCTTTTGCCAATCCTGTTAATCCAGTGCCAAATCAGCCGCAAGACAGCGCCAAACCTGCGAGAGCAGCTAGCAAATAAGGAGTATTGGCGATGAATGTCTCTGCCTGGTCGATCAGGAACCCGGTTGCGGGTGTGATGCTATTCGTGCTGCTCACCTTTGCCGGCATTCTTTCCTTCAAAGCCATGAAGGTGCAGCAGTTCCCGGACATGGACCTGCCCACCATCAGCGTGGTGGCCTCCTTGCCGGGTGCTGCGCCCGCGCAGATGGAGTCGGAGGTCGCGCGCAAGCTGGAAAACAGCATTGCAACGCTTGCGGGGCTCAAACACATCTACACCAAGGTGCAAGACGGTGGCGTCACCATCACCGCCGAATTCCGTCTGGAAAAACCAGGCCAGGAGGCACTGGACGATGTGCGCTCCGCCGTGTCGCGCGTACGCGGTGACTTGCCTGCCGACTTGCGCGAGCCGCAGATCAACAAGATGAACCTGTCCGGCCAGCCCGTACTGGCCTTCACTGTCGGGTCGCAGCGGCTTGACGACGAGGCCTTGAGCTGGTTTGTGGACAACACCATCACCAAGCGCTTGCTGGCGGTGCGTGGCGTTGGTGCCATCAACCGGGTCGGTGGTGTCAGCCGCGAAGTGCAGGTGGCGCTTGACCCCCTGCGTTTGCAGGCGCTGGGCGCCACCGCCTCCGATATTTCGCGCCAGTTGCGCCTGGTGCAGCAGGATTTTTCCGGTGGCCGCACCGACATTGGCAGCAGCGAGCAACCCGTGCGCACGCTGGCAAGCGTGGGTTCTGCGGACGAACTCGGTCGCCTGGAGTTCACGCTGTCCGATGGCCGACGCATTCGGCTGGACCAGATTGCCACCATCAGCGATACGATTGCCGAGCCGCGTTCCGTGGCCTTGCTCAACGGCAAGCCGGTCGTCGGCTTTGAAGTGGCGCGCAGCAAGGGCGCCAGCGAAGTGGAAGTGGGCGCGGCGGTGCAAAAGGCGCTGGCCGAGATGCGCTTGCAACACCCGGAAATCGACATCACCGAAGCGTTTGACTTTGTCACGCCGGTGGAAGAAGAGTATGTCGCGTCGATGAACCTGCTGTACGAAGGCGCAGCGCTGGCTGTGCTGGTGGTCTGGCTGTTTCTGCGCGACTGGCGCGCCACATTCGTCTCTGCCGTGGCACTGCCCCTGTCGGCCATTCCTGCCTTCATCGGTATGCATTACCTGGGTTTTTCGGTCAACGGGATCACCCTCCTGGCCTTGTCGCTGGTCATCGGTATCCTGGTGGACGATGCCATTGTCGAGGTGGAAAACATCGTGCGCCACCTGCGCATGGGCAAAACGCCATACCAGGCGGCGATGGAAGCGGCGGATGAAATTGGCCTGGCGGTGATTGCCACCACCTTCACCCTGATTGCGGTATTTTTGCCCACGGCCTTCATGAGCGGTATTCCCGGCAGATTTTTCAAGCAATTTGGCTGGACGGCATCCCTGGCGGTCGCGGCTTCGCTGCTGGTTGCGCGCGTGCTCACGCCGATGATGGCAGCCTATATGCTCAAACCCATTGTCGGTGCGCACAAAGAACAGCGCTGGCTCGGTGTCTACATGCGCTGGGCCAACTGGTGCATACACCACCGATTCCTGACCATGCTGGGAGCCGGCGGGTTTTTCGTGGGTTCCCTGATGTTGATTCCGCTGTTGCCGCAGGGCTTCATTCCACCGGATGACAACTCGCAAACCCAGGTGTATCTGGAACTGGCTCCCGGAGCCACCCTGAACCAGACACGTGCGCTGGCCGAGTCGGCGCGATTACTCATCAGCCAAGAGCCCCACGTGCGCAGTGTCTACACCACCATCGGTGGCGGCAGCGCCGGCAGTGACCCCTTTGTCCCGCAGGGCGCTGCCGAAACCCGCAAGGCAACCCTGACCATCTTGCTCGATCCGCGCGGCACACGCCCGGTAAAGCAACACATTGAAAAATCCCTGCGCAACAAACTGGAAGCCCTGCCCGGTGTGCGCAGCAAGGTGGGGCTTGGCGTTTCGGGGGAGAAATACATCCTGGTCATCACCGGCGATGATGCCGATACCTTGCAAACCGCAGCGCGCGCGGTGGAACGCGATTTGCGCACCATTCCGGGCCTTGGCAATATTGCATCGAGCGCCAGCATGGTACGCCCGGAGATTGCGGTGCGCCCCGACTTTGCCCGTGCCGCCGACTTGGGGGTTACGACCGCCGCCATTGGCGACACGCTGCGCATCGCCACCGTGGGTGATTACGACGCCGCGCTACCCAAGCTCAACCTGAGCCAGCGCCAGATTCCCATTGTGGTCAAACTCGACACCAGCGCGCGCACTGACCTGGAACTTCTGGGCCGCTTGTCGGTGCCTGGCAGCAAAGGGCCGGTCATGCTCAATCAGGTGGCCACGCTGGAAGTGGCCAGCGGCCCGGCCATGATCGAGCGTTACGACCGTGCGCGCAATACCACCTTTGAAGTCGAACTGACCGGAATGCCGCTGGGCAACGTTATCGACGCCGTGCAGAACCTGCCGTCCATCAAAAATCTGCCAGCCGGGGTCAAGGTGGTGGAAGTGGGCGATGCAGAAGTCATGGCCGAGGTGTTCGCCGGTTTCGGCATGGCGATGCTGACCGGCGTACTGTGTATCTACATCGTGCTGGTGCTGCTGTTCAAGAATCTTTTGCACCCGGTCACCATCCTGGCCGCCCTGCCCTTGTCGCTGGGAGGTGCTTTTGTCGGTTTGCTGCTGGCCAGGATGAGCTTTTCCATGCCCTCGCTCATTGGCCTCATCATGCTGATGGGTGTTGCGACCAAAAACTCCATCCTGTTGGTGGAATACGCGATTCTGGCGCGGCGCGAGCACGGCATGTCGCGCCTGGAGGCGCTGCTGGACGCCTGCCACAAGCGCGCGCGCCCCATCATCATGACCACGCTGGCCATGGCCGCCGGCATGGCGCCGATTGCCATTGGCCTGGGGGCTGCCGACACCAGCTTTCGCTCCCCGATGGCAATTGCGGTGATTGGTGGCCTGATTACCTCGACCTATTTGAGTCTATTGGTGATTCCGGCGGTCTTTACCTATGTGGACGATGTGGCGCTGTGGCTGGGAAAGATGCATGCGAAGGTACGCAAAGCATGAATTCCTGCACCCGAGGTGGTCGCAAATTGCGACCACTCCAGAAATAAAAAGGAGACAGACATGGATCAACCACCTCCTTCCAACATCATTGCCACTGCTGCACCCTCGCCGCTTGCCATGCAGGCCGAAATGGCGCTGGCGCGGGCTTATTTCAGTCCGGTGTTTTGCGGCCTGGAAAAGCTCAATCTCAAGCGTCCGGCGCTGTGGGTGGGCAACCATACGCTCTACGGTCTGACCGACGTGCCCTTGTTGCTGGAGCATCTCTACACCCAGCACGGCGTGTTGTTGCGCGCGCTGGGCGACCGTCTGCACTACCGGATTCCGGTGTGGAACAGACTGCTGGAGCGCCACGGCATGGTGCTGGGTACGCGCGAAAACTGCGCCGCGCTGATGCAAGCACGCCAGCATGTGCTGGTATTTCCTGGTGGTGGACGTGAGGTGATGCGCCGCAAGGGCGAGGCCTACCAGCTGATCTGGAAACAGCGTACCGGATTTGCGGCGATGGCCATGCAGTACGGCTATGACATCATCCCTTTTGCCTCGGTTGGTGCCGACGACAATTACACAATCCTGCTCGACGGGGCCGAAATCACACGCTCGACACTGTGGCAATGGTTTGCCCGCAGCCTGCACCTCGATACGTTGACGCGCGCTGGTGAGATGGTGCCGCCTGTGGTGCGCGGCATTGGTCCCAGTCTGCTGCCACGGCCCCAGCGCTATTACTTTGGTTTTGGTTCACGCATCAGAACCGGCCATCTGCGCGCCAGGGCCAACGATGCTGCGGCTGTGTGGGCCTTGCGTGAGAAGGTCGCCAGTGCCGTCGAGGCGCAGATGGCCAGGATGCGCGCCTACCGCCAAAGCGACCGCCAACAGCACTGGAGCCGATTGCGCCGCTTGCTGGCGCCCATCGAATCACCTTGATCCATCACTGCCCTTACTGCCCTTGCTACTCTTTTTTCCCGAGAAGGGACCAGAAGCAGTTGACTCCAAGGTACGTGAAATATTTTTTCTCAACGACCTTCAAACCCAGATTGGCCATTTCCTGCGGATAGTTGTAAATTGGGTGGAAGGCATTTTTTGTTATCAGGTAGAAGGGGGTCACGCCAAGAACCCAGTAGACATTCTGGAATGTTCTTTTGAATATATTTCCTTCCGGATGCGCCCAGTCTCCGATAACCAGATATCCGCCGGGTTTCACCAGGGATTCCAGTTTTGTCAGAATCATCCGCATGTTGTCTTCATAAAAGACGTTGAGAAAGAAATTGGCAAATACAAAATCGTATTTTCCAGTTTCATTGACGTTCATGATATTGTCATTTATCTGGATGACCGTGGTATCCAGATGGTTCTTCTTCAGGTTGGCGTCAAACTGGGAAAGCATTTTTTCTGACATATCAACCACTGTCACTGCACCACCAGCCTTGGCTGCGGCTATGGCATCCACGCCATGTCCGACCCCGGCAAACAGAACCTGATCGCCTTTATGTATCTTTTCCACCATGGCTTTCTTGCACAAATCAATTGATCCGTTGCTGTAAATGGCGGCCAGAAAATCATATAACGGCGCCATGTACTTGTATTTATCCTGCATGCTGTGGTCTCCTTGTGAAAATGAATGTATGAACTACTTATGAAACTATTTCGCTGCTTTCAATCCTTGATAGCGGAATTCCTTGAATCTTTTCCTGGTCTCCAGGATGAGTAGGACACCAGACCATTGATCTGTGGCCATTGCAGTCCGATGTTGCCCGTGCAATGTCGCTCGATATTTATATGGTATCCGATGTCGGAGTCGATCATATTTTCCACACCCGTTATATTCATGCACCGCGTCCGGGTGCGTTTTCCAGAGTGCTGGCTTTAAAGCGATCGTTTTTTTCTAGGTGCTCTTGCTCTACTGGGACGATTAGGGACATCTGAGATTAGTTCAGTGTCTTGTGCTGGCGACATTTTAAGGTTGTCTGGAATGGGCAAGGCAACTCCACGAAAACCTGCAGCCAATAGGTGTTCTTCAGCTCGTTGCCTCGCCAGATGGTGCGCCATGGCGAAGTAGGGGATCATTAGGTCTTCAGGCATATCTTCCCAATTTTCGAATCCCCCCTTATCCTGCAATTGAAAGAATGCCACCGAAGTGCACTCGTACTTGCACAACTGTATAGCACCTTCCTCAAAGCTCAATATCACGGTGTAATGTATCCTTACGCGAAAGTCAGTAACCTTCGTATTTTCAGGGATGCCAAACTCAAACGTCGTACTCGTTTCATTGGAGATTTGTGACTTCTCCAATTTGCCATTTTGGAGAATAGGGTCAGTCGTAGATAGCTTTTCGTCAATTTGACGTACCTGACTTATCACTCCCATCAAGTACGCTGCCATGCTCACCTTTTTTTCACTGGATTTCATCATATCTTAGTTTCCTGTGGTAGGAAGAATATTGGGTAACGCCTTAGAGCGTGTTGCGAAATCTAAATTTAATATAACAAAAACCATATTTCCAATTTTTTCATGGACTTGACGCAGGAAGAAGTTGTTTCAACATAATCCTTAATCTCACTTGATTGGTTTGTTCGCCCTTGGTCTATAGATAATTTGATATAAGTGATTATAAATTTATATAAAATTATTTAAAATAAATGACTTGTATTCATCAATACACTCTCTGACTTGTGCATCGCTACTTTTGCAATGCGCAAATCCGAGGCACTACTGGAAAATTGAATACGATCATCAGGGCCTTTCATATCCTGTCTGATTGCTACGTTTGCTGTGGTGCTTATTCTTATGCGGTGCTGGTAAATATGGCCGTCATCGGTCGCCTCACTTATCAGACATTCACCGCCACTACTTTGTGACTTGGTAAGTTCAACTATCAATTTTGGAACATCAAAGCGATAAGACCACTTCCCACCCACATGAGAAAGGACGATCTTGTCTGTTGGAAATCGTGTGGTACCGTCATGAATTGACAGTATCTCGCCAATCGACACGCTGGGTTCGTATCGACCGAAGTATCGGGCGCGGATTGCCAAATCAACCAATTTTGGAACGGCGGCATCGGATTTCTCCAACCGCGCGACTGTCTGCGTATCGCGGTCGATCAAGGTGCCAAAAACCTCTTGGGATATTTCAAGCCCACGCCTGAGAAATCGCAACTGGCGGCCATTCAGCCTTTGTGGAATGCGGACAAGAATCTTTTGAACACATGCCTCCAAGGCATCTTCGTCCACGTATGAAACGATTTCACCATACGACGACTCCTCCACCAAATATCCGTTTTCCAGGTAGAGGTTCGGTATGGCGAAATGTGGGTATGCAATCATGGCAATTGTGAAGTTTATTTGTCAGGGAAAACCGTTATCACGACCACCTTCTTGGCGGGGATCAACGACGCTGCAACGATGATGGTCTCATGGTCCACTATCGCTTCCATTCGAAACATGTACTCGATATCTCCGGAACGGTTTGGAATTGTCGGACTCTCAGTGAATACGCCTTTTCTCAAGCACTCTTTGACTTGTCCCTTGTCAACTCCTCTCAGAGCCATCCTTTCTTCCGCATGGCGTGTCCAACCGATTCGGTTGGCGCAAATCAAATGCCGAACTTCCTTGGCGACTTGAGCATCTGACAGCAGCTTATTCGACATTTATGGTGTGAAGTATATACAATAATCTATCAAAATGATAGATTTTCATTTGAGAAGGCTCCACCCCCCGTTTCAATCCTTCACCGGAGCCAGCATATCAATGTCACGCAGCACTTCACTGGCCAGAATCGGATCGAGTTCGCCAAACGCAATCAAGCCGTTTTGGTCATGACTGTCGCGCCGACGCAGTGACAGACTGGGCAGTTTCTGTTTGGGCTCGTAAGACAGGTCGTCGACAGCGGTGCCGGGGTCCAGCTCCAGGTCCACCTGCCAGTCGTCGCCAACGTACCTGGTGAACTCTCCAACCCAGCCTCCGTCCTGTGCCTGGCCGCGCTCCCAACCCCGATTGGTCAGACCCATGACGCTGCCCGTGGCCACCACTTTGTTGGCAAAGCGGGTCAGGCTGGATTGCTTTTGTTCCTCCGGTGTCAGACTGTAAGTCTCACGGCCCAGTTGTCTGAAGGGTTGCAGAATTTCGTAGTCGGAAAATATCTGGCCAAAGGCCGCCTGCATGGCTTTGGGCAGCTCCAGAATATGCGAAATGCCAACGCTGGCGTCGCCTGGCAAGCTGTAGGTGTTGTCGTCGGCATCCGCCAGGGTCCAATCCTCGGCAACCCGGAAATTGTGCTGCAAGCTGCCGTTGAGGTACACACCCCAGACCACGCGCGCGGCCAGATGCCGCATCAAGGGATGTTCGATGAAGAACAGCCGAAAGTCCGTGGCCGACCAGCGCCTGCGCGCCACCATGCCCATCTCCAGGCGTGTGACCTGCTGACTGGCGATGGCCCTGGCGTCCTTCTTCATTTGCTTGTAGCGCTCGGTGGCTGCCTCGGCCAGGGCGGCATCATCACTCTTGATCGGCTTGGGCAGGTCCTTCAGGCGCGCGCCTTGTGCATCCTTGACAAAGGGCTTGAGTGCCTCGTCAAAGGCGACAAAGAACTGGCGCGGGCCGAAGTCGAGTTCCAGCCTGCCCGATTCATCCAGGCCCAGGTCCGGTACCAGACGGTCGGCCAGCTCCGCAGCGGTGAACCCGCGCGCCTGGGCAACTTGCGTTATCTTTTCCTTGGCGCGCTCTTGCAAGGCTTTGAATTTGACCTTGCTGGCAATGCCATTGAGGTGCATCAACGCCACATCGCTGCCAAGGGTGGCCAGCAGGTCCAGCCCGGCCACGGCACGCGCATGGGCCGACTCGCCCGGCCATTCGCGAATGCGCGGCGCCAGGCGGCGGGCCGTCTCGTCGTCCCCCAGCAGACCCAGTGCACTAAAGGCCCAACTCTCCTTGCTGGGTGCGCCAGCAGCGATCCATGCCTCAAAGAGATCCCACGCAAACTCGGCCAGACTGGCGGGGGCGCAGGTTTGCTTGACGATATCCAGACCCGGATACGGCGCATCCAGCCGGCTGATGGCCAACATGGTGGCAATATGCTCCATGGCACTCAAGGGCAGAGCCTCACCGCCGGGCAGCGCGGGGCGGCGAAACGACGCAACCACACAGAACGCTGGCAACCTGGGCATCTTGCCGGGCAGTGCCAGCAAGGGGTTGGCATCGAGCAGGGCTTGCAGCGCTGCTTCCATGGCCGGGCCGTAGCTGCGGGCCACTTCCCTGGCCACCGCCTCAAAGCCATTGGTGATGAGCCAATTCACACCAAACCTGGCGTTGTCCCGATCAGCGCTATGGGTTGGGAGAAAAGCCTGCGGCAGCGCCTTGACGAGGACGGTGCGAGGGTGCGCCCGAATCCAGGACTGCGCAAACTCTTTGCCCTTTTTGAGGTTGCGCAAGCCGTGCAGTGCAAGGTCTACGAGGCGGGGACTGTCAACCGGCTGGATCAACGCCAGCGCCTTGTCCGGAAAAACATCAATAAAGTTGAAAAAGCCTGGCAATGCAGCACTGCCGTGCCTGGCCAATAGCGCACGAACAGCACGCGAATGGTCTGTCCAACTACTCCAATGCTTTGCGGGGTAGCTGTTCCATAACAACAATTGCGCTATTTGTGGTGAAGCAAGAACGAGTTCCGGCGTGGGACTGCCGTGCTGCGGTGTGGACACGTCACCAGCCTCCAAGGGCAAACCTGCCAGCAAGCGCTGTTCGCCAGACGCATTGATTCTCAAAAACCGTGGAAACAGTTTGCCAAGGGGCATATTGCGCAGGTTGCGCGGCAACTCAAACTGGCTTGCACGTTCCCGCTCCTGATCGCTCCACGCAACTGTCTCGGGAGTTGTCCGGGTTTGTACCTCCACAGCGGGCAGTTCGCCCTGGCGTACCTTGCCAAGCCAGGGCGGCTCGCGCAACAGCGCCGGCAATTGATCCGGTCTGGCTTCTTCGCGCTGCAGCGTGGCAAGCATTTCCTCGAAGCGCTTACGGATTGGTTCATCAACCGCAGCCAGGGCGCAGGCCAAGGCCGCATGCTCACGCAGCGCCAGCCGGATTGTCCATCCCTCAACGGTGCGGTTGCGGCTGGCAACGGATTGCTCAATGGCGCATTTGATGACAGCGGCAGGGTACTGCGTTGCCAATTTATCCAGCGCAGCGCGCACCTCACTGGACTCCAGTTCACGCACCAGCAATGGTATCAACTGCGGCACATGCATGCATGTCACAAGTTCCAATGCCTTGGTGCTCGCGTCCCTGGTGCCCAAGGACTGCGCCAGTACCGCTGCCAGCACATCAAAGGCCGCTTCACCATGCAGATGGACCTGCAGCAACACGGCGGGACGCATGTAATGGATGCGGCTGCCCTGATCCTTGATGCAATGGACAAATTGCTGCACCGGCAAGGTACAGGAAAGCATAAGTCTTGGAGGGTCGCGGAGGCTTTGTTCCACACATTCGATGGCCCACTGCGAAATATGTGGAAAAAGATAGGCACACACAAGCCTGTTTTGCGCGTCCTGTTGGCGCAAGCGTTCGGCCAGAAGGTAAGCCTCTTGGTACGCCGTTTTGTCGGCACAGGCGATGGCATGGCGCAGCAGTGCGGATACACCAGAGTCGCTGCGCGACCAGTAGTATTTGGCGGTCTGCAAAAGCCAAGGCACCGCAAAGACCACTTCCATTGCGAAGGCCAGTCCGTGCAAGGAAACACAATGGAACAATACCCACCTGATGTCATTGTCATCACCCACACTGACCTGCGCCAACAGTTCACGCCAGAACGCAAAATCGGGTTTGCCGAAGGCTTCGCGCGTTATGCGCTTGCGTGACACGCTCTCGCCCCAGTAGGTCCATGCACATCCTGCACCAGCGGCCAGCGTGTCGAGTAGCGGTTGTCGGAACCCGTACGCATCGTCGGGCAGGACAATCCAATCGGAAAAGAGCTGCATGCCAGGCCACGCTGGTGGAACGTGAATCCCGCGCACAACCGGCAATTCCTGTCGCCATGCGCTTTTCCATTGAAAGCCCCCGCTGGGCCAGACAATCGCAGTGGCCGCGTCTCCTGCCACGGTCGCCACTGGCGCAGCAGACGCAGCAGACGCAGCAGGCGCCACAGAAGCGGACGGCGCCGTCCCTACCAGCGCATACCCCTTGCCAGTCTTTTCCTTGATCAGCTTGTCCCGCTCCTTCGCCGCCGCCGCCGGGTCGGCAAAACTCTTGGTTTTGCTTTGCCCCGCAGTGCCTATGCGCCCGAAGCTGACGGTGAGGTCGCTGCCACTGACATCGACTTCCCAAAACTTGGACGATGTTCCCTCCACCAGTTCGTAACGTGCCATTGCCTCATCCTTTGTTAGATTTTTATGACGGTATCACTGTACAGCGCCACCAGCGCATCGCGCGTCACAAGCCGCATGGGTTCGATGAGCGCTTGCGCCACCAGAATTCGATCAAAAGGGTCTTGATGATGGGCGGGAAGGGTTTCAACAGCAATGGTATGTTCAATGCCTATGGCGAGGAACCGATAGCCCGATTCCTTGAAATACCGCACGGCATCCTGGCTGGAAACCGGCATGTCGCCTCTGCCAAGTGCGCGCTTGATGGCAATTTCCCAAATGCTGGCAGCGCTTATCCAGACTGTGGTCGTTGTATCCTGAATCAGATCGCGCACCTTGGGAGGTAATCTGGGGTCATCAGTAATGGCCCATAGCGCAATGTGCGTGTCCAACAAAAGATTCATGGCGGCATCTTGCCCATGAACAAGGCTGCGACCTCTGCGTTATGGGCATCGATGCTGTCAGGCACAACGAACAAGCCTCTTGCAACACCGATGCGTTTATTTTCTACCGGGGTATCAAGAGCGACCAGCTTCGCTGCCGGACGGCCATTTCTGGCAATCACAATTTCCTGCTCCACACCGCGTTCAATCACCTCCACCAGTTTTGAGAGTGAAGTTTTCGCCTGTAGCATGTTGACGGTCTGCATTGTTTGCTCCAAAGTAAGGTTAGTCTAGTCTGGCTAAGAGAACCCGTCAAATGCAGCTGGCATACCCCGCACCAGCGCCCGGCAGGCCGCCTCGGGGCCGGGCATTCAATCCTTCACCGGAGCCAGCATATCAATATCGCGCAGCACTTCACTGGCCAGAATCGGATCGAGTTCGCCAAATGCAATCAAACCGTTTTGGTCATAGCTGCCACGCCGGCGCAGTGACAGACTGGGGAGCTTCTGTTTGGGCTCGTACGACAGGTCGCCAACAATGGTGCCGGGGTCCAGTTGCAGGTCCACCTGCCAGTCGTCGCCAACGTATTTGGTGAACTCACCCACCCAGCCTGCGTCTTGTGCCTGTCCGCGCTCCCAGCCCCGATTGGTCAAACCCATGACGCTGCCCGTGGCCACCACCTTGTTGGCAAAGCGGGTCAGGCTGGATTGCTTTTGTTCCTCCGGCGTCAGACTGTAAATCTCACGGCCCAGCTGTCTGAAGGGTTGCAGAATTTCGTAGTCGGAAAATATCTGGCCAAAGGCCGCTTGCGTGGCTTTGGGCAGCTCCAGAATGTGCGAAATGCCAACGCTGGCGTCGCCTGGCAAGCTGTAGGTGTTGTCGTCGGCATCGGCCAGGGTCCAATCCTCGGCAACCCGGAAATTGTGCTGCAAGCTGCCGTTGTGGTACACACCCCAGACCACGCGCGCGGCCAGATGCCGCATCAAGGGGTGTTCGATGAAGAACAGCCGGAAGTCGGTGGCCGACCAGCGCCTGCGCGCCACCATGCCCATCTCCAGGCGTGTGACCTGCTGACTGGCGATGGCCCTGGCGTCCTTCTTCATTTGCTTGTAGCGCTCGGTGGCTGCCTCGGCCAGGGCTGCATCATCGCTCTTGATCGGCTTGGGCAGGTCCTTCAGACGTGCGCCTTGTGCGTCCTTGACAAAGGGCTTGAGCGCCTCGTCAAAGGCCACAAAGAACTGGCGCGGGCCGAAGTTGAGTTCCAGCCTGCCCGATTCATCCAGGCCCAGGTCCGGCACCAGACGGTCGGCCAGCTCCGCAGCGGTGAAACCGCGCGCCTGGGCAACCAGCGCTATCTTTTCCTTGGCGCGCTCTTGCAAGGCTTTGAATTTGACCTTGTTGGCAATGCCATTGAGGTGCATCAACGCCACATCGCTGCCAAGGGTGGCCAGCAGGTCCAGCCCGGCCACGGCACGCGCATGGGCCGACTCGCCCGGCCATTCGCGGATGCGCGGCGCCAAGCGGCGGGCCGTCTCGTCGTCCCCCAGCAGACCCAGTGCGCTAAAGGCCCAACTCTCCTTGCTGGGTGCACCCGCAGCGATCCATGCCTCAAAGATATCCCACGCAAACTCGGCCAGACTGGCCGGGGTGCAAGTTCGCTTGACGATATCCAGGCCTGGATACGGCGCATCCAGCCGGCTGATGACCAACATGGTGGCAATATGCTCCAGGGCACTCAGGGGCAATGCCTCACCGCTGGGCAGCGCGGGGCGGCGAAACGACGCAACCACACAAAACGCTGGCAACCTGGGCATCTTTCCGGGCAGTACCAGCAAGGGGTCGGCATCAACCAGGGCTTGCAGCGCTGCTTCCATGGCCGGGCCGTAGCTGCGGGCCACTTCCCTGGCTACCGCCTCAAAACCATGGGTGATAAGCCAGTTCACACCAAACCTGGCGTTGTCCCGGACAGCGCTATGGTTGGGGTGAAAGGCCTGCGGCAGCGCCTTGACCAGGACGGTGCGATGGTGCGTCCGCATCCAGGACTGCGCAGAATCTTTGCCCTTTTTGAGGTTGCGCAAGCCGTGCAGTGCAGGGTCTACGAGGCTGGGACTGTCAACCGGCTGGATCAACGCCAGTCCCTTGTCCGGAAAAGCAGCAATAAAGTTGAAAAAGCCGGGCAATGCAGCGCTGCCGTGCCTGGCCAATAGCGCACGAACAGCACGCGAATGGTCCACATAAACGTTCCAATACTTTGCGGGGTAGCTGTTCCACAACAACAATTGCGCTGCTTGTGGTGAAGCAAGAACAAGTTCCGGCATGGCACAGCCGTTATACCTGGACACGTCACCAGCCTCCAGCGGCAAGCCTGCCAGCAAGCGCTTTGCACCAGGCGCCTTGATTTCCAAATCCTGTGGGAACCGTTCGCCAAGGGGCATATTGCGTTTGTTGCGCGGTAACTCAAACTGGCTTGCACGTTCCCGTTCCTGATCACTCCACACAATGGTCTCGGGAGTTGTCCGGGTTTGTACCTCCACAGCGGGCAGCTCGCCCTGGCGCACTTTGCCAAGCCAGGGCGGCTCGCGCAACAGCGCCGGTAATTGATCCGGTCTGGCTTCTTCGCGCTGCAGCGCGGCAAGCATTTCCTCGAAGCGCTTACGGATGGGTTCGTCAACCGCAGCCAGGGCGCAGGCCAAGGCCGCCTGCTCACGCAGCGCCAGCCGGATTGTCCATCCCTCAACGGTGCGGTTGTGGCTGGCAACGGATTGCTCAATGGCGCATTTGATGACAGCCGCAGGGTACTGCGTTGCCAGTTTATCCAGCGTAGCGCGCACCTCACTGAACTCCAGCTCACGCACCAGCAATGGTATCAACTGCGGCACATGCATGCATGTCACAAGTTCCAATGCCTTGGTGGTTGCGTCCTTGGTGCCCAAGGATTGCGCCAGTGCCGCTGCCAGCACATCGACAGCCGCTTCACCATGCAGATGGACCTGCAGTAACACGGTGGGACGCATGTAATGCATGAGGTTGCGCTCATCCTTGATCCAATCGACAAATTGCTGCACCGGCAAAGTACAGGAAAGCAAAAGTTTTTGGCGGTCATCGAGGTTTTGCTCCACACATTCGATGGCCCACTGTGAAATATGTGGAAAAAGATAGGAGCACACAACCATGTTCTGCGCGTCCTGTTGGCGCAAGCGTTCGGCAAGAAGGTAAGCCTCTTGGTGTGCCGTTTCGTCGGCACAGGCGATGGCATGGCGCAGCAGTCCAGGTACGTCAAAGCCGTCGTGCATCCAGTAGTAACAGGAAGCCTGCAAAAGCCCTGGCACCGCAAAGACCACTTCCAGTGTGAAGGCCAGTCCATGCAAGGAAACGCAATGGAACAATGCCCACCGGATGTCATTGGCATCACCAACCTTGGCTTGCGCCAACAGTTCACGCCAGAACGCAAAATCGGGTTTGCTGAGGGCTTCGCGCGTTATGCGCTGGCGTGACACGCTCTCACCCCAGTAGGTCCATGCACATCCTGCACCGGCGGCCAGCGTGTCGAGTCGTTGTTGTTGGAACCCGTACGCATCATCGTCGGGCAGGACAATCCAATCGGAAAAGAGCTGCATGCCAGGCCACGCTGGTGGAGCGTAAATCCCGCGCACAACCGACAACTCCTGTCGCCACGCGCTTTTCCATTGAAAGCCTCCGCTGGGCCAGACAATCGCAGTGGCCGCGTCTCCTGCCACGGTGGAGACGCCCGCCGCCTGCGCCGGTTTGCTGATTGGCGCAGGCTTGACACGCTGCACCGACGCCACGGGCGCAGCAGACGCCACGGTCGCCACAGCAGCGGACGGCGCCGCCCCCACCAGCGCATACCCCTTGCCCGTCTTTTCCTTGATCAGCTTGTCCCGCTCCTTCGCCGCCGCCGCCGGGTCGGCAAAACTCTTGGTCTTGCTTTGCCCCGCAGTGCCTATGCGCCCGAAGCTGACGGTGAGGTCGCTGCCACTGACATTGACTTCCCAAAACTTGGACGATGTTCCCTCCACCAGTTCGTAACGTGCCATTGCCTCATCCCTTTGCGTGTGTTGACTCGTGTTGACTATGCAGCCCGTCGTTGGGGCGGTGTTGACTGTATCGGAATTGGCCGCGATTGCGGCATGCTGGCCGACACAGCCAGCCGTTCAGTGCTCAATGTGCCAAATGTGCTTGCAGCCCTTATGGGACGAGCGGGTACAGCTTCTCTTTTCATAGCATACTCATGGCATTCAGTACCCAATGTGCTTGCAGCCCTTGTGGGATATGCGGGGACAGCTACTTTATTCATAGTAGGCTTATGGTGATTCATGTGCTGGAACAGCTGCTTTTGCCATGGTATTTCATGAAATTCAGTGCCAAATGTGCTTGTAGACCTTGTGGGATGAGCGGGGACAGCTGCTTTTTTCATAGCAATATCGGCACGCCGCCTTCGGCGTTGGCCACGCCCAGTTCACCGCGACATGGCGGCAAACGGCGCGGTACTTGTGTTGCGGCGAAGCGTTGACCGAGGTGCATCCGTCGAGGATACTCGCCGTTGGGCACCTGGATTTCCGATGCTCGCACCCCCAGGACAGCCATGGTTCTGGCATTACCGGGATTGGACCCTGGATCAACAGTCCCGGTTTATCCGCCCTACCGCCCTACATTATCTGAGTCACAGAAGGAGAAAGTCGATGCTGTCCCTCCCCGGCTACCAGATCACCGAAGAACTCTATTGCGGCGCCAGAACGCTCGTCTATCGGGGCTACCGGGAGCAGGATCGGGCACC